>JAZKDH010000051.1:0-26512 GCA_040387665.1 Pseudomonadota bacterium | reverse complement strand
CAGTTCCGCATACCGTGCTGCCTCCGCAGCGATCAGCAGGTTGGCGAGGAACCAATATGCCTCGCCCCACGCGGTGAGCACCTCGTCGGTCGCCACCTCCGCACCAAGCACGTCGCGGATTGCAGGCAGCAGCGCCTCGGCTACCAGCGGATAATGGTCGGCCCGCACACCGGTTTCGACATGCCGTGCCACCATCCGGCCAACGGCTGCGCTCAGATTCTCCAACTTGTCGATGTTCTGCGCATAGCCGAGGATGGCAGCGGCCAGACGGCGGGGCTGCTCGCCCGATTCCTGAGCTGCGGCGTCGAACATCGCGCGCACGTCGTCGTTGCGCAGCAGACGTTCGTACATCCGGGTGGTAATTTCGACCCCGT
Source organism: Pseudomonadota bacterium (assembly GCA_040387665.1). Classification (GTDB taxonomy): domain Bacteria; phylum Pseudomonadota; class Alphaproteobacteria; order Sphingomonadales; family Sphingomonadaceae; genus Novosphingobium. The sequence goes on along the minus strand of JAZKDH010000051.1, from coordinate 26,138 downwards.
GCGTCTGCAAGGCGGGACCAGTCGATTTGACGATGGCGATTGTGTTGGGCGAGAGTGGCTGACCCATGCTTGACTCCTGATAAGATGCGCTCGACACGCGCCTATAGACAGCAATTATAAGATGTAAACAGAACGCATGAAACAATCCCGGAAGGCTGACCGGTGCGCCTGACCCTCCACACCGATTACGCTCTGCGCATCCTGATCCAGGCTGCCGGAAGCCCGGATCGGCGTCTATCGATTGCCGCAGTGGCCGATGCGCATCGCATATCCCGAAACCATGCGATGAAAGTAGTGAATCTGCTGGCAACGGCCGGACTGCTGGCAACGGTGCGCGGCCGCGGCGGCGGCTTTTCCCTCGGCCGCCCGGCCGAGCAGATCACGATCGGTCAAGTGGTGCGGCTGACCGAGCCCGACATCAGACCCGCCGCCTGCGACACGTGCGTCCTGTCAGGAAGTTGCGGGCTGACCTCGATCCTGCACGAAGCGATGCGTTCGTTCCTGGCCGAGCTCGACAGCCGGACTTTGGCTGAGGCTGCGGCCGGCACTCGTCTTCCGGTGCTGGCTGCAGCCTAAGGGAACTTCGCCCGCGGCAGGCCGTATTCAGGCACGAACAGCCCGTTCTCGCGAAGGGATCGCCCCATGCTTATGACTATCGCGCTCGTGCTGCTGGTGCTGTGGCTGCTTGGGGTCGTGGTGTTCAAGGTCGCCGGCGCACTGATTCATCTTCTGCTGATTATCGCGATCATCGTCGGCCTGGTGCAACTCCTCCGCGGCCGCAGGGTCTGAACGCTCCCGGGACGCGCCTCACGCTGCCTGGCGCGCCCGCTCGCTGGCTTCCAGGTTCAGTTCTTCGGCCAGCAGGAACGCCAGCTCCAGTGATTGGGCCGCATTCAGGCGCGGGTCGCAGTGGGTGTGGTACCGGTCCGCCAGCGCCTCGTCGGTGATCGCCACCGCACCGCCTGTGCATTCGGTTACGTCGCGGCCGGTCATCTCGATGTGGATTCCCCCCGCGTGGGTGCCTTCGGCGCGGTGGACAGCGAAAAAGCCGCGCACTTCGGTCAGGATGCGGTCGAACGGGCGGGTCTTGTAGCCGCTCTCGGCCTTGATCACGTTGCCGTGCATCGGATCGCACGACCATACTACCGGATGCCCCTCGCGCTTGACCGCGCGCACCAGCGGGGCCAGCCCGGCCTCGACCTTGTCGTGCCCGAACCGGCTGATCAGCGTGATCCGCCCCGGCTCGCGCGCGGGGTTCAGCGTATCGAGCAGCTTCAGCAGCGCGTCCGGCGCCAGCGACGGCCCGCACTTCATCCCCAGCGGGTTGCCGACGCCGCGCAGGAACTCGACGTGGGCCGAACCTTCGAAGCGGGTGCGGTCGCCGATCCACAGCATGTGCGCCGAACAGTCGTACCATTCGCCAGTCAGGGAATCGCGGCGCGTCAACGCCTGTTCAAACGGCAGCAGCAGCGCTTCGTGGCTGGTGTAGAAGCTGGTGCCCTGAAGCTGCGGCACGGTGCGCGGGTCGATCCCGCAGGCTTCCATGAAATCGAGCGCATCACCGATCTTGTCCGCCAGTTCGGAGAACTTCGCCGCCCACGGGCTGCGGTCCATGAAATCCAGCGTCCACTGGTGGACCTGGCGCAGGTTCGCGTACCCGCCGGTGGCGAACGCCCTCAGCAGGTTCAACGTCGCGGCCGATTGGCTGTAGGCGCGCAGCATCCGCTCCGGATCGGGAATGCGCGATTCCGGTGTGAAGTCGATCCCGTTGATGTTGTCGCCCAGATAGCTTGGCAGCTCGACCCCGCCCTGCACTTCGACCGCCGAAGAGCGCGGCTTGGCGAACTGGCCGGCCATCCGGCCAACCTTCACTACCGGCTGCTTGCTCGCAAATGTCAGTGCGACCGCCATCTGCAGCAGCACGCGAAACGTATCGCGGATGTTGTTGGCGTTGAACTCGGCAAAGCTTTCAGCACAGTCGCCGCCCTGCAGCAGGAAACCACGGCCCGCGGCGACTTCGGCGAGGTCCGCCTTCAACGCGCGCGCTTCGCCGGCAAATACCAGCGGCGGAAACGTGGCGAGCGTGTCTTCCACTGCGGCGAGCCGCGCGTCATCGCCATAGGTCGGCAGATGCTTCGCCTCGTGGGCTTTCCAGCTTTCCGGATTCCAGTTCATCGCCACGTCGGGTGCTCCTTGAAGAGCCGGCCCCATACCCCTGCCGCGCCCCGAATGCAAAACCGGGATTGCGCATCAGACAAATCGGGTTGGCCTACCTGCTGGTGGGCGCCGTCCCGGTGCCGGGAACGGCCGCAGCCGTGCCGGCATCGACCACCGTCTGATCAACCGCCTGTCCCTTGGGCATGATCGCCACCCGCCAGGCGCTGCCGCGCGTCAGGTAGCGGCTGGCGAGCACCTGCATCGCCTCGGGCGTCGTCACGGTGTAATCGGGCAGCAGCGTGCGGATCGCGGCGAACCGGCTGGGGTCGGCGGTCGCTCCTTCCAGCTGGTACATGAAGAACGCGGTTCCGGTGGCGGCGCGGGTGATCTGCTGGCGCAGCGGCTCGGTCACGCGGGCAAGCTCGTCGGCCGAAGGGGGGTTGGCAACCAGGTCGGCAGCGATCTCGTCGGCGGTGGCGAAAAACACCGGCACGTCGCGCGGCTGCAACTGCGCCAGCGCCAGGATCGCGCCGCCGTTCTCCAGGTCGCGCGGCCAGTTGGACACAACTTGCGGGGCATAGCTCGCTCCCAGCTTTTCGCGCATCCGGTCGAGCAGGCGGTTGGTGAACAGGTCGGTGAGGATTTCAAGCTGGCGCGACAGGCGCACCCCCGCCATCCCGCCCCCGGTTGGCCACGATACCAGCGCTGCGGCCTGGTTGGTGTCGCCGTGATGCGCCAGCACCATCGGGGCCCCGCCGCCGGGCGTCACCAGCGCGACTGCGGGCGAAGTGCTGGCCGGCAGCGGCGGGCGCGGCGCCAGGGCGCCAAACGTGCGTGAAAGCGCCTCGACCGTCTTGCTCCGGTCGATGTCGCCGAACACCTGAACCTCGATCGGCCCGGTCATCAGCAGCGGCTCCCACACCTGGCGGAAGCCTTCGGGGGTCACGGCGTCCAGTTCCTGCGGAGTGGGCGTGCGATAGCGCGGATCGGAACCGTGCTGCAGGAACTTCAGGTCGCGCTCGAGCACGCCCTGCGGCGATGCGGAATAGCCGTGGTACTGCAACCGCGCCGCGGCTTTGGCCCGCAGCAGCGGCGCGGCGTCCCAGCGCGGCATCGCCAGTTTCGCGGCGAACAGATAGAGTTGGTCGGCAAGATCGGCCTGCCGCGTATCGGCAGAGAACGTGAAGTCGGCATCGTCGATCTGGAAATTGAAGCCCATCTTGCGCCCGGTCGAGATGCGGTCGAGATCCTCTTGTCCCAGCGGCCCTACGCCTGATCCTACCAGCGCCATGTCGCCCAGCGCGATATAGGGGGCGTCGCCCGATGCGAACGCCCGGTACCCGGCGCCGAACCGTACCTTTACCGTCACCCGTCCGGGCTCGTCGGCGCTTGGCCAGATCAGCGCCTTCACGCCATTCGCGAATTCGATCTGGTCCATCCCGGACAGACCTGTCTGCACCTGCGCGACCACCGGGCCCGGCTCACCGATCGGCAGAAGCTTGTCGAACGATACCGGCTTGGCTGCAAGCCGCGCCTTGCCGTCGGCGGTAACGGGCGCAGCCAGCGCTTGCCGGATGGCCGCGTCGGTCCCCTCGCCCGCCTTGGGCGTGACGAGCACGGCCCGCGTCACCACTCCGGCGAACAGCGCGCGCGTGGATTTCAGCACTGCCGCCGGCGTGATCAGCGGCATGGTCTCACGAAAGATCGACAGCACAGCCTCGGGGGCCGCCACCGTTTCGCGGATGTCGATCGCCTGGACCAGATCGTCGGCCAGCTTCGAGCCTGGCAGCAGCGACCGCTGTTCCACAGAACTGGCGAAAGCGACGTCCATCTCCGCAACCTCGCGGTCGATCTCTTCCTGGGTCGGGGCGCTGGCCATCGCGTCGGCGATCACCGCCCGCACGTCCTTCACCGCCGCCTGCCAGTCGTCGGTCAGCGGAGTGACGGAAACGAACGTGGTGTCGGACGAGCGCGAGACATTCTGCTGATCGACCTGCGCCACCAGGAACGATCCACCCGCTCGCGCCCGCGCTTCCAGCCGCCGGTTGATGATCGATTGCGCGATCCCGGCGATCATCAGGCCCTGGTTGTAGACGATCGTGTCGTCATGCCGACGCCACGGACGCAGCGTTGCCCACGTGACGCCGCGCGGCAGATCCGGCTCTACCAGAACGCGCGCTTCCCCGATGGGGCCGCCCGGTCCGGCCGTCGATACCGCCTCGGCCGGCGCTGCCGGCACGCCAAAGCTTGGCGCGGGCACGGTCTTCCCGGCTACGGTCCACCCACCGAACCATTTGCCGACCAGCGCCTGCAACTGTGCTGGGCTGGCGTCGCCCGCAACGATCACCACGGTGTTCTGGGGCCGGTACCAGCGCTGGTGGAACGCGCGCACCGCCTCTTGCCGGGCGCCGGTCAGCGCTGCGTCGGTTCCGATCGGAGCTCGCGTTGCCAGCGGCTGGCCAGCGTAAAGCACCTCGCGGATACTGTCTTGAACCCGCTGCGACGCGCCGCCGCGCTCGCGCTTTTCCGCCAACACGATCGGCAGGTCAGTCCGGATGTTGTCGTCGCTCAACGTCGGTGCAGTAATCATTCCCGACAGGAACTTGAACGATTCGTCGACACTGGTTGCAGTCGCCTCGGGCAGATCGATCTTGTAGGTCGTTCCGGTCGGAGTCGTCTCGGCGTTGGTGTCACTGCCGAAAGTCGCCCCCAGCCGCTGCCAGGTGGGAATCGCCGCGCCATCGCCCAGGTACTTGGACTGACGGAATACCAGGTGCTCAATCAGGTGCGCAAAGCCGCGCTCGTCCTCGCGCTCGTACAGCGAGCCGACATCGACGCGGACACGGATCGAAACCTGGCGCGGCGGCACGCCGTTGCGGCGCACCGCATAGCGAAGCCCGTTCGGCAACACGCCGAACACCCACTCCTTGTCGCGCGGAACATCGCTACCCTCATACAGCCAGGGTCCGTTATACCGCGACCGTGCGCCTTCGGCAGGCGAAACGCCGGCATCGGTCTTGCCGGTCCGAACCTGGGCGGTCCCGGCCTCGGCGGCGTCAGAGGCGATCGGCGTCCCGGCCACGGCCAGCAACGGCAGGCAGGCAAGAAAGCGGCGGGCGGCGCGGGCAGAAAAGCTCATGGGCGCCGGGTATAAGGCTGGGTTCGATGAAGGGCTAGTGAATAGGCCGGCCGCGTCCGTCCTTGGCGCAAGATTCACGGGCTTAGGCGGCGCACCGCGGCCACTGCACCCTTGACCCGGCACGCTTCGCACTTACATGCGGTTATCATGTACATCGAAACAGAAACTACTCCGAACCCCGCCACGCTCAAGTTCCTGCCGGGCCAGCAGGTGATGGCCGCGGGCACGCGCGAATTTACTTCGCCCGAGGACGCGGCCGCTTCGCCGCTCGCCGAAGCACTGTTCGATCTGGGCGAAGTAACCGGAGTGTTCCTAGGGCGTGATTTCGTGTCCGTCACGGCCGCGCCTGGCGTTTCGTGGGCCGCGCTCAAGCCGCAGGTCGTGGCGATGTTGCTCGATCACTTCGTGTCTGGCGCTCCGCTGTTCGTCACCGGTGATGCCGGCGCGATTTCGGTGCCGCCGGGCTCGGACGGCGGTGACATGGGCGATGATCCGGCCGACGCCGACATCGTATCGCAGATCCGTGAACTCATCGAAACCCGCGTCCGCCCGGCCGTTGCCAACGATGGCGGCGATATCGTCTATCGCGGTTTTCGTGACGGGGTGGTGTACCTTAGCATGCAGGGTGCCTGCTCGGGCTGTCCGTCTTCCTCTGCCACGCTGAAACATGGCATCGAAAGCCTGCTCAAGCACTACGTACCCGAAGTCAGCGAAGTCCGCGCCGCCTGATCCGGACCTGCCCTTCATGACCCTGCACGGCAGCACCACCCTGGTGATTGACAGCGCCACGGAAGCTTGTTCGGTCGCGCTAATCCAGAATGGAAATTGCATTGCCGGGGACTTCCGGGTTCTGGGCCGGGGGCATGCGGAACTGCTGGTGCCAATGATCTCCGCGCTGCCGGAAAAAGGCCGTGCGGCGATCATTGCGGTCGCGCTCGGCCCGGGCAGCTTCACCGGCGTGCGCGTAGGCCTCGCCGCCGCCCGCGCGCTTGCGCTGGCGTGGGGCGCCGAACTGGTCGGCTACCCGACCCTGGCCCTGATTGCGGCGCAAGCCCGCGAACGGTGGGGACTTGTGCCGGTGACGGTGGTGACCACGGGTGGCCACGGCGAGTGGTTCGTGCAGCATTTCGGCGCTGACGGATTGCCGCTTGGTCCTCTTGGCTCGCGTTCTCCCGAACAAGCGGCCGGGGATTGCACAGGCGCCGATCATGTGGCCGGCACTCAGGCCGAAGCGCTGGTCGCGCAGCGCGGGCGGGGCACTGCGCTTTCGATCTTGCCTGACGCCCGGAATTTCACGCTGCTCCCCGCAAGCGCAGTCGGCCTGGACACGGCGCCGCTTTACGGCCGCGCGCCCGATGCGCGATTGCCCGGCGAAGCCCGGTCAGGCCTGCCTAAACCGGCAGTCGCGCAGGCCTGACCGCGCCATGCCGCCGCCGACCTGCGATATCGATCGGATCATGGCGATAATGGCGTCGGCGTTCGAACCCGAATACGGAGAGGCGTGGACGCGCCGCCAGGTGGAAGATGCGCTGGTGCTGGGCAACTGCCATTACTTGCTCGCAAATGAAGCAGGCGAGGATTGCACGGGCAATGATGGCGGTGACAGCAACTCCGTCGCCGGGTTCACCCTCAGCCGTGGAGGTTACGGCGAAGAAGAACTTCTTCTGTTTGCAGTTGCTCCCCAATTTCGTGGCCGCGGAGTAGGCAACCGGTTGCTCGAACGGTTTGTGCAAGTTGCGCTCGGCCGCGGCGCAACGCGCCTTCTGCTCGAAATGCGACGGGGCAACCCGGCAGAGTCGATTTATTCCCGGCATGGCTTCAAACCAGTAGGAGTCCGCAAGAATTATTACTCGACCCGTTCTGGTGGACGGCTTGACGCGATCACCTTTTCCTGCGCAGCGCCAGTCAATTAGTCGGTGCAAAGCCACACGCACCCGTCACTACGTCACGTATGACTGCAAATCGTAAATTTTACGCTTGTTTCGGGGAACGTTGCAGTCCAAGGCACATTTCTCTGATGATGCTCCGTAATGCTCATCAGAGCTAACAGCAAAAACGGTCGCACTAATTACGAGGATTACCCCATGGATACGCCCCAGAGCGATCTCAACGAGACGCTGATCACCCTTACTTCAGACATCGTCGCTGCCCACGTCAGCAATAACAGCGTGTCGGTTGCCGACTTGTCGGCTGTTATCAGCAACGTTTACACCGCGCTCGCTGCGCTGGGACAGGCCGCACCGGTTGCCGAGGCCCCGCCCGAACCTGCAGTCTCGATCCGCTCGTCGATCAAGCCTGATCACATTGTATGCCTTGAAGATGGCAAGAAGCTGAAAATGCTGAAGCGCCATTTGATGACGCACTACAACCTGACGCCTGAACAGTATCGCTCGCGCTGGAACCTGCCCACCGACTATCCGATGGTCGCTCCGAACTACGCCGAAAAGCGTCGCGAACTGGCCAAGAAGATCGGCCTCGGTCGCAAGCCGGGCGCAAAGCGCGGTCGCCCCGCGAAGGCAAAGGCCGTACCGGCCTGATCCACCTCTGCCCATTCCTGCCCGAAGGCTGAACGGCGGCGCAGGGCAGCGGTCAGCCGGTTGCAGAAAGGCCCCGCCCGATTCATACCGAGCGGGGCTTTTTCATCGCCCACCCGTCGAGCTACCTGCGGAGCTATAGTGCAACAGCCCATCGACATCGAGGCGATCTGCGCCGAACGCGGCCTCAGGATCACTGACCAGCGCCGCGTGATCGCGCGCGTCCTCTCTGAAAGCAGCGATCACCCGGACGTGGACAAACTGTACGAGCGTGCTTCTGCAATCGATCCGCGGATATCGATCGCCACCGTATACCGTACCGTCCGCCTGTTCGAGGAAGCCGGCATCCTGGACCGGCACGATTTTGGCGATGGCCGGGCCCGCTACGAAGCCTCGCCCGAAGCGCACCATGATCACATGATCGATGTGGAAACGGGCAAGGTCATCGAATTCGTCGATCCCGAGCTTGAGGCGCTGCAGCGCCAGGTCGCTGAGCGGCTGGGTTATCGCCTGGTCGATCACCGGATGGAACTGTTCGGCGTCCGGCTGGACCGCGACGGCGCGGGCCGTGATCCTGCGGGTCGCTTCGGCGCGCGCCGACCGGAAGGCAGCAGGCACGAAGACTGATGACGAAACCGGCCCCGCCAGCACAGCCGGCGGCGGAACCGATCTTGCTGGCCGGCCGCGCCCGCATCTTACGGCGAACGCTCCTGATGCTGCTCGCATTGCTCGTCTGCGTTCCGCTGCATTTCCTCTACCGCGTTTTCGCCTACGGCTCGCCTTTTCCCAGACTGTTTCTGGCGCTGGTAACCCGGATTGTTGGTGTACGGATCCGGATCACCGGCACACCGCTGCGCCGGGACGTGGTGTTCGTCGCCAACCATGTTTCATGGATTGATATCCCGGCGATGGCCGCGGCAAGCGGCACCGCATTCGTCGCCAAGGCCGAAGTCGCGGCCGTGCCCATTGTCGGCTGGCTTGCCCGGCTAAACCGGACGGTGTTCGTAAAGCGCGAGGCACGGCTCAACGTGGCCGGACACATCAACGACTTGCGCGAAGCGTTGGCGGACAACTGGGCGGTCACAGTATTCCCGGAAGGAACCACGACAGACGGGCAATCCCTGCTGCCGTTCAAGACGGCGATGCTGAACGTCCTCGAACCGCCGCCGCCGGGGGTGCTGGTCCAGCCCGTCCTGCTGGACTACGGCGCAATGGCCCAATGGGCCGGATGGGCCGGCGACGAAACCGGTGCAGCGAACGCCCGCCGCATTCTTGCCCGCGCCGGTACGTTCATGCTGACGCTGCATTTCCTCGAGCCGTTCTCGCCGATTGATTTCCCGGGCCGCAAAGCCATCGCCGCACTGGCCAGGCAGCGCATCGAACAAGCACTTACCACTGCATTCGACGCCCGGCAGCGCGCAGATCCGATTCCTGTGCGAGCAGCGGACTGTCCGCAGTTGAAAGGCTTTGCGCACGATAGCGCGGGAGACGCTGACTGAAACCAATTCAGCCGGCTTGCACGGCCCTTCTAAACCCGATGCAAATCGCGTATGGGCCCGCACGTATGACCCCGACCCGGCCTCCTAGAACCTACCGCGTCAAGAGCTTCGGCTGCCAGATGAACGTCTACGATGGCGAGCGCATGGCCGAACTGCTTGGCGCGCAGGGCATCCAACCCGCGCCAGACGGAACAGACGCCGACTTGGTGGTGCTGAATACCTGTCACATTCGGGAAAAAGCGGTCGACAGGGTCTACTCCGACATCGGCCGCCTGCGCCGCGACGATGGCTCGATCCCGCTGATCGCCGTCGCCGGCTGCGTCGCCCAAGCTGAAGGCGAGGAGATCATGGCCCGCGCGCCGTCGGTGCGGATGGTTGTGGGCCCGCAGGCCTACCACCGCCTCCCGGAAATGATCGCCAAAGCCGCGGCGGGGCAGCGTGCGGTGGACACCGACATGCCAACCGAAACGAAGTTCGCATCGCTCCCGTCAAGGCGCAAAGTTGGGCCCAGCGCGTTTCTGACTGTGCAGGAAGGCTGCGACAAGTTCTGCACCTACTGTGTAGTACCGTATACGCGTGGCGCTGAAATATCCCGTCCGTTCAATGATATCGCGCTCGAAGCTGAAAAGCTTGTAGAAGCGGGAGCCAAGGAACTGACGCTCATCGGGCAGAACGTTAACGCCTGGCGCGGCGCGGATGCTGCGGGCCGCACGGTCGGGCTTGATGGGCTGGCGCGCCATCTTGGCGAACTGCCAGGACTGGCGCGGATCCGCTATACCACCAGCCATCCCAACGACATGACGGATGGCCTGATCGCCGCCCATGCCGAAAATCCCAAGCTGATGCCTTTCCTGCACCTTCCGGTGCAATCGGGCAGCAACCGAGTGTTGAAAGCGATGAACCGGTCGCACACGACGGATTCTTATCTGAAAATCCTTGAGCGCGTGCGAGCCGCCCGGCCAGATATTGCGCTCTCGGGCGATTTCATCGTAGGATTTCCGGGCGAAACCGAAGCTGAGTTCGAAGAGACACTGAACCTCATCAGTTCAGTGGGTTACGCGCAATGCTTCAGTTTCAAATACAGCCCTCGGCCGGGCACGCCAGCCGCAACCATGGCCGGTCAGATCGCGCCCGAGATTATGGACGAGCGGCTTCAGCGGCTTCAGGCAGCGATCAACCGCGACCAGCACGCCTTCAACCTCGCATCGGTCGGCAAGCGCTGTTCGGTGCTGGTTGAGCGGACCGGGAAATTACCCGGACAGTGGCTGGGCAAGTCACCGTGGCTCCAGTCGGTCCATTTTGAGGGTGATGCAGCCGTCGGTGATCTGGTGGATCTGGAACTCGTCGCTGGCGGTCCGAATTCGCTCCATGCCAGAATGGTGCAGCCGGCACTGGCCTGAGCCGTTATCCACACTCCCGCGCATTGGCGGCGCTTGTTTGTATCGGAACGCTACCTATCATTGGATCAGGCCCTGGTTTTCTGTGGCCGGATCGAAAGGAGCGCGTACCAAGCCCTTATGGCCCGCAAAACCGCTCGCGCCCATGAGGCGGCGCATCCGTGGTCGTCCGATGCAAGACGCGAAAATTCGCGCCAAGCCCGGGCGGAACTGGAATTCGACGAGCCCGCGATACTCGGAGCATTGTTCGGTCAGTTCGATTCCAACCTCGTGCTGCTGGAAAACCGGCTCGGCGTATACATCGCGGCACGCGGCAACCGGATCCAGATTGAGGGGGCGGAAGACGCGGTCGCCCGGGCGCGCGACGTGCTGAAGGGCATGCATCAACGGCTGCTATCAGGGCAGGTGCTTGATCCCGGCGCGGTCGAGGCACTGATCGCGATGTCCAATGAACCTACCCTGGAAGGGATCATCACCGGCACCGCGGAAGCGCCGCCGATCATGATCCGCACCCGCCGCAAGACCATTGTCCCGCGTTCGGCAACGCAGATCGACTACATGCGCGCTCTGGCGAGGGAGGACGTGATCTTCGCGCTCGGCCCCGCCGGCACCGGCAAGACGTACGTCGCAGTAGCACAGGCCGTTAGCCAACTGATGAGCGGTTCGGTTCAGCGCCTGATCCTGTCGCGCCCTGCAGTCGAAGCGGGCGAGCGGCTGGGCTTCTTGCCGGGTGACATGAAGGAGAAGGTGGATCCCTATCTGCGCCCGCTCTACGACGCACTCTACGATTGCATGCCGCCCGAACAAGTCGAACGGCGACTGGCCTCGGGGGAGATCGAGGTAGCGCCAATTGCCTTCATGCGCGGGCGCACATTGGCCGACGCTTTTGTCATCCTTGATGAAGCGCAGAACACGACGCCCGCGCAAATGAAGATGTTTCTCACCCGGTTCGGCCAGAACAGCCGCATGGTCGTCTGTGGCGATCCCCGCCAGGTCGATATCCCCGGAGGCGACGCGATGAGCGGCCTGGCTGACGCGGTCCGGCGCCTTGAAGGGGTGGAGGGGATTGCGGTGGTTCGCTTCAGTGCGGCGGACGTGGTTCGCCATCCGATCGTCGGCCGCATCGTCGAGGCTTACGAAGGCAAGGATGCGTAAGGCGCCGATCTGCCAGCGATAATTAGAACAGGGGTCGCCTCACGGTCATGCTTGCACTCGAAATCGATATTGAATCTCCGTGGCCTCCACTGGGATTGAGCGGCATCGACTGGGCCGATCTGGCCGAAGCAGCGGCCGAGGCGGTGATGGACGTCGCGCCCGAGCTTGATAATCCACGTTTGTCTGCCAGCGTGCTGTTCACCAGCGATGCCGAGGTCCACACGCTAAACCGCGAATGGCGGGCCAAGGACAAACCGACGAACGTGCTGTCGTTCCCGATGATCCCCCGTGAACTGCTGCTGGCCATGCGCCGCGACGGCGCGCCCGAACTGCTCGGCGATCTGGCTTTGGCGTGCGAGACTTGCACGCGCGAGGCGCAGGAAAAAGGCATTGCGCTGGCGGACCATGCCGCGCACCTGCTGGTCCACGGCCTGCTCCACCTCGCGGGCCACGATCATGAAACCACGCCCCACGAGGCCAAGATCATGGAAGCGCTGGAGATAAAGGCGCTTGCACGGATGGGCATCGCGGACCCATATGGCGCCTGAGGCCCGACTGCTTCGGGCCCCTTTCGGAAGCAGGTAAGGGCATGGCCGAGACAGGCGGCAAGGGTGGCCGCAATGGCGATTCAGGGAACGGAGACGGAGACAGTAGCCGGCGCAGCGTCTGGCGCACCATCAGGCGATTGTTCGACGGCGATGCCGACCAGAGCTTGCGTGCTCAGCTCGAAGAGGCGATCGACGAGCATGAGGATGGGTCGGCACAGGGGCCGGCTGGGGATCTTTCTCAGCTTGAACGGCAGATGCTGCGCAACCTGCTCCATTTCAGTGAAAACGATGCGGACGATGTTGCCATCCCGCGCGGCGAGATCATCGCGGTTCCGGCCGCTGCCAGCTGGGACGAGATGATCGCGATGTTCGCGCAGCACGGTCACAGCCGCATGCCCGTTCACGGCGATACGCTGGATGAAATTCGCGGAATGATTCACATCAAGGACGTGTTTCCGTTCCTCGCCACAAGCAAGGCGCCACCGCGTGATTGGACCGTGCTGATGCGGCAACCCTTGTTCGTGCCCCAGGCGCGCGGCGCGCTCGACGTGTTGGCCGATATGCGCGCCAGTCGTGTCCATCTCGCCGTGGTTGTTGACGAATACTCCGGCACCGACGGGATTATCACGATTGAGGATCTGGTTGAGGAAATTGTCGGCGAGATCGAGGACGAGCACGACGAGACCCCCGCGATCATGATCATCCCCCTTGAAGATGGATTGTGGGACGTGGACGCCCGGGCCGAACTGGAGGATGTGGGCGACCGGATCGACCAGCGCCTTGCCGAGGTGGAAGAGGATGTCGATACGCTGGGCGGGCTTGCTTTCCTGCTGGCGGGTCAGGTTCCGGCCGTTGGCGCGATATTGGCGCACGAGAGTGGCTGGAAACTTGAGGTAACTGCCGGTAACGAGCGCCATGTGACACGGCTGCGGCTCCACCCGCCGTCGAGGTCCGATTCGTCGATTGCCTAGAGTACCTACGTCTTGCCCACGCGCCGCCTGCCACCTCTTCGCGCGCTCGAAGCGTTCGTGCGTGTTGTCCGTCTTGGCTCCGCCAAGTCGGCGGCCAGCGAACTCGGGCTGAGCCCATCGGCATTGTCACGCCGTGTCCAGGCGCTTGAGGATTTTACCGGCAAGAAGCTGTTCCAGCGCCAGCATCAGGCGATGAAGGTGACTGAAGAGGGTCAGGCGTTTTATGACGCCGTCAGCCCAAAACTCGAGGAGCTGGCCAAAGCCGTCGACGGCCAGGTCGACAAGGGCCACGTGCTGCGGCTGCATTTGGGCGTACCCGCGTTGTTCGGCGGGCAGCGACTGTTTCCGCGCCTTGCCGAACTGCGCACGCTCCATCCGCGCCTGCATATCGACATCGATACGGGTCCCCACCTCGAGACCCGGCTGGGCGACGTGCTCGATGCGGCAATCATCCTCACAGAGCACCCCGATCCTTCGCTGTACTCGGTCCGCCTCGATCAGAACCGGGTCTATGCTATTACCTCCAAGCAGGTCGCTGCCGAACTCGGCGACACACCGGATGGCACGAAGCTGAGCAAGCAGACCTTCCTGGTCCATCACGACCTGCCGGACAGTTTTCGCGCCTGGAAAAAGGCCACCGGCCTGGCGGATTTCGATCCGGTCGCAGTCGATCATTTCGATTCGGGCCAGCTTATCCTCGAGGCTGCTGCCAACGGCCTGGGCATTGCGATCATGCACGACGATCACTTCAAACGGTCGGGCGACGAGCGTCTGGCGCGGCTTTACGATTTCGAGGTCAACAGCCCGTATTCCTACTGGTTCGCGTGCCGCCCGCGCGCGCTCGAATCCCGTCCGGTGCGCCTGTTTCACGACTGGCTGGTGAAGGCCGGACTGTAAACTCGAACACCGTTCGACCATACTTGCCGCGCATCGCTGATCCGGTCGAAGGATCATGCTGAGCTTGGTATCGCAAGGGTTTTTCCATAGTCGCCGCTTTGCGAACCTTTGGCGCGGGTCGCGCCAAACGCCTCGTCATGACGCTGGTCGACAAAGCACTGTTCAAGTCCACGCCCGCGTTTCGTTCCCGGCGCAAGCGGGTTCTTGCGCGGGTCCAACTGCATGATGGGGCCGGAACGACGCAGGATGTGATGGTGCGAGATATCTCGGCCGCGGGCATGAGCGCAGTGGCCCGAACGGAGGCACCTGCCCCTAATGAGATCGTGACCGTTAGGTTGCCTGACGGAAGCAGGGTGTGGGGTGTGGTTCGCTGGGTGGATGGCAGGGCGTTCGGCGTGGAGTTGGATCCAGCCTCGCGGCCGGAACCGGCTGCCCCGCACCTTGACGTGGGCCAGCCGCCTGAAGATTCATCTTGAGGTCCATCCTGCCACGCAAGGCGGGTAACGGGGTGGCAAGCCACCCCGCCACAGCTTAGACCCCGTCCACGCTCTTGCTGACGAGCACGTTCACCGAAACGCGGCGGTTCTGCGCCTTGCCTTCCTCAGTATCATTGCTGGCCAGCGGGTCCGATTCAGCCATCCCGGTCGGCGTCAGCATGCGGTAAGGTTTCCAGCGACAGGCCTGCTGCAGAAAATTGATCACGCTGCTGGCGCGCTTTTCGCTGAGCTGCTGGTTGAATTCGTCGCTACCGGTTGAATCCGTATACCCAACCACGAGCATCAGGGCATTGTCGGTCTGCTCGGCAGTCGTCGCCGCGGCGCACAGGTCAGCCTTGGCCTGGGGCGAAAGCACCGCCTTGCCGGTATCGAAATGCACGTTGGTCGTACTCTTGATGTTGTACTTGTCGATATCCCCCATGCGGCCACGCAGTGCCTCGGTTGCCGCGGTCTGCTCTTCGAACTGCTGGGCGGTACCGTTGCGGATCATTGTCGCGGTCTTGTGATCGTTGTTCCGGAAACTGATCTGGCTTGCCACCAGTTCAGCGCCCGATTGCAACGTCTTCACGGTAACCGGCAGGCCGTTGAGCAGCGAAGCCGCGGTGAACTTGTTGCTGTTGCCGCCAAACAGTCCTCCGCCGGCCTTGATCTTGGTAGCTTCGGTAATCGCGATAACCGTGCTGGTCCCGTCGGCGCTGGTGACCTTCATCCGGTCGGCACTGCGGCCGGAAATAATGCCCTTCACCTCGGGCCCCTTGGTCATCGCTTCTGGCGAGCCATAGACGGTGATGTTGCTGCGCGGCGCCTCCTGCTCCTGCGCATGCACGGTGCCGAACGCGGGCAGTGCCAGCGTGGCAAGAAGAATGCCCATTCCTGATTTTGAGGATATGACACGCATTGAACCTGCTCCTTGAAATGTAACAGCGGGCCGGTGTTCAGGTTCGCCTGTCTGGCACATGAATGTCTCTGAAGACCATCGGCCTAGCGGATAACCCGGTTACGTCTTGCGACGAACCGTTACAGGGATACGCCCACGCCTGGCTCACCCGCCATGGCTTTAGGCATTCGCAATAGCAGTGCTGCCGCCCACGGGCCATGCAACAATTGTTCGGAACGGCGCCATTCGTTTACACGGCCACTGAAGCATTCTTGGAAAACGGTTGAGCGGGCGACGGCAAAGGGGGACGGATCGTCCCGTCCCCCTCGTTGCTCATTGGAATGGGGCTGGCGTGTCAGCCTTCGCTCAGTGAGGCCTTGACGATCTTGCCCGGCTCCCGCGGCGGCTCGCCCTTCGGCAGCGCATCCACATATTCCATCCCCTCGACCACTTGGCCCCACACTGTGTACTGGCGATCGAGAAAGCTGGCATCGTCGAAGCAGATGAAGAACTGGCTGTTGGCGGAATTCGGCGCATTTGTGCGCGCCATCGAGCAGACACCCCGAACATGCGGCTCGGCGTTGAATTCGGCCTTGAGGTCCGGCTTTGAAGAACCGCCCATGCCGGTGCCGTTGGGGCATCCGCCCTGCGCCATGAAGCCCGGGATTACCCGGTGGAACTTCACCCCATCGTAGAACCCCTCGCTGGTCAGCTCCTTGATCCGTGCGACGTGTCCGGGTGCCAGATCCGAGCGCAGCTTGATGCGGACATCGCCGCCGGCGCCGTTGCCGGTATCGAGGGTAAGGGTCAGATATTCGTCGGCCATGGGGCTCTCCTGCGGTTTCGCCGGCTGATATAGGGCCACTGGGCATAAAGTCACGCCCCCGCCGCAACGCTGTTGCAATTGCGAACGAGCCGAATAGACCGGGCGCATGGCCCCCGAGGAACTCGACGACAGGCTGGCACAGGATGCCGGAGACGCGCCTGCGGACGACGTGCTCGACACGCCCGCCGACGCTGAGCGCTGGGGCAATTCGGAGCGCCTGGACAAGGAAAACCGGCTGAAAGCGGATTTCGTGCGCAAGGTCCGCGAAGCGCTCGGCGACGGCGAGCGTGATCGTGTCTACGACTTGGTCGAACCGCTTCACCCGGCAGACATCGCCGATCTGTTCGAACTGCTGAGTGCTGATGAACGGCCCGCTCTGGCGTCCGCGATCACCGATCTGATGAGCGCGGACGTCATCGCCGAACTCAACGACCACGTCCGCGAGCAACTGGTGGAGGACCTGCCGGCCGAGGACATCGCGGAGATCGCCGAGCAGCTGGAAACCGACGACGCCGTCGCCATGCTGGAGGACCTCGACGAGGAAGACCAGCAGGCGGTGCTCGCCGAGCTTGATCCAGAGGACCGCGCCGCAATCGAGAGCGCGCTGTCGTTCCCGGAGGAGTCCGCCGGCCGGCTGATGAGCCGCGATTTCATCGCGGTGCCCGAACACATGACGGTCGGCCACCTGATCGACTACCTGCGCGAAAACCAGCAACTGTCCACCGAGTTCTGGGAAGTGTTCATCGTCGATGCGCGGCATCGCCCGGTTGGCACTTGCGCGCTGTCCTGGATTTTGCGCGCGCCGCGCCATATCGCACTGACCGACGTGATGATGCGTGACCAGACCTTGATCCCGGTCGACATGGATCAAGAGGAAGTGGCGCTGCGCTTCCAGAAATACGCGCTGATATCAGCGGCGGTGGTCGACGATTCAGGGCGCCTTGTCGGCCAGATCACCGTCGATGACGTTGTCCACATCATTCAGGAAGAAGCCGGCGAAGACGCGCTGCTCCTGTCTGGCGCGGGCGACGGCGACATCAACGAGCCGCTGCAGTCGACCATCCGAACCAGGATGTGGTGGCTATTCATCAACCTCGGCACCGCGGTGCTCGCCTCCGGGGTGGTGGCGTTGTTCGAGGGAACGATTTCCCGGCTGGTCACGCTGGCGGTGCTTATGCCGATCGTCACCGGAATGGGCGGCAATGCCGCGACGCAGACGATGACCGTAACCGTCCGCGCACTGGCCACGAACCAGCTGACCAGTTCGAACACGTGGCGGATGATCGTGCGCGAATGGTGGATTGCGTCCGCGAATGGCTGGGGATTGGGACTGATCATGGCGGGCGTCTGCCAGCTGATCTACCAGGACTGGTGGCTGAGCCTCGTGCTGCTGCTGGCGATGATCCTCAACAGCCTTAATGCCGGGCTATCCGGCGTGCTGATCCCGATCGCGCTCAACCGCCGCAAGATCGACCCCGCCGTGACGTCCACCGTCTTCGTGACGACGATGACCGATTTTTTCGGTTTCTTCTTCTTCCTCGGCCTTGCCGAGCTGTTCAACCTCGGCTGAGGCGGCACGGCCAGTGCCCATCCGCCTCCACATGACGAAAGTGGCGTACGGCGCGCAGTCGCTGGAGGACGTGCGCGGCTGGTTCAGCGCCGAGCGTGCGGACACGGCCGGCGTCGTTCGTGTGACCACCCGCAATCGCCCCAAGCGCCATGAAGAAATGGTTGGCGGTTCGGTGTTCTGGATCCTGAAGCATCAGCTTGTCGCGCGCTCCGAAATCGTTGCGTTCGAAGACGCGGAAGGCGGGCGCACCGCGATCCTCGTTTCGTCATGCCTGGTCGAAGTGGTGCCTAAACCACGACGCGCGCATCAGGGCTGGCGCTATCTTGCGGACGATGACGCACCGGCAGATCTTGGAAACAGCGACGGGGACCGTCTGCCGGCGCATCTGGCAAGCGAGCTTGCCCGGCTGGGTCTTACCTGACGGTTGTACGAACGTCCGTGCCACGGCTATGTCTCACTCATGTGCGAAGTGCGGCCGGGCCTGAAGATCAAAGTGCAGATTTACTGCCGAAACGAAATTGCGATGGGACCCGGCAAGGCTGATCTGCTCGAGGCGATCCGAGACAACGGGTCGATTTCCGCCGCTGGCCGGCGCTTGCGCATGAGTTATCGCCGCGCCTGGTTGCTCGTCAATGCAATGAACCGCTGCTGGGCCGGGCCGCTGGTTGCAACGTCCCCGGGCGCCGCCCCGGGATCGGGCGCGCGCCTTACTCCGCTGGGAGCCACCGTGCTGCTGCACTACCGCGCAATTCAGAGCACCGCGTCAAGCGCCGGGGCCAATGCGGACTGGTGCTCGCTCAGCGCCCTGCTGCGGGTCGAGCCGCTCGAGCTCCAGGACCACGGCTGAACTTCAGTGCCCGATTTCCGCCTTTACGGGGCGGTCCGGGCGCGGGGCGAGCCACACGAACGCGGCCGCACAAAACAGGACGACCGCGGCAAGGTAGAACGTGTGGCCAACGGCCACCGTAACTGCCTCTGTCTCCACGATGTTGCTGATCGTCGCCCGCGCCCGGTCGGGGTCAAACCCGGCGTTGGCGAGGATCGTCTGCGTGGGACCGGGCTGCAGCGAACCGACGATCTCGCTACGCGCCGTGCGCTGCGCATTGCCCCAGATCGTGAGCGCGACCGATGTCGATATCGCGATCGAAATGGTGCGGATGAAATTCTGCAGTCCGGCAGCCGATGCAGTCTCTTCGGGACGGACCGAACTCAACGACAGGGTGGTCAGCGGGATCATGAAAAAGGGCATTGCAAAACCCTGGATCAATTGCGGCATCGACAACGCCCAGAAGTCCGCCTGGCTGGTCCATTGCGCCCGGACGAGCGCCATCACGCCCAGCCACCCGACGGCCAGCGAGATCATCAGGCGCGCATCAACCTTGCCGATCATCCGGGCCGCAACCGGTGCCATGGTCAGGGCTGCCATCGCCGTGAACGCGGTGGTCAACCCCGCATACGTCGCCGTGTAGCCCATCGACGTCTGGAGCCATTGGGGAATGACCACGATCGACGCAAAATAAGCTCCGAACGCCAGCGCCATGGTGAGGACAGCCGACGTGAATCCGCGATGCCGGAATATTCGCAGATCCACGATCGGGTGCCGTTCAGTCAGTTCCCAGATGACGAACGCGCAAAATCCGATTCCCGCGAAGATCGACAGCATCACGATCTTCCAGTCTGCGAACCAGTCGTGATCACGGCCGACATCGAGCACGATTTGCAGGCAAACGATCCAGAACACCAGGAGCGCCAGCCCAATCTTGTCGATCGGCAGCTTGACCGTGGGTGTTTCGACTTCCGCCAGCAACAGGCCTCCAGCGATGGTGCAGGCGATCGCGATTGGCACGTTGATGAGGAAAATCCAGTGCCAGCTGAAATTGTCCGAGATCCAGCCGCCAAGAATCGGGCCGAGCGCCGGGCCAAGCAAGGTCGTCATTGCCCATCCGGCCATCGCGATGTTGCGACGTTCGGGCGGAAACACTGTCATCATCAGCGTCTGCGACATCGGCATGATCGGCGCGCCCATCAGCCCTTGACCAACCCGGCAAGCCACCAGCAGGCCAAGCGTCGGCGCAACGCCGCACAGCAGCGAAAACGCCCCGAACCCCAGCATCGCCCACACGAACATGCGTACCACGCCGAAACGTCCGGCCAGCCAACCTGTCAGCGGCACGCAGATCGCTTCAGCGACGGCGTATGACGTGATGATCCAGGTGCCCTGATCGAGCGAGATGCCAAGGTTGCCGGCAATGTGCGGGACGGAGACGTTTGCAATGGTAATGTCGAGCACTACCATGAAGTTGCTCAACGCAATGACCAGGCCGGCCGCCAGCTGCTTGCCATTCGACAAGTACCGCTCGGCCGGGGCAGCAGCTACCGTTGCCACGTGGGAAGACTTACTGCCGACCGAGGTCGATTTCGACCTCGGTCGAGAGGCCAACTCTCAGCGGATGGGCGGCGAGTTCGTTGGGATCAAGCTCGATCCGGACCGGCAGCCGCTGGACGATCTTGATCCAGTTCCCTGTGGCGTTCTGGGCCGGGATCAGCGCCATCGATGCCCCGGTACCGCCCGCTATACCTGCTACTCGCCCGTGGAATACAACGTCCGAACCATATATATCGGCGGTGACCGTCGCGGGCATGCCAATGCGCACGCGGCGCAGCTGGCGTTCTTTGAAGTTCGCGTCGACATACAATTGCCCGATGGGGACGATCGTCATGATCGGCGACCCCTGCGCGACGCGCTGGCCAAGCTGAACCTGGCGGCGGGTGACCACCCCCGTGATCGGAGCGCGTATCACGGTCCGATCAAGGTCAAGCCTGGCCGCCGCGACCTTGGCGGCCGCCGCCTGCACCGATGGGTCGGTCGAAACGCTGGATCCACTGACCAGCGCCTCGTTGGCAGAAAGCTCGCCCCGCGCTGCACCCTGGATCGACCGTGCCTGTTCCACGGCTGCTTGCGCCTGAAGCACCGCCGCCTCCGCGGCGGATTGGGCGCGGCGGGCCGCCGTAAGTTCCTCACCCGACACCGCTCCGCCGCTTGAAAGCGCCTGCCGCCGCTGAAAGTCTACCCGCGCCTTGACGAGGTCCGCTTGTGCGCTGGCAAGCTGGGCCTGCGCGCGGGCAATATCGGCTCCGCCCGCAGAAACCCGCGCGTACAAAGCGGTGCTGGTGGCCCTGGCCTGTGCGAACCGGCGCCGAGCGGCGGCAAGCTCTGCCTCTGCCTCTGCCACAGCGATTCGGGCGTTTACCGGATCGAGCACGACCAGCACGTCGCCTTTCCTGACCGACTGTGTATCCTTGACGCGCACCTGGGTTGCCGAACCCGAAATGAGCGGGGTGACCTGCGCCATTTCGGCATTCACATAAGCATTGTCGGTGCTGACATGGTCACGACCCACCAGGAAGTACCACAATATCCAGGCGGCGCCCGCCACTGCTACCACCAACGCCAAACGGGAATACCACGTGCGCCGGCGGGCGCTGCGCAAGGCCCGATCGGGATCATCCTCTATGTCCGAAGGCGCGGCGGGTCGTGGCAGAATGGCGTCAGCCATACGGTGCTTCCTTCGGGTTCGCGGCCGCCGCGCTGGAAAATCCGCCGCCAAGCGCCCGGACAAGCGCCAGGTCGGCATTACGAACCGCCGCTTCGGCAGCGGCGTGTGCCAGTTGCGAAGCGAGCAACCGGTCCTCCACCTGGAGGACATCCAGATAACTGAACAGCCCGCCGCGGTAGCGGGCACTTGCCACCGCAAAAGCATCCTGCGAGGCGACCATCGCCGCGCGCGCATCTGCCAACCGCTGTGCCGTCATGGTCACGGCGGTCACGGCGTCGGCGGTTTCGCGGTATGCGTTGAGCACAGCGCCGTCATAGCTTGCCACAGCCGCATCGTAATCCGCCCTGGCGCCGCGATAGCGTCCCCGAAGCTCACCGCCACGAAACAGCGGCAACGCGAAGGCCGGCCCGACCTGGCCAAAACTGGACGCGCCGTGGAACAATGTCTCCAGCCCCAGCGACTGGAAGCCAAGCAGCGCCGACAACCGGATCGCGGGATAAAACTCGGCTCGGGCAACTTTTATGCGGCTGCTCGCCGCGTCGACCCGGGCCCGCGCCGCTGCGACATCTGGACGCCGGCTGACCAGTTCGGTGGTGACATCCGCGGGCAGTTCGCGTGCGGACATTGCGCTCAGCATTGGGCGAGTGACCGCCAATCCGCGGTCGGGTCCTGCGCCGATCAGTGCGGCGATCTGGTGGCGGCGCAGGATCAGCAATTCTTCGATCTGATTCAGCGCGCCGCGCGCCGTGGCCGCTTGCGCCGCCGCAGTTGCCACGCTTCCGCGCGTCTCAAGTCCGTTGGCCTGACGCTGAGCCAGCAGCTTCCGGGATGAATCGGCCGACGCTAGCTCGCGCACGCGTGTCTCCCGCTCGGCACCTAACCGGTCGAGGTCGAAATATGCCGACGCAATGCCGACTGCGAGCGTCAAGCGCGCCTGCCGCGCATCGATCCGCGCCGCCTGCAGCTCTGATGTCGCCGCGGCAAGGACGGCCCGGTTACGGCCCCACAGATGCAGATCGAACCCGGCCTGCGCTGCGACTTGTCCACCATCGTTCCAGCCGCGCGGCAAGTTCGACTGGAATTCGGGTGGGTATCCCAGGTTCAGGCTCTGCTTCTGCTCCTGCACCTGCCCGGTGACGTCGACCCGGGGCTGCGATGCCGCGCCGACCTGCTGCGCCAGGGCGCCCGCTCGGCGAAAGCGGGCGTCGGCCGCCGCCACGTCAGGTGCGTTGCGCAGCCCCTCGGCAATCAGGGCATCAAGCTGCGGGTCGCCGTACCTGGCCCACCACCCCTCGGCCGGCCAATCCGCGCCTGCAGCAGACTCCAGGCTGCGTGCCGAGGCAACTGCAGCAGTTCCGATCGGCTGTGGTTCAGCGCTGTGCGGCGGGACGGACGCGCAGGCGCCCAGCCACAGGGCCGCCAGCGGGGCAGCCCGTTTTACCATAGCCAAACGTGCTGGGGAGAATTGCACCATGAAAACCGTACCATCAAGTATGGAAACTCTGTGGAATTTCAACCTCGGGTTGTCAACCGAAAATGAGTACCTTATGGTACGGCAATGGTCGATCTCACGCCCGAGGATGCGGAATCCGGTATACCGCGCAGCCGTCGGGAAGCACGTCGCCAGTCGCGCCGCGATGCCATTCTGGAGGTGGCGGGCCGCTTCTTTTTGCAGCACGGTTATTCTGGAACGACGATGTCTGGGATCGCCCTGGAGCTGGGCGGTTCCAAAGGCACGCTGTGGAGCTATTATCCCTCGAAGGAAGCGCTGTTTGGTGCAGTACTCGATCGCGCGACCTCAGACTTTCGGGAACAGCTGACACAAAGCCTAAGCCCGGACGATCCAATCGCTGTGGCCTTGGCCAAGTTCTGCACCCGGTTCCTGTCCAAGCTCAGCCGGCCCGAATCGCTGGCGCTGCACCGCCTCGTGGTGGGCGAGGCGGCGCGATTTCCCGAGATGGGGCGAATCTTCTATGAGCGTGCGCCGTTGAAAACGCAGGCGCTGCTGGCCGACTTTCTGCGCAGAGCGGGGGAACAAGGTCAAATACGGTGCGAAGATCCGCTGGTTGCCGCCCAGTATCTCATAGCGCTGTGCACCGCCCGGTCGCAGCAGCAATTGGTGACCGGCGTGGTGGACAAACTTCCGTCCGAGCGGATCAAGGCTGAAGTGGGGGACGCCGTGGCGGTTTTTCTTCGCGCCTTCGCCGCCTGACGGGCTCGCACCGCAGCCCTGACGCTTCTACGCGCGCTTCGGGCACGCGTCGTCAGTGCCCGGTCCAGACCGCCGGACGGCGTTCCTTGAACGAGGCGATACCTTCGGCCTTGTCCGAAGTACCGAACAGCGCAGAAAAAGCCTGCCGTTCCGCCGCAAGGTGCGCGGTGTGCGGCAGGTCGAACGCGGCATTGACCAATGCCTTGCCCTGGCGGATCGCCGCGGGCGCGCGGCCGGCGATGGCTAGCGCCAGTTCGTCGGCGCGGACCAGCGCCGAGCCATCGGCGACGACCTCGATTACCAGTCCGAGCCGCAGCGCGGTGGCTGCATCGATCGGTTGGCCAAGCAGGACCATGTGCATTGCTGCCATGCGGCCCACCACGCGCGGCAGGGTGGCGGTGCCGCCTGCGCCGGGAATGATGCCGAGGTTGGTTTCGGGCTGGCCGAACTTGGCCCCCTCGCCCGCGACGGCAAGGTCGCAGCACATCAGCAATTCGTTGCCGGCGCCCAGGCACCAGCCCTCGATGGCAGCGACCACCGGCTTGGGGAACGCGCGGATGCGGCCCCAGATGCCAGGGCGCGGATCGGCCAGCGCCCCGGCGACGTCCTTGGTAGCCAGTTCGTTGATGTCGGCCCCGGCAGCGAAGACCTTGTCGTTGCCGGTGATAACCGCGCAGCGCACGCCGTCGTCGTCGCGCGCGGCATCGAGCGCATCGGCGATCAGCGCCAGCAAGGGCGTGGCCAGCGCATTGCGCTTTTCCGGGTTGTTGAGGGTCAGGCGCAGGACGCCGTCATCGCCGCGAGTGACGAGCAGCAGCGGTGTGGTCTCGGTGGTCACGGCTGGGCGCTCCAATATTCGGAAGGATTATACATCGGCTGGCCGGTCGTGGCGGCGATGGCGGTCAACGTGCCGACCAGTGCATCGGTGCCGATCATGCCGCTCCACGCGAACGGCCCGAACGGATAGTTCGCCCCGAACCGCAGCGCGCTGTCGATGCCCTCGCGATCGCTGACGCGCTCGTGCACCGCATCGCCGGCTGCGTTGGCGATCTGGGCCAGCGTGCGGGTGACGATCAGACCCGGGCGGTCGGCCAGGCGGAAGGGCTGGAGCCCCCAGGCGGCCAGCAGTGCGGCGGCGGCGACCGCAGCCTCGTCACCCGACACGGCAAACCCGGCGGCAGTGGCGGTGGCACCATCGAACCAGTCAAGCAGGGCAACCGGCTTGCCGGCTTCAGCCGCTTCGGCGCGCGCGGTACGGCCCCGCGTGAAGCGGACCAGCACGCCGCCCACCTCGATCGGGGCGAGCGCAGGCGAAGGGGCCTCGGGTCGGGCGGGAGCGCCGGCCAGCGGTTCCGCGGGGACCTGCGCAGGCGCGGCCGGTCCCTGCCCGGCGGCATAATCATAAACGCCGCGCCCGGTCTTGCGGCCCAGCCATCCGGCATCGACAAGTGCGGCCTGGCCCAGTTGCGGCACGAAGCGGGTCTGGCCAAAGTATGACTGCCACACCGAGCTGGCGACGGCGAAGTTCACGTCCTGCCCGATCAGGTCAGTCAGTTCGAGCGGCCCCATGCGGAAGCCGGCGGCGGCCTTGAACAGGTGGTCGATCACTTCTGCCGCTACGCCTTCCTGGCGCGCGCGGAACGCTTCGCCATAAAACGGGCGGGCGACCCGGTTGACGATGAACCCGGGCACGTCTGCGACCGGCACCGCTACCTTGCCCCAGGCCTTGGCGATACCGGCAATGCGCCCAGCCAGCGCAGGCGGGGTGGCCGGGCCGGAGATGACCTCGACCAGCTTCATTGCGGTGGCCGGGTTGAAAAAGTGCATGCCCAGGAAGCGCTCGGGGTGCTTCAGCCCCTTCGCCAACCGCCCGATCGGCAGCGACGAGGTGTTGCTGGCGATCACCGCATCGGCCGCCAGCACCTCTTCCAGCTGGGAGAACAGGCCCTGCTTGACATCAAACTGCTCGATGATTGCCTCGATCACGAGATCGCATCCGGCCAGACCGGCCACGTCGCCGGTCCAGCTAAGGCTGGCACGGACCGCGTCGGCAGCATCCTGCGTCAAGCGGCCGCGCTCGACCGACTTGGCCAGATCCTTGGTGATCCCGGACTGGCTCTTTTCGCGAGAGGGTTCGAATGTGTCGTATACAACAACGGTGCAACCAGCCTGCGCGGCCACCTGGGCAATCCCGCTGCCCATTGCACCCGAGCCGCACACGCCAATTTTCAAAGCATCGGACATCTGGTCACTCCACGTAGTGCGCGGTGGTCTTGGTGCGGATTTCCTGCGCGGTGATGCC
>JAZKDH010000050.1:0-5631 GCA_040387665.1 Pseudomonadota bacterium | reverse complement strand
CCAATCCATCTGGACAGGCGCCACCCTCATCGAGTTTCCGTCAAATTTCCTCAACATGAGTTATGGTAGGGTGCACGCGTTTGGGTATGAGTGAAACATCGCCGATCACGCAATTGGGGTTGGCGGCGGAGAGACCATCGCGCTCCCGCCTGACTGGCTCGAGCATCCATGGTGCCTCGATATTTTCTTCAATTGCGCGGCGGACCGGACGAGACGCTCGATTACGGGTGTCTTGAATGCGCAGACCTACCGTCGCTCAATCAGATCCTTCTCAACATTGCCCGTGATTTGATGGCTGGGGACGTACTGGACGGGTTGATCGATTTGCGCCTTCGGATTGATGCGGATAACAAGGAGACGTCGTGCACAGTCAGCCATTTGCCACGGCTGTAACGCTCGTCCGCTAAAAGCAAAGACACTCAGCCTTTCTCGTTCTGATGGCTGCATTGCGGTCGAGTGCGGGAGTCCTCACCTCGGCGGCAACGTTCTCGCTGACCCGACCAGCCGTTGAGCATACGCTTCAAAGCGGAAATGCAGCGAGCCATGGCCGCGATATCCCAGCGACGGCCGATCTCCGCGATGTTGTCGTGTCCGGAACTGCGGCTTCCAGGCGAAGGTCTTGCAAAGCTGCCGCTGTCGGTTGCGCACCAATCTAACCCCGCCCCCTCACCCGATCCGGTAAAATCCCGCGACCCGGTCCAGCGCAAACCGCAGCACCAGCTTCCCGCTGCGCGCGGGCCAGCCCAGGGCCCGTTCGGCCTCGGGCAGCGCCTCGCCGGCGCAGACCACCCGCCACAGGATGTCGGACAGGCCGGTCCCCGCGGCGGTCACCGCGCCATCGAACCGCGCCCGTGCCGCCAGTTGGCGCTCGCTGGGCGTCAACCCTTGACTGTTGGTACCGCGCACGCGCACCGCGTCCCATCTCATTGTGATGGACGGTGCCAGTTGCGCCGTTTCCCAGTCCTGCCGCAGACGCTCGCCCGCATCCAGCTGCCGGTCGTCCAGGTGGCCGCGCGCATGGAGCCAGCTCAGCGGCGATTCGGCGACGTTGACCGTCACGCTGCGCCCACCCGGCCGGGGCGCCCGCCGGCTGGGTCCGGCAACCGTAAGCTCGCGTTCCACCAGTTCTCGTCGCATCGGGCCTCCTGCATTTTTCACCAAGCGTGATGGTTTGGCCTTGCCAAGAATGGCGGAGTGTAGGAAAGCTAAAAACCAATTTGGTTATATAAATGACGGAGGGAAACCATGATCAATCGCATTCGCGACATTCGCAAGGAAAAGGGGATGACGCTGGCCGACGTTGCGGCGCGGTGCTCCCCGCCCACCACCGCGCAAACGATTGGCCGGCTCGAAACCGGAATGCGCCAACTTTCGCTCACCTGGATGAACCGCATTGCGGATGCGCTCAAGGTCGAACCGGAACTGCTGGTGCGCGGCAAGGACAGCGAACCACCCACGCTGATCGCCCGCCTAGTCGAATCCGGCGCCGAAGCGCTGGGTAAACCGCGCGATGCGATCCTGCCGTCCGATCTTGCCGGCGACGGCCCGCTGCTGGCGCTTGCGGTAGAGGCCAGCGTGGGCGAGTACCGTCCCGGAGACCAGCTTTGGCTCCGTCAGCTCGGAACGCACGAGCATTGGTCGCGCCTGATCAACCGCGATGTGCTGGCGCCGCGCCCGGGTGGACGGTTTGCGTTCGGCCGCCTGATTGATCGTGACGGACGCCGGATCGCCGTGTTGCCGCCGGGGCTGGGTCAGCGGCAACTGGTGATCGACAACCCGGCATGGGTCGCCGTGGCCGAGATGCTGGTGCGCAAATTGTGACTGTCCGCGTCCTGTCGGTCAGCACGCTGGTTCCCAACTCGGCGCGCCTCGCTTTTGGTGGTTGCGTCGGAAACCAAGGGGCCGCGCTCGAGCGGCTGGGCGGAATTGATCTGACATGCTCGCACCGATCGGGATGCCATCCTGGCCGCTATCATCGCTCGCGGGATACGCCGGGCTTGCACGGGTCCCGGCGCAAAGCTCCATCTCCGGTGCAGCGGCGTTGCAACCGCGTTGCAAATTGATCCCCCTGATCGGCCCTGACAGCAACCCCGGGCGCCTGGCCAGGGCACTGTTGCCGCTCGTCCGCCGTCTCCACACAGAGCGTCCGTTCGGCCTTGTCGACGCGCAGTTCTTCTTCCCCCGGCCGCGGCAATCGCCAGAGAAATCAACGTTCCGCTGATGATCAAAGCCCGCGGCTCCGATAACTACCTGTGGGGAATCCGCCCTCGCGCCCTCGCCTTCCACCCGCGAAGGACTGGCAAAAACCTGCATTGAAGCGCTGGCCTGCGGCACTCCGCTGATCGTCCCGGACGTCGGCGGCGCGCGTTAATTATCAACGTGTTGCGAAGCTTCAGGGCTTTTCGCGCGCCAGCCGTTCCTGCTGATCAAGCTTCGATTCGGTCGGGACGAAGCTTTTGGGGGTAACTTTGAGCCAGATAAGGATCGGCGCCGCCATATAGATCGAGCTGTATGTGCCTACGAAGATGCCAACTGTAATTGCTGCGGTGAAACCGAATATCACATTTGGGCCAAGTATGAGCAGCGCAATGAGCGTGATCAGCAAAGAAAGCGAAGTGACCACTGTTCTCGACAGTGTCTCGTTGACCGAAAGATCCAGCAATTCTGGAAGCGGCATCTTGCGGTATTTCTTCAGATTCTCACGAATTCGGTCATAGACGACGATGGTATCGTTCAGGGAATAACCGATCAACGTCAGCAGTGCCGCCACGATATTAAGATCGAACTCCATCTGCGTCAGCGCGAACAAGCCCAGCGTGAGCGTCACGTCGTGAAGCAGGCTGAACAACGCGCCAACGCCGAACTGCCATTCGAACCGGATCCAGATATATGCCGCCACCGCCAGCGCCGCGAGGCCCAACGCCTGGAATGCGGTCCACCCCAACTCCTTGGAAACCTTACCCGAAACCGAATCCACCCCGTCCACACGGACATCCGCATGGCGCGCCCTGAGTTCGGCCGTGATCTTTTTCGTCATTGCATCGGCCAGCCCGGCGTCGCGGTCCGACCCCTCCGGAAGCTTCATCCGGATCGAAACCTCGTTCGGTTTGCCGAACTGCTGGATGATCGGTTCGCCATATCCCAGCGCTGCCACTTCCTGCCGCAACGCCGCGACCGGCGCCGCCGCCGACTGGGTGAAAGTCACGCGGATCATCTGGCCGCCGACGAAATCGACGCCCATGTTGAGGCCCTTGGTGAACACCAGCGTGAGGCTTGCCGCCATCAGCAGGAGGCTGACCACGTAGAATGGGATTCGCCAGCGCAGGAAACGGATGTTGGTATGATCGGGGACGAGCTTCAGTAGTTTCATCGCATGCGCTCCCGTTACAGCACGAGGTCGGCCGGACGCGCCTTGCGCAGCCAGCGGGCCACCCACATCCGGGTCAAGGTCACGGCGGTAAACACGGACGTCACGATGCCGATGACCAGCACGACCGCAAAGCCCTTGATGGGACCGGTGCCGAATACGAACATCAGCGCCGCGGCAATCACGTTGGTTATATTCGCATCGAAAATCGCCCGGCTGGCTTCCTTGTATCCCAGTTCCACTGACTGAACGACCCGCCGGCCGCGCTGACGCTCTTCACGAATACGCTCATATATCAGCACGTTGGCATCCACTGCTGCGCCGATCGTCAACACAAAGCCGGCAATGCCCGGCAGCGTCAGGGTGGTGTTCAAGATCGCCATGACGCCCAGGATCATCAGCATGTTCACCAACAGCGCGACGCAGGCGTAGACGCCGAACCGCCCGTAGGTGACCGTTATGAATGTCATCAGCGCGATCGTTCCGACGAGCATGGCGATCATGCCCTTCTTGATCGAGTCCGCGCCAAGATCCGGCCCGACGGTGCGCTCCTCCACCACCTTGAGATCGACGGGGAGAGCGCCCGAGCGCAGCGCGATCGCAAGTTGATTCGCAGTTTCGGTGGTAAAGTTTCCGGAGATCTGCGCGCTGCCGCCCAGAATGGGCTCATTGATGTTTGGGGCGGACAGAACCTTCCCATCAAGGATGATGGCGAACGGGCGGCCCACGTTCTCGGTCGTCAGCTTAGCGAATTTCGCCCCGCCGGCCTGGTCGAAAGTGATCGACACCACCGGCTGGTTATCCCGCGAGTCGTTGGTCTGCTGCGCGTTCGTCAGCTGGTCGCCCTTTATTCCGCCAAGCCGTTTGACCGCAATGACCGTACCGTCCTGCGGATCGGCAAACGGTACGATCTCGCTGCCCGGAGGGGCGATGCCCTGCGCGACGTCGGCCGCACCGGCGGCAATATCGACCAGCTTGAATTCCAGCTTGGCGGTTTGCCCCAGCAGCGCCTTGAGCGCGGACGGATCCTTCAGCCCCGGAACCTGCACGACGATGCGATCCGAACCCTGCCTGATGATGGTGGGTTCGCGGGTCCCCAGCGCATCGATGCGCTTGCGTACGACTTCGGTCGCAGTGTCCATTGCCTGGGTGACCGCCTGCGCTATCCCGGCCTTAGTCGGCGTCAACACGATACGGTTGCCATCGAACATACGGATGTCCCAGTCCCGCTGGCCGGTAAGCTGCGCACCGCTGGTAAGTGGCAGGATGGCCTCGCGGGCCTTGTCGATCTGGGTCGGGTCCTCGACAATGAACGTGACCGTGCCGTCCTTGGTCGAGATATCGCCGATCCGCACATCGGGCGCGGTTTGTCTCAGCCGCTGGCGAACATCCTCGTCCATCGCCTCAAGCCGCTGCCGGCGAACCTGATCGGGGTTTGCTTCGAGCAGGATGTGGCTGCCGCCCGCAAGATCAAGACCGAGATTAACTTCGGGCCGCGGAAGGCCGGCAGGCCAGCGAAACCCGGCGACGGCAGCGACCGACGGTAGCGCAGCTGCAATCGCGACTATTGCCAGAAACCAGTACCAAACCTGTTTCCAACGCGGAAAATCAAGCATTATCACCCGTCCCTGCGAAGTTCATCGGTCCGACATCGACGGCCCGGTCGTTTCAGTCGTTCGCGGCGGGGCCACCCGGCTGAAGGACATCGGCGATGCTGTTGCGCAGCGCGCGCACTTTCACGTTGGTGCCCAGCTCCAGCTCGACGTAGAGGTCTTCTACTTTCAGCACTTTGCCGAGCAAGCCGCCCTGGGTTATCACCTGGTCTCCCCGCTTCAGCGCAGCGATCTTGGTCTTCTGCGCCTTTTGCTGGCGCATCTGCGGCCGCAGCAGGAAGAAGTAGAACACCAGGCCCATGCCGACGAATGGAATGAAACTGGTCCACGCCGGCGGCGAGTTGGCGGCAGCGGCGGCGAGAATGGAAAGTGTGCTCATGAGCGGGTCGTCAGCTTTCGTGCTAAGCCCGTAAACATCGGAGACGCAGCAGGCGCCCCGGTCGGCCCGGGCCAGAGGTGGCGCGGTTAGCAGCAAAGCCTGATGGTGGCAACGCACGCTCCGCACGTCGGCCCGGCGAGCTTGCGAAGGCGCGAACACAACGTCGCTGCTCCCGGGCGTATCTGCCTTGCATCCGCTGACAAGCGTCCTTATACGCCGCCGCTCCGGTCGGGACGTAGCGCAGCCTGGTAGCGCATCACACTGGGGGTGTG
>JAZKDH010000049.1:0-18643 GCA_040387665.1 Pseudomonadota bacterium | reverse complement strand
CTGATCACCGAACTTGGGATCGGGCAGGATTTCCCGCTTCTCGGGACGACGACGACGAGACATCGCAAATTCCTTATCTTCGGGCCACAACGCATCCGCGCGGGCCTATCAACCAGCAGCGGCGGGACGGCCCGCCGTGCGATCACTTCGGACGCTTGGCGCCGTACTTCGAGCGGGACTGCTTGCGGTCCTTGACGCCCTGCGTATCGAGCACGCCGCGCAGCACGTGGTAGCGCACGCCCGGAAGGTCGCGCACACGGCCGCCGCGGATCAGCACAACCGAGTGCTCCTGCAGGTTGTGACCTTCGCCCGGGATGTACGAGATGACTTCGCGCTGATTGGTGAGGCGGATCTTGGCCACCTTGCGAAGCGCCGAGTTCGGCTTCTTCGGGGTCGTCGTATAGACGCGGGTGCAGACACCGCGCTTCTGCGGGTTCTGTTCCATCGCCGGGACCTTGGACTTGGCCTTCTGCGGCACGCGACCCTTGCGGATCAGCTGATTGATTGTGGGCATGAAGTGCTCTTCACCTGTGTTGGTGGCTGTGCCGGACCAATGGTGAAGGCTCGCAGATCCCGCGCCGGCAAAGGGAGCAATTGCCGGCCTGTCACCGATGCGTCGCAACATGCGAAACCGGGGACGAAGACGCGGCCTGATCCACGCAGCGCGAGCTGAAAACACTCCACCCGAGGCCAGGGACCGCCGGGTTACTTTGACGGGTCGCGCAAGGTTCAGCACGCACCGGCAATGTTCAGCTCTTGTCCAAGACGGATACCGCCCGGGAAGAGCGCGCCCTTAAGGCGGTCGCGTGTTCCCGTCAAGCGCAATGCCAGAGAATTCCGTCGAATGCTTGCCTCAGAACGTCAGTGTTCTGATCGGGTCCGTGCCATCCCAGCCAATCGACTGGTCGCGGACGTATCCGTGGATGGCCAACAGCGCCGGTGTCGGTTCGTAAAGCTCGATCATGTGCCCGTATAAATCCAGCGTGTCGACCATGAATACCTCGATCCCGTTGCCCAATGCACCGTGCAGCGCCAGCGGGTATCCGGCCTCCGCAAAGCGCGCCGCCATCCCAGCCGGATCGGGGACCATGTACGCCATGTGGTGGACCGCACCGCGGGTGCTGCCCTCCGGTGTGACATCGAGCAATACCGATGGCCCGGCATTGTTCTGCTGCATGAACTCTATCCCGATGTCTCCCCACTGGCCGATGGCGATGGTGTGGTCCCAGTCGGTCGGCTGGCCGCGATACTTGACCCACGAGAATTCTATGTTTTCGACCGTGAAAAACGGGCCGGAGCCGAACAGCGCGGCATGCCGCGCGGCGGCAACCCGGACATCCGGCACGACATAGGCAATCTGGCAGGTCGAGAACTCGCTGAGCATTGCATCCTCCATATCGCGGTACGTGCCGTCGTCACGGCTGCATTGTTCGCCCAATCGAATGGCGACACAAGGGTTTCAGGAGCCGAACTCTGCACGGCGCCAGCAGGACGCAAATCTTCGATGGACAGCTGGTCGGTGCGCTCACCCCGTCAGCGCGGCGACCAGCGCTTTCACCTTTTTCTGCCGCCACTGCGGCAATGGCGCGACCAGCCAGTAACCCCGGCGACAGTCTTCCGCCTGGCCCAGGTGCGCAATCCGGCCGGCGGCCAGCCAGCCTTGCGCAAGCAGCAATGGCACACGGGCCTTGCCCAGTCCGCTTGCAGCGGCGGACAGCGCCAGGCCGGCATCGCCGACATGAACCGGTGGATCATCGGCTCCGTCGCCCTGCGGTGCAGGATCGCCGGGCCACGCGATCCACGGGCCCTCGCCCACTGTAACCCGCTGGGTCGGACCAAGCGCCACCCCTTCCAGATCGGCGGGTCCTTCGGTCCAGCGGACCGCCAGATCAAGATTGGCTTCGGTGAAGTCGGCCGTTTCGCCGTCAACGAGGACGTAACGCACCTCCGGATTGGCGGCACGGAACGCCCCAAGGCGCGGGGCCAGCCATACCGCGAAAAAATCGCGCGGGGCGGCAATCGTGTATACATGGCTGGCCTGCCCGGCCTGCATCGCCTGAACGGCATCTTCAAAATGCAGGAAGCCGGTGCGCAGCGATTCCAGCCCCGCGGTGGCTTCGTCAGTCAGCTCCAGGCCCTTCGACGTCCGGCGGAACAACACCACTCCCAAAAGTTCTTCCAGCGCGCGGATCTGCTGCCCGACTGCGGCGGGCGTTACCGCGAGTTCATCGGCTGCCCGCGTGAACGACAAGTGACGCGCTGCGGCGTCGAACACGCGCAGTGCATTCAGCGGAAGATGGGTGCGCTTCATGCCGCCGCTCTAATCGCGCCGGCCGCTCCGCGCAATCGGCTCCACTGCCGCCCCGCCAGCGTCAGCCAGCAGTGGCAGGTGCGGCAAGAGCGAAAAACGGGATCGCGGCATCAAAGGTGCTACCGTTCGCGCGGCGGAAAGTGTAACAACCCTCCATCGAACCGTGCGGTGTGCCAAGCGGACAGCCGGAAACGTAATCATGGCTGCTGCCGGGACGGAGCAGCGGCTGCTCGCCGACCACGCCATCGCCGTCTACGATCGCGACGTCACCGTTTCCATCAGTGATTTTCCAATGTCGCGAGAGCAACTGAACCGGTTGGTCCGAATCGTTTTCTATCCGGATGTGGTACACCCAGAACCACTTGCCCGCTTCGACGCGGGATTGCTCCGGCAGGAAGTTGACCGCCACCCGCACGGTAATCCCGTCTGTCATGGCGGCGTGCTGGAAAAGTTCCTTCATGGCGCTTATTGGTAACCTCTCTCAAACCTATCGCAAGCCGGCATTTCATGATTTGCCCGTTGGGCCAGCAGACCTTGCGCCGGCCCGCGCAAGGTCCAGCAACAACCGCCCGGGGCATACTCCACCGTAACATCCGCGCCCAACTTTCCACGCGGAACGTCGCGGATAAGCCTGTTGCCGAAACCGAAGGCTGTGGGCGGAACGACCGGCGGCCCGCCACTCTCGGTCCATTCAATTCGCAATCCGTCCACCGCGTCGCCCTGCCAGGTCAGACGGACTTTGCCGCAAGGAACGCTCAGCGCACCGTATTTTATCGCGTTGGTAGCCAGTTCGTGCAGCGCCATGCCGATCACTTCGGCCGCGGCGGTGGTGACGGGGACCGGAGGTCCGACGCGCTCGACCTGATCCAGTCCCTCCCCCAGAAATGCCAGTTGGACTTCGACCAGCTGGTCAAGCGGCACATCGATCCAGGCACGGCGCACAAGCAAGTCCTGATTGGCGGAAAGGCTGGCGATGCGCTGTTCGAGAGCCCGGACAAATTCGCGGTTGACCCCGCCTTGCGATGCGGACCTGCGCGCCAGCGACTGGATCATAGCCAGCATGTTCTTTGACCGGTGGTTTACCTCCAGCATCAGCAGTTCGATCCGGCGCTCTGCCTCAAGCTGCTCGGTGATATCGGTGTTGGTGCCGAACCAGTAACGGATTTCACCGTTTGGGCCCGGCAATGGCAGCGCGCGGGACAGGAACCAGCGATAGCCGCCTTCCGCGCCGCGCAGGGGAAAGGTATCTTCCCACTCCGCCCCTTCGGCGATGCAATCTCGAAACCGCTGCTCCACCCGCTCCACGTGGTCCGCGTGATGAACCAGCTTCCAGCCCCACCCTTCCATTTCGGCAAAAGTCGTCCCGGTATACTCGTACCACCGACGGTTGTACCAGGTCAGCGCGCCGTCCGGTCCGGCAATCCACGCGAGTTGCGAGATGTTGTCGGCCATCAGGCGAAACCGGCTTTCGCTGTCAGCGAGCGCGCGTTTAACCCGGTCTGTCTCGCTTATATCCCGCGCGATCTTGCTGGCCGCGACCACGCGGCCAGCGGCGTCACGCACCGGCGAAACCGTCACCGCCAAACGCACTTCGCTGCCATCCTTGCGCAACCGGACCGTTTCAAAGGACTCCACCCGCTGACCTGCCGAGATCGCGGCGATGATCGCGTCTTCTTCCGCCTGACGCGCTGCCGGGATCAGCCGACGGATCGACTGGCCGATCATGTCGCCGCTGCTATAACCGAAAATGCGCACGGCCGCCGCGTTCCAGGACAGCACGGTGCCATCCAGGCGCTTGCCGACAATAGCGTCGCTGGAATCTTCGACGATGGCAGCAAGGAACGATTCCGTAATCAAACTCAGGCGCTTCCTTCATTGCGGGCAGCGCTGCCCGAAAGGTTTGGTCAGCACCCGCGTATCCGATGCAGGAAGTACGATCCTTTCCCGGTCCCGTTCCTTACACTCCGGCCAGATCGATCGCCTGGGCCAGATCGTCGATGATGTCCTGCGGATCCTCCAGTCCCACACTGATCCGCAGCATCCCCTCGCCGATGCCCATTTCCGCCCGCACTTGCTCGCTCAGGCTGGAATGCGTGGTCGATGAAGGGTGCGTCATCAGCGTCTTGGTGTCGCCGATGTTGTTTGAAATATCGATCAGGGTCAGCGCGTCGAGCAGCCGGTGCGCCGCGGCCCGCCCGCCCTCGATCTCGAACGAGAAAATCGATCCGGCCATGCGCATCTGGCGCTGCACCAGTTCGTGCTGCGGATGGCTCGCCAAGCCGGGAAAGAGCACGCGCGGCAGGCGGCTTTCAAGAAAACGCGCCACCGTCAGTGCATTTTCTGCCTGCCGAACCGCGCGCAGGTCCAGTGTCTCAAGCCCCTTCAGCACCACCCAGGCGTTGAACGGAGACAGTGTGGGCCCAGTGTTGCGCTGGAATGGCAGCAGCACAGTGTTGATGAAGTTCGCATCGCCGCAGACCGCGCCGGCCAATACCCGGCCCTGCCCGTCCATCAGCTTGGTCGCTGAATAAGCCACCACATCCGCGCCCAGTTCCAGCGGGCGCTGCAGCGCGCTTGTGGCAAAGGCGTTGTCGACCACGGTGCGGATACCGCGTCCGCGCGCGATATCGGACACCGCGCGGATATCGACAATGTCCATCGTCGGGTTGGCCGGCGTTTCGAAGAAGAACACTTTCGTGTTGGGTTGGACCGCGGCTTCCCATGCGTCAGGGTCGCGTCCGTCCACGGGTGTGCAGCCGATCCCAAAGCGGGGCAGCAGATTATCGGTCACCCACCGCGTCGGCCCGAACGCGGCACGCGCTATGACCATATGGTCGCCTGCGGACAGCTGGCACAGCAGCGCGGTAGACATGGCCGCCATGCCCGAGGCCTGCGCCCGACACGCCTCGGCGCCTTCCATCAGCGCGATCCGCTCTTCCAGCATCTGCACCGAAGGGTTCTGCGTTCGCCCATACGTCATCCCCGCTTCCTGACCCGCAAAGCGGGCGGCGGGGGTGTGGGCATCGTCGTACGAGAAGCCCGAGGTGAGAAAAATCGCCTCGCTCGTCTCGCCCTGTTCCGATCGCCAAGTCCCGCCGCGTACCGCGCGGGTGGCGGGCCGCCAGTGCTGGGTGATCGAGCGGTCTTGTCCGGTGTCTCGTTTCATGTCGCCGCATTACGAGCGACCGGGCAGAGCGGCAAGAGGGCCGGACGGGCAACGCGGCAAGCTGATCCTTGCGCATTGCGGGGCTCGGCCGCTATCCGCTGCTCGCATGGAAAGTGCCCTGCCCGCGCGGCTCACCCCGCTTGATGAACGCGATCCCGTGCTGTGGTGCGCCGTGATCAGCGCCGCGTTCCTCGCGCTGCTTTCGATACGCCTCCACATTCCGTCAAAAATTTACTTTGATGAAGTGCACTATGTCGGCGCTGCACGAACCATGCTGACACTGGCAAAGCCGCAGAATGCGGAACATCCGCTGGTCGGCAAGGAGATATTGGCGGCCGGGCTGCGGCTGTTCGGGGACAACCCGCTGGGCTGGCGCATTTTCCCGGCACTGTTCGGCACGGCGGGGCTGTTCGCGTTCAGCCGCGCGGTCTGGCTGGCAAGCGGGAGGCGGTTCGCCACCATCGCTGCAACCTTGCTGCTCGCCACCAACTTCATGTGGTTCGTGATGAGCCGCATCGCCATGCTCGATATCTTCATGGGTGCATTCTGCATGCTGGCGATGTGGCTGCTCGCGGGCGCAGTGCGTATCCCTGCACAATCGCGGTGGCGATTGGCGGGTGCCGGGGTGTGCCTGGGGCTGGCGCTTGGCGCCAAATGGAACGTGCTGGCTGCGGCGGCACTGCCCGGGCTGGCGTTCCTGGCGATCCGCGTGAAACGCCACGGGCGGCGGTTCCTGTCGGCCACCCAAGGAGCGCCGGTGCCGGGGATTTCGCTTTGGGAAGCCGGGTTGTGGCTCGGCACGCTGCCGCTGCTGGTCTACTTCGCCACGTTTCTGCCCGCGTTCTTTTACGCCACAAAGCCGGTCGACCCGCTGCATATCATCGAATATCAGCGGTACATCCTGAAGCTTCAGCAAAGCGTGGTAAAACCCCATCCGTACCAATCGGCCTGGTGGCAATGGATGCTGGATATCCGGTCGATCTGGTTTCTGTATGAAAAAGTCGACGGCGTTCAGCGCGGCGTGGTGATGCTTGGCAACCCGCTGGCGATGTGGGCGGGGCTACCGGCGGTGCTGTGGTGCATGTGGGCCGGAATTCGCCGTGCCCGGTGGGATGCACTGGCGGCGGCGCTGTTCTATCTCGCCACGATCGGCATGTGGATATCGAATGGCAAGCCGATCCAGTTCTATTACCACTATCTGCTGCCGGGCGCTTTCCTGATGGCATGCCTGGCGCTGGCGCTCGATGCGCTGTGGCGCCGGGCCGACCGCTGGCGCTGGGCGGCGCCCGCCACCGTGGCGCTGGCGCTGGCGCTGTTCATCTACTTCTTCCCGATCCTGTCGGCCGCAAAGCTGTGCTGCGGGCGCAAGAGCTTCGAATGGTGGATGTGGCTGAGATCATGGCGGTAGTCGGACTGAGCTGTCGGCAAGCGCCCGGACCGCAGTCCGGAATTCGTTGCCAGCGCGACGCTTGCCCTTACTTGCCGGCTCAGTACCGCCCCCAGACGAATTTCGAACTTAGCGCGAAATTCCATACCGACGCCACCACGATCCCGATCAGTACTGCGACCACGTCATGGAAATGCATCCGCTTCAGCGCGTCAGTTGTCGCCACGCTGGCCAGCACGCCAACCGCGCATGTCAGTGCGAACTTTGCCCAGCCGCGAAGCCACGGACCGGCCCCGCGCAGCCGCTTGTCGGCATACGTCAATTCGTTGTTCAGGGCGAAATTGAATGTCATCGCGGTGACGGACGCGATCATGTTGGCGATGTTGAACGTTGTCCGGTCGCTGGACCAGTGGCCATACACGAACCGTTCGCCCAGAACCACGCTCAGCACCAGGAACAGCATCGCGAATTGGACTACCACCCCCATCGCGCCCACAGTGCCGAACAGCGCGAAGCGGGTTGGGATGATCCGACCCAGCCATTTGTCATAAAGCCCGACCAGGAATTCGAACACGACGGTCCGGTCAAGCTTGCTCTCGCCTTCCGCACGGGCCGCAAAATTCATCGGAAGTTCTTTGATCCGTAGCGGCGCATCGACCGTGGCCAGGATGTCGAGCAGGATCTTGAAGCCCACGCCCGACAGCCGGTGCGCGTCCTTGCGCAAGGTTTCGCTGCGCAGCATGAAATAGCCGCTCATCGGATCGCTCAGCTCGACCCCGGTGACCTTGCGGGCGATCGTGTTGGCCAGGCCGGACGCCTTTACCCGATCGGGCCGGCCCCAAGCCTCGGTGCTCGCGCCTTCGGCGAAACGGCTGGCATACGACAGGTCGAAGTCACCGCTTTCGATAGCTGAAAGCATTTCCGGCAGCAGCTTGGGGTCATGCTGATGGTCGGCATCCATCACCGCAACGACCGGTGCCGACGTCGCACACATGCCCTCGATCGCGGCAGACGAAAGGCCTCGCCGGCCGATCCGCTGGATCACGCGGACGCGCGGGTCTTCGGTACCCAGCGCGCGCGCTTCATCCGCGGTGCCGTCCGGGCTGTTGTCGTCGACGATGATCACTTCCCAGGCGATGCCTTGCAGCGCCTCGTCCAGCCGCGCCACCATCCCGCGCAGGTTCCCCCGCTCGTTGTAGGTGGGCAGGACGATTCCCAGCCGCAGCGTCATCTCAGAGCCTTTCGAGCACGGCATCGCCGATTGCCCGAGTGCCAAGCGTGCCGCCCAGGTCTCCTCCGCGGATGCCGTCAGCCAGTGCGCGTGCCACCGCCGCCTCGACCCGCGCGGCTTCCGGCTCGTGCCCGAAGGAGTGGCGCAGCATCATCGCGGCCGATAGGATCGTGGCCATCGGGTTGGCCTTGTCCTGTCCGGCAATATCGGGCGCCGACCCGTGGATCGGCTCGTACAGCCCCTTGGTGCCGGCCGCCATCGAGGCGGAGGCCAGCAACCCGATCGAGCCTACACACATCGACGCCAGATCAGACAGGATATCGCCGAACAAGTTACCGGTAACGATTACGTCGAACTGTCCAGGGCTCTTGACCAGCTGCATCGCGGCATTGTCGACATAGAGGTGCGACAGTTCCACGTCCGGGTACTCGGCCGCCACCTCGATCACCACGTCGCGCCACACCTGCGATGTTTCCAGCACGTTGGCCTTGTCCACCGAACACAGGCGGCCATTGCGCCCAAGCGCCGCGGCAAATCCGGCATGGGCGATGCGGCGTACCTCGTCCTCGGCATACGACATCATGTCCCAGCCCTGGCGGCGGCCGTCCGGCAAAGTGCGGATGCCTTTCTCGCCGAAGTATACGTCGCCGTTCAGCTCGCGCACGATCAGCAGGTCTATCGCGCCCGCCACTTCGGGGCGCAGCGCGGAAAAATCCTCAAGACCGGCGAACACCCGCGCCGGGCGCAAGTTTGCAAACAGGCCCAGTTCCTTACGCAGTCCCAAGATCGCCTGCTCGGGACGCAAGTGCCGTTCCAGCGTGTCGCATTCGAAATCGCCGACCGCGCCGAACAGGATCGCGTCGGCCGCGCGCGCGATCTCCAGCGTCTGCGGGGGCAGCGGATGGCCGTGCCTGCGCCATGCCGCACCGCCAACATCGCCCTCGGTCATTTCCAGACCCGGCAGCTCCAGCGCTTCCAGCACACGCACCGCCTCGCGCGTAACCTCGGGGCCGATCCCATCGCCCGCGAACACCGCAACCTTCATCGCACGTCCCTGTTTCAGTCGATCCTGCCCAGCCGCTCCCGCAGGATGATGCGCGCCGCCATAACATCGGATCGCCGATCGGCAAGCGCATAGCGGGCCAGATCGCGGCCAAGGCGATCCAGCACCGCAAGATTCGCGGGAAAATCCCCGGGCGCCGGAAGCAACTGCGGCGTGCCATAGCCCAGCTCGCGCAGCACCAGCGTTTCGTAGCGGACCAGCGCCGCCGTCCACCCCCGCGCCGATGGCCCGTGACAGATGGCATCGAGCAGGCCCAGCAACGCTTCGTAAAGAACGGGATAGGCCTGTTCTTCTGGCAACACAGAGGTCGTAAGCGCGGTGGCCCAGTTGATTGCGGCCGCCGCCAGTGGCTCGCCCAGCCACGGGCCCCGGCTGACGATCAGTTCAAGCCGCCCAAACGCCAGCTGGCCGGGCGACCGCGCCCGAAGTTCCACTTCCACCAGATTGCCCGGGATGACCACCGGACGCAGCTTCCGGCCCCGCCCGCCCGCGACATAGCAAGCGATCAGACCGTTCTCGTGGGTCAACAGCCGGGCAATGGCCGCGGTTTCGCCATGGGCGCGCACCGCGCAGACGATGGCAGACAAACGCAGATGCATGGGCACAGGTGTGGCCCGCGCAAAGCCCGGGCGCAAGGCTCGGCACCCCGCTCACCCGGCATCGACAGCTTAAGAATCTTATTGCCGGCCGCCTGCCGGCGGCAGCATCAGCCGTTCAGCCGTGCTTCCAGCGCCGCCAGCCGGATCTTCAGCTCCTCGGCCTCTTCGCGTGCCTTGGCCGCCATGTCCTTGACCGCGTCGAACTCCTCGCGGCTGACGAAGTCGAGCCCGCCGAACGCTTCCTTGAAACGCTCGCGCGCCGCGTCGCGGGCTTCGCGGCCGACCCCGGCAAAGGTACCGGCGGCGCTGTTCAACAGCTTGACGAAATCGGCGAGCAGGGGGTTTTCGCTTTGCATGGCGCTTAAATGGCCGCTCCACGCGCCAGGTTCAAGATGACGGTGTCTGTTCCAGGCCGAATCACAGCTTCACGCGGGTGACCGCACCCCGGCCGGGCGCGCCATCGGCATCCGGGTTAGCGGCCAGAAATTGCCAGTTCAGCACCGTGGCGAACAATACCCATCCAAGATAGGGCACCAGCAGCAGTGCGGCCTGCGGACGCACGCGCCAGAAGGCGGCGATCGTGGCCACCACGGCCAAGTCGAGCGCGAGGAGCAGATAAAGCGCTTGGGTCATTTCGTGCAGCCCGAAGAACAACGGCGACCAGGCCACGTTCAGCAGCAGCTGCAATGCGAACAGGCCAAGCGCCAGCCCGCGCCCACGCGCGCCGCGCGATGCACCAATCCACGCGGCAGCCAGACCCATCAATATATACAGAACCGTCCAGACGATGCCGAACGTGGCTGGCGGGGGGTATAGCGAAGGCTTGGTCAGCCCCGCAAACCAGCGATTGTCGGGCCCGCTGTCCGCCAGCATCCCGGACAGGAAACCCAGCAGCACCACCGTGGGCACAAGCACTAAAGCCCAGCGCAGATAAGACGCTCGCAACTGACCGGACGACGCAAGCTGGTTCATGAGCCCCCTTAAATACCGATTCGCTGCGAAGTTCCAACAATATTGGAGACCCGTTCGTCGACTGGCAACTTCGAGCGGTATCGATGCGGGACAGGTTTGCGTGCGAACACC
This sequence comes from Pseudomonadota bacterium, assembly GCA_040387665.1. Taxonomy (GTDB): domain Bacteria; phylum Pseudomonadota; class Alphaproteobacteria; order Sphingomonadales; family Sphingomonadaceae; genus Novosphingobium. The sequence goes on along the minus strand of JAZKDH010000049.1, from coordinate 7,803 downwards.
TTAATCACCACGAGTGGCAGCGATCAGGAATTCCACATTTCCTTCCGGTCCAGTAATCGGGCTTTCGGTCACGCCCTGCACCGTCCACCCGCTCGCTTCGAGCCACGCGCGCACTTCGGCGCAGATCCGGGCATGCAGGGCGGGATCGCGAACCACTCCGCCTTTGCCCACTTCTCCGCGCCCCACTTCGAACTGGGGCTTGATCAGCGCCACCAGTTGGCAATGCGGCGCGGCCAGTTGCAGCGGCACCGGCAGCACTTTGGCAAGCCCGATGAAACTGGCGTCGCACACCACCCAGTTGCACGGCATGTCGATCTGCTGCGGCGTCAGGATGCGCGCACTCGTCTGTTCAAGCACGGTTACGCGCGGATCCTGCCGAAGCCTCCAGGCCAGCTGGTTGGTCCCAGAATCGACCGCAAAGACGCGCTCGGCGCCATGATGCAGCAGCACATCGGTAAATCCACCGGTTGAACTGCCAATGTCCATCGCCGCCGCACCGGCCGGGTTCAGATCAAAGTGGGCCAGCGCATGCGCCAGTTTGACGCCGCCACGCGATACCCATGGATGATCACGTCCGCGCACGTCGAGCGGGGCATCGGCCGGCACAGTCTGACCCGGCTTGGTCACCCTGATCTCGCCCGTGAATACCAGCCCTGCCAACACCAGCGCCTGCGCGCGGGTGCGACTTTCCGCCAGCTGCCGGTCAACCAGCAGCTGATCCACGCGGACTTTGGGAGCGGGACGCATTCTTGGAGAAACGGACAAGCGGGATTTCCGGCACGGTTCGGGACAAGCGGGGTTGTGTTATGCAAGGCCGTCATTCCATACCGCACCGATGTTGGCAAATCGATCAAATCCCGGGCTCACGCTGCGCATGCCGGCCCTGCTGCTGGTGCCGCTGTTGGCTGCGGGCTGCGTGCCGTCGCCGCGTCCTACTCCGGCCCCGCTGCCCCGCGCGGCACCGGCCCCGCTGCCCCGCGCGGCACCGGCCACCCCGCCCCGCGCTGTGCCGGTTACGCCGCCGCCGCTCGCTGCGCCGGTTCCAGCCGCACCCCCCGCGGCCGCTGCGATCCCGCGGCCATCGCTGTCGGCCTCGCTGCCTCCGCCGGTTGACTGGCGCGACGCTGCGCAAACGCCGGGCGTCTGGAAATGGGGTATGGACGGCGAAAGTTCGGTGGCGCGCTTCGGCCAGGACGGCGATGTGCCGCAGGTGACGCTGACCTGCTCGCCGCTGGACCGCACAGTGACGCTGCGCCTTGCCCGCGCGCCGGCGGTGCCGCCTGCCGGAACAGCAATTACCGTGACCACCACCGGCACCCGCCGCATGCTGTCGGCCAAGGCCGAAGCGGGCGGGGTTAACGCGGTGGCGGTGCCGCCGACCGATCCGATCCTTGGCGAGATGGCGTTCAGCCGCGGCCGGTTCATGCTTGAACTGCCCGGTATGGCGCCGTTGTACCTGCCTGTCTGGTCGGAAATCGGCCGCGTGATCGATGACTGCCGGTAGGCGGCACCGCGCTTACTGTCGGCTGAGGTCCCAAAATTGGCGCTGAATGCCATTCCGCCCGCGCGGCCGCACCCGTATCCGGGTGGGCCTTGGGGAAGGAACGACATCCATGGCTCAGTCAAATCAGAATGATCGCGGCCTTGCCGCGCAGACCGTCTTCGTAACCGGCGCCGTTTCCGGCATCGGCCGTGCCTGCGCGCTTGGCCTGGCCCGCGCGGGCGCGCACCTTGCACTGTTCGACCTGCACGCTGATGGCATTGCCGCGCTGGCCGAAACCACCCGTGCCGAAGGGGTCAACGTCAGCTGCCATGTCGGCGACGTTACCAACTCGGCCGAACTGGACGCCGCAGTCGCGGCCGCGGCGACGCACCATGGAAAAATCCACGGCGGGGTGAACTGCGCCGGCATTCTTGGCGACTCGGCCCACCTGGCCGACTACCCCGAGGATATGTGGCGCCGCGTGCTCGACGTAAACGTCATGGGCGTGGTCAACGCAATGAAGGCGCAGCTCAACGTGATGGTCCGGCAGGGTTACGGCAACATCGTGAATATCGCGTCGGCTGCCGGCATCATCGGCTGGGCCGGGCATAGCGCTTACGTCGCCAGCAAACACGCGGTCGTGGGCCTGACCAAGACTGCCGGCCTGGAATATGCCGCGCGCGGCATCCGCGTCAATTCGGTCTGCCCGGCGTTCATTTACACCAACATGACCGGTCCGCTGTTCGAGGCCGCAGGCGTGGAAGAAGCCGCAATTGCCGCGCATCCGATCGGTCGGCTTGGCCAGCCCGAGGAAGTCGCCGAAGCGGCGATGTGGCTGTTGTCGGCCCGATCGTCATTCGCGGCTGGCAGCAACCTGGTACTCGACGGCGGGTCGACGGTGGACTGACGCTGCCGGGCGACCATCAACGGGCGGCGTATTCTGGCAAAAATTTCGGCATTTCCAGATGCTTGCCTGACGCCTGCTGTCCGAATCCAAAACGGTCGGGCAAGCCGCTGCGGGTAAGTTGTCCACAGGGCGGAAGCAGGCCGGAAACATCGATTGTGACAACAAAAAAAATCAACACAAGACTTGTTGTTGGCGCGCAGATTCATATGTTTGGTGTCAAGGCGTTGGTACCAAGTTGCCTCGCCCCAGTCCGGTCTTCCGGGCAACTTTGGCTCAACAGCGCGAAAGGAGGTGATCCGATGTCTCATGGTTCAGCAGAGGGGTCGGCAATCCGCATCGCGGAGCATTATCGCTAGTCGGGATCAGCGATAGAGGCTTCGTGGGCGGCCCTTTCCGGCCGCTGACCATGCGAAGGGCAGCACGCCATCGGCGTCGCTGCCCTTCTCATTTCAAAGCCCTGTATTGGAAACTGTCCCCGCGTGATCACGAAGGTTTTGCTTTCGCTAAGATTGCGCCTTACCACGAGGAATAGGAAAGCTCGGCGCACCGCCGTAAAGACTTTTGCAGGGAGAGCCTACTTGGCGAGCACGAGCCAGAACCCGGCTGTCGGGGCTGCCGATCCGCACGGCCTGTACAAATGGTACGCCCTGCTCATCCTCATCGTCGCCTATACGTTCTCCTATCTCGATCGCCAGGCGCTCACCCTGATGGTCGGACCGATCCGCAAGTCGCTCGACATCTCCGACACGCAGCTCAGCCTGCTCCACGGGTTTGCTTTCGCGATCTTTTACACCGTGCTTGGTCTGCCGATCGGTCGGCTGGTCGATCAGCACCGCCGCACCACGATCATCGCAGTCGGCGTCGCGGTATGGAGCGTGATGACCGCAATGTGCGGTCTCGCCCGGAATTTCCTGCAGATGTTCCTTGCGCGGATCGGGGTCGGCATTGGCGAGGCCTCGCTGATGCCCGGTGCCTATTCGCTGATCGCCGACTATTTTCCGCCGCGCACCCGTCCGATCGCGCTCAGCCTCTACCTCAGCGCGATTTTCGTCGGCGCCGGCCTTGCGACCATCATTGGCGGCACCATCATCACGATCATGCCCGCGATCGACGCGCCGATCGTCGGCCGTCTCGAACCGTGGCAGGGTGTGTTCATTGCCATTGGCCTGCCCGGCGTGCTGGTGGCGCTGTGGGTGATGACCATGCGCGAGCCGCCGCGCACCGGGAACAAGGCCGGTCTGGTCCCCAGCGTCGGCGCCACGATGCGCTACATGAGGGAACATGGCACGACATATGTGCCGCTGCTGATGGGCATGGCGATGCTCAGCCTCATGTGGAACGGAGCACTTGCGTGGTTTCCCGCCTTCTTCATCCGCATGCATGGCTGGACGATAGCCCAAGTGGGTACCAGTTTCGGGCTGACGATCATGATCTCCGGCGTCTTTGGCGCGGTGGTCGGCGGCTACATGGCAGCCTATTTCCGCGACCGCGGCCACACCGACGCCAACCTCCTGCCGGCGATCGTTGGCCTTGTCATCGCATTCCCGGCCGGGCTGGTCAGCGGACTGGTCGATTCGCCGTGGGTGACGATGGCGGCGATCTTCGTCTTCCAGTTCGGCCTGGCGCTACCGTTCGGGTCGTTTGCGGCGGCCCTGCAGGACGTCACGCCCAACCAGATGCGCGGGCAGGTGACGGCGATTTACCAGTTCACCGCCAACATGTTCGGGATCGGCTTAGGCCCCACTGTTGTCGCCCTCTTCACTGACCACCTGTTCCACGACGACCTCGCGCTCGGCTATTCGATCGTGCTGACGGTCGCGATCAGTGGGCCCATCGCTCTCGCGCTGTTGTGGGTCGGGCGGCGCACCTACCGGCGGACGATTGCCGGATTGGATTTCGGCTGATCACCTTCCCGTGCTTTGGGTAACGACAGGATAAGGATGGGCGAAATTTCCCCGCCCGTCATATTCTGCTCGCGCCGCTGGACAGAGCACGAAGTCGGTGGCCTACCGGATCGCCGCCCCCTTGGCCTCTCGGTCAAATGAGGTTAGACCGGGGTAGTTTTAGAGCTTTCCACTTATTTCAATCTTCTGGCCTTTTGCGTAACTTTCGCACAAAGCGGCCAGCGACCCGACTGACGAGGATACGTTTACAATGGCGTCGATCGCCCCTGTGCCCCCTGTTGCGTTCACCCGCGTTACGCACCCGGCGCCGATGCCTGGTCCGGCGCGGGCAGAGGCACTGGCCGATCCCGGATTCGGCAAGCTGTTCTCCGATCACATGGTCAGCATCGAATGGACCGAAGATCGGGGCTGGCACGACGCGTTGGTCGGCCCGTTGCGGCCGCTGTCGCTCCATCCCGCGGCGGCCGTGCTTCACTATGCGCAGGAAATTTTCGAGGGACTTAAGGCGTATCGTCTGGCCGACGGCGCGATGGCGCTGTTCCGGCCCCACGCCAACGCCGCGCGGTTCAACGCCTCGGCGCGGCGCCTCGCGATGCCGGAACTGCCAGAAAACCTGTTCGTCGAAGCGTGCCGCCAGCTGGTCGCCGTGGACGGGGAATGGTTTCCCAGCGTTGAAGGCGGTTCGCTCTATCTGCGCCCGTTCATGGTCGCGACCGAGGCATTCCTGGGCGTTCGCCCGGCGAAGAGCTACAAATTCATCGTGATCGCCAGCCCTGCCGGCAACTATTTCAAATCGGGCGCCCCGGCGGTCTCGATCTGGGTCAGCCAATATACTCGCGCGGCGCCGGGCGGAACCGGCGCTGCCAAGTGCGGCGGCAACTACGCTTCCAGCCTGGTTCCCCAAGCCGAAGCGATGGCCAAAGGCCACGATCAGGTGGTGTTCCTCGACGCCGCAGAGCACAAGTGGATCGAGGAACTGGGGGGCATGAACCTTTATTTCGTGTTCGACGACGGCACGCTCGTTACCCCGCCGCTGGGCGGCACCATCCTGCCCGGCATCACGCGCGAAAGCCTGATGACCCTGGCGCGGGAAGAGGGCCTGACGGTGCGTGAGGAACGATATTCGATCGACCAGTGGCGGGCCGACGCGGCAAGCGGCAAACTGGTGGAAACCTTTGCCTGCGGAACCGCAGCGGTGGTAACCGCCGTCGGCCGGGTGACCGACCCGGTGGAGGGCGAATTCCTGATCGGCTCGGGCGGACCGGGACAGCTGACCCGCAAATTGCGCCAGCGCCTGGTCTCGATCCAGCGGGGCGAGGCCCCGGACACGCACGGCTGGGTGATGCGGCTGGACTAGCTCAGGCCGCCAACAGCCGGGCCGCACCAGGGCTCTGCTCCAGCAGCGCGATCAGCCCGCGCTCATGTCGTGACAGGCCTCGCACTGCTCGCGGCAACCGCAGCGCGGCGCGCCATTCCTGTTGCCGCTCGATCAACGCCAGCACGGCGGGGTGGATATAGCTTTTGCGGGCGATGGCCGGGGTATTGCCCAGCCGATCGCTGACTTCGGCAAGCAACGCCTTGAGGCTCACGGTCGTCTCCGCTTCAGCCAGCAGGGAAAACGCCAGCACGCTCGCGTGCCAGGTGCGGAAATGCTTGGCGGTAAAATCGCCGTTCATAACCTCGCGCAAGTAATCGTTCACGTCGCACGAGTTTACCGGGCAGGCCGTGCCCGCGGCATCCAGATACTGGAACAATCGCTGTCCGGGCAGATCCTGCATCCGCCGGACGAACCGCACGAGCGACTTGTCGGTCAGGCGCATGACCCGCTGGCGCCCGCTTTTGGCCGTGAACTGCAGGCGCAACGCATCACGCTCGACCCGGGCGTGGCGCATGCGCAGGGTGGTGGCGCCAAAACTCTTGTTGGCCATCGCATAAGCTTCGTTGCCGATCCGGATTCCGCCCGTGTCCAGCAGCCGCACAACGCTGGCAATCGCCCGCTCGCGGCACAGCGTGCGCTTGGCCAGATCTCGCTCCACGCGTGTGCGAACCCGCGGCAGCGCCCGGCCGAACGCGGCGGTATTGTCGAATTTGGCGCTCTCGCGGTGAAGACGAAACGCGGGGTGATATCGATATTGCTTGCGCCCCCGCGCGTCGACCCCGGTGGCGAGCAGATGCCCGTGGGCGTCACTGCAGAACCATGCGGTTTCATACGCCGGCGGCAGCGCGATGGCGTCAAGCCGCTCGATCTCGGCGCGGTCGGTGATGCGCTCGCCATCGGCCGTAAAGTAGGCCCAGTACGCCCGGTCGCCCTGCTCCACCTTGCGCCGGGTGATCCCGGGCTCGCGGTCGTCCGCGAAGCGCAGGCGATGCGTGGCGGTCTTCAGCGTCGCGGCTCGTTGCATGCAACCGCCAACGGGCCGCAATCATCCCGGTTCCGCGACGTCCGGGCACTGCGCAACCGCCTTGCATCTCGCCGCGAGCGCCCTAGCTGGGTGCTACTTCACGGATTACGGGAGCCAGCGATGTCCAAAGATTATGTTCCGCCAAAGGTCTGGGCCTGGGACAAGCCAAGCGGCGGCACTTTTGCCGCCATTAACCGCCCGGTCTCAGGCCCCACGCATGATCGCGAACTACCGATCGGCCAGCATCCGCTGCAACTGCATTCGCTCGGTACGCCCAACGGACAGAAGGTGACCATCCTGCTCGAGGAACTGCTGGCCGCAGGGCACCCGGGCGCCGAATACGACGCCTGGTTCGTGGACATCTTCGCCGGCGATCAGTTTTCCAGCGGGTTCGTGGCGGTCAACCCCAACAGCAAGATCCCCGCGCTGATTGATCGCAGCGGAACGCAGCCTGTCCGCGTGTTCGAATCGGGCGCGATCCTGCTCTATCTGGCGGAAAAATTCGGCGCCTTCGTTCCGCATGACCCGGCCAGCCGGGCAGAGTGTTATTCGTGGCTGATGTGGCAGATGGGCAGCGCGCCGTACCTTGGCGGCGGGTTCGGGCATTTCTATGCTTATGCCCCCACCAAAATCGAGTACGCGATCGACCGCTTCGCGATGGAGGTGAAGCGGTTGTTCCACGTGGCCGACACTCAGTTGGCGCAACACCCGTTCCTCGCCGGCGAGGACTACACCATCGCCGACATCGCGGCGTTCCCGTGGCTGGCGGTGTTCACCGAGGGCAAGGCGTACGGCGACGTGCGCGAATACCTTTCGCTGCACGAATATCCGAACGTCGCGCGCTGGGCCGATCGGATCGCCGCGCGCCCCGCGGTCGTCCGCGGCAGACTGGTGAACGCCCGCGAAGGCGGCCTGCGCGAACGCCACTCCGCCAGCGATTTCGATACCGCCCAGATACCCGCCAGCTGACAATTAAGCGCGGCCAGCCCCTTCCATTCGCCGCCGGCGGTCGCTAAGGCCGCCCGGCTGCTGGGGCGTCGCCAAGTGGTAAGGCACCGGTTTTTGGTACCGGCATTCGGAGGTTCGAATCCTCCCGCCCCAGCCAGC
>JAZKDH010000048.1:0-38951 GCA_040387665.1 Pseudomonadota bacterium | reverse complement strand
CACCTTGCCGGCGTTGATGACGACGACATGATCGCCGCAATCAACGTGCGGGGTGTAGCTCGGCTTGTGCTTGCCGCGCAGGATGTTGGCGATGATCACCGCGAGGCGGCCGACCACCAGGCCATCGGCATCAATCAGATGCCACTTCTTTACCACCTCGGCCGGTTTGATCGACCGGGTGACCGTGCTGAGCGCCTTCATGGCTTTACAGGTTCCCTTGGTATTTCATCCGCCGGAGGTCTGCCCGACCGGCGCGAAGGCTGCCCAGTGCGGGAATAGGCGTCAGGAGTCAAGGTTTCCGCGGCTTTCCAGAGAGGTAAACTAATACCTCCAAAGCATCAGGGCCTTACAAAGCGGCCAGCGTCCAGGTTTCGGTACTGAGGCGCTCGGTTCCATCTAGCTCGGTGACGACGTCACGGCGCAGTTGCTCAAGGGTGCCGGCAGTGCCCTTGCTGGCCGTGATCGTCACGGTCACACGGCCCGACGATCCATCTGGCAGGGACAGATCGCGGCTGGCCCGGGATTGCCCGCTGGAGGGACGAAACAAGTCAGCCGGCCAGGTGCCGCCGGCCGCGCGGGCCTGCGCCTGAAGTTTTGCGGCCATCGCGAGGGCAGCGGCCTGTTCCTCCTCGGGCAGGTTGGAACGGGCAAGAAACGCCCTTGCCGCCGCTATCGTGCGTTCGGCCGCACCAGGGTCGTCTCCGCCCGGCTGTCGCACGATCAGCCCTTCGCGGTCGAGCACGAGCGGGAACATGCCCTCGTCGGAGCGGGTCCGTTCAACTTCCGCAAGCTGCGCGAGTTCGGCCGGCGCCGTAACGTCGGCGCCGATCAACCGGCCCTCTACCCGAAACCCGGAACCGGCAGGTTCGAAGCGAATCGCATAACGCCGGCGTGACACGATCTCCTTGCCGTCCGCGAGGATCTTGCGCAGTTCGCGGGTAAACAGCACCGAACCCCGCGGCGGCGTGAATGCCGCGGACGCAGGCTGGGCCGACGGCGGGGCCTGCGGGGCGGACGCCGACGCCGCGGCCGCAGACAGCCCGGCGAGCGCGGCTCCGACCAGCAACCGGCGGCGTGCTGCGCGCGTCATCCGGCGCGCGCCTGCAATGCCGCTGGCCGCGCCGACAGCACATGTGCGCCCCATGTTGCAGCCGCGACCAGCAGCGCCCCTACGAGTTGGTGCAGCACCGCCACCCACAGCGCCACGCCAGTCATCGCCGTGGCAATCCCCAGCAGCACCTGCACCCCGAACGCGCTGTGGACCGCGATCGAGGCCGGCCGTGCACCCGCCCGCCGCAGCTTGCGGCCCATCACCACCAGAACCGCAACCACGACCCACGCCCACCAGCGGTGGACGAAATGGGTCAGATACGGATCGTTCAGCAGCGCCGGCAGGAGGCCGTGCGACCAGTTCACCCCGTCCGGGAACCAGCGGCCCTGCATCAACGGCCAGTCATTGGCCACCTGACCGGCGCGCAAGCCGGCTACAAGCGCACCGAAACCCAGCTGCACGAACAGTGTTGCCATTGCGGCGGCGGCGAACGGTGCCAGGCGACGGGGGGGTTTCCCGGACGCATGCGCGACCAGGTCGAGCGCGGTCCAGACCAGCCCTGCGAGCGTGAGGAGTGCGGTCAGCAAATGCGCCGCCAGCCGGTAGTGGCTGACCTTGACGTCATTGACGATGCCGGACTGCACCATCCACCAGCCGATTGCTGCCTGCAGCGCGATCAGCGCGATCAATGCTATCAGCCGCGGAAGATAGCCGCGCGGAATCCAGCCGCGCCAGGCGTACCAGGCGGTAACAAGCCCCAGCGCGATGCCGATTGTCCGGGCGAGCAGGCGGTGGACCCATTCCCAGAAAAAGATCGTCTTGTACGTCGCCAGCGTCATCCCGGCCGGGCCATTGACGCGGATGTACTGGGGCGTCTGGCGGTACTTGGCATATTCGGCCTGCCACGCCGCCTCGGTCAGCGGCGGCAGCGCCCCCGTGACCGGCTGCCATTCGGTGATCGACACGCCCGATTCGGTCAGGCGGGTGATTCCGCCCACCGCAACAATCGCGGCGACCAGCGCTGCCACGAGAAGCAGCCAGCGCGCCAGCGCCAGCGGCCGTTCGCTGCGCGGCATCTGAACGCTATCCAGGCTCGATTTTGCGACCGTCCCCATGGCGGTGCGATGCATGGGGCGCAGCAAAAGCGCAAGGTGCCTTATTGCATCACCCGCGATTCGTGGGCGCGTGCAAGCCGCAGGTAAACGCACACGAAAGCGGGCCGGGGTTGTATGATGTTACATCATATCATAAGTCGTTGACCTGATGCGTGACGCCCTGCTCTCGATTCGCGACCGGCTGGACGGCTTGGGCGTTGTGCTATCGGGCTTGTGCGCGGTCCACTGTGTGCTCGGCCTGGTGCTGGTCACGCTGCTCGGGCTGGGCGGACTTGGCAGCCAGGCATGGCTATCCCCGCGTGTCCACGAGATCGGGCTGGCGCTGGCAGTGGGAATAGGGGTGATCACCCTGGGACTGTCGGCGCTGCGGCACGGGCGGCTCGGTCCGCTGGCGATCGGCACGTGCGGCTTGGCGCTGATGGCCGCGGCCTTGGCCGTCAGCCACGGCCCGCGCGAGGCGGTGCTGACGATCCTGGGGGTTGCACTTGTCGCAACGGCCCACATCCAGAACTTGCGCAGGACGGGTTGAGCGCTATCTGCGGAGCGCATGTCCGAGCAATCGCACCTTCGCCTCGTGGTCAATGGGGAGCCTCGCCGGGTCGAGGCCGGAAGTACCATCGCCGGGCTGGTCACCGCGCTGGGCCTTGATCCGGCCAAGGTGGCGGTGGAGCGGAACGGCGCAATCGCTCCGCGCTCCACCTTGGCGGACGTTCCGCTGTTGGACGGGGACGTACTGGAAATCGTGCATTTCGTAGGTGGAGGGCAAGGATGAGCAGCGCCGGACAACAGGACGACGACAGTTGGACCGTGGCGGGCCGGACGTTCCGCTCGCGCTTGATCGTGGGAACGGGCAAGTACCGCGACTATGCCCAGAACGCAGCCGCAGTCGCCGCGGCGGGCGCGGAAATCGTCACGGTGGCGGTGCGCCGGGTCAACGTTTGCGACCCGGCGGCGCCGATGCTGACCGACTTCATTGATCCCAAGAAGATCACCTACCTGCCCAACACCGCCGGGTGCTTCACCGCCGACGATGCGATCCGCACGCTGCGGCTGGCGCGCGAGGCGGGCGGCTGGGACCTGGTCAAGCTGGAAGTGCTGGGCGAGGCGCGCACGCTTTATCCCAACATGCGCGAGACGCTGAGCGCGACCGAAGTGCTGGCCAAGGAAGGCTTTCTGCCGATGGTCTACTGCGTCGACGACCCGATCGCGGCCAGGCAGCTGGAAGACGCCGGCGCGGTGGCGATCATGCCGCTGGGCGCGCCCATTGGATCAGGGCTGGGGATCCAGAACCGGGTAACGATCCGCCTGATCGTCGAGGGCGCCAATGTCCCGGTGCTGGTCGATGCCGGGGTCGGCACCGCGTCCGATGCCGCGGTAGCGATGGAACTGGGCTGCGACGGCGTGCTGATGAACACCGCGATCGCCGAGGCCAAGGACCCGGTGCTGATGGCCCGGGCAATGCGGCTGGCGGTGGAGGGCGGCCGCGATGCCTACCGTGCCGGGCGGATGGCTACGCGCAAATACGCCGATCCGTCGAGCCCGCTGGCGGGGCTGATCTGATCTGACCTAACCTGATCGCGAAAGCCGCCGTCCGGTTAACCGCGCGCTCCGCGCAGCCCCGCGGCATGGTTAAGCATTCGCAAACCCCGCCGTGGCATGGTGGAGCGGTGGAAAGACCCACGGCCAGGAACGACGAATCATGGATTACGCCGATACCGCAGCGCTCACCATCGCCGAATTTCGCGAGTTCGCCAGCTTCACGCCGTTCGAGCAGAGATACATCAAGCGCAGCCTTGATGTCGGGCTGGGACGCCGGGATGCGTTCAAGCTGTGGGCGCGCGACGCAGGTGAAGCAGCATCGATCCGCAGCCAGTACACTGCGTATCAGGAATTGCAGGCGCTGCGCTGCCAAATCCCTGCAGACAGCGGATTTGACGGAATAGAATGGTTTATCGGCAAACTGATCCGAATTTCCGCATTCGATCTGGCGCAGGAACGGCTGGGCTGCTTTTCAGCGTACCGCTTTCTGTACGAACGCCTGCTCGGTGCCGAGATGCGGCCCTGGTTGCCGGCCGCGTTCTGCGGCGCGGCGGCGCTGCCCCAGATCCGCCCGGCGCTGCGCAAGCAGCTGCTGCAATCGATCAGCGAAGCCGCGGCCACCGCGGGCGGCTGGTCGGACGCTGCGCCGAGCTTCTTTCCGGAATGGGTGGAGAAGGAAGCGGCTTGAATTGGCAGGGGTTTTGAATTGTTCTTAAGCAAGAAAGCGAACGCCTGGTCGCCGGCAACCGGGATCAACTCGGCGCTGAGCTATGGGCAGAATGTCCGCGGGCTCAAACTTGAGGACCAGGAGAAAACCGCGGTTGCGCAGATCATGGACGCCGAGGCGCGCGCGCTGCGGGCCAAGGGGATGACCGACGACCAGATCGACTACGACGGCCTGTTCCTCCGCGCGACCCGCAACGTCGCCACGGTCGACAAGGGCGTCATCTGGAACAGCGACGGCAGCAAACCGCTGTACCAGATGACCGAGGGCAGCATTCCGGATGCCTGGCGCAAGCAGGCCGAGGCCTCGTTCAAGCGCGAGATGGGCCGCAAGCCGAGCGACGATGAACTGCTCACCCTGTTCCGCTCGACCTATCGGTTCCGCGACGCCAACTAAGGCACGAGGCAATCGAAGGTAAACGCATATTCGCGCGAGCCTGAAAGCCGCGCCGCCTTGCCGTACTGATGGCAGTGACGATCAGCCAGCGGAAAGGCCTGATTGGCGTTCCAGACATTGTTGACCGTCACGCTTACCGCATTGCCGGTGATGTTTGCGGTCTTGTCGACGTTCTGCGCGCAAGCAGCCAGAACTAATGGGCAGATTGCGATAATCCAGCGCATTGCGCCATCCTCCTGTTGCTCGGCGCGATTCAAGGTCACATGCCTGCCCACTAGTCAAGCGGCATGGCCAACCCACCGCTCGATCCATTTGCCTATGCGGAGCGGTTCAACCCGCGCATGCAGCCGCTGCCTTCCGAAAGCACGCCGGTCGACCCGGTCACGGCCGAGATCCGGCGCCAACGCGATCGCGATCAGCACCTCAACATTGCGCTCTCACCCTCGGCCGATGCGGTGGCCAAGGCGACCCGGATAGCGCGCGAGGCACAAGTTGCGCCCGGCGTGGTCGAGGGGCGCAAGGATGAGGTGCAGCGCGACCTCAACGCACGCCGCACCGCTGAACTGGCAGGGCAACACCCGTCGATCGGCAAGTGGGCGGCGGGCAATCCGCGCGGGGCGATCGCGGCACAATCATACGAAATAATTGCGCACATCTTTACATAATGAAACTATTTCTGCCGATCTTCCTTTTGCATCTAACGCCGCAACCCCGTTTTCTGGAGCGCCCACTATGCGGACTAATTCGGGGTACACCGTAGTATGCTCCATTCTTGCGGCGAGCGTTGCAATTGATGCACTGCTTGTTCGCACACCGATAGCAACATCGCGTAGAGCACAGAAGGATCTATAAACAGCGCGTGCAGCAGGGGACGGTCCCGTTTCGGCAGAACTTCTCAACTCCATGGCCGTTCGTTCAAGTTCATCGATCAACTGCAGAATCGTCTCGAGAGAAGCTTTGTCATTGATATTTCTCTGTCGCTCGACTGCAAGGAAAGCCGCAACGATGCCAGCTGCTGCGCCAACTAAGCTTCCCACGAATGATAATAAATCACCAGCATCAATACTCATATTCACCCTTTGTACAGCGCGTCCAGCCGCGCGCCGTAGCGTTCCTTCAGCTTGTGGCGGCGGATCTTGAGGCTGGGCGTCATTTCCTCGTTCTCGATGGAGAACGCCTCGTCGGAGAACACGAACTGGCGGACCTTCTCGATCACGGACAGGTCCTGGTTGACCCGGTCGACCGCGGCGCGGACTGCGCTGCGAAAGGCTGGCAGGTCCTGCAGTTCATGGAAATCGAAGTGTTCGTGTTCGTGGCGTGACCAGTCGAGCGCCCAATCGGCATCGGGCACGATCAGCCCGACCAGGTACGGGCGCCTGTCCCCCACCACCATCGCCTGCGCGATTTCGGGCTGGAGCGTCAGCATGCCCTCGATCTTCTGGGGCGAGACGTTGTCGCCCTTGTCGTTGACGATCATGTCTTTCTTGCGATCGGTGATGACGATGCGACCCTGATCATCGAAATGGCCCATATCGCCGGTGTGCAGCCAGCCATCGGCCAGCGCGCGCGCGGTTTCGGTTTCGTTGCGCCAGTAGCCGTGCATCACCAGTTCGCCGCGCACGAGGATTTCGCCATCGGCCGCGATGCGCACCTCCACGCCCTTCATCGGCGGGCCGACGGTTTCCATCCTGAGGCCGGCGGCGGGCCGGTTGCACGCGACCACCGGACCGCATTCGGTCTGCCCGTAGCCTTGCAGCACGGTCAAACCCATCGCCTGGAAGAACGTGCCGACATCGGGATTGAGCGGCGCGCCGCCCGAGACCATCGCTTTCATCCGGCCGCCGAAGCGCTGGCGGACTTTGGGCCGCAGCAGCCGTCCGATCAGGAAATCCAGCGGCCGGTCTGCCAGCCGGCGCCGTTCGCGCGCGGCGATCTTCAGCGCGCGGTCCATCAGGAAGTTGGCGATGCGGCCCTGTTTTTCCACCTGTTTCATGATCCGCGTGCGCAGCACCTCGAACAGGCGCGGCACGACGACCATGATCGTGGGGCGCACCTCTTCGATATTGCCGGCAAGCTTGTCGAGACCTTCGGAATAATGGATCTGCGCGCCCATCCCGATCGGCAGGAATTGCCCACCGGTGTGTTCATAGGCGTGGCTGAGCGGCAGGAACGAGAGAAACACCTCGGCATCGCGGCCGGTCTCGTCCCAGCCGAAATCTTCCGCCAGGATGCGCGCCGCACCGTCGATGTTGCGCAGGATCGCGCCGTGGTGCTGCATTACCCCGCGCGGCGCACCGCCGGTGCCGCTGGTGTAGATCAGGCAGGCGAGGTCGTTCCGTCCGATCTGCGCGATACGGGCATCCACTGCGGCGCGGGCTGGAACCGGATCTCCGGCGATCAGGTCCGACCATGGGTGAACGGCAGCCTGGCCGAGCTGGGGCAGCTTGAAGCTTTCGATCGTGATGACATGGTCGACATCATTGCTGCGCAGGACCGCGGGCAGCAGCGGCCGGGCCAGCCGGCTGTTGGCGACGACGACCGCGCGCGCGCCCGAATTTTCCAGCACATGCAGATGATCGCGTTCGGTATTGGTGATGTAGGCGGGCACGGTGACAAGTCCGGCGGCCATGATCGCAAGATCGGCCACGCACCATTCGGGCCGGTTTTCCGCCACCAGCATAACTCGGTCGCCAGCGTTCAGCCCCATTGCCTGCAGCGCCTGCGCCGCGAGGCAGACCTGGTTCGCGGCATCGCGCCAGCTGAGCGACTGCCAGGCGCCTTCGCGCTTGGCCCACAGGAAGGGGCGATCCCCCAGTTCGTCGGCGCGGGCGAGGAACAGGGAGACGAGATTGGGACTGGCGTCGAAATCGGCTAGCTGCACGCGAAGTCCCCTCTGCCGTGCCGGCTGGCGGCGCGACGCCGGTTTACGACCGGCCCCGGGCATCGGCAAGCCTGCGGAGCTGGCCGTTCATTGTGCGATCGCCGCGCCTTCGCTGCGGGGATCGGCCGCGCCCACGACGGTGCCGCCGACGATTTCAATCGCGTTGGCCTTTAGCGGCATCTCGCGCGGGCGCACGTCCGCATGGCCGAGCGCCCGCAACGCCGGGATCATCGCTTCGAGCGTGCTGCCCGCTTCGACAAATACGGAATCCCCCGGAGCGAACAGCACCGGAAGCGCGATCGCGGCCTGCGCCGGGAGGTTCCAGTCAATCACCCCGACGATCGATTTGGCGACCTGTGCGGGGATCGTGGCCCCGCCCGCCGCGCCGATCGCCAGCCGCAACCGTCCGCGCGGATCGTAGACCAGCGTTGGCGCCATCGAACTGCGCGGCCGCTTGCCCCCCGCCGCCGCGTTCGCAGCCGGGCGCCCTTCGCGCGACGGCACGAAATCGAAGTCGGTTAGCTCGTTGTTGAGATAATATCCGTTGACCATGACACCCGAGCCGAATGGCCCTTCGATGGTGTTGGTGAAACTGACGACATCGCCCCTGCGGTCCATGGCGACGAAATGGCTGGTGCCATGTTCGTCCCCGGCGGGCTGCGCCGCGCGCGACAGGGCCTGCGCACCGGGCGGAGAACCAGCCGTCACCAGGCTGAGCGAGCGCGCGGGATCGATCAGCGCGGACCGCGCCGCGAGATAGGCCGGGTCCATGAGCCCGGCGGCAGGGACGCTGACATATCCCGGATCGGCCAGGAACCGATCGCGATCCGCATACGCCAGCAGCATCGATTCCGCGAGGATATGCCACGCGGCCGCGGATTCCGGACCAAGCGAGCCAAGGTCGAACCGTTCGACCTGTTTGAGGATCGCGAAGACGGTGGTCGCGCCTGACGAGGGCGGGCCCATGCCGCAGATCCGCCAAGTCCGGTATTCACCGCACAGCGGTTCGCGCGGCTGTATCGCATAGCCTGCGACGTCGGCCGCGGTGATTGCGCCCGGATTGTGCGGTGCGCTGTTCACCGCCCGGACCAGCGCCGTCTGGTTGAACCCGGTGTAGAATGCGTCTGGGCCGCGGCGCGCGAGGTGGGTCAGGAACCGCGCAAGCGCCGGATTGCGTACCCGGGTGCCGACCGCCAGCGGCGGGCCCGCGGGCGTATAGAACAGTGTCCGGCCCCGAGGGTCGAATGCGCCCGTGCGCGACGAGACCGTGAGCGCACGGTGCAGCCGCGGGGTTACCTCGAAGCCATTGCGGGCAAGCAGGATCGCCGGACGGAGCACGCGCGCCCACGGCAGCTTGCCGAACCTGAGGTGCGCTGCGCCGGCCAGCGCGACCGCGCCGGGTACGCCAACGCTCTTCCCGCCCGGTTGCGCGTCGGCAAAAGACAGCGGGCGACCCTCGCTGAGCCACCAGTCGGGCCCGGCGGCAGCGGGCGCGGTTTCGCGGCCATCGAACGTGTCAACTTGCCCGGAAGCGGTTCCGCGAACCAGGAACCCACCGCCCCCGATGCCCGAGCTTTGCGGTTCAACCACGGACAGCGCAAACATCGTGGCGAGCGCAGCATCGGTGGCATTGCCGCCAGCCCGTAGCATCTCCGCCCCGGCCTGCGCCGCGCGCGGATCGGCGGCGGAAACCATTCCCGCGGCGTATACGGCGGGCGCATCAACTGTCCGCAACGCCGGGCGGGCATGGGCCAGTTGCGGACCAAGGAGAACCAGCAGCAGGGCCGGAGCAAAACGGCGCGGGTGGATCATTGCGGGCAGGCTATGCGCTTCCCACCGCCTCGGCAATCGTGGCGAACCCGTCGCGACGCATCAGCCGATCGAGCCCGCCCAGTATGCGGCGGGGCAATCCCGGCCCGCCATAGACCATCGCGCTGTAAAGCTGCACCAGGCTAGCGCCCGCCCGGATGCGGGCCCAGGCGTCGTCGGCCGTGGCGATACCGCCGACCCCGATCAGCGGAATGGCCCCGCCGGTCGCGCGGCGAAAGTCGATCAGCCGCTGCTGGGCAAGGTCGCGCAGCGGTGCGCCAGACAGCCCCCCGCTTTCGCCGGCGTGCGCTGAACGAAGCGCCGGGCGCGCGATGGTGGTGTTTGATACAATCAGTCCGCCGAGCCTGCGATCGATCGCAATCCGGCTTATCGCATCGATATCCGACGTTTCCAGGTCCGGCGCGACCTTCAGGAAGACCGGCGGGCCGCCAGCACCGCGCGCGGCGAGCACACCGTCAAGCAGCGCACCAAGCGCGCCTTCATCCTGCAGCGCGCGCAGCCCGGGGGTATTGGGGCTTGATACATTGACCGCCAGGTAACTCGCAAAGGGCGCCATCAGCCGGGCCATCGTGACGTAATCGGCAACGCGATCCACCGAATCCTTGTTTGCGCCGATGTTTATGCCGACGATCCCGGCCCGGCCGGAACGCCGCGCAAGCCGGGCAGCGCCGGCATCCGCCCCGCCGTTATTGAAGCCCATGCGGTTGATGACCGCGCCGTCTTCCACCAGTCGGAACAGTCGCGGGCGGGGATTTCCGGATTGCGGCAGCGGGGTGATCGAGCCAATCTCGACAAAGCCGAAGCCCAGGCCGAGCAGGGCATCGGGCACTTCGCCGTCCTTGTCGAATCCGGCCGCCATCCCGAGCGGATTGGGGAAAGCGATGCCTGCCACCGTCGTGGCAAGCCCGGCCGGCGCGGGCACGCCCACCCCCCGCCCGCGCAGCCTGAGGCTGGTGATGGCCAGCCGGTGCGCGCGTTCGGCCTCGAGACGGAAAAGAACGGGATGAAGCAGCGAGTACAGCATTACCGGACGCTATGGCAAAGCGTTCGGCCGGTGTCGATGGCAGGCCAGACCGCCAAGGTGTTGCCCCAGGGCAACGCCCCCGCGATTTCGCTTCCAATCTGTGATCGAACGGCCGTTCGCAGCTGCACATGTCGCATTTGTACAATTCGATGCGCCGGTGCGCGGCCTATCCCGCAAATGCGACCCGAAGGGCTCGATGCAATAATTTTGCGCAGAGTTCTTGACTTGATGGGCGGCGAACCGGGGTGAACCCGGATCGCCGCCCTTTTTGCGTCGCAGCATCGCGGTCATTCCGCAGGCGATTGTAATGGGCCGGTGTACTGCCTAGATAGAACCGGAACGAATCGCTCTGATTTATTTGCGGAGATTTCTGTGCGCCTGTCGAGCATGGCCGATTATGCAGTGCTGACCATGACTGCGGCCGCGCGTCACTGTGGCTCCAGCCTGCTGGCGAGCCCGGACGTCCGGGGCCGGGCATGGATCAGTTCCGCGCAGTTGGCGCGGGAAACCGGCCTGCCTGCGCCTACCGTGCAAAAGCTGGTGAGCAAGCTTTCGGCAGCCGGGCTGCTTCAGTCCGCACGGGGCGCGGGCGGCGGGCTCAAGCTTGCGCGCCCTGCGGCCGCAATCACTCTGGCTGATATCATCGAGGCGGTTGAGGGGCCAATCTCCCTGACCGCTTGCCTGGAGACTACTCGCCAAGCGGGACGGAACGATTGTACGCTGGAAGCGGGCTGCACGCTGCGCGGGCAGTGGCCTGTCGTAAACGCTGCTCTGCGATCTGCCTTGGCGGCGATCCCGCTGACCCAGCTTACGCTGCAGCAATCGCCCGCTTCGCCTGTGCCGCCCGTTGCTGCGGCCGGGCTCACCACTTTGCCGGCATCGGGAGCCGAAGCATGACTGCGCAGACCAAAGTTGACCATGCGCCCACGGTGGAGCTGCCGATCAAGGATCAGGCGGCGCGCGAAGCCGCGAGCAAGGTTGCGGACTACGAGCACGGCTGGTCGTCCGACATCGAACAGGAATACGGCCCAATCGGCCTGTCCGAAGATACTGTCCGCTACATTTCGGCGAAAAAGGATGAGCCGGAATGGATGCTGGAATGGCGGCTCAAGGCGTATCGCCTGTGGCTGACCATGCCCACGCCCGACTGGGCCAAGCTGTCGATTCCGCCCATCGACTACCAGGCCGCGTATTACTGGGCTGCGCCCAAGACCAAGCCGAAGCTTGGCAGCCTGGACGAGGTCGATCCCGAGATTCTGCGGATCTACGAGAAGCTGGGTATTCCGCTGGAGGAGCAGAAGGTGCTCGCCGGGGTCGAGGGTGCGCGCAAGGTTGCGGTCGATGCGGTGTTCGACTCGGTATCGGTGGCCACCACCTTCCGCAAGGAGCTGGAAGCGGCCGGGGTGATCTTCCGTTCGATCTCCGAAGCGATCCGCGAATATCCCGATATGGTGCGCAAGTGGCTGGGCAAGGTCGTCCCGCAGCATGACAACTATTTCGCCGCGCTCAACTGCGCGGTGTTCTCGGACGGTACGTTCGTCTATATTCCCGAAGGCGTGCGCTGCCCGATGGAGCTGTCGACCTATTTCCGGATCAATGCCGAGAATACCGGACAGTTCGAACGCACGCTGATCGTGGCCGACAAGGGATCGTATGTTTCCTATCTGGAAGGATGCACCGCACCTCAGCGTGACGAGAACCAGCTGCACGCGGCGGTAGTCGAGCTGGTCGCGCTCGACGATGCCGAGATCAAGTATTCCACTGTGCAGAACTGGTACCCCGGCGATGCGCAGGGACGCGGCGGGATCTTCAACTTTGTGACCAAGCGCGCACTGTGCCAGGGCGCGCGTTCCAAGGTGAGCTGGACCCAGGTCGAGACCGGTTCGGCAGTCACCTGGAAATACCCGTCGTGCGTGCTCAACGGCGAGGATTCGGTCGGGGAATTCTATTCGGTGGCGGTGACCAACAACTACCAGCAGGCCGATACAGGGACCAAGATGATCCACAACGGCAAGCGCAGCCGATCCACGATCGTGTCCAAGGGGATCAGCGCGGGCAAGAGCAACAACACCTATCGCGGGCTGGTGCGGATCGCGCCCGGCGCTGAAGGCGTGCGCAACTTTACCCAGTGCGACAGCCTGCTGCTGGGCAGTGAGTGCGGGGCGCACACCGTCCCGTATATCGAGGTCCGCAACCCGTCCGCGCAGGTCGAGCACGAGGCGACGACCAGCAAGATCAGCGACGACCAGCTTTATTATGCGATGCAGCGGGGCCTGTCCCCGGAAGAGGCGGTGACGTTGATCGTCAACGGGTTCGCACGCGAGGTGCTGCAGCAGCTGCCGATGGAATTCGCGGTCGAGGCGCAAAAGCTGCTTGGCATCAGCCTGGAAGGGAGCGTCGGGTGATTCATTCGGCGTCGGAATCGTTGTCCGCGGGGCGACAGCCCACCACCGCGGCAGTGATCCCCAAAATCTACGGCATGTTTTATGCGCCCGAGAACAAGGAACGGCACGTCAAGCTGGCGGCCGCCGATCCGATCATGATCTATGTCCGCAATGCCGTTACGATGGCACAGTCGGCAATCGCGGCCGGGATGGACTTCGAACTGGTGACCAACGACCCGGACCGGCTGCGCCGGGCGGCCGCCACCGTCCCGGGGAGCGAGGCATTGGCGCTGAGGTTCCATGACTTCAAGCTTGAGGTACCCCGTGGGATCCGCTTCCAGTCGGCGCATTACAAGCTGGAACTGATCCAGGCCTTCGGCACCGGCGCGTTTGGCGATCACTGCGCGATGGTGGACATCGATGCCGTGCTGCTGCGCCCGCTGGAGCTGCACGATGCCGATGCGCTGTATGTCTATGACATTTCTGCCCAGCATTTCGGCCGCACCGTTCCCGCCAAGGCGCAAAGCGACCTCGATCTGGTCGCCGGGGAAGGGATCGCCAATCCGCGGTGGTTCGGCGGCGAGTTCAAGGCCGGCCCGGCGCACATGTTCAGGAAGCTGGGCGAGGAAATCGCCCGGATGTGGCCGCGATACCAGGAGGTCGCTCCGGACATGTACCATACCGGCGAGGAAATGGTGTTGAGTGCGGCGCTCAATCGGATGATCCAGCAGGGCGAGCCTATCAGGGACGCTGGGGTTGACCAGCTGGCGGCCCGTTGGTGGTCGTTGCGGACACGTAACCAGATCGGTTCATGGAAAGCCGCTGCGGACTGCACGCTGTTCCACCTGCCCGCGTGCAAGGAATTCCTGGCGCGGGATTATGCGCCGTTCAACCCGAGCCGCTTCCTGGTACGGCACAGGTCATGGGCGCGCGGCCGGTTGCCGTTTGAATTTGCCAAGGTCGTATCGGATCGGCTGCAGGGCCGGAAATCCTATTTGCCGCAGGTGCTTTGAGAACAAAAATGACGATGTTGCTTCAGATTGAACACCTGCAGGCCGACGTGGCCGGCCAGCCTATCCTTAAAGGACTGTCGCTCACCGTGAACGCGGGCGAGATCCACGCGATCATGGGACCGAACGGGGCCGGCAAGTCGACGCTGGGCTATACGCTTGGGGGACGGCCGGGATATGACGTGACCGGCGGCGCGGTGACGTTCGCCGGGCAGGACCTGCTGGCGCTGGCGCCGCACGAGCGGGCGGCCGCAGGCATGTTCCTGGGCTTTCAGTATCCGGTCGAGATTCCGGGCGTGTCGTTCCTGCAGTTCCTGCGCGAGGCGCTGAACGCGCAGCGCAGGGAGCGCGGCGAACCCCCGCTGTCGGGCGGGGAGTTCCTCAAACTTGCGCGTGAAAAGGCCGCGCTGCTGCGGATGGACATGGACATGCTCAAACGTCCGGTGAACGTCGGTTTTTCCGGCGGCGAAAAAAAGCGCGCCGAAATGGTCCAGATGGGAATCCTCGACCCGCGGTTCGCCGTGCTCGACGAGACCGACTCCGGACTTGATATCGACGCGCTACGGATCTGCGGCGAAGGCATCAACGCCATCATGCGCCGGGCCGACAAGGCCGTGCTGCTGATCACGCATTACCAGCGCCTGCTCGATTACGTGAAGCCGGACTTCGTTCACGTGCTGGCCGGGGGGCGGATCGTCAAGTCGGGCGGCCCCGAACTGGCGCACGAACTGGAACGCGAAGGCTACGAGGCGGTGGTATCATGAACGACGCTGCCGTGCTGGATCTTCCCACCCGCAGGGACGAGGATTTCCGTTATTCGGATCTGTCTGCGCTGGGGACGGTCTGGCCAGTGGCGCGTGAACAGATCACGGTCCCGCCGGGGGAGAACGGTTCCCTCAGCCTGGTGCCCGAAGGCCCGGGTGTGGCCGTGCGCCACCTTGTGATCACGCTGGGCGACGGTGCGCGCTTTGATCTCAGGGCGCTCAATGCGGGTCATGCATTCGGGCGGATCGCGATAGACGTGCGGCTGGGCGCGCGCGCGGAGTTCACGTTCGGTGCGGCGCAAGTGGGCGGTAGCAGCGAGACGCTGGAGATCGTCACCACAGTTACCCATGCGGCAACGGACGCAGTCAGCCGGCAGACCATCCGGTCGGTCCTGGCTGGCGCGGCGACCGGCACGTACCTTGGCCGGGTCGCGGTCGCGCGCGGCGCGAACGGTACGGATTCTAACCAATCGGTCCGAGCGATGCTGCTCGATCGCACTGCCACGGCGAACGCGCGGCCCGAACTCGAAATCTATGCGGACGACGTCAAGTGCGCGCACGGTTGCGCGGTGGGCGAACTGGACGCGGCCGGGCTGTTCTATCTGCAGTCGCGCGGGCTGACCCCGGCTGATGCCAAGCGGCTGATGCTGCAGGCGTTCATCGCCGAGGCGTTCGTCGGAGCGGCCGATCAGGATGCGCTGAGCGCCGCCGCTTTGACCGCGCTGGAGGCATTGTTGTGACCGGCGTTGCAGTCACGTCCGCCGTCGCCGCGGCCCGCGCCGACTTCCCGGGCCTGCGCACGCGCGAGGGCGAGCCGTGGCATTATCTTGATACCGGCGCGACCGCACTGAAACCACAGGCGGTGATCGATGCCACGGTGCGGGCGATGGGTGCCAATTATGCCACCGTGCATCGCGGCGTCTATGCCCGTTCGGCGGAGATGACCCTTGCGTTCGAGGCGGCCCGGCGCACCGTTGCCCGGTTCATCGGCGGGCACGAGAGCGAGGTGGTCTTTACCCGCGGCGCCACCGAGGCGATCAATCTGGTCGCGCAGAGCTGGGGCGGCGCCAACCTGAAGGCCGGCGACCGGATCCTGCTGTCGGTGCTGGAACACCATTCCAACATCGTGCCCTGGCAGTTGCTGGGCGCGGTGACCGGGGTAGAGATCGACGTCTGCCCGCTCACGCCCGATGGCCGGATCGACCTGGACGCCGCAGAGCGAATGCTGACCCCCTCGCACAAGTTGGTGGCGTTCGCGCATGTTTCCAACGTGCTGGGCTCGGTGCTCGATGCGCCGCGCGCCGCCGCGCTGGCTGCATCGGTGGGTGCGAAGCTGCTGCTCGACGGGTGCCAGGCAGTTCCCCGTCTGCCGGTTGACGTGGCTGCGCTTGGCTGCGATTTTTATGCGTTCTCGGCGCACAAACTGTACGGACCGACCGGCATCGGCGTGCTGTGGGCCAAGTCCGACATCCTGGCGGACATGCCCCCGTGGCAGGGCGGCGGATCGATGATCGACCGCGTGACTTTCGCCCGGACCACCTTTGCGCCGCCCCCGAGCCGGTTCGAAGCGGGGACGCCGGCGATCATCGAGGCGGTGGGCCTGGCCGCGGCGATAGACTATGTGTCCGGGCTGGGGCTGGACGCTTTGCAGGCGCACGAGACGGCTTTGGGCACCGCGCTGCGCGGCGAGTTGCAGCGGATGAACAGCGTGACCGTGTTCGGACCCGAGGACAGCGCCGGGATCGTCAGCTTTGCGATCGACGGGGTCCACCCGCACGATCTGGGCACCATCCTGGATGAGGAAAACGTCGCCATCCGGGCTGGTCACCACTGCGCACAGCCGCTGATGGAGCACCTGCAGGTTCCCGCCACGGCGCGCGCAAGCTTTGGATTGTACAACGACGAGAGCGATCTGGCAGCGTTGCTGCGCGGTATCGACCGGACAAGAAGGATATTCGGATGAACGACGACGAACCGCGGTTCACCGTCGAGAAAGTCGATGCGGTGGCGAGCCCGCCGCGTGCGAGGGTGGACGAAACGCAGGTCCCTGCGGCTCCCGAAAGCGCAGCCACCAGGCTTGAACGCAAGCGCGATTATCTCGAAGGGTTCCTGGCCCACGAGCCCGAAGGCGTGGCGCCCGGCGAACCGGGCGGCCCGTTGTACGAAGCGGTGATCGCGGCGCTGCGAGAGATCTTCGATCCGGAGATCCCGGTGAACATCTATGACCTGGGGCTCATCTACGGAGTGGACGTGGGTCCGGAAGGATCGGTCGCCGTCAGCATGACGCTGACGACACCGCATTGCCCGGTGGCGGAATCAATGCCGGCCGAGGTGGAATTGCGGATCGGGTCGGTGCCTGGGGTCCGCGATGCGGAGGTGAACCTGGTCTGGGATCCGCCATGGGACCCGGCCAAGATGAGCGACGAGGCGAAGCTCGAGCTGGGAATGCTCTGAACCGTCCCCATATAGGTGCTGCCATGACCAACACGACCACCGCTACCACTTCCACGGCCCGGACTACCGGCCGGCCTCGTCCTGCCCCCATTTTGCTGACGCCCGCAGCGGAGGCCCGCGTTGCGAAGTTGATGGGTGACGCGCCGGACGGCGCGATCGGGGTCAAGCTGTCCACTCCGCGCCGGGGCTGTTCAGGGCTCGCATATTCGGTCGATTACATCACGGCCGAGCAGCCGTTCGACGAAAAGATCGAGACCCCCGGAGGCCTGTTCTACATTGACAGTGCCTCTGTGCTGTACCTGATCGGTTCGACGATGGATTGGCAGGAGGATGATTTCACCGCGGGGTTCGTGTTCCAGAACCCCAACGCGAAGGGCTCGTGCGGCTGCGGCGAAAGCTTTACCGTCTGACTTCCTCGGCCAGAAACCGCAGCAACGCTGTCTCGAGGTCATCCAGCCTGCGGTCTTCGGCAATCCACCGCTGAAGCCACGCGTTCTCCTGATCGGTAATCATGCGCGCGCCGTCCACCCCGGACCGATGTTCGGCCGCGGTCGGTTCGTTCCTCACCCCCCGGCGGCCGGTTTCTATCGCCAGCGCTGCACCGTCGCCGATGTCGGCCCGCAACCACCGCCCGACAAATGCGCCGATGCGTGGCGTCTGGTTGTTCATGAAGTTTTCAAGTGCCCGCGCGCGATCAGCCGAAAGCGAGTGCCATCCCTGCCATGCCGTCAGGTGGTTAGCGACGCCCTGGACGAACAACGATTGCCAGTCCGGAGCGTTGGGCGCGCCCAGTGTTGCGTCCTTGATCCTGAACAGCACCTCTGCCTCGGTCTGGCTGACCGCGCCCGGTCCGTCGCCGGCATAGGCGAACAGGAAGCGCCGCAGTAGCCGGCACTCGGCATCGGTGATGCAGGCGCCGTCGAGGGAACCGCCGTCTCGCGTCGGGCCATGGCCGGTCAGCACGATCTGCTCGATTTGGGCAAGCGCATAGCCCTTGAGCTCTTGCGGGACGCGCTCTGCCTTTTCGAACAGTTTGGCCAGCAGCTCCAGCTCGGCCATGGACCCGACGTGGCCATCCCAGTCGATCCGGTTCATCAACCACTCGGCCTGGGCTTCGCTGATGAAACCGCGCGGCGTGCCCCCCGCCAGGACGTATTCCGCCTGGGCTTCGATGAAGAAATCGACCCATTCCCGGGTATGCACCGCCAGCCGGTGATTGAGTTCGAACAATGCTTCCGCCTCGGAGGGCTGGATGCACCCGTCGCTCCACCCATCGCGCCGCAGCGCGATGATCTCGTGCGCAGTGATCGCGCCGTCGGCCATCGCCTGATCGGCTACCGCGAGGAATTGGTATGTCATGCCGGCGTTGCCCCCGTCGTTTGACCGGCAGCATGCGCGAAACGGGTTAACCCGGGGTTACCCGGATCTGACGGGTTATCGCGCGGGGACCGCCGGTTTGCGTCGCAGCGCCGCGACGCAGGCTGCGCGGTCCACCTCCTGCCCATCGCTTACGCGCCGCGCGTCGACATAAGTCGCTTTCGGCTCGCGGCCCGGGGCCTGCGGGTAAAGGTAGATATCGAGGACGCAGGCCGTGCCGGAGTACTGCAGTTTGCGCGCATCCCCTTCCCACACATCGAGCCGCGGGGCGCCGAACTGTCGGATGAGTTCGGCGGGAGCTGCGCCGATCACGCCGTCCGCCCCGGCCAGCGTCTGGACCTGCGGCAGCGGCGGGTTCCGCCGCAGCGGCGGCCGGGTGGTGACGCCGCGCGCGCGCGGCGGGGCGGCCACGGTCGCCCCGCCGCTGACCGGAATGGTGCGGGATGTGGCGCATCCGGCCACCATCGCGCCAAGTGCGAGCGGCAAGGCAACGCGGAACGGTAAGGAAGTGACACCCATGCCGGGGCCATCGCCGCGATCGACCCGAGGTGTCAACCGTGCCGGCCACCCCGCGGGCTTGCTGGGCGGGCGGCTCGGCGCTAGGTGGCGGGCCGTCCGCCTGTTTGCGCGCCGAGGAACCTCCAATGCCAGCACCTTCCACCGATGTGATCGCCATCGGCAACGCAATCGTCGACGTGGTGGCATCTTGCGTCGAGGACGACATCGTTCGCCTGGGGCTGCTTAAGGGCGGGATGACTCTCGTCGACGAAAACCGCGCGCATGAGCTTTACGGTGCAATGGGCCCGGCCCGCGAGATTTCGGGCGGGTCTGCGGCCAATACGTTGGCGGGCCTGGCGGCGCTGGGCGCAAACTGCGCGTTCATCGGCCAGGTGGCGGACGACCAGCTGGGCGAGGTGTTCAGCCACGATATCAGCGCCGGCGGGATCGCTTTCAACACCCCCGCCCGCGCCGGCCAGCCTGCGACCGCGCGCTGCCTGATCTTCGTGACGCCCGACGGACAGCGGACGATGAACACGTTCCTGGGCGCATCGCAGTTCCTGCCGGCCGCGCAAGTGGACGAAGCCGCGATCGCCGATGCCGCGGTGTTGTATCTGGAAGGCTACCTGTGGGACCCGGAGGAACCGCGGGCCGCGATGCGCCGCGCGATCGCCGCCGCGCGCAACGCCGGGCGCAAGGTGGCGTTTACTCTCTCTGACAGCTTCGTGATCGCACGGCATGGCGACGATTTCCGGAAGCTGATCGATGCCGGCGAGATCGATATCCTGTTTGCCAACGAACATGAACTGGCCGCGCTTACCGGCATCGAAGACTTTGACGAGGGAATTGTGCACCTTGGCGGCAAGGTGACAACGGTGGTCGTCACCCGCAGCGAGCAGGGCGCCCACGCGGTGAGCGGCGGCGAGCACGTTCGCGTGATGGCCGAGCCGGTGGCACGCGTGGTCGATACCACCGGGGCAGGCGACCTGTTCGCTGCCGGGTTCCTGTTCGGCCACGTCCGCGGCAAACCGCTGGCCGAATGCCTGAAACTGGGCGCAATCTGCGCGGCCGAGATCATCAGCCACTATGGCGCGCGGCCCGAGGCGGACCTGGCGCAACTGGCGGCGACGAGCGCCATCTGACGCGCACCTTGGGCGGCCATGGGCTGTCCCGGGCGAGGCGCTGTCAGCCGGCCGGGCTCTGCGCCTGTTCGCGCGCCACTTCCTTCTGGCCGATGTCGCGGCGGCAGAACAGTGCGGGCGCGGTCAGCGCATCCACCGCCACGTAAGCCTGCGCCTGCGCCTGGGTAACCGAGCCCCCGCGCGCGGTGACGTTCAGCACCCGGCCCCCGCTGGCAGTCAGCGCGCCGTCATGGCCAAGCGTGGTTCCGGCGTGGAACACCTTGGTGCCGGTGGCTTCGGCCGCCGGGATGCCGTCGATTCGCCCACCCTTCGTGGGTTCGCCCGGATAACCCTTCGCCGCCATCACTACGGTCAACGCCGTATCGGGTGAAAAGCGCGGCGGCTCGATCGCGGAGAGCCGGTTCTCGGCGCAGGCCAGCAGCAGTTCGCCCAGATCGGATTCCAGCCGCAGCATCAGCACCTGGCATTCCGGATCGCCGAAGCGAGCGTTGTATTCGATCAGCTTGACGCCATCGGCCGTCAGCATCAGCCCGGCATAGAGCACGCCGGAATAAGGCATTCCTTCGTCGGCCATCGCCTTGACCGTCGGGGCGACGATCCGGGTCATCGCCTCGCCCTCCAGTTCGGGCGTCAACACGCGCGCCGGGCTGTAGGCGCCCATCCCGCCCGTATTGGGGCCGGTATCGCCATCGCCAACGCGCTTGTGGTCCTGCGCCGAGCCGAACGGGACGATCGTGCTGCCGTCGGTAATCGCGAAGAGACTGGCTTCCTCACCCTCCAGAAATTCCTCGACCACCGCCTCAGCCCCGGCCGCGCCGAACCGGCCGGCGAAGATGTCGGCGATCGCTGCTTCGGCAGTGGGCAGATCGAGCGCGACCGTCACGCCCTTGCCCGCGGCCAGACCGTCGGCTTTGATCACCACCGGCGCCCCGAACCGGCGCACTGCCGCCAGCCCGGTTTCGGCACTCGTCACGCGCTCGTACCCCGCGGTGGGAATCCCGGCGCGGGTGCACAGATCCTTGGTGAAGCCTTTCGAGCCTTCGAGCTGCGCGGCTGCGCGGCTGGGTCCGAACACAGCAAACCCGGCGGCGCGCAGCGAATCGGCCAACCCGTCAACCAGCGGGGCTTCGGGGCCGATCACCACCAGCCCGACGCGGTGCGTTTCGCAGAAGGCGACCGTGGCCGCATGATCGGTGACGTCGAGCACGGTGAGTTCCGCGTGCTCGGCAATGCCCGGATTGCCGGGCGCGGCATACAGCTTGCCGCTGTTTTCCAGCAAGGCGGATTGCGCCAGCTTCCACGCCAGCGCATGTTCGCGCCCGCCCGAGCCCAGGAGCAGGATGTTCATGCCCGACGTACCGCCTTTTCCAGAAGATCAACCTGGCCGGCTGTTAGCGAAAGCCACGCCCGGCGACAACGCCCTGCAGGGCCCGGACGGACCGCTGTCCGTCAGCGAGATTTCCGGCCTGCTGAAGCGCACGGTGGAAGACCGGTTCGGGTTCGTGCGCGTGCGGGGCGAGCTGTCAGGCGTTAAGCGCGCGTCATCGGGGCACGTGTACATGTGCCTGAAGGACGAGGGCGCGCGGCTGGACGGGGTGATGTGGCGCGGCAGTGCACAGCGGCTGGGGTTCGTGCCGGAAGATGGGGTGGAGGTGGTCGCCACCGGCAAGCTCACCACGTATCCGGGCCGGTCCAACTACCAGATCGTGATCGACCGGATGGAGGTTGCCGGCGAAGGCGCGCTGCTGGCGCTGCTGGCAAAGACCAAGGCGCGGCTGGAGGCAGAAGGGCTGTTCGACCCCGCGCGCAAGGTCCGCCCGCCGTTCCTGCCGGCGGTAATCGGGATCGTGACGTCGCCCACGGGGGCCGTGATCCGTGACATCCTGCACCGGCTGGCGGACCGCTTCCCCAGCCGGGTGCTGGTCTGGCCGGTGCTGGTCCAGGGCCAGGGCGCGGCGGAGCAGGTGGCGGCGGCGGTGCGTGGCTTTGCCGCGCTGCCGACCGGCGGCGCGGTACCCCGCCCGGATCTGGTGATCGTGGCGCGCGGCGGCGGCTCGATCGAGGACTTGTGGGCCTTCAACGAGGAAGCGGTGGTCCGGGCGATTGCCGCCTGCACCATTCCGGTGATTTCCGCAGTGGGGCACGAGACCGACACCACGCTGGCCGATTTCGCCGCCGACCTGCGCGCGCCGACGCCCTCCGCCGCCGCGGAAATGGCCGTGCCGGTGCGCGAGGAGCTGGCCGCCCAGCTGGCCGAACTGGGCTGGCGCAAGCGGCGCTGCGCGCTGCGCCCGGTCCAGCTGGGACGCGAGCGGCTGGAGGCACGGGCTCGCCGGCTGCCCCGCCCCGAGGCGCTGCTGAGCGCGAAGGTCCAGCAACTCGACGAATTGTCCGAGCGGCTGCGGCGAGGCCTGGGCGACCGGATCGTGGCCGCGCGCAGCCTGCTGCAGCGGCAGGCCGGACGCCTGTCCGGCCCGCTGCTCGCGGCGCAGGTCCGCCATGCCCGCCAGCGGCTCGACACGGTCCGGCTCCGGCCGGATGAGCTGACGCGCCGGATCGCGCGCGAGCGGATGCGGGTGGACGCATTGGAGCGGCTGCGCGTTCAGCTTGACCCCAAGGCTCCGCTGAAGCGCGGCTATGCGCTGGTCACCGGACCGGACGGGCATGTGGTTGCCGGACAGGCCGCAGCGGCCAGGCTGGCGGCCATGACCCTGGAGTTTCACGACGGCGCGCTGCTGGTGACCCCGGCCGAGAGCCGCGCGTTGCGCCCGGCGCCAAGGCGCAGCGGCGATGGAGCAGGCTCACAGGGAGATTTGTTCTGACCGGGCGCCGGTGCTAGACCCGTGGCCATGCTGATGTCCGCCTCTGATCGCCCCGCCGTGCTTCACTTCGAACCAAATGGCTTCCGCGTCGTTTCGCCAGGTTATCACGTGCTTTGCGCGGTGACCGGCGAACCTATCCCGCTGGAAACGCTGCGCTACTGGAGCGTGGTGCGGCAGGAAGCCTATGCTACCCCCGAAGTTGCGACGAAGCGGCTGTTGGGCGAGGATTGAGGCGCGGGAACTGCGATGCCCCACACCCGCCGCTCCCTCCTTTCAGGACTTGGCAGCGCGGTCATGGTCGCCGCCGCCGGGTCCGCCCGTGCCGTCACCATCACGGCTGCGCCGATCCAGATAACTGCCCAGCAACCGACGCAGGGCGGCTGGGCGCGAGGACAGGCGGGGGTTGATCTTGCGCTTGACCTGGACGGCCGGGCAGTTGCAACGGATGATCGTGGTTTCTTCTTCATAGCTTTTGACCGCGATGCCCCCGCCACTGCAATCCTGACCGGACGCAGGCAGAATGGCGGGCAAACCGCGCTGCCGCTGACGATCACCCCGCGCGGCTGGCCGATCGAGCGGGTCGATGCGCCGCTGCGGCCGCCCGCGATGCCCGGCGCCGAATTCCAGCGCATCCGCGCGGCCGAACTGGCGCAAATCGCCGCCGCGCGCGCGATTCTGACCGGGGCTCAAGGGTGGCGTCAGGCGATGATCCGCCCGGCGTCCGGCCGCCTGTCCGGCCGATTCGGAGCGCAGCGGATCTATCGCGGGAAACCGGGCGCCTATCATTCGGGCATGGATATCGCGGCTGCACAGGGCACCCCGATTCTGGCCCCGGCAGATGGCGTAGTGTCACTGGCGGCAGCCGATTCGTTCACGCTGGAGGGGCGGCTGCTACTGCTGGATCACGGCATGGGCCTTTCCAGCGCATTCCTCCACTGTTCGGCCCACAGCGTGGCGCAAGGCGAGCTGGTGACCCAAGGCCAGCCGATCGCGCGCGTGGGGATGACCGGTCGTGCAACCGGACCACATCTCCACTGGGGTCTGCGCTGGCACGAAGCCCGGCTTGATCCGTTGTTGTTCATCGCGGCAGGCAGCTGATCAGTATCCCCCTACCCGGCGACCTGCGCAGCGTGACGCAGGCCATGGCGCCGTCCGGTGCAGCATGGTCAAGGAGCCGCCGCATCGAGATGATACGGGCGGGCGCATGACCAGCTGGATTACCCGTCGCCGCGCCTTCGCCCTGTTGCTGGCGCTCACGCTCCTGCCCGGCCCGGAGCCTGAGTATAATGTGCCCTTTCACCGCGCACGCGAGCTGTCGATCAGGTCGGTTGCACTGCCGCCGGCCACCGCGGCGGCGCTCGGCCCGTTCCGGCCGCGGGGCGCGTGGCAGCTGATCAGCAATGACATCCGCTTTGGCGGCTATTCCGCGCTCATTCCGCGCGAACCTGGGCGCCTGCTGGCGATCAGCGATCGCGGCGCATGGCTGGAATTCGCCGAGCCGGCCATGGGCGTTGCAGCCAAGTCGCGCGATCATGCGATGGACCACGTGCTTCCCAACCGCAAGGAATGGACCTCGATCACGGATTCCGAGGCCGCCACTTCCGACAGCGACTTTGGCGGGGCGGGTAGCCGCATCTGGATATCGTGGGAAGATCGCAGGGCAATCAGCCGGTTCACAGCCACGCGCGAAACGCCGTGGGCGGACGAGGGGCGGACGTTTCCCAAGCCGATCGGCAAGTGGTCGGCGCAGTTCGGTGCCGAAGCCATGGTCCGCCTGAACAGCGGCCGGTTCATCGTGGTCAGCGAGGCGTTCGCGCCGCGCAGCTACGAGCGGCGCCACCAGACGCTGCTGTTTGACGGCGACCCGGCTGGAACCGGACCGGTCCGCGCGCTTCGCGGCGCGCTTGTGGCCGACGAAGGATATCGGCCGACCGATCTTGCGCGCTTGCCCGACGGCCGCGTGCTCGTGCTGCTGCGCCAGTTGGTGTGGCCGCTGCCCATGCGCTTTTCATGCCGGATCGCGATTGCGGACCCCGAGGACCTGCGGCGCACCGGGCGATGGCACGCGCAGACGCTGGCCCGGCTGGACCCGCCCCTGCCCGCCGACAATTACGAGGCGCTGGCCGTGCGGCCCCGCCGGGACGGCAAGCTGGATGTGTGGGTGATGTCGGACGACAACCGCAATTCAACCCAGCGGTCGTTGCTCCTGAAGTTGGAACTCACGCCCGCGGACCTGCCGCCGCGCCGGGCGCCGAAGCTGCGTCAATGACCCGAACGGCAAAAGGCGCCCCGGTGGCCCGGCGCGCCCTTGCGTGCTTACTCAATCGGTATGTTAAGCGGCGACCTTCTTGTTCAGCTCGCGCTTGACCTTGAGGGCGCGCGGCGAAAGCTTGAGGTCGGCCGTCTTGAGCAGCCAGTTATCCAGCCCACCGACATGTTCGACCGAGCGCAGCCCGTGCGTCGAAACGCGGAAGCGGATGCTGCGCTCAAGCCCGTCAGACATCAGGGTGACGTTCTGCAGGTTGGGCAGGAACACGCGCTTGGTCTTGTTGTTGGCGTGGCTGACGTTGTGGCCGACTTGGCGACCCTTGCCGGTCAGTTCGCAAATGCGGGACATGGCTCTAACTCGCGTTGAAAATCGTTACCGTTTCCGGAAGAAGGCGGCCCTTACCGATTCCCCCCCCCAAGGTCAAGTTGTGCCGGGGTTTTTGGCGGGCTAGGGCTGGCTCATGACGCGCTGGCCACTTCCCGACCCGATGAGGCAGGCGCTGGCACAGGCCCGCGCCGGCGCGGCTGCGGGCGAAGTCCCGGTGGGGGCGGTGGTGATCAGGGACGGTGCGGTTATCGCCGCCGCGCACAACACTCCGCGCGCGCTGAGCGATCCCACGGCCCACGCCGAAATGCTGGCGATTCGCCAGGCAGCGGCCGCGCTCGGGCAGGAACGGCTGGATGGGTGCGAGCTGTGGGTCACGCTGGAACCTTGCGCGATGTGCGCAGGGGCGATCGCCCACGCCCGGATCGCGCGGGTTTATTACGGCGCCAGCGATCCCAAGGGCGGCGCGGTCGAACACGGCGCGCGGGTGTTCGAACAGACGCAGTGCCTGCACCGGCCCGAAGTCTATCCCGGGATCGGCGAAGTCGAATCGGCGGAGCTGCTGCGCGGGTTCTTCAACGCCCGGCGGGGGTGATTCGCTACAATCCGCGCCAGATCTTGAGCGGGGCCGAATCGGGCAAACCCTGCACACCACTGCGGCAGCGGATCGGGCGCAATGCGCGATTGTGGCAGATGCGCACCTCGCGCAGCCATCCGGCCGGGCTGGCATGAACCCCGATCTGGTTCGCTGCCAGTCCCGGGTTTGCGATCATCAGCTGCACTCTTAGATCGCCGGCCACCAGCCCCGGCTTGCGCGACAGCCGGTCTGCATCCGGCCAGCGAAACCGGCCCCAGACATGCCGGGCGATACCCCAGTACGCCTCGGGTGTAGTAGCCATGCAGCTGCCGTGCTTGGCCCATTCATGCTCGATCAGGCCCGGCACCGGGGTGGTGCAGAGCGAGCGGCGGTAGACGTCGGACGACGGCCGCGGCGTCAGCGCGCACCATTGCGGCGGCGGGCCCGAGCGCGCTTCGGGCCACAACCCATGCAGGATGAACCCAAATCGGCCATGGCGCCCGGAACACTGCATCGAGGCACTACTGCGTTCGTTACGGCAATATTCGGGCGACCAGCTGGCGGCCAGTGTATAGCCGCCCACCGGCACCTTGCGCACGGGGCCATCGGCGCGGACCGGCGGCAACGGGGCAAGGCGTTGCGGGACCGTGCACTGATAGGCCTGGGCCAGCGCCGGTGCCGGGAGCAGCGCCGCCAATACGGCCCACGCGGCCTTCACAGCGCGGTGAAATCCAGCCCGATGTCGGCGGCCGGGGCGCTCTGCGTCAGGCGGCCGACCGAAACGTAGTCCACCCCGCTGGCGGCGATCGCGGCGATTGTGTCGAGCCGGACCCCGCCCGACGCTTCGCACGGGGCGCGGCCGGCGACGAGCGCGACCGCCGTGCGCAACACGTCCGGACCCATGTTGTCGAGCAGGAGGTGGTTGGCCCCGGCGGCCAGCGCCGGCTCGATCTGGTGGATCCGGTCCACCTCGCAAATGATCCGCTTCACTCCCGCGGCGCGCGCCCGGGCCACAGCTTGGCCCACCCCGCCGGCGACCGCGACGTGGTTGTCCTTGATCATCGCTGCGTCCCACAAGCCCAGCCGGTGGTTCTGCGCCCCGCCGGTGCGGGTGGCGTATTTCTCCAGGTGGCGCAGGCCCGGGATGGTCTTCCGGGTATCGAGCAGCACCGCGCCGGCCTTGCCCATCGCGTCGACGTATTCGCGAGTCATCGTCGCTATACCCGACAGGTGCTGTACGGTGTTGAGCGCGCTGCGTTCGGCGGTCAGCAGCGCCCGCGCCTTGCCCGACAGACGCATCAATTCCGTCCCTGCGCCGACGGCGGCGCCTTCGGGATGGAGGATCTCCACCTCCACGTCCGGATCGAGCGTGCGGAAGAACGCCGCGGCGAGCGGCAGCCCGCAGACGATGATTGCGTCGCGGTTGTCCATCACCCCGGCGAAGCGCGCCGCGGCCGGGATCACGCTTTCGCTGGTCACGTCGCGGCCGCCGCCGGGCCAGCCTACGCCGAGGTCCTCGGCAAGCGTGGCGGCGACGAATGCGGCAAGGTCGAAACCGGGAATGGCGAAGGTCATGGTGGTGCTATTCCCTCAAAGCAGCGCCCGGGGAAAGCAAATTGGTTCATGCGGAGACTCCGCGGTAAACGCCTGCGCCTGAGTCGGTAAATTCCAAGACGATGTAACGGCGCGGCCTCAGGCGGAACCTCGGCAACTTCGCGCCTGTGCGCGCCCTCGAAAATTTTAGTGAACGAAGCGCGCCACCACGTCGCGGTAGCTGCGCGAAACTTTCACCTGTGCGCCCGAATCGAGCACGAGGAAACATTCGCCGTTGGTGTGCGGCTTGACCTGGCGGACCTGGTTGAGGTTGACGATGGTCGAGCGGTGGACCCGCTGGAACACCCGCGGATCAAGCCGCCGCTCGAGATCCTTCATCGTTTCGCGCAGGATCAGCGAATTGTCGGCAGTGCGGATGCACATGTAATCACCCGCGGCCTCGATATGCTCGATCGAATCGACGTCGACCCGGAAGATCTGCCCGCGATCCTTGATGTTGATCAGCTTTTCATAGCGTCCGGCGCCGAGCTGGCCCGACTGGTCATCATCCTCGGGCATCCCGTCCATCGCGTTGGGCGCCACTTCAGCCAGCACGTTCTTGAGCTTTTCCGCTTCCTCGGCCGAGCGCTTCTCTGCAAGGCGAGTGCGAACGCGGTCGAGCGTGTCGGCCAGACGGTCCTCGTCCACTGGTTTCATCAGGTAATTGACGGCGTTGGCTTCGAACGCGCGAACGGCGTGTTCCTGGTAGGCCGTGACGAACACGAACAGCGGCGGTTCGATTTCCATTACGCCCTTCACGACCGAAAATCCGTCGAACCCCGGCATCTGGATGTCGAGAAACACCAGATCGGGCTTTTCGGTCTTGATCTTGCGGATCGCCTCTCGGCCATTGGCACACGTGTCGATGATTTCGACATCAGGGAACTTTTCCAGCCGCAGCTGAAGACCCTGGATCGCGAGCTTCTCGTCATCGACAAGTATTGTGCGGATGGTCATGCGGTAAGAACCTTGCTGGCGCTGGGCGTCATTCATTACCCGCCC
Organism: Pseudomonadota bacterium; assembly: GCA_040387665.1. Lineage (GTDB taxonomy): Bacteria > Pseudomonadota > Alphaproteobacteria > Sphingomonadales > Sphingomonadaceae > Novosphingobium. The sequence continues at coordinate 10,175 of JAZKDH010000048.1, read as the reverse complement.
ATACGGACGGGGCGGCGTTTGGTTTCAACCGGCCGCAGGCGGAAGGCGGGCGAGCGCACCTTGCGGAACGACCGCTTCCCGGCGTTCGAACGGAATTTCGATCAAGACAGTAAATCCCCCGTCGGGCGGATCTATGATTTCGAACCGGTGCCCCGGGCCGTACGCCTGCGCCAGCCGGTCGCGAATATTCGCGAGGCCAACCCCGGTCGAAACGGATTCTCCGCCATCGAATGTCACGCCGGTCAACCTGTTATCAGCCGCGTAGTTTTGCAATCCCGGGCCGGTATCAGAGACGGTAATGCGAAGCATCGTCCCGACGAGTTGTGTGGTGACGGTGATTTCCGCCCCGCTTTCCTGGGTACTGACCGCGTATTTGATGGCATTCTCGACCAGCGGCTGGAGCAGCAGCGACGGCAGCAACGCGGGCTTTGACGCCTCGTCGATGTGGAACTGCGTGCGCAGCCGTTCTTCGAACCGCATCCGCTCGATATCCAGATAAAGCTGCAGCGTCTCCACCTCCTGCGCTACGGTTACCCGGCCCGTCGGTTCGTTGACGAGGGTGTACCGCAGGAACGCCGAGAGCCGCGTGAGCATCGCGTTTGCGGGCTCGGTCTGCTTCAGCAGGACAAGGGTCGAGATCGAGTTGAGCGTGTTGAACAGGAAGTGCGGATTCAGCTGATAGCGCAGCATTGCCAGCTGGGCCTGGGTGGCCTGGTTCTCAAGCCGGATCAGCTGATCGTTCTGCTCCTCGATCTGAAGATAGAAGTTGATCGCGTAGTAGAGCGCTGACCACGCGCCCAGCAGCGTCAGATCGAGATAGAACACCCCGATCAGGAGCTGCGCAAAGCTGGCCCCGCTGTCAGGCCGGTACAGCCCGATCACCCAAGCGTCGATGAACGCATAAAGCGTTACGGCGATCGGCAGCACCAGCGCAGTTATGCCCCAGGTGATCAACGCCCGGCGCGCGATGAGCTGGCGATAGATCACCGACAGGATCAGCGAGATCGAGAACCCGGTAACGGTGGCAATCAGCACCAGCACCAGAAACGACAGCGGCTGGCCATTGGCCAGGCTGGACATCGCCCGCAACAACAGCGCGCCGCCCCAACCCACGGCCTGCAGGCGCCAGAAGGCCTGGTTCTTGTTCGCGAAGAACGGGGTGGGTCGGAACGGCAGAACGGCCATGCCCGGCAACCTTAACCCAGATTTCCGCCGGAGCGAAATCTGCCAGGGGGCGCGGTGGCCGTTCAGCTGCGTGCGTCGGCGATGGCCTCGGCCAGCCGGTCCCGGCCGACAGCGCCGGTCAGCAGCGTTTCGCCGACCACCCAGCTGGGGGTACCGCTGAACCCCAGCCGCTTCGCCAAATCAAGGTTCTGCACGAGTTCGCGCTCCACCCCGGGACTGGCTGCCGTTTGTCGCGCGCGCGCCAGATCAAGCCCTGCTGCGCGCGCGGCCGCGGCGATCGAGGCAGCGTCGGGCCTTCCGGCGGCAAACATCGCCTCGTGGAAAGCGGCGTAGCGACCTTGCTCTGCGGCAGCGAGCGCCATGCGGGCGGCATCAGCGCTCTGTGGCGACAGGATCGGCAGTTCGCGCACCACCACTTTCAGATCCGGATTGGCTGCGATCAGTGCTTCAACGTCCTGCCGGCTCTGACGACAGTATGTACAGGCGTAATCGGTAAAGACCACTAGCGTGACCTTGCCGGCCGGATTGCCGAGAATTACGCCGGGGGCGGGTTTTTCCACCTGCTCGCGCATGCCGGCAAGCTGGCTCGCACTTTGCCGGCGATCAAGCTCGGCCATCGCCTGCGGCAGCACTTCGGGATGGGCCATGAGGTAATCGTGTACCACGCGTTCGATCACCGCGCGGTCGGGCGGGGTCACGGCGGACACCGGGCCGCGGTGCGATTGCCAGTACCACCCAGCGGCCCCGCCCAGCAGCGCGCAGCCCAAGGCAAGCGCCACGTTCGTAACTATCCGGCGGCGCGGGGCGGTAACGGTCATGCGGCGTGCTTACTTGCGCTTCTTCGCGCGTTCAATCTCTGCGCGGGCCTGCATCGCGATATCTTGTGCGCGCAGCCAATCCGGCGAATTGCGCGGCAGCCCGGCCCCGGCGGCTTCCGCGTTCTGCAGTGCCTGCGCCCAGCGGCCATACAGCGCCTGCTGCTCTGCACTGGCGAGCTGCGCGCGCGGAGTATCGCCGTTCTGCGAATAGACCACGCCCAACTGGTACCAGGCGTCAGGATTTTCCCGATCGCGGGCGACTGCGGCTTTGAGTACGCGCTGCGCCTCGGCAAGATTTTTCGGGTCTTCGGTGGCGACCAGGGCATGACCCAAAGTTGTGGCGATCAGCGGCTGGTGGCCGGTCATCTCGGTGGCGCTGCGCAGCGCCTCTAGCGCCTGGGCCGGCTTGCCGGCTTCGAGCAGGATCTGGCCCTTGAGTTCCAGGAAATACGGATCGGCGGGCGCCTGCGCCAGCAATGCGTTCACTTCGCCCATTGCTTTGTCGAGAAACGCTTCCTTGTGCCACGCGTAAGCGCGGGCGTAACGCGCGGGGACTGACTCGTCCGTCAGCGGGTAGGCCTTGAGCGTGTCTTCCGGCTCGGCTAGATAGCCGTAGAGCTTGGCCTTCGCCCGGCGAAACCGCGCCTCAAGCTCCGGATCGCTCGGCCTGGTCCACGCCGGGTCCTTCTCGTACCCGTCCTGGAGCGTGGAAATACGGTCTGCCTCCATCGGGTGGGTGGACAGATACGGGTCCTGATCCGCCTGGCTGTAACCCATGCGGTAGCCCTGGTTTTGCAGTTTCTTGAAGAATTCGATGGATCCGCGTCCGCTGATGCCGGCGGCGGAAAGATATTTGCCGCCGGCCGCGTCGGCCTGCGATTCCTGAACCCGGCTGAACGCCAGGTACTTGCCCATGGCTGCGCTCTGTCCCGCCATGATCGCCGCCATGCCAGCCTCGCCCCCGCCCATCGCTGCTGCTGCCGCGCCGATCAGCAACGACAGCAGGGTAATGCTGCCGGCAGCCTTGGCGCCCTGCTCACCGCTGATCGCATGGCCCCCGGTGATGTGGCCAAGTTCATGCGCGACCACGCCTTGCACCTGGTTGGCGGTATCGGCGGTATTGATCAGCCCGGAATGGAGATAGACTGCCTGGCCGCGCATCACGAACGCGTTGATCGACGGGTCGTTGATCAGCACGATATCGACGTTCTTGGGATCGAGCCCCGCCCCCTTGACCAGCGGCGTGGCCATGTCGCGCAGCAACGCTTCGGTTTCGGCGTCGCGCAAAATCGACTGGGCGGCGGCCGCGTTGAGCGAAAGCAGCCCCGCGGCGACAATTGCCGCAAGGCGCACGGACAGGCTGGGCAAATGTCGCATGGCCTGCGACAGATGCGCCCGGCCCCTGAATGGCGGCTGAAGCAGGGATTTCGCCGCGATCTTCATGGCTGCCGCCTAGCCGCAAACCAGGCGGCGCGCCACGGGCGTCACACTGGCTGCTGATCCCGGCCGAGCAGATGCTGTGCGGCGCGTTCAAGCAGTCCCTGATCATCGCCCACTTCGCCCACCATCACTACCTCACCCGATTCGGTGCGGCGTGCGAGCACCAGCGTGAATTCCTGTCCCTGCGCTGAAATGTCGTGCAGCGGCCGGGTAGGGAGGCCCCGCAGCCGCGCGTCGATGGTTGCCCTTGGTGACCGGGATCCGGCATTGGCGCCCATTTCCTGCTGGCGCCACAGCCGCTCGGACTGGACCATCCCTTTCAGGCCGCCGGGCACGATCCCGAGATACCCGGCAAGCCCCCCCGCTGCCAATCCGATCCGCTGCGCATGGCACAGCGCCGAGGCGAATTCGGTCAGGCGGGTCTTGTCGTAGTCGGCGCCGAACACAAGCTTGACCAAAGGCAGCAGCGGGGCACGCTGCTGCATCGTCAGGCCGGCTTCCTCGATCAGGGCGGCGAGGTCTTCGGGGCGTTTGCGGGCAGCGAGTACGAAATCGTACGCGCGGCCGATCGCGGCATAAAGCGCGTGCCGGGTGCGCTCTTCCGAGCCTTTAGCCGCATCGGCCAGCTCTCGTGCCGCGGCGAGCAGGCCCGACAGGCCGCCCGGCGATGCCGCCACGTCCGGCTGGTTGGACGGCCATTCCGGCAAGGGTTCGACATGCAGGGTTTCGAGCTCGAGCACGTCGTCAGGTTCGTGCGCCGGTCCGTCGGCCCACGTGGTCAACGCCGCCGCTTCGCGCGCGGGAGGCCTGCTTTCGAGCGCCTGGTCGATCGCGAGCATCAGTTCGTCAGTGGTCTGCTGGTCCGCCAACTCCTTCCAGTTGATCACCCCGTAGATTAGGTCGATCTCGGTGCTTTCGTCGTTGCGCGAAAACGGCAGCAGAATCCCGCGGTAGAGCAACGTGCGGCCGCGCTGATTGACGCATTCCGCCTCGAAACCGATCGGCGCCTGGTTGGCGATGATCTGCATGTAGTGATCGGTGATACGCGACAGCAGCGAGCGGCCGGGCACATCGGCAAGGTTGTGGACAATGGCAGGATCGATTTCGGATTCGGCCGCAAGCGCAGTGCCGAGATATCGCACACGCGGTGCCTCGAAACCTTCGCTGACATCGAGCAACACCGACCAGGGATCAAAATCAGGCAGCCGCCCGATTTCCAGATCGGCAATCGACGGAAACGGACGATCGCCAAGCAGGCTGGTCCACAGGTTGTAGACGCGCACCTGCATGCGCCGGTCGTCCTGGCCGATCACCGGCGGAGGACTCTCGGGCGGGACGTCATCCTCGAGGGTATAGTGAACTTCGGGTTCATAGACGTTCGCTTCGGTATATTCTCCGAAGACGCCGCGCAACGTATCCATGATCTTATCCCTGAGTTTCAGACTGCAGGGAGTTGTGGCGCAACATGGTTGATTAATGATTAAGCTGCACGCAGCCGTCGTTCGGCGGGGAGCGTGGTATTCTACAGACGCGAAATCCGTCCTTCGTGCGGGGCCGGCATCGGAGCCAGCAGGCGCAGCCCGACAAGCGCCACAAGCAGCCACAGGGAAGTGCCATAAAGCGCCGCCGGCAGGCTGATCCAATCCGCGATCGCGCCCCACAGCCACGCGCCCGCCGCCATTCCTCCGAAGACCACCGAAAGATAGATCGACATGCAGCGACCTAGAAACTCGTCAGGCGAGCGGACCTGCATCGCCACGTTGATCGTGGTCATGCAGGCGGTCCAGCCGATCCCTGCAAGAAAAGAAACCGGTAGCGCCGGCCCGACCGTTTCGACGCGGGCCAGCAAGGGCATGGCCACCACGAATGCAAGCACCCCGAACGTGGTCACGGTTTCGGTCCCCAGCCGGCGGCGGATTCCGGAAACGAACAGCGCGGCCAGGATCGAGCCAAGCCCGAACATGCCAAGGACCAGGCCGAACGAAAGTTCGCCGCCGTGCAGGCGGTCACGCACGACAACCGGCAGCAGCGAATGGAACCCCGACGCGCCCAGGCCGACGCAAAAACCCCGCAGCAATACCCGGCGCACCGGATCGGAATGGATGCAAAAGGACACCCCGGCCCGAATCGAAGGCAGCATTGGCTGCCTGACTGGCGGCGGAACTTCGGGGCGCCAGCGGGTCAGCACCCAGATCAGCGCCACATAGCTGGCGGCGTTGATGGCAAAGGCGGCCCCGATGCCGGCGACCAGGATCAGGATCCCCCCCAACGCAGGCCCGACACTGCGGGCGAGATTGAAGGCGATCGCGTTCAGGGAAACCGCTTGCGGCAAATCTTTCGCGCCAACCTGCGCGCGCACCGATGCCTGCCATGCCGGACCGTTCAGCGCACCTCCCGCGCCCACCGCAAGCGTAAAGGCGAGCAGCCCCCACGGGCCGATCATCCCGCCCAGCGTCAGCACCGTCAAAGCCGCCGAGACCAGGAGCAGTCCCCACTGCGCGACCAGCATCACCCGGCGCCGGTCGAAGTTGTCGGCGATGGCGCCTGCCGGTACCCCCAGCACCAGGATTGGCAGGCTGACAGCGGCCTGCACCGCTGCGACCAGCTGATGCGAGCGGGTGAGTTCGGTCATCAGCCAGGCGGCGGCGACCGACTGGATCATCGCACCCATCTGCGACACCAGGGTAGCAATCCAGATCGTGGCGAACGCGGGGTGGCTGAACGGGGCCAAGGCTCCCCCCGACGCAGTCAGGCGACTGCGCAAGGTCGGGGTGCGGTGCGATCCATCGGCCATCTGGCAGCGATGCGGAACGGCGTGCTCCGGGTCAACCCGCACCAAGCAGCGCGGCGGTCAGAACATGTAGCGCATCCGCACCGTCTGGCGCTGCGCTGCCCCTTCTACCGCGAACGCTGCCGCCGTGAATTTGGGCGGGCCGAACCGAACCTTGGCATCGCGCGAAAAGCCAAACCCTTCGCGCGGCATCAGCATGACAGTATCAAGCCTGCCGTTGCCGTTTTCATCGTGGAACAGCGACAGCGCATAACTGCCGGGCACCACTGCGCCGAAATCGAGCACGACCCCGCCAGCATCCGCCGGCACGATCAGGCGGTGTGCGGCAGGATCCCGCTGGCAATCGGGAAATGTGTGGGGATCGCCCGTGAGGCAGGCCATCACCGTGCCCTTCCCGCTGCGCAGCCCGGTGACGCTCACACTCACAAGCGGCGCGGGCAGGCTCGCGCCGATCAATGCCGCCGCGCTGACGGCGAGCGCTGCTGGCGCCGCTATGGGCACGACACCCCCCGATCGGTACCGCACAGCCGATCCCAGACGCGAAAATACAGACCGTAGTTGCATTGATAGTGCTCGTGGTGCCGGTGATGATGGCTGGCGGTTATCAGCCACGCCCCCAACCGCGAATGAACGAGCGCCCGTGGGAACATTTCCCAGCCCATGTGATTGGTCACGCCCATCACGGTCATGATCGTCAGCACCAGCGCAAGCACGGCAATGTGGATCGGGACCAGAAAGACGAGGGCAGGGATCACCACCGCACCCGTGAGCGCCTCTATCGGGTGAAAGCTCATCGCGGCCCAGGCGGTCGGCGGTCGGCTTGCATGGTGCACCGCATGCGCCGCGCGAAACCACCGTGGCCGGTGCATCAACCGGTGAGTCCAGTAGAACCAGGTGTCGTGCGCAAAGAGGTAAAGCAACAGCGACACCGGCGCGTACCACAGTGGATAGGCGCGCAAATCGACATAGAGCCTGGTCCAGCCAAGGTGCTGCCAGCCCCAGGCGACCAGGCCGGCCGGGATGCCGTAGATCGCGGCCGACAGCAGCGACCAGCCGATCTCTGCACGGATCTGCCTGCCGCGTCCGACATAAAGCCCCGGACGGACCCGCTGCGAGACGAGCGCAAAACCTCCGCTGGTGATCAGATAACGCACCGCGACGATGCCGGTCATGGCCAGGCTGGCCCCGACAAGCGCAAGCACCACCGGCCCCGCATTTGCTGAGGATGCAACGTCCATGCCTGGCCAATGCCCGATTATTGGCCGGATTGACACAACAAAGGGCGAGCCTTCCGGCCCGCCCCTTGCTTCTGAAGTGATTGACGGCAGGACGAATCAGACCACGCGGCGCACCTTGCCGGCGTGCTGGCCAACGCTGCCGGGTCCGCGCGACCGGAACGGACGCTTCGGCCGAGCTTCGCCGTCGGCGCGCGGCTCGCTACGCCGATCGTCACGGCCGCCCTGACGGGGCTGACCATGATTTCCGGCTGGACGGCGGGCGCCCTCGACGCGGGGGTTGCGCGAATGGTGCGGGCGCTCCTCGGTCGCATCGACCCGCTTGGGTGCCGGCAACGCTGCCGCAAGCTTCAGGAAATCATCCGGCAACGCCCGCGGCATCAGCTTCACCTGGGTCAGCTTCTCGATATCGCGCAGGTACGGACGTTCGTCCGGGGCGACGTACGACAGCGCGATCCCGTCGGCGCCAGCCCGCGCGGTGCGGCCGATGCGGTGGACATACTGTTCCGGCACGTTGGGCATTTCAAAGTTGAACACGTGGCTCACGCCCGAAACGTCGATCCCGCGCGCGGCGATGTCGGTTGCCACCAGAACCGGAGTGGCTCCCTGGCGGAACCCGTCAAGCGCGCGGGTGCGCTGCGCCTGGCTTTTGTTGCCGTGGATCGCCGCGGCATTGACACCCGCGCCGACCAGGTGGCGTACCACGCGGTCCGCGCCGTGCTTGGTCCGGGTGAACACCAGCGCACGTTCGATCGACTTGTCGGCCAGCCCGTCGCGCAGGGTGATCGTCAGCAACGGCTGCTTTTCAGCCTGGTTGACGAACGTCGAGTACTGCTCGACCCGCTCGGCCGTGGTCGCTTGCGGGGCGACCTGGACCTTGACCGGGTTATTGATGAACCGCTTGCCCAGTTCGGCGATCGCCTGGGGCATTGTGGCCGAGAAGAACAGGCTCTGCCGTTCCTTGGGCAGCATCGCCGCCACGCGGGTCAGCGGCTGGATAAAGCCCAGGTCCATCATCTGATCGGCCTCGTCGAGCACGAAGATTTCGACATGGCGCAGCGTCAGGGCGCGCTGGTCGATCAGGTCAAGCAGACGGCCCGGAGTGGCGACCAGGATGTCGACCCCGTGGACCAGTCGGCGCGCCTGCTTGCCCACCGGCACGCCGCCGAACACGCACGCCACGCCCAGCTTCAGGAAGCGGGCATAACCTTCAATGTTCTCTGCGATCTGCGCGGCCAGTTCACGGGTCGGCGACAGGATCAGCATCCGGCACGATGCAGGCTTGAGCACGATGGGGTCGGCAGCAAGCCGATGCAGCGAAGGCAGCGAAAATGCAGCGGTCTTGCCGGTGCCGGTCTGGGCGATTCCCAGCAGATCGCGGCCCTCGAGCAGCGCCGGGATGGCCTGGCGCTGGATCGGCGTGGGGTCTGTGTACCCTTTCGCCTCAAGCGCGCGCAGGATCGGTTCGGCCAGGCCGAGGTCGGAAAAATATGACATGAAGAAAATATGCTTTCTTTGGCCGGGCCGCTGCGCATGGAGCGCGCGGACAGGCAACAGGGCTTCGCGTTTCGCGACCCGTGCGTGAAGGGGCAGCTTGGCTGATGGACCGTGCATCGCCGCGGATTTCTTGCCGATTGAAGCGGCGGAATCTCACGCTGGCGGTCGATTGCGCGAACAAGCCGCGCCGGCCACTTCGCTCCCTTATGTTCCGTTGCGCAGAAAAGCAAGGAAATTACACGGACCGAAAATCATGCAGCTTGCGCGGCCAGGTCCGCAACGGCAGGGCCTCGTGAATGAGCCAAGTTTTGAGTCCGTGCACCGGCGTCTGCCGCATCGAACCGGCAACCGAATTGTGCAGCGGCTGCATGCGGACGCTGGACGAAATCGCGGACTGGCCCATGCTATGCGATCACGACAGGCGAAAGCTGCTTGCGCTGCTGGACAAGCGGCGGCCGCGCCTGACCTAGTCACCGCCCCAATTGCTGCAAGCCGGATCGTGCGCCACCACCTGGCGGCGCAGCGATGCCCGGGCAAGCCGTTCAATTTCTGCCTTGCGCCGTGCTGGAGCGAGCGGGACATCGGGCGCAGTTCGCACCACTTCGGCATCGTAACTATCGGCCACGATGATCCCGCATGCCTGCGGGCGAAAGGCATCGCTTTCCAGGCAGGCCCGGTCGAGCGCCGGCGATAGTCCCCAGTAGAACCGGTCGCAGTGATCAAGATAGTCGATCCACTTGGCGTCGCCCAGCAGATCGGCCCGGCTGACCTTGATCTCCACGATCACAACCCGGCCCTTGGCATCGATCCCCATGAGGTCCGCGCGCCGACCGGAACGCAGCGGCATTTCAGGAAGACACCAGATCCCGTTACGCGCGAACAGCCGGCCGATCCCGCGCGCCACGGCCTGAGCTTTGAGCCCCTGGGCGGACGAATCGGGAGCGACACTTAAGGGCACCAACGGCGCGGCATAATCCAGCGCGACATGATCAGAATCAGCCATCGGCGCAGTCTAAGAACAGAGCGCGAACTTATCAACCGACGTACGCTGTGGACCGTTGGAGATGGCTGTACCCGGGGTGCGCTGGCGGGGTTGAAGTTCGATGACTTTCCGGCTGGCATGCCCGCCTTGCCTCTGCTAACCGGCTCGCCACGCACCCGTAGCTCAGCTGGATAGAGCGCTGCCCTCCGAAGGCAGAGGTCACAGGT
>JAZKDH010000047.1:0-9001 GCA_040387665.1 Pseudomonadota bacterium | reverse complement strand
CACCCCGCACGTTGATTGCGGCGATCATGTCGTCGTCATCAACGCCGGCAAGGTGCGGCTGACGGGCAACAAGCTCAAGCAGAAGATATATTACAAGCACACCGGTTACGCCGGCGGCATCAAGGAAGTGACCGCGGGCAAAGTGCTTGACGGCCGTTTTCCGGAACGCGTGCTCGAAAAGGCCGTGGAGCGGATGATTCCGCGTGGTCCGCTCGGCCGCGACCAGATGCGTGCGCTGCACCTCTACGCCGGGGCTGAGCACCCGCACGCCGGGACCCAGCCCGAACCGCTGGATGTTGCCAGCCGCAACCGCAAGAACAAGGTGGGTGCCTGATGTCCGATAATTCTGTCACCGATCTCGCCGATCTCGGTGCCCTTGCCGACGGCGCTGCCGCAAATGCCGGCACCGACGGCGCGGCTGAATTCGTAGCACCGGTTCGCACCGGCCCGGCTGCCGTCATCCGCGACAAGGAAATCGACGCTCAGGGCCGCTCTTACGCCACTGGCCGCCGCAAGGACGCTGTGGCCCGCGTGTGGCTCAAGCCCGGCTCGGGCAAGATCACCGTCAACGGCCGCGATCAGGATGTGTACTTCGCCCGTCCGACGCTGCGCCTGGTCATCAACCAACCGTTCCAGGTGGCCGATCGCTTGGCGCAGTACGATGTGGTCTGCACCGTGAAGGGCGGCGGCCTGTCCGGTCAGGCCGGCGCGGTCAAGCACGGCATTGCCCAGGCACTCTCGAAGTTCGAGCCGCTGTTGCGTAGCGCGGTGAAGGCTGCCGGGTTCCTCACCCGCGACCCGCGCGTCGTCGAACGCAAGAAGTACGGCCGGGCCAAGGCCCGCCGCAGCTTCCAGTTCTCAAAGCGTTAATCGCCCGGGCTTCCGGGCAGACATCGCTGGAATTGTTAAGGGGTCCGGATTTCCGGGCCCCTTATCGTTGCGCCCGCGCAAAATCCGATAGACCGGCCATGCCGTAGTGGCCTATCTGCGCGTGCGAACAACACGCGGAATTGGGCACAAGGTGCGAGGATATATAAACTTAAACTGGAAATGCTTGCGTAGTATTGCGCAAACTTTCCTTATTGCCCTTATCATTGCGTTAATCTTGCGTTTTCAGACGCTCGGCAATCCCGTACTTGAACCAGACGAGCAGTTTTATCAGATGGTCGGTGTTCAGATGAAATCTGGCGCCATGCCGTTCGTGGATATATTCGATCGCAAGCCTTACGGACTTTTCCTGTTCTACTATTTGATAGCCAGTGTTTTTGGTACATCGGCGCTTGGGTACCAACTGGTAGTTTGCGCAATTGTCGCTGCAACGGTGGTCCTGATATTTCATGCCGTCGTCTTGCAAGGAATCGACCGGGCAAGCGCCATCGCTGCCGGGTGTGCTTACATCGTCTGGTTGGGGCTTATGCAGGGCGAGGGCGGCCAGGCGGAAGTGATCTATGCACCTTTGGTGCTTGGCAGCGCACTGGCGACGCAGCGCGCCGCACAGCGCTCCCGCGATGTCGACCCGGCCGGTTTCAAAGCGTTCGGCCTGCTTGCCATGTTGTTGATCGGCATCGCCATCCAGATCAAGTACACCGTCATCATCGAGGGTGTGTTCTTCGGTTTATGGCTCACCGTCGCGGCATTTCGGCAAACTGCGGGCCGCGCGGCAAAGTTGGCGCAAGTGGCAGCCTTTGCCGCGACCGCACTCGCACCGACGGTCGTCTGCGCGGCCGGGTATTTAGCTGCCGGGCATGGCCACGAGTTTGTGTTTGCAAACTTCCAGTCGATATTCGGGCGCAATGCTGAAACTGCGGAAAACCAGATCGACGGGATTATCGAAACGGGCTTGATCCTTGCCGCTCTTACCATAGCAGCGGGGCTGGCTGTGCTCCGGCCCGCTTCGTGTCCGCGGATGTTCTGGATTGGCTGGCTGGTCGCTGCAGCGAGCAGCTATATTCTGATGCGACTATACGTGACGCCGCATTACGCCATACCAATCCTGCTGCCGCTGGTAATCGTAGCAGCGCCCGTGATGGGCGAACGCAAAGCACTGGTTTTGCTGACGGTCGCCGCCGTTATCAGCCAATTTGTTCTTGCCAGCAACATAGCCCGAAAAGGGACCGCCAAAACCTTGAATTCCCTGGCGGGGGTCGCCGGGCACCGCGGCAGTTCCTGCATCTACGTTCATGATGGGTACTCGGCGCTTTATACGGCAACGGCATCGTGCCTGCCGACGCGCTGGCCTTTTCCGCCCCATCTTGCATTCCAGATTGAAAATGCACCGAGCGGATTGGGTGTGGATCCCACAACGGAAATTCGCCGCATTCTCGCGTCACGCCCCGCAGTCATCTATGATCGCTATCCGGCGGACGCCGGAGCGAACCTCGAGACCCGCAAAATCCTCGATGAGGCACTCGCTGCTCACTATGCACTGGCAGCGGCCGAGGAGCTGCCGGGCGGGGTCAAGTTGCGCGCGTTCACCAGACGCTAGCGTCGTTTCTTACTGTGGCCCAACCCTAGTTCGCGCGGTAGACCAGCCGGAACCGCCCCTGTCCCGTCTCCACCCGGGCCACAAGGCGGTAGGACCGGGCCAGTTCGGCCTGCACCAGCGCGCGTGTGGCCCGATTGCCCAGATGGTAGGGGGGGTAGTCGTCGATGATCGCCTCAGGCCGGGTCGCGAGGATGCGCCGCACTTCGGCCTGCGGATCGACTCCGATCGCGCGCGCCGAAGCCTCGTTCTGGGTGTTGAGATGGCCGGGAAACGGCCACCGGGTCGGCACGCACGACCGCGTCAGCAGGTACAGTGCGGGATATCCATCCCACACCCAGATGCATCCACCCTGCCGTGGCCGCGCCGCATCGGCGATCCGCATCGCCTCCGGGCGCATTCCCTTGCCGTGCATTACCGTGCGGACCAGCAATCCCCCCCCGATTGCCGCCAGTACCAGCAGCCCCGCTGCCGTCACCAATCCGCGGCGTGATCGTGCAAACCACGGCGCGGCGCACAGCAGCAATGGCGGGATCATTGGCATCGCGTATCCGGGCGAGAGGTATGCGCCGAAGCCGAGCACGCTCAGCGTTGCGGCCAGCGCCCATTGCTGGTCGAAGCCGATCCGCTGCCGCCGCGAAGCCAGCACTGCCACCGCGGCCAGCGGGAGGACGACCAGCACAATCAGCGCCAGCCCGCCCAAGCGGATCATCCACGCATCGGACAGCCGCCCGAACTGGGAGAGGAAGTTGGCAAAGACAAACGCCTTGTTCTGGCCGATCGCCGCGTACCACGCCCATGGCAGCATGGTGGGTACGAGCGCGGCTGCCGCCCACGCCAACGTCCAGCGTAGCAGCCGGCCAGAAATGCCCCAGGCCCTGCGGCCCTCAATCATCAGCACCACGCCCAGGAACAGGCCTTCAAACACGGCCGTGTACTTGATCTGGATCGCGATCCCGGCCAGCAGCATTGCGATCAGACCGGCGGCCTCGGGGGCCGCTCGTCGGCGTGTGACGCGGCGTACTGTCAGCGCGGCGAGCACTACCGGCAGATTATAAAAGACCGCTGCGGCGCCGCCCTCGCCTTCCATGAAGTTGAGCCAGAACGGATAGAGCAATGCCGCAGCCAGGGCGCCGACCGGCCCCGCCTCGCGCCGGGCGCCGCAATAAATCGCGAACGACGTGCCAGCGACGGCCGCCGCGGCGATCAGCTTGTAATTCAGGAAAGGGTCGCCGCCGGGCAGGATTGCCAGCGCAAAGATAAGGAACAGTCCGATCGGCTTGCGGTCCCAGATGTCCACGTAAGGCAGTGCGCCGTCCAGCATCCGGTCCGCCGCGAGCAGGAAGAACTGTTCATCGAACCCCAGCACGGGGTTCCCGAAAGTCTGTCCTCGGGCCAGCAGCACGGCCAGCGCGATCGCTGCCAGCGCCACCAGCGATCTGCGTCCATCTGCTTCGCGGCCCAGGATTGCCGTCATCTGCACTATGCCCCTCGCCGCACGACGGTTTCCCTAGCATGTGGCTGTGAAAGCGCCAGACGGGTGCTGCCTCGCTTGTCGCAGCCCGGGGCGGGGCCTATAGCGGGCGGCGCGGAAGGGAAGGGGAACAATGCCTTATCGGATGCTGGCGCGCGCGGCGCACCGGGCGACCGGCCGGCTGGGCTGGCTGCGCGGGGCGCTTGGGGCGCTGCTCGGGATTGCGCTTGCCGGCGCCGCCGCACGGCTGGCGCTTGGCCCCGATCCCGGCCGGTGGCCTTGGCTTTTGGCTCCGCTCGGCGCGTCCGCGGTCCTGGTATTCGCCGTTCCCGCCAGTCCGCTTGCGCAGCCGTGGCCGGTGGCAGGCGGCAATCTGCTCTCGGCCCTGGTCGGCCTTGGGTGCGGCGCGCTGATCCCGTTTCCGCCCTTGGCGGCCGCCCTTGCCGTTGGCGCTGCAATCGCTGCAATGAGCATCGCCCGGTGCCTGCATCCGCCCGGCGGCGCCTGCGCTCTGCTGGCAGCACTTGGCGGCCCGCCGATCACTGTCGGGGGAGGGGGCGCGCTGCTGGTTCCCCTTACGCTCAACGTTGGCGCGCTGATCGCCGCGGGTTACCTGTGGAACAACCTGACCGGACACCGCTGGCCGCACCATCTGCCCGCTCCCGGGGTGCCCGCCCCGCAAGAGTGGGTGGCCCGCTACGACCCGGCCGACCTGGATGTGGTCCTGGAAAACTGGGACGAAGTGCTCGACGTCAGCCGGGAGGACCTTGACGCGCTGTTCCGCGCGGTCGAGCAGCAGGTTGAACAGCGCTGGAGGAACGACGCACGCCCCGCGAGGTAACGGCCGGTCCGCTGAACGTGCGCGGCTTATGCAGCGGGCAGCAGTTCCTTGAGCGGCACCGATGAATCGGCCAGCAGGGCCGGATCGGGCGAGACCCCGGCTTCCACCAGCTTGCGGCCCTGCACATAGTCCTTGACCATGTTGACGCAGTCCAGCGCGATCACCTTGCCCGCCTTCAGGTAGATGATCGAGAACGAACGGTCTTCGGGCCGGCCGCGCAGAACGGACGTGTCGTAGCCCACCGACAGGCCGGCGGTCTGCAGCTTGAGATCATACTGGTTGGACCAGAACCACGGGAACGCGTGATAGGGTCTCGCCTCGCCGCAAATCGCCTTGGCCACGCACGTTGCCTGATCGTTCGCGTTCTGCACGGATTCCACCCGCATCACACTGCCGCCTGCAAAATCGCAGGAGAATGCCGCGCAGTCACCCACCGCATAGACGTCGGGCAGTGAAGTCCGGCAATACTCGTCCACGTCAACGCCGTTGCCGCCGGCGGCACCCGCAGCGATCAGCGGCGCGATTGCTGGCACGATGCCGATGCCCACGATCACGGCATCGGCGGGAACGACCGATCCATCACCGAGCCGAACCCCGGTTACGCGTCCTCCCGCAAGCCCTTCCAGACAATCGACCGCTATCCCGGTGCGCAAATCCACCCCGTGGGCAAGGTGTTCGGCTTCGTAGAACGCCGACAGTTCCGGCCCGGCCACGCGCGCCAATACCCGCGGGAGCGCTTCCAGCAAGGTTACCCGGCAACCCAGCTTGGTCAGAACCGCCGCCGCTTCCAGGCCGATATAGCCGCCGCCGATCACCGCGACGTTCTTCACGCCGCCGTCGATCTCGCCCATCAGCTGGTCGCAGTCGGCACGGGTACGCACCGCATGAACGCCGGCCAGATCGGACCCCGAACAGGTCAGCCTGCGCGGATCGCCGCCGGCGGCCCAGATCAGCGTGCCGTACGTCAAGGAGCTGCCGTCCGACAGCGTCAGGCGTTTCGCCGCCGGATCGACCGCGGTCACTTCGGTGCTCAGCTTGAGCGTGATCTGCTTGTCAGCCCAGAACTGCGGCGGGCGGATGTACAGCCGGTCGAACGTCTTTTCCCGCGCGAAGTATTCTTTGGACAGCGGCGGCCGCTCGTAGGGTGGCTCGGGCTCGCGGCCGATCATCGTCACGGTGCCGGCAAAGCCGTTGGCCCGCAGCGCGATCGCCGCTTGCGCGCCCGCATGCCCCGCCCCGACGATGATCACGTCCGCTCCGCTCATTGCCGTGCAATCCCCTTGCCTCGCGCGCCGATGGGAGGCGCAATGGTGAACCCGATTGGCAGTACCGCTGCGCCGGTTCCTTGATCTGGCTCACATTGTGGCACAGCGGTGCGCGCCGTGAAGCCCGATCAGCCGGTGGTGACTGCCTGCGCCTCGCGCCCGTCGCCCTGGGGCGCGGAGAGGATGTCGCGTGTGACTTCGCCCTTGGCCACTGTGTTGGTGGCGGGATCGCCCACTGACGAACGGATGCCCGGCGCCGCACCGCCCGCGCGGCTGACGGCGTTCCGCTCCACTTCGCTGCGCGGCGCAGAGCCGCCGAACAACGCGTCAAGCGATTGCTGCGAAGCGGTGGAATCGCTTGGCCGCGGCGCGCCCGGCTTGGGCGGGGTCAGCGCAAAATCGGGCGGAACCACCAGCGGGGCTTGGCGCTGCACGGCAAATTCGTCAGGACGCGACCGATTGAGCAGCCCGCCGCCGGTGCCGCAGCCCGAAAGCAGCAACGCGGCAGCCGCCAGGGTCAGGATCGTGCCGGTGGTAGTCCCGAACGGGGTCGGCGTGGATTTGCGCATGAATTCAGCTCTCCGAGGGCGTCTGCGGCGATTGCCCGCCCAAAGTGTTGCCGCGCTTTTCGCGCGAAAGGAACGAGCGGGCAAGGATAATCACCACGCCCACGCTGATCGCCGCATCGGCGAGATTGAAGATCTGGAATGGTCGGAAACTGCCCCAATGCAGATCGGCATAATCGATGACATAGCCGTTGGTGGCGCGGTCGCGGATGTTGCCGAGCGCCCCGCCCAGCACCATCGCCAGCGCGGCAATGTCGGCCATCGCCTTTTCCACCATCATCCAGAACAGCACGCCCCCGGCGATCGCGGTGGTCAGCAGCACCAGCAGCCACCGCATCTCGACCGAAGTGGCGCTGAACATGGAGAACGATACGCCATAGTTCTGCGCCCAGCGCAGATCGAACCACGGCGACAGGTCGATCGCCCGCACCTCCCACAGCCGCAACTCCACCGTCACGAACCATTTGATCCACTGGTCGGCAAACAGCACCAGTGCGGCGATGACGAGCCCGATCAGCCGGCGCCGGCCCACTGCGGTCATGCGTCTACCGCCTCGGCCACGGTCTCGCAGCGCGTGCAGAGCGCGCCGTCCGCCACCACCTCGGGCAGGTGGCGCCAGCAGCGCCCGCACTTGCGGTTCTGGGTTCGCTGGACCGACACCCCGTCCCCCTGACCGCGCGACACTGTCGCAGATATGAACAGTTCGGCGAGATCGGCATCGGGCGCGCGGGCCGGGACCGTGACTTCAGCCTCCAGCCCCGAACCCAGCACCTTCTCGCGCCGCAGCGGTTCGATCGCCTCGAGCACTTCCTTGCGCAGCCCGCGCAGATCAGCCCACCGGGCCGGATCGGCACCCGTGTCGGCCGGAATTTCCGGCCACTCCAGCAGGTGGACGCTGCCTGCCTCCGGGTAGCGCGCGCCCCAGACTTCTTCGGCGGTGAACACCAATACCGGCGCGGCATAGCGCACCAGCGCATGGAACAGCATATCCAGCACCGTGCGATAGGCCATTCGCTTCGGGTCCGTCGGCGCGTCGCAGTACAGGCAGTCCTTGCGGATATCGAAAAAGAAGGCGGACAGGTCCTCGTTGCAGAACTCGCTCAGCGCGCGGACGTACGTGTTGAAGTCGAAGTCGGCGACCGCCTGGCGCAGCGTCGTGTCCAGCTTCGCCAGCAGCGCCAGCACATAGCGTTCCAGCTCGGGCATCTCGCCCACCCCCACCCGCTCGGCCTCGCTGAACCCGTCCAGCGCGCCCAGCAGGTAGCGGAAGGTGTTGCGCAGTTTGCGGTACTGGTCGGCCACGCCCTTCAGGATCTCGTCGCCGATCCGGTGGTCCTCGGTATAATCGACCGACAGCGCCCACAGCCGCACGATGTCTGCGCCATAGGTTTCCATCACCTTGATCGGATCGACGGTGTTGCCGAGCGACTTGGACATCTTCATGCCCTTGGCGTCCATCGTGAAGCCGTGGGTCAGCACCGCCTTGTAGGGCGCGCGCCCGCGCGTCGCGCAGCTTTCCAGCAGGCTCGACTGGAACCAGCCGCGATGCTGGTCGCTGCCCTCCAGATAGAGGTCCGCCGGGGCCTGCAGGTCCGGCCAGCGCCCGCTTTCGAGCACGAACGCATGGGTCGAACCCGAATCGAACCACACGTCGAGAATGTCGGCCACCCGCTCGTAATCGGCGGCGTCGTACTTGTCTCCCAGCAGCGCCTGCGCTGCCTCGTCGGACCATGCATCCACGCCAGCCGCGCGCACCGCCGCGACGATCCGTGCGTTCACCTCGGCATCGACCAGATACTGGCCGCTCCGGCGGTGGACGAACAGCGTGATCGGCACCCCCCACGCGCGCTGGCGCGACAGCACCCAGTCGGGCCGCCCTTCGACCATCGAACGGATGCGGTTCTCGCCCTTTTCAGGCACCCAGCGGGTATCGGTGATCGCCTTCAGCGCGGTTTCCCGCAGAGTCTCGCCGTCGCCCTGCTCGGCGCGGATGCCCGCCTCGGCCGCGCAGAGCGGGGCCTGTCGGTCCACCTTCCGGTCCATCGGCACGAACCACTGCGGGGTGCAGCGGAAGATCACCTTGGCCTTTGATCGCCACGAATGCGGATAGGAATGCTTGTAGTCCGCGCTTGCCGCCAGCAGCCCGCCAACCTCGCGAAGCGCGGTGCAGATCGGCCCATCGGGCGCGTTGAACTTGGGGTTGATGACGCTGCCTTCACCGCCCAGCCAAGCCCAGTCGGCACGGTACTTGCCGTCGCCTTCGACCGCGAACACCGGCTCGATCCCGTGCGCCTTGCACAGCAGGAAGTCGTCCTCGCCGTGGTCGGGCGCCATGTGGACCAGCCCCGTGCCCGATTCGGTGGTAACGAAATC
>JAZKDH010000046.1:0-4265 GCA_040387665.1 Pseudomonadota bacterium | reverse complement strand
ACCAGTGCTTTGGCTTCATCGTCCATCGTGCCCGCCACGGCGTCGCCGTAGAGGATCATGTCGGTATGCGCCGCGCCCGAGGGGATCATTGGGTAGCAATTGTGGTCCTTGGCCACCAGGCAATCGACGAACACCGGGCCGGGATGATCGATCATCGCCTGGATCCCTGCGTCAAGCTGGTCTTCGTGCTCGATGCGGATGCCCTTCCAGCCATAGGCTTCGGCCAGCTTCACGAAATCGGGCAGGCTGTCCGAATACGAGTTCGAATAGCGGCTTTCATAAGTCAGTTCCTGCCACTGGCGGACCATCCCCATGTACTCGTTGTTGAGCGTGAACACCTTAACCGGCAGGCGGTACTGGCTGGCGGTGCCCATTTCCTGGATGTTCATCTGGATCGAGGCATCGCCGGCAATGTCGATCACCAGGCTGCCGGGGTTGCCCAGCTGGGCGCCGATCGCGGCCGGCAGGCCATAGCCCATCGTGCCAAGCCCGCCCGAGGTCAGCCACTTGTTCGGGGAAAAGAACCCGAAGTACTGCGCCGCCCACATCTGGTGCTGGCCGACTTCGGTGGTGATGATCGGGTCCAGCGCGCGGGTGAGGGCAAACAGTCGCTCCACCGCGTACTGCGGCGCGATCGCGTCGTTGCGGCGCGGATAGGCCAGGCTGTCGCGCCCCCGCCACCCGGCGACGCGCGCCTTCCATGCGCTCAGGTCCTGCGGCCGGCGCTTGCCCCACGCGGAGATGATCTGGTCCAGCACTTGCGCGCAATCGCCCACGATCGGCAGATCCACGGGCACGGTCTTGTTGATCGATGATCGGTCGATGTCGATGTGGATCTTGACCGAATTGGGCGCGAAGGCATCAAGCCGCCCGGTCACCCGGTCATCGAACCGCGCGCCGACGCACAAAATCAGGTCGGCCTGGTTCATCGCCATGTTGGCTTCGTAGGTGCCGTGCATGCCCAGCATCCCGAGATAATCGGGATGGTCGGTGGGAAAGGCGCCCAAGCCCATCAGCGTTGCAGTGAGCGGCGCCCCGGTCAGTCCTTGCAGCTCGCGCAGCAACGCAGAGGCGCGCGGGCCGGAATTGATCACGCCGCCGCCAATATAGAACACCGGCGCCTTGGCCTTGGCCAGCAGGTCGACCGCAGCGGCGATCTCCGGCTCGCTGCCTTCGGTGCGCGGGTTGTAGCGGTTGCGGCGCTGCGGCGGCGCATCGCTCCACGCAGCAGTGGCGATCTGGACGTTCTTGGGGATGTCGATTACGACCGGGCCGGGCCGGCCGGTGGTGGCAATCTGGAACGCCTCGTCCAGCGTCGCGGCCAGATCCGCCGGGTCCTTCACCAGATAGTTGTGCTTGCAGCAGTGACGCGTGATTCCAACGGTGTCGCATTCCTGGAACGCGTCCGAACCGATCAGCCCGGTCGGCACCTGCCCGGTGATGACCACCAGCGGGATCGAATCCATGAAGGCGTCGGCGATCCCGGTCACCGCGTTGGTCGCGCCCGGGCCGGACGTGACCAGGACCACGCCGGGCTTGCCGGTCGACCGGGCATAACCCTCGGCCGCGTGGGCCGCGCCAGCCTCGTGACGCACCAGGATATGGCGGATCTGCGGATGTTCGAACAGCGCGTCGTAGATCGGCAGCACGGCCCCGCCGGGATAGCCGAACACGTACTCAACTCCCTGACGGATCAGGGTTTCGACCAGGATTTCTGCGCCGCTGCGCTCTTGGCTCACCGTAAGTTTCCTTTTCGCGTCGTCCGCGCCGTTTCGTAAGGCAGGAACGTGGCCGCAAGAGATGCGGGCCGCCCAATTCGATTCAAGTGGCGACCTGTCAATCTTCAGGCCTGAGATTATGGAGCGGGGCGCTAGCGATAAAAAAATGTCGCGTCAATGACGATCATTGAAATAAAACATCAAAACACGCCGCCAGATCGTTCGGTTGTGTCGAGATGCGCGGCCATTCCGGCGGGCATTGATGCCGCAGCCACGTCGCCTGCCGTTTCGCATAGTTGCGCGTCGCCTGCTGCGCACGCGTGCGCGCATCGTCCCTGCCGCACGTCCCCGCCAGATATGCAGCGATCTCCGGCACGCCGATCGCGCGCATCACCGGCAATGACGGATCGAGCCGGCGGGCCAGCAGCGCTTCCACTTCCGCGATCGCGCCGCTTTCCAGCATCGTGGCAAAGCGCCGGTCACACCGCTCGTACAGCCAGTCCCTCGGTGGCATGAGCACGACCGGGTGCAGCGTGATGACATGTCCGATCCCCCCGCTACGCTCGGTCTGCCAGGCGGCGAGCGGCCGGCCGGTCGAGCGAACCACCTCCAGCGCCCGCGCCACCCGTAACGAATCCGCAGGGTGCAGTGCCGCCGCGCGTTCCGGGTCCTCGATCGCCAGCGCGGCGTGGGCCTCGGCTACTGGGAGCGCGCGCACTGCGGTCCGCACCGCCGGGGCGATCGGCGGCACCGGCGCGATCCCGTCCAGCAGGGTGCGAATGTACAGGCCCGTTCCGCCGACCAGGATCGGCACCGCCTGCCGCCGATGGGCCTGCTCCACCTCGCGGCGCGCGGCCACCGCCCAGTCCGCGGCCGAACACGGCGCGGCGCCGTCCCATTCGCCGAACAGCCGGTGCGGCACGCCGCGTGTCTCGTCCATGCGCGGGCGCGCGCTCAGCACCGCAAGGTCGGAATAGACTTGCGCGCTGTCGGCATTGATCACCACCGCATCCTGCCCGCGCGCCGACAGCGCCAGCGCCAGCCGCACCGCCAGATCGCTCTTGCCGCTCGCGGTCGGCCCTGCGATGAGCGCGACCGGCGGCAACGCGCCGTCGCGGAAAAGGGATGTATCGGTGCTCATCGCCCGGCTGATAGCAGACACGGCAACGCTTGCAGACAATCTCGACACCGCGCGCGCGAAGCTGTCGGAACTCGGCATTGCGGTGGCGATGGCCGAAACGGTGCAAAGCGGGGAAGACACGATCGAACTGCAGCTGCCCCACGGCGATCCGGCCACGGTGCGGGGGGTGCTTGATGCCTGCTTTGCGCCTTCAGATCTGCTGCTGGCGGACCGGCCGATCGGGGTGCCGCACGTGTTCGTATCCGACATGGATTCGACCATGATTGCCGCCGAATGCATCGACGAATTGGCCGACTTCGCGGGGATCAAGCCCCAGATCGCCGCGATCACCGAACGCGCGATGCAGGGCGAGCTCGATTTCGCGTCGGCGTTGACCGAACGGGTGGCGCTGCTGGAAGGCCTTGGCGAAGGCGCGATCCAGCAGTGCCTGAATGAACGGATCGCCGCGATGCCCGGTGCACGCACGCTGGTCGCCACCCTGAAAGCGCGCGGGTGTTTTACCGTGCTGGTGACAGGCGGTTTCCACCAGTTTGCCGATCCGGTGGCGGAACAGCTCGGGTTCGACAGGGTCGTGGCCAATCGGCTGGGCCTGCACGCGGGCAAGCTGACCGGCGCGCTGATCGGCGGAATCACGGACAGCGGCGTAAAACGCACCGTCCTGCTGGAAGAAATGGAGCGGGCCGGGGAGGGCGCCGTCAGCCTGGCGATGGGCGACGGCGCGAACGACATTCCGATGTTGCAGGCCGCGACGTTCGGCGTAGCCTATTACGCCAAGCCCAAGGCCCGCGCCGCCAGCGATGGCTGGATCGATCGCGGCGACCTGACGAGTATGCTGTCCCTGCTGGGCATTCCGCGCAACGAGTGGGTGTGGGAGTAGGGGGAGGGGCTCAGGCCTCCATCCACTCCCTGAAGAACGCCTCATTCGCCTCCCGCAGGCTCGCCACCGGCACGCCCGCGACAGCGTCGCCGCCAACGCTGCCGATCCGCTCCGCCCCTTGGAGGGCCGCGCCCGCGGGTGTGGTCACGATATAGCGGCTCTGGTCCTCGCCAAACGCGGCGGGGGCGTCCAGCTTGCCCTCCAGGGTGCAACCGATTCCCCCGGCCAGCGCCATCTCCGCCAGCGCGACCAGCAGGCCGCCATCGGAAATGTCATGCACCGCCGTCACCGCTCCCGCGGCGATCCAGGCGCGGACCTGCTCACCGTTAGTGCGTTCCTTGACGAGGTCGACCGGCGGCGGCGGGCCTTCTTCGCGCCCGTGGAGTTCACGCAGCCACAGCGTCTGGCCCAGGTGCGTGCCGGCGCCGCCGACCAGCCAGATCGTCTCTCCAGCGGCCTTGAACGCGATGGTCGCGCTTTTGCTCCAGTCGTCCATCAGGCCGACGCCGCCGATGGCGGGGGTCGGCAT
>JAZKDH010000045.1:0-7757 GCA_040387665.1 Pseudomonadota bacterium | reverse complement strand
CAGTGTCTGCCCGCCAGTCTTCGGGATGTGAAGGTAAAACAAAGGCATCCCCCATTGATAAAGGCGCCTTGGGCATAGACGATCCGAAGCTGCTGCTGCCTCAAACTGCATCCGGAACCGATCCGATACGGTCCTTCCCGACTTCGCATCGCGAGTTTCGCACGCAAGTCCCACCCGCTTGCGGAAACGCTTCCCCCTTTACAAGGCTGCCGCCAGTGCCCATACGCTGACCCGAATGATCCTGCGGCTTGGCCTTTCCCTGCGACTTATCCGCCCTTGGGCGTGAGCTGACGCGTCGGTCCCATCCGGCGCGCGTTGCGCCCAAGGGACCCCAGATCGCTGTCCAGTCGCACTTCAAGCATTCCGAGACCAGATCATGACCATGCTGAAAGACCCTTCGGTCAAGTACCGCCCGTTTCCGCAGATCGACCTGCCCAACCGCCAGTGGCCCGGTCGCACGATCACCAAGGCCCCGCGCTGGCTGTCCACCGACCTGCGCGACGGCAACCAATCGCTGATCGATCCGATGGGCGCGGAGAAGAAGAATCGGTTCTTCGACTTGCTCGTCAGTGTCGGCCTGAAGGAAATCGAAGTCGGTTTCCCCAGCGCCGGCGCAACCGAATATGATTTCATTCGCGGGCTGGTGGATGGCGGGCGCGTGCCCGAAGATGTGCTGATCCAGGTGCTGACCCAGTCGCGCGAAGACCTGATCACCACTTCCTTCGAAAGCCTGGCCGGTGTTCACGCAGCGATTGTCCACCTTTACAACGCGGTATCGCCGCTGTGGCGCACGGTGGTGTTCGGGCTGGAGCCGCCGCAGATCAAGCAGATCGCGGTTGATGGCGCTAAAGCGCTGCGCGATCAGGCCGCGCGGTTCCCGCAGACAACGTGGCACTTCGAATACAGCCCCGAAACATTCTCGACCGCCGAACTCGATTTCTCGATCGAGTGCTGCGAGGCGGTTATGGACGTGCTGCGCCCCACCCCCGATCATCCGATCATCCTCAACCTGCCAGCCACGGTCGAGGCAGCTACGCCGAACATCTACGCCGACCAGATCGAGTATTTTTGCCGTAACCTGCCCAATCGCGACAGCGCGGTCATCTCGCTCCACACCCACAACGATCGCGGCACCGGCGTGGCTGCGGCGGAACTTGGGCTGATGGCAGGAGCCGACCGCGTCGAAGGCTGCCTGTTCGGCAATGGGGAGCGTACCGGAAACTGCTGTCTCGTGACAGTGGCTCTCAACTTGTACACGCAAGGCGTTGATCCGCTTCTCAATTTTTCGGACATCGACGAGGTGATCAATACCGTCGAGTACTGCAACCAGCTGCCCGTACCCGCCCGGCACCCGTATGGCGGCGAACTGGTGTTCACCGCATTTTCAGGCAGTCACCAGGACGCGATCAAAAAAGGGTTTGCTGCGCAGGAGAAGCGCAACGATCAGCTCTGGGCCGTGCCCTACCTGCCGATCGACCCGGCAGACCTTGGCCGCAGTTACGAGGCGGTTATCCGGGTCAATTCGCAGTCCGGCAAAGGCGGGTTTGCGTGGGTGATCGAGCAGGATCAGGGCCTGAAACTGCCAAAGCGGATGCAGTCGCATTTCAGCCGCCATGTACAGGAACTGGCGGATCAACTGGGGCGCGAGCTTCAGGCCGGCGATATCTGGGAGGTCTTCCGCAAGGTCTATCACCTTGACGAGCCGCAGCACTTCCAGCTGCTGGACTACAACGAAATACGCGCGGCGGACGGATCGCGCGTGTTCGCTGGCAAGATCGGCGTCGGTGGCCAGGCCCAGACGGTCTCTGGCCGCGGCAACGGGCTGCTGTCGTCGGTCGTCGCCACGCTGGCCGACACGTTCGGCGTTCGTCTTGAGGTGCGCGATTATTCGGAGCATGCGATGGCTATGGGGTCGGATGCGCGCGCCGCCGCCTATGTCGAATGCGCGACACCGGACGGCCGAATCGTCTGGGGCGTCGGCATCGACGAGGACGTGGCAACAGCCGGGGTACGCGCGGTGCTCAGCGCCGCAAACGCCGCCAGCGATTGAGGGCTGACCGGCAGGCGCCGGCCCGTACGCTACTGCGCTAACGCCGCCAGGTCGGCTGTCTCCCGCATGTCGGGTAAGGATTGAACCACTTCGGCGTCCGCCCAAAGCATTTCGGCCATCGCGTCGAGATCATCGAATGCAGTGGGTGCTATCGCCGGATCGTGGCGGTTCAACGCCAGCGGCCGTCGGCGCGGGTCGAGCAATCGTCGCCGCAATGCCCGCTGCAGCAGGCCTAGGCGGAACAGCGCCTCGTCGAGCGCACGGTCGTGGCTGCGCAGCCGCTCGCGCGACCAGCGGCGTTCGATCTGGCCGGCCCGCTCGATGACCATTGCGTTATAGCTGCGGTGGGGGCCGCGGTGCAGCGGCAGCCCCAGCAGGCGCGCGCGATCGTCGGCGGCCGGAAGCAGCAGGCCATTGCGGCGAAAATCGTCGAACCCGATGCGGTCGCGCCCGGCCGAATTGAGCAGACGGGCAAAGCTGCGCGATGTAACAAGCTGATGCGGCAACAGATGGTGGCGCTGCAGGCCAGGATCGTGTCCCGGGAGGTCTGCCCGGTTGACCGCCCTGAACGACAGCGCCGGGCGGTGCCGCCGCGGCGGCACGAAAGGCCGCGCTGGCCCGCTCGCCACGCCTAGGGCGTTGCCCCCACATCTCTCCTGATCCGGAGCACGCTCCGTCTGTCCACGTAGTCGCAATTCAGAATATCCCCTCCGGGCCCGCGTCCCGGACCGGGGGGATAAGGTCCATTCGCCACCAAATGGTGAATCAGCCGCAGTGCCTGGCGCGCCGTGTCGGCCGGCGGCTCGCCAGCAAGCGGTTCCAGCCTCAGCTCATGGCCAATATGCAGCGCCAATCCTTCGGTCTGCACCGCACCATCGGGAGAACGTACCAGCGCCGTCAAGCCCAACCCGGGAAAGACCCCGCCGTCCAGCCAGGCACCCACGGAACGCTGGTAGTATTCCGGCGCCATGGCGGCCCGCGACGCAGACCAGCCGATAGCCTGCAGTCCCGGCAGCCGGGCCAGTTCGCAGCCCAGCGCCGCCAGCGCCCGCACCACGGGAGGAAGCGGCCCTGCGGCGGCGAGATGCGGCCCGGGCCGCACGGTCAGCGCTTCCAGACCTTCCAGATCCTTGGGCAGTACCGCAAAACCGTGCACAGCAGCGTCCGCTCGCGCGGGAATTCCCGGTGACAGCCCCTGGACATCGAACGTCAGCCCCAACACCAGCAGTTCCACCCAGTACGGGTGATCGGCCGGCTGATGACTGATAGCAAACGGCACGGCTTTGCCGGCAGCAGCGGCACAGGCCGCTATCGCTTCGGCATCGGGCCGCTTGCCCATCGCGAACAGCAACGACATGCCCGCCTGCCGCGGAGCGTGCTCACTGTCCACATTGCAGGCGATTGTGTGTGCTCCCCGCAGCATCATGCGAGCAATGGCATAATTTACGCGCGCGTCGAGTCCTGCACTGATGACTCGTTCCGTTTTGGAGCAATCTGCCGATCAAAAAATACCGAGGGCGAGACCTTCTGCCAGTGAATAGCCAAGATCACGAGCTTTGGCCAGTTCTGCTGCCCGAACTTCCTTTGACGCCAGGATTGCTTCCGGTGTCTGGGCCGACAAATTGACTATCCACGGTTCGGCGACTCGGCGCAGGCGCCAGCCAGTTACGATGCGCTCGACCTGAGCCTGAGCCCCGTGGCCATCGGAGCCCGCCGTGACGATCGTGGCGAAGGCCCGCCCCTCGATCCTTCCGAGGAGCGGATAGTAGCAGCAATCGAACATTTCCTTCATTGCCCCGGTCATCGAGCCCAGGTTTTCCGGGCAAACGAACAAATAGCCGGCCGCGGCGAGAAAGCGTTCGGGGGTCACCTCGGCTGCTGGCAGAATGACCGCCGATGGCCGGGCAGCATCGTCCTGCGCAGCCGCACCCTCGAATGCCGCGTGTGCCAGCGACTTGGCCGCCCCCGTCCGGCTGTGCCAGACGATCAGGAGCATCCGGCGCCGGCTTGGCGGTGAGCGGTTATTCTCCGTCCGCCCAAAGATCGGGGCTGGCCTGCTAGGAATTTCGGCATACAAACTCCGCTTAGTATTGTGCCCCGGCCCACTCACCGCTCACGATCATCGCACTTGCATATACGGCCGGAGCTCCCCGAACGTCCGGTCAAGGCGCGGTGACCCACATGCATCGTGGCTTCGCCGTGTAAGCATGCGAGGCCTGAACGGAAGCGAACGCCCGCTGAGGATAATTGTCAACGCGCGACAACAGTTCCGGCACGCCGGGCGCGAATCCCTTCTCCGCACGCTGCGGATATTGTAGCGCACATAAATGGCATCAACACCGGCATCGCTGTTTGGAATCGAACGATCGCTGCGGGGGCGGCGCTGGCGATGGCGGGGCGGAAACATGGACCTCGGCGCAGGGGCTGACAGCCTTGGCGGAACAGAGCAAGCCGGAGCTGACCTGGTCACGCAGCTGCTGCTGGCCCGCGGGGTCGCGCCGCATGATCTGGAACGGCACCGCACACCCAGCCTGCGCGCGTTCCTGCCGGACCCATCGCATTTCCGCGACATGGACGCAGCGGCGGATCGGCTGGTGCAGGCGGTGCTGAGCCAGGAACGGGTAACGATCTATGGCGACTATGATGTTGACGGCGCGACCAGCGCCGCCCTGCTGATCCGACTCCTGCGTGATCTTGGCCTTGCGGCCCGCTATTACATTCCGGACCGCTTGCTTGAAGGCTACGGACCGTCCGGCAAGGCGCTGGTGCAACTGGGGCAAGAAGGCTCGAGTCTGATCGTCACGGTCGATTGCGGCGCCATGGCACACGATGCGCTGGCCCAGGCGCGCGATGCCGGCGTGGACGTGATCGTGGTCGATCACCACAAGTGCTCTGCCGAGCTGCCGTACGCGGCAGCCTTGGTAAACCCGAACCGCCTGGACGAAAGCGATGTCGGCGCGGCACACGGGCACTTGGCCGCCGTCGGCGTGGCGTTCCTGCTTGCCGTGGCTACCCTGCGCACATTGCGCCAGCGAGGATTTTTCGCGCACCGCACCGAGCCCGACCTGTTCGCGCTGCTCGATCTTGTCGCGCTTGGCACGGTGGCGGATGTTGCCGCGCTGCACGGTCTCAACCGAGCGCTTGTCGCGCAGGGCCTGAAGGTGATGGCCCGGCGGGACAGCGCGGGCATGGCCGCGCTCATCGATGCGAGCCGGTTGAATCGGGCACCAACCTGCAGCGACCTTGGGTTTGCCCTTGGTCCGCGCATAAATGCAGGCGGGCGCGTGGGCGAATCGACGCTGGGTGTCCGACTGCTCACGACCGAGGACCCGGACGAGGCGCGGGCCATAGCCGCCCAGCTCTCCGCCCTCAACGAAGAGCGCCGCGGGATCGAACAGGCCGTACAGGAAGCAGCCGAAGTCCAGCTTGCGGCACAGCACAACCGTGCCGTGATCATGGTGGCGGGATCCGGCTGGCACCCCGGCGTGATCGGGATCGTTGCCGGGCGGATCAAGGAAAAGACCGGCAAGCCAACGCTTGTGATCGCGCTGGATACAGACGGACACGGGAACGGAAAGGGCTCGGGGCGCTCCATCCCGGGCGTGGATCTGGGCGCCGCCATCATCGCCGCGCGGGAAGCAGGCTTACTCGTCGCGGGGGGCGGCCACGCGATGGCCGCGGGCCTGACCATTCATCCCGATCACCTTGCGGCCCTGGGGGATTGGCTGGATAATAGACTGGGCGCGCACGTGGCTGCGGCAATGGCTGATACGGCCACCTTGCTCGACCTCAGCCTTGCCCCGCGCGGGTTGACCCCGGCACTGATCGATACCCTGGAAAGCGCCGGGCCGTTCGGCATGGGCTGGCCCGCGCCGCGGATTGCCGTCGGGCCGGTACGCCTGGTCAAAGCGGATGTCGTGGGCAACGATCACGTGCGCCTGATCGTGCGCGGCGATGATGGCGGCAGCTTCAAGGCTGTTGCCTTCCGCGCCGCCGAAACCGATATGGGCCAAGCCCTGCTCCACCGCTCGCGCGATCGTAAGCTATGGCTTGTAGGTCGTGCAAAAATTGACGATTGGGCCAGCCGGCCCCAAGCCGAACTCCATCTGGACGATGCCGCGTGGGCGGATTGACCGGAATGCCGCGGAAACTCAATCGAGGGGTTGACCCCTGCCCGCGATGCCCATAAAGGCGCGGCCTCGCCACCGGCATATGCCGGTCTGGCCCCTTCGTCTAGCGGTTAGGACGCGGCCCTTTCACGGCTGAAACACGGGTTCGATTCCCGTAGGGGTCACCATCCGTTACGTGCCGTAGGATGGGCAAATGCAGGATCGGCCCCTTCGTCTAGCGGTTAGGACGCGGCCCTCTCACGGCTGAAACACGGGTTCGATTCCCGTAGGGGTCACCAGCAAAATCAATAGCTTGGCATTGCCGCTTGGCCGCTGTGTCACGCATTTCGGTAATGATCCGGCAAAAAGCGGTGACGAACAAGGGCGGACGGGGGCGGTCGCAATGGGCTATTCAGGTTCAGCCCCGCCAGATTTTTGCCGCTGGATTGAGTCAATCGACCTAGCGCATCCCCGCCCAACGATCGCCCGTTCGCTCGACCACTAGCGGCGATCCCAAGGCCGGCACAGTCCGAAAGCCTGCGATGATTCGCCTTGCAGCCAAGTTGCCCAATCGGCTGCGGAAATCACAACCGGCATTCGATCATGAACCTCGGCCATGCTGGGGCAGCTATCGACCATAACCATAGACTAGCATCGGCCCACTCTGCGGTTGGCCGCCAGACGCCTGCCACCGCGAAAGGCGTGTTTCCAGGCAGGGAATGCCAAGTGCGGGTCATGCGCCCTTTTTCGCCCTCCGCCTCAGCCCATGCCGTTACCGGGATCAGACAGCGCCGATGTTCGAAACTATCGCTCCAGAACGCGGTGTGTAGTTTGTCCTCTCGGGCATTCGTGACAGGCTTTGGCTTTAGCGGTCGGCCTTGCTTCCCCTTCAACGCAAGAGGGAAACCCCAAGTCATTGAGTGGGTCTTTCGCGCCGTCACAATAACGCGGATAGACTTCCTGCGGGAAGTTTACGCCCAGCTGGACCGCAGCGCGGAACAGTTGCCCGATCGCCTCTGCAGGCGCCGTCATGCGGTACAGATTGCACATTCAAGTAGAATTTGTGCCCCGGAGCTGGAGTCAATGCCAGCAGCGCCTTGCCGATACGTTCCCTGCATGTTCTCATAGGCCTTTCGCGATTCGGATTGTGTCGTGCGATGGTCGAGTGATGGATTGATGGTGCCGACGAGTATTCTTGAGGCTGCAACCCTGGATCGTTCTGTCATGCCGGTATGCGGATGCGGCCACAGTGCGAGGTTTGAAGCGCATGGCCTTTGGTGGCATTTCGAGCGGCGCGGCTGGAACGACAACCTTCATACCGCCCGTTCGCATTTCTGGTGCCGGGTTTGCCGTTCTCGACATCGCCAAAAGGTCAGGCCCGTCCGGCTGGACCTGGTGAAACGAGAGGCGGGCGATTTTGAATTTGCGTGGCCCGATGAACGCATATGGAAACGGGCCATGGCTCGCCTTCGCTGAGCCTGGCGGGTAATCCAGAAAATGCGGGCAAAATCGCACTGCTTCGCGCGCGCGGGCGAGAAACTGTATTAGAGCGTTTTTCGATCAGTCTGGTCATATTCGCACGAGCTGAAGTAGTTGGC
>JAZKDH010000044.1:0-19854 GCA_040387665.1 Pseudomonadota bacterium | reverse complement strand
GATCGCCTGATAGTGCCGGTCGCGCCCCTGCTTGGCCGAACCGCCGGCGGAGTCTCCTTCGACCAGGAACAGTTCGCACTTGGCCGGATCGCGCTCCTGGCAGTCGGCCAGCTTGCCGGGCAGGCTGGCGATGTCCATCGCCCCCTTGCGCCGGGTCAGTTCGCGTGCACGGCGGGCCGCTTCGCGCGCGGCAGCGGCGTCGATCACCTTCTGGATCACTGATTTGGCATAGGCCGGGTTTTCCTCCAGCCACTCGCTCATCTTGTCGCTCATCAGGCTTTCGAGCGGCTGGCGCACTTCGGACGAGACCAGCTTGTCCTTGGTCTGCGACGAGAACTTGGGATCGGGCAGCTTGACCGAGACGATCGCAGTCAGCCCTTCGCGCATGTCCTCGCCCGACAGGGTGAACTTCTCTTTCTTCAGCATGCCAGACTTCTCGGCATAGCCGTTGAGCGTGCGGGTCAGCGCGGCGCGGAACGCGGCAAGGTGGGTGCCGCCGTCGCGCTGCGGGATGTTGTTGGTGAAGCACAGCACGTTTTCATAGTAACTGTCGTTCCACTCCAGCGCGACGTCGATGCCGATGCCGTCGCGGTTGGCCGAAATCGTGATCGGATCGGGCAGCAGCGGCTGCTTGTTGCGATCGAGCCACTTTACGAACGCGCCGATCCCGCCTTCGTAATAGAGGTCGTGTTCCTTCACCTCTTCGTGGCGTTTGTCGCGCAGCAGGATACGCACGCCCGAATTGAGGAACGCGAGCTCGCGGTAGCGGTGTTCCAGCTTGTCGAAATCGAACTCGATGACGTTCTTGAACGTCTCGTTGCTGGCGAAGAAGGTCACGCGGGTGCCCTTCTTGGGCGCCCCCTTGCCGTTGTCCGGCGCCGGGCCGCGTACCTCCAGCGGGGCCACGGCATCGCCAAAGGCGAACTTCATCCAGTGCTCCTGCCCGTCGCGCCAGATCGTCAATTCAAGCCATTCCGACAGCGCGTTGACCACCGAGACGCCGACGCCGTGGAGCCCGCCCGAGACCTTGTACGCGTTGTCGTCCGACGTGTTCTCGAACTTTCCGCCGGCGTGCAGCTGGGTCATGATGACTTCAGCCGCCGAGACGCCTTCCTCGGCATGGATGCCGGTCGGGATGCCGCGGCCGTTGTCCTCGACGCTGACCGAACCGTCGGGGTTGAGCTCGATCAGAACCAGGTCGCAGTGTCCGGCCAGCGCCTCGTCGATGGCGTTGTCGGAAACCTCGAACACCATGTGGTGCAGGCCGGAACCGTCATCGGTGTCGCCGATGTACATGCCGGGGCGTTTGCGCACGGCATCAAGCCCCTTGAGGACCTTGATGGAATCGGCGCCATAGGCGTTGGTGTTCGGGTTGCTTGCAGAGTTCTCGGACATTTGCCGCGTATAGGAACTGTGCGCCATAAGCGGAACCCGAAAACGGCGGTGTTCCACAGGGTTTGCAGGCGGGTCGCAAGGCGGTTGCTGCTTGACCTTGCACGCCCGGCGGGCGCGCAGCGCGGGATGTAATGTAATATTGTAACATGATGCGCAAACGACTATCACCCGGCGTCGAAATTGCGGACAGAAGGCTGCTTATCAGTGCTGATCAATGCAGATGAATTTCCTTCTAAAGGTATGAATTGTCGACGTATTTACCTTGGATCGCTAATCGCGAGCCTGATGGCGACCATGCCCGCCGCGGCCAGCGAATCCGACCCCCACCCCCACATCCCGGCCGAGATAGTGGTGACCGGCGTTCTGGAGCGAAGCCGGCAGGATGTGCTGTCGGGCGTGGCGGTGCTGGCCGGGCCTGCGCTGGACCAGGCGATCCGGTCTTCAATCGGCGACACGCTGGCGAAAACGCCCGGCGTTTCGGCCACTTCGTTCGGGCCAACGGCGTCGCGTCCGGTTCTGCGCGGGCTGCAGGGCGAACGGGTGAGGGTGCTGACGGACGGGATCGGCTCGATCGATGTGTCCAACACGTCGGCGGATCACGCTGCGGTGGTAAACCCGCTGCTGGCCGAACGGATCGAGGTGCTGCGCGGTCCGCAGGCGCTGCTGTACGGATCGTCGGCCATCGGCGGGGTGGTCAACGTGATCGATCGGCGCATTCCGGTCTCGATCCCCCGCGAACCGGTCCATCTTGGCGCGGTCGCGACGTATGCCTCGGCCGCGGCGGAACGTTCGGCGGCCGCATCGCTCGAAGTCCCGGTCGGCGCGGCGCGTGGCGGCGCCGGCTTCGTGCTTCACGCCGACGGCAGTTTTCAGGAGAGTGACGACCTGCGTATCGGCGGGTACGCATTGACGCCGCAGCTGCGGGCCCAAGCCCTCGCCAGCGCAGCATCCGATCCCGGAACCGATCCCGATTTCGCCGCGAACGCCGCTGTCCGGGGCCGATTGCCCAATACGGCGGCGCGCACCTGGACCGCCGGCGTCGGCGGAGCGTGGATCGATGCACGGGGCACTATCGGGCTGTCGTATACCCGCACCGACAGTCTTTACGGCGTGCCGATCCGCTTTGCCACGCTGCCCGGCACGGCCCAGGAAGCGCCCCGGCTGCATCTTAAGCAGGACCGGATCGACCTGCGCGCCGCGGTGGAGGCAGGCGGAACTGCGCTGAAGCGAGTAAGCTTCCGGTTGGGTTATGCCGATTACCAGCATTCCGAGCTGGAGCCTTCGGGCGAGGTGGGCACCACATTCCTCAACCAGGGTTTGGAAGCCCGGCTGGAGTTGACCCAGGCCCGCCGCGGGGCGTTGCACGGGGCCACGGGTCTCCAGTATGTCCACCGCGACTTCGACGTGATCGGCGAAGAAGCCTTCCTGCCGAAAAGCAGCACCCAGCAACTCGGGCTGTTCACCGTCCAGCAGCTTGATTTCGGGCCGGTAAAGCTGGAAGCAGGCGCGCGCTACGAACATTCGGCGCTGGGGGCGCTGCCCCGCGCGGGACAGCCGCAGTTCTTTTCCGGCCGGCGCCGCTTTGATACGCTGTCACTTTCCGGGGGGGCGTCCTACGCGCTCGCGCCGGCCTGGAAGGTGGGGCTGAACCTTGCGCGGACCGAGCGCGCGCCCGCCGCCGAGGAACTGTTCGCCAACGGCCCGCATGCGGGAACCGAAGCGTTCGAAGTGGGTGATCCGGCGCTCCGCGCAGAACGCGCAACCAGCGTGGAGGCCGTGCTCCGCGGCGGCGGTGATCGGTACACGCTCGAGGCATCGGCGTACCACATATGGTTCCGCGATTTCATCCATGAGGCACGGACCGGCGGCGTGTCGGACGGCCTGCCCGTCTACCGGATCCAGCAGGCCAACGCCCGCTGGTACGGGTTCGAGGTGCAGGGCAGCGTCACGCTGGTTCGGACAGGGGACTGGAAACTATCGGCCGACGCCTTGGCCGACTGGGTCCGCGCGACAATTTCCGGCACCGGCCCGGCGCCCCGGATCCCGCCGCTGCGCATGCTCGGCGGGCTTGCGCTCACGTCGACCCGCTGGGACGTGCGCGGCGAAGTGGAGCGGGTAACGCGGCAGAACCGCGTCTCGCTCAACGAAACCCCCACGGCGGGCTATACCATGGTCAACGCCGAACTGGCCTGGCGTCCCTGGGGCAAGGACCGGCCGCTGACATTCCTGCTGCAGGCCGACAATATCCTGAACCGTGACGCGCGCCGCCATGCGTCCTTGCTCAAGGACCATGCGCCGCTGGCAGGGCGCGACTTTCGCGTTACCGCGCGGCTGGAGCTTTAGCGGTGGCAGGCCCGGGCCGAACGGCAAAACGGCCGCCTTGGGGGCGGCCGCTGTTGCGTCAAACGATGGAACGTCTGGCGTGGGTCAGATCAGCGT
The DNA here is from genome assembly GCA_040387665.1 of Pseudomonadota bacterium. Classification (GTDB taxonomy): domain Bacteria; phylum Pseudomonadota; class Alphaproteobacteria; order Sphingomonadales; family Sphingomonadaceae; genus Novosphingobium. The sequence continues at coordinate 16,020 of JAZKDH010000044.1, read as the reverse complement.
TGCGGTAAACATCAGGCCGCTGGCCGATGCCGCTACAAGGGCGGGCAACACGAAATGTGCGATGGTGCGCATGGTTCTTCCTCCTGTTTGTCGGATGCCGGCGGTGCTACCGGACATCCTAAACCCCCCATAGGTTTTGCTGCACTGCATATAAATGCGCCAAGTATTTGCTGCAAACGCGAATACCGACGGCCTAATTGCATAAATCGCAATCTCAGACGCCGTACGTGTGGTTGTCATTGCCCACCTCTCTGGACAGCACTGGATCGCTTCCTTATCCGCAGCCCATGACGGTCCAACCTTCCGATTCCATCCTGATTGTCGATTTCGGCAGCCAGGTCACCCAACTCATCGCCCGCCGCGTGCGCGAGGCGGGGGTCTATTCCGAAATTGCGCCGTTTGGCAGCGCGGCCGCGGCGTTCGCCCGGATGCAGCCCAAGGGGGTGATCCTGTCGGGCGGGCCGGCATCGGTGACCGACGAACACGGTCCGCGAATTCCTGACGAGATCCTGTCATCCGGCCTGCCCATGCTGGGCATCTGCTACGGCCAGCAGGCGCTGATGCAGCAGCTCGGCGGTGAAGTGCTTGAAGGCGATGCCGGCGAATTCGGCCGCGCGTTCATTGCGGTTGCCGATCGCTGCGCTCTGTTCGACGGGCTCTGGGCCGACGGTGAGAGCCATCAGGTGTGGATGAGCCATGGTGACAAGGTGACACGGCTGGCCCCCGGCTTTCGCCCGGTTGCGTCCAGCCCCGGCGCGCCCTTCGCGGTGGTGGCCGATGACGAGCGCCGCATCTACGCGATGCAGTTCCACCCCGAGGTCGTCCACACGCCCGATGGCGCAAAACTGCTCAAGAACTTCGTGCGCCACGTCTGCGGCCTGTCGGGAGACTGGACCATGGCCGAGTTCCGCAAGACCAAGATCGCCGAGATCCGCGAACAGGTCGGTGACGGCAAAGTCATCTGCGGCCTGTCCGGCGGGGTCGACAGCGCGGTGGCCGCGGTGCTGATCCACGAAGCCATCGGCGATCAGCTCACCTGCGTGTTCGTCGATCACGGCCTGATGCGGCTGGGTGAGGCAGAACAGGTGGTGGGCCTGTTCCGCAACCACTACAACATCCCGCTGATCCACAAGGACGTGTCGTCGCTGTTCCTCAGCGGCCTCGCCGGCATCACCGATCCGGAAGCCAAGCGCAAGTTCATCGGCAAGACCTTCATCGACGTGTTCGAGGAAGAGGCGCGCGGCATCGGCGGCGCGCAGTTCCTGGCGCAAGGCACGCTTTATCCCGACGTGATCGAAAGCGTATCGTTCACCGGAGGCCCGTCGGTAACGATCAAGAGCCACCACAACGTCGGCGGCCTGCCCGAGCGGATGAACATGAAGCTCGTCGAGCCACTGCGCGAACTGTTCAAGGACGAAGTGCGCGAACTGGGCCGCGAACTGGGGCTGCCAGACGTGTTCGTGGGCCGTCATCCGTTCCCCGGACCCGGTCTTGCCATCCGCATCCCGGGCGAAGTCACGCGCGAGCGCTGCGACGTGCTGCGCAAGGCCGACCAGGTCTATCTGGAGGAAATCCGCAACGCCGGTCTGTACGATGCCATCTGGCAGGCGTTCGCGGTACTGCTGCCGGTGCGCACGGTCGGCGTGATGGGCGACGGCCGCACCTACGACAACGTCTGCGCGCTGCGCGCGGTGACCAGCACCGACGGGATGACCGCCGACATTTACCCGTTCGACGCTGCCTTCCTCAGCCGGGTCGCGACCCGGATCATCAACGAGGTCAAGGGCATCAACCGCGTCGTTTATGATTACACCTCCAAGCCGCCCGGCACGATCGAATGGGAATGACCCGTTCCGTGGCGGGTGCCTCAGACGGCCGATAACCTCTCACGCCTTGTAACCGCTGCGCGGCGCGATACTCTGGCCGTATGAAAAGACGCAGGGCGGATGTTCCTCCCGGCGACTGCGGCGCGGGAGCAGACGATGACGATTAGGACGGTTGCTGTGTTCAACGCCAGTTCGCGGCAGGGGCTGGCCCAGCTTCGGCAACTGCTGGATCACGGGTACGATCCGGTCGCGATCAGCCGCAGCGCCGCGGTGATCGAAGCAGCCGGACTCGGCCCCGTGCGGACCGTCGCCGCCGATAATGCCGATCCCGCATCGCTCGATACGGCCCTGTCGGGAATCGATGCGGTGTTCTTCCAGTTGCCGCTGCTCGAGACGCCGGACCGTTTGATCCAGTTCGCCGGAAATGTGGCTGATGCCGCGCGGCGCGCCGGGGTGCAGCGGTTCATCCACAATTCGACGATGTGGTCTCCGGACGACGCTTGCGGGGAAGTGACGTACGATGGTGTTCGGGCAGCCGAACGGCGGATCGAAGCTTCCGGCCTGCCGTACACGATCTTGCGCCCGACGCTGTTCATGGACAACTGGCTGACAGCCTATGCTCTGCCATTGCTGCGCGACCGGCAGCTTTATCGCTATCCCCACAATCCCGAGATGGAATATTCGCCAATATCGCTCGATGACGTGGCCCGGTTCATGGTCGCGGCCTTGCCTCGCACCGACCTTGTGGGCGAGCGTATGCGTATCGCTGGGCCTGAAACGCTCAAGCCGGAGGATGTGCGCGCGCTGCTGTCCGACGCGATCGGCGTTCCGATTGCCTATGAATATCAGAACCCGGCTGACTTCGCGGCCGATGCGTGGGACCGGTTCGTGAAGGACACCGGTGCCCCGAGAGATGCCTTCATCGCCGGCTTCGGGGCGTTCTACACATTCAACAACACCGCGCCTGAACGGCCGTTTGTCTATGACGTCGGCCCGCTGCTGGAACGGCTTCCGGTCAGGCTCGAACGCTTTGCCGACTGGGCGCGGCGGCAGGACTGGACCGGCGGCGGCCAGGTCGGGTCGGTCACCCGCTGACTGTCCGCGCCGTAATAATCAACGGCTGGCGGTGCGCACCCGGGTATAGGGCACAAAGTCGCCCAGGCCGACAAAGCCGCGATACCATCCGCCGCTGCGGTCGAGCAGCTTGACCACGTCGACGTTGCACAACCGGGTGGAATGCAGCCGCGTGACCAGCACGTCGTCTCGACGCAGCGATTCAGGGTGCGCGGGGCGGTTGACATAGATCGTCCGACCGCTGCCATAAACGATTGCCGTCTTGTCGATCACGGTGCTGTTACGGTGGGTCAGCGTGTCGATGCAACTGACCGGCTCTCCTGCAACCCGGCCTTCCAGCATCTTGTCGAGCTTCTGCTGCGGGCTGAGGTGAGGACGGGCGCCGGCGGCGGCGGCAGGCAGCACCAGTGCGGCGGCTGCGGCAGTCAGGATCAGTGTTGAGCGCTTCATTGCAGACCGTCTCCTTTGCCCCAGCCTAGCACGCCACGCTGAACCGTTGCTGACCAGCGATCAAGCGGTTCCGCCCACCGTCAGCCCGTCGACCAGCAATGTGGGCTGGCCGACTCCGGCCGGCACGCTCTGCCCGCCCTTGCCGCATACCCCGATCCCTTCGTCTAGCTCCATGTCGTTACCGATCCCGGTGACGCGGGTCAGCACCGATGGTCCGTCGCCGATCAATGTCGCGCCCTTGATCGGCGCGCCAAGCTTTCCATTCTCGATCCGGTAGGCTTCGGTGCACGAAAACACGAACTTGCCCGAAACGATGTCCACCTGCCCCCCGCCAAAGCTCTTGGCGAAGATGCCGTTTTTCACCCGTCCCAGCAGTTCGGCCGGATCGTCGTTGCCCGCGCGCATGAAGGTGTTGGTCATGCGCGGCATGGGCGCATGGGCATAGCTTTCGCGGCGGCCGTTGCCGGTGGGGGCGACGCCCATCAGCCGCGCGTTGAGCCGGTCCTGGATATAGCCCTTGAGGATGCCGTCCTCGATCAGCACGTTCTCCTGCGTCGGCGTGCCTTCGTCGTCGATCGACAGCGACCCGCGCCGCGCGCCCGATACCGGCGAAGACAGGCTGCCGTCGTCGATCACGGTAACGCCCGGCGCGCCCACCCGTTCGCCGATCCGGCCCGAGAACGCCGACGTGCCCTTGCGGTTGAAATCGCCTTCGAGGCCGTGGCCAATAGCTTCGTGCAACAGCACCCCGGGCCAGCCGGGTCCAAGCAGCACGGTCATCTCGCCCGCCGGCGCATCGACCGACTCAAGGTTCGTCAGCGCCTGGTGCAGCGCGGTGTCGATCGCACGGTTCCAGTTCGCCGGATCGAACAAGTCCTCGTAGAGCCGGCGGCCGCCCATCCCGAACGATCCGGTTTCGCGCCGCCCGTTGCTCTCGGCCACGATCGACACATTCAGCCGCACCAGCGGCCGAATGTCGGTAGCGGTAAACCCGTCGGGCCGCACAATCTCGACCACCGACCATGATGCGGCCAGGCTGGCGGAAACTTGCGCGACGCGGGGGTCGCGGGCGCGCGCGGCGGCGTCGATCATTTCCAGCAGCTTCACTTTCGCCGCGAAGTCCAGCGAATCCAGCGGCGAGGCATCGGTATAGAGGTGGCGGTTCGATTTCTGCGGCGGCGCCGCGCGCGCACCGTTGGCCGGATCGAGCAGCGTCAGCGTCTCGCCCGCGCGGCGGATGGCGGCGGCGGAAATCTCGTTGGCGTGGGCAAACCCGGTCATCTCGCCCGACACCCCGCGCAGCCCGAACCCGGCATCGCGCGAATAGTCGGCAGTCTTCAGCCGTCCATCATCGAACCCGAAGCTTTCGGAGGCAATGAACTGGAGATAAAGCTCCCCGTCATCGCAGCGGCTCAGCGTGTCGCGGGCCAGCGCCTGCGCCTCCTCGGGGGAAAGCAGGCCGGAACGGTACAGCAGCGAGCGCGGATCGGACATGGTCATCGCGCCGATATAGGATGAGCCGGCGCGCAGCGAAACCCCGGTGACTGTTCGTCGCGCCGTTTCAGTGCGCCGCTTCGCCGGCATGTTGATCAAGCACGAAGCGCCGGTCGCAATAGCCGCAGTCGACATAGCCCTTCTCGTCGATTTCCAGCCAGACTCGCGGGTGACCGAGCGCCGCGCCGCCGCGGATGTCCGTAGCCCCGTCGCACTTCACCCGGTGCGTTGTCACGGTGACGGTTTCTGGCTGAATGCTCATGGCTTGCACGTCCGTTGTAATCGCAAGGGTTCGCATGGCCCTTTACGCAAAGCCCGCGTTGCCGCAAGAGCGGCGACATGTCCGACGCTGCCATCTCGATCCGCAACCTCACCAAACGCTACGCCGGCAGCAAGGGCGATGTGGGCAAACTGGCCCTTGACGATGTCAGTCTCGACGTACCGCAAGGCGGGATTCTGGGCCTGCTCGGCCCGAACGGCGCCGGCAAATCCACGCTGATCAACACGCTCGCCGGGCTGGTTATGAAGACTGCCGGCGAAGTTTCGATCTGGGGCTTCGATATCGACCGCGATCCCCGCAACGCCAAGCGGGCCATCGGCATCGTGCCGCAGGAGGTGGTGTTCGACCCGTTTTTTTCGCCGGCCGAAGTGCTCGAATTGCAAGCGGGATACTATGGTATTCCAAAGCGGGCGCGGCGCACGATGGAGCTGCTGCGTGCGGTGCACCTCACCGACAAGGCCGACGCCTATGCCCGCACCCTGTCGGGCGGGATGAAGCGGCGGCTGCTGATCGCCAAGGCGATGGTGCATACCCCGCCGATCCTGGTGCTGGACGAGCCGACCGCCGGGGTCGATGTCGAACTGCGCCGGCAGCTGTGGGACCTGGTCGGTGAACTCAACGCTGAAGGGGTGACTGTGGTGCTGACGACGCACTACCTTGAGGAGGCCGAGCAGCTGTGTGACCGGATCGCGATCATCAATCAAGGCCGCCTGATCGCCAACAAGCCCACCCGCGAACTGGTAGGCATGGCGCGCGAGAAGATCGTGGTGCTCACGCTCGACCGCGACATCGCGCCGGGCGGCGCCGCCAGCCTGCCCGACGATCCGGCATTCCTGAAGCGCGAGACCACCGGTGAGCGCACGGTCGAGATCACGTACGACAAGGACCAGGCCAACGCCGGCCAAGTGCTCGCGCTGGTGCAGGCACGCGGGTTCGCGATCGTTGACGTCACCACGCGCGAAGCGGACCTGGAAGACGTGTTCCTCACGCTCACCGCCGCGTCACGCGGAGCAGCGGAAATCCCTGCGCCGTGATGCACGACGTCATCGTGGTCGGCTCGGGCGCGGCCGGGCTGTCGGCGGCGTTGAGCCTGGCCGAAAAGCTGCGGGTGTTGGTGATCGCCAAGGGCACGCTCACCGGCGGGTCTACCGCCTGGGCGCAAGGCGGCATCGCCGCGGTGCTCGATGCGGGCGACACGTTTGAAGACCACATCCGCGACACGATGGTCGCGGGTGCCGGGCTGAACAGTCGCGAAACGGTCGAATTCGTGATCGAGCGCGCGCCGCTCGCGATTCGGCGCCTGATCGATCTGGGTGTTCCGTTCAACACCGACGGCGATACTCTCCACCTCACGCGCGAAGGCGGGCATTCGCATCGCCGGATCGTTCACGTCGCCGATGCCACGGGCTCGGCTGTCCAGGCGGCGCTGGTCCGGGCGGCGCAGGCGAACCGGAATATCACTCTGTTGCCCGGCCGCGCCTGCATCGATCTCATTACCGGCAAGCACGAGGAGCGCTATTCGGGGTCGGGCCGGGTCTGGGGCGTCTACGCGCTGGACGAGGAGACCGGCGCGGTGGAGGCGCACACTGCCCCCGCCACGCTGCTCGCCACCGGCGGCGCGGGCCGCGTGTACCAGTTCTCCACCGCGCCGCGCGGCGCCACCGGGGACGGGATCGCGATGGCCTGGCGCGCCGGCGCGCGCGTTGGCAACATGGAGATGATGCAGTTCCACCCGACCTGCCTCTACCACCTTGAGGTCAAGAACTTTTTGGTGACCGAGGCGGTGCGGGGCGAGGGCGGACGGCTGATCAATCCGCGCACCGGCAAGCGCTTCATGGAATTCTACGACGAGCGGCTGGAACTCGCCCCGCGCGATGTGGTGGCCCGCGCGATCGACAGCGAGATCAAGCGGTTCGGCCTCGACTACGTCCACCTCGACATCAGCCACGAAGACCCCGGCTTCGTCCGTGAGCACTTCCCGACCATTCACGAAAAGCTGCTTGGCCTTGGCATCGACATGACGCGCCAGCCGATTCCGGTGGTCCCGGCGCAGCACTACACCTGCGGCGGGATCATGATCGACCTTGATGGGCGGACCGATCTGCCTGGGCTCTACGCCGCCGGCGAATGCACCGAAAGCGGGCTGCACGGCGCCAACCGCCTGGCGTCGAACTCGCTGCTCGAATGCTTCGTGTTCGGCGAGGCGGCGGCCGCGCACATCCTCGCCAATTGGGCTAGTTTCGCCGCGCCGCCGCCGATCCGGCCGTGGGACGCCAGCCGCGTCACCAATTCTGACGAAGAAGTGGTGATCAAGCAGAACTGGACCGAAATCCGCCGCTTCATGTGGAACTACGTCGGGATCGTGCGCACCACCAAGCGGCTGGAACGCGCGCAACACCGCATCCGCCTGCTCAAGGGCGAGATCGACGATTACTACGGCCACTTCCGCGTTACCACCGACCTGATCGAGCTGCGCAACCTGCTGCAAAGCGCGGAACTGATCGTCCGCTCGGCCTTGGCCCGCCACGAAAGCCGCGGGCTGCATTTCACGCTCGACTATCCGCGCAAGGCCGCCGTCGCCAAGGACACCGTGCTGGTGCCTTGAGTGCCGCGGCCGCAGCAACGCGCAGGCCGGTCAGCGCCAGCCCAGCACGCGGCCAAGAAAGATCAGCGCCATCGCCCCCAGAATCGAAGCCAGGCAACCGCCCCGGTTCAGCCCGGCGCCGCGATAGCCGCCGCCGACCAGCCCGGCGAGCAACGATCCGCCCACGCCCAGCAGGATGGTGGTCAGCCAGCCCATCGGCACCGCCCCAGGGTAAAAATATCGCGCCAGCCCGCCGATCACCAACCCCGAAATGATCGCCCCGATCAGATTGAACATGTCCCTGTCTCCGGCTGAAATGCAATATCTGCGCCCTTGGCACTAGCAGTGAACTGAACCGCCGTCGCGGCCGGGATATTCCCCGGAGCAGTGCAGGCTCGCCTTTGCTGATGCCCGTCCCGGACCAACACCGGGCCCGTCGCGCTGCTCTGGACAAGTGCGCGGCGCTGGCTACACCTGCACAACGACCTTAGGTTTGGCGCGACGCGAACGCGGTACCGGACCGGGCGCATAAGAGAGGAGCCACGGATGGCCTCGTCCCCGCTCGCCGAACGCCCGCCACATGTACCGGCGGACCGCGTGGTCGATTTCGACGTCTACAGCGCCGACTGGTCGCGCGAGGGATACCATGAGTTTTTTGCCCGGCTGCAGGCGCCCGGCGTACCCGATCTGGTGTGGACGCCGCGCAACGAAGGCCACTGGATCGTGACCAGCGGCGCGCTGATCTGGGATATTTTTCCCAACCACGCTGACTTTTCGAACAATGTCGTGATCGTGCCCAAGTCGGCGGGCCTGCAGGACCGGCGGGTACCATCGACGCTCGATCCGCCCGACCACAAGCACTTTCGCAGCCTGATGGACGCCGGTCTCGGCCCGGCCAAGGTCAGGGAGCTGGAACCGCTGATCCGCGAAACGGCGATCGAGCTGGTTGGAGGCTTCATGTCGGATGGCTGCTGCGACTTTACCCGGCAATATGCCGAACAGCTGCCGATCCGCGTGTTCATGCGGATCGTGGACCTCCCGCTTAGCGATCTTGATGAGCTGAAATACTGGTGCGGGCAGATCGTTCACCCGGACGGCGAGACCACGTTCGAAGTCGCCGCAAAGTGGTTTTACGACTATCTGGAGCCGGTGATCGATGCCCGGCTCGGCACCGATGGCGAAGACCTGATCAGCACGATGATCAACGGCACCGTCTACGGCCGCGCGTTGACGCGGACAGAGATGCACAACCTGTGCCTGCAGGCACTGCTGGGCGGGTTGGACACGGTGGTTAACTTCCTCGGGTTCGTCATGTTGGACCTCGCCCGCGACCCGGAGTTGCGCCGACGGCTGGCGCAGGACAGCAAGGCGATCGGCCCGGCCATCGACGAGTTTGCCCGGCGCCACGCGGTCGTGAACGTGGCCCGGCAGATCAGCCACGACCTGATGTGCGACGGCGTTGAACTGAAACAGGGCGAACTCGTGATGCTGCCGACCGTGCTGGTGGGCATGGACGAACGGGTCAACGCCTGCCCCTTCACCATCGATATCGATCGGCGCGGGTCGCGCAATGCCGCCTTCGGCCGCGGCCCGCATTTCTGTCCGGGTTCCCACCTGGCCCGCGCGGAACTGAAGATAACCTTGGAGGAATGGCTTTCTCGCATCCCTGACTTCGAACTGGCGCCCGCTGCCGAACCCCGGTTCCGCAGCGGTATCGTCGGGACGGTCAAGGGCGTGTCGATCGTCTGGGCCAAGCCCGCGGGGTGACTGCCGATCGACCGGACACACTTGAAGGGCCTACTCCTGCTGCACCGGGTCGCGCACGTACCGGGTTGCGGGCTAACCCAATTCCGGGAACCACGGGATTGCCGAGCGCATCTCGACCAGGTCAGGATTGAGAACGGTGGGCATCGCCAGCACGCTGATGATGCCGTCCAAACCCTTTGAACCGCCAGTGATAACAACCCTTTTTCCATGCAGGGCGTGTTGATCGGTCATGCCAGGGCTTCCTCTCGTTGTGTCCGATCGCACGGTTCATGGTTTTGTCGTGGCCAGCGGGACCGCAGCGATGCGGGCCCGAACGTCTTCGATCAACGCCGGCATATACGCGCTATCGGTGTTGATCGCCGCCAGCGCAGCGCGGGCTTCCTCCCGAGCTGTCCCCCGCGTGGCGCCCGTCAGCAGTACGAGGATGCTGGACAGCGACGTCTTGATGAACGCCCGGTCATCCATCAAGCCGACAGTCCATTCGTGGATCCGCGCGTACTGGATGTTGGCAAGGTCCGAGAGCAGATCCGGAACATTGATGCCCTTTTCCAGCTGCCGCAACGCCTGAACCCGCGTGAGCCAGTTGCTCCAAGACCAGGTAGCAAAACTTTGCAGTACTTCGCGGATGTCCGCATGCAGCGTAGGCGAGAAATACAGCGAGACAATGGCCTTCATGTAATTCGGAACATCCGTATCACGCGATGTAATGGTGACTTGCCGGATTAGCGATCCGTTGAAAGTCTTGATGTCCTCTGGAAAATTGACGTTGGACATGAACTTGTCATAGTAGCTTTGGATCGTCAGCGCGATCACTGTCTCCTTGCTCCCGAACGCGTTGTAGATCGTTCTGGTGGATACGTCGGCCTTTTCGCTCAGCGAGCGCATGTTGAGGCCGTCCAGCCCGTGGGTGTTCATGATCTTGCGCGCCTCGCGAATGATCCGCCGTCGCCGTTCGAACATGGCCTCGCTGCTGTTGACCATATTGCCGAGCGCAAGCAGTTCAAGATCGCCGGACTTGTGTTTCATCTTGTCCGTGCCTTCGTTCATAGCTGTTCGACGCGCACAGATTGCAAAAATTGACACGTGTTGCAATAGAACGGTGGGCCTGCTAGGCCTTGGGCAACATAAAGGGCTGCGGCGCGCGGGTTTTTATGCGGATAACGCGCGCCGTTCTGCCGCAGCAGCGAGATTGGGCGGATGCCGGTTGGAATGCGGGGTCGATCGCTGGGAGCGCTCACTTGCGCGGGTTATCCTGCGGGGCGCGAATTGCGGAAAGCCCGGCCCGTGTCAGCGCTAGCGTTCAGGCGGTGGGGCTGCTGGACGCCAGCGACGGCCGCAACTGGCCGGCCTACGGCGGCGCGTACGGCGACATGCATTACAGCCCGCTGGCCGCGCTCGAGCAGGCGGTGCGCATGAACGCGGTGTCGGTAGAGGCAAACCTCGCTGCCTTGCACTGGGGGCGGATCTGCATTGCCGCGCCGAAAGTGGTCGAACAGCTGCTGGCTCCGGCCAGTACCGCGCCAATCGCATCTGCGCATCTTCCGCCGCGGATTGCAGGCCGGATCGCCGCGTTCGCCCTCGGCGGGGCGGTCGCCCAGCGGCTGCGCCCGACCTTCCTGCGCAGCCTTGGGTTGCGCGACACAGTGCGTGTTGGCGCGTGGTTCGTGCCTGTGGCCCAGGCGCTTGCCCGGCTGAAGCCAGAGCGCGGCAAGCGCTGCGACATATTTGGGATGATCAAGGCCGGGCGTGAACGCCTCCTGCAGCAACTCGGCGGCGACGTTTCGAGTGCGCGTGCATCCCATCACATCGAACGTATTTGAAAATACGACAGCGTCTGGAACATATCTCATGCCAATTCCCTCGGACCGACCGTGCTACGGTGAAGACCACGCCATGTTCAGAAACAGCGTCCAGAGTTTCTTCAAGAAGCATCTGGTGCCCAATCTCGACCGCTGGGAGGAAGAGCGGCAGGTCGATAGGGCGTTCTGGAATTTTGCGGGGGCGGCAGGCCTGCTCTGCCCGACCGTTCCCGAAGCCTATGGGGGGCCCGGGCTTGATTTTTCCTACAACGCGATCGTCACCGAAGAGCTGGCGTATGCGGGGTCCTCGGCCAGCCTGCCGTTGCAGTCCGACATCATTGCCGACTACTTCGTCCACTTCGGTACCGAACAACAGAAGCAGGCATACCTGCCCGGAATGGTCACTGGCGATCTCGTGGCCGCCATCGCGATGACCGAGCCAGGGACCGGTTCTGACCTGAAGGCGATCCGGACCTCTGCGCGCCGCGACGGGGATGAATATGTCATCAACGGCTCGAAAACCTACATCAGCAGCGGCCAGCACTGCGATTTTGTGATCGTCGCCGCCAAGACCGACCCTGATGCTGGTGCGCGCGGGATCAGCCTGCTGGTGGTCGATGCGGGGACGACGGGCTTTTCCAAGGGGCGCAAGCTCGACAAGATTGGCCAGCATTCCGCCGACACGTCTGAACTGTTCTTCGAGGACGTGCGCGTGCCGGCGTCGTCCATTCTGGGGGAGCCGGGCAACGGCTTCATCCAGATCATGCAGCTGCTCCCGCAAGAGCGCTTGTCGCAGGCGATCATGGGCCAGGCGGGCGCACAGCGCGCGTTTGACGAGGCAGTGGCCTTTACCCGGGACCGCAAGGCCTTCGGGCAACCGATCTTCGATTTCCAGAACACGCGCTTCGTGCTGGCAGATCACAGCGCGCAGTTGCAGGCGGGCTGGGCGCACATCGATCGCTGCATCGCGCTCCAGGCTGAAAACCGGCTGAGCACCGCTGCCGCGTCCGCGGCCAAGCTGTGGCATACCGAAATGCAGTGGAAGTTGGTGGATGCTTGCCTGCAGCTGCATGGCGGTGCCGGCTACATGAACGAATATCCGATTGCCCGGCTCTGGCGCGACGCCCGGGTCCAGCGCATCTACGGCGGAACGTCCGAAATCCTCCGCGAGGTGATCGCCCGGGCAATCGACTGATCCCCGCCGGGGGCTGCACCGTGAACCGAAAGGTTCACTGCCCGTGAAGTCGTCAGTATTCCACCCGCGCGCGTCGGTAGCATTCAGACATAGACATGTGCTCCTGCACCGGCCAATTGCCGGATGCGGCAGGTCAGAGATGCCATCCGCCGGCAAACGGAATGGCGGTGCCGGTGACGAAGTTGCACTTGTCCGACGCCAGGAACAACGCGAGTTCGCCGTCCTCCTCCCCGGTAGCAAGCCGTCCGGCGGGGCAAGTCTTGATCCACTCGCGGAACTCTTCCCTCTGCTGCATGGATTCAGGAAAGAACGTCTCGCTGTAGGTGAAATGCTGGGCGATCAGGTTGATCTGCACATTGTTGCGCGCAGCCTCGGCCCCGACTGCGCGGACATAGCCCACCTGGGCTGAGCGCGCAGCGGCATAGGCGCTTGCGGCGATGGCCTTTTCGATGCGAATCCCGGTGACGCTGCCGACCACCACGATTTTGCCGGCTTGGCGCGCGTACATTCGCGGCAGCAATGTCCGGCACAGCCGGTGCAGCGGATGGACCATCATGTCGAACATGTATTCCCACATCTCGTCCGACGTTTCGTGGGCCGGCATGAGCAAGTGCTCGGTCGCCGCCATGTTGGCGATCAGCACGTCAATCTCGCCGGCCGAGCGGATCAGGTCCTCGCACGCACCGGGTCCGCGCAGATCGCGGTTATCGGCGATCACCTCTGCACCCTCGCGCCGGAACGTTTCGACCATTGCCGGGCCCATGTAATCCGCGACCTGCGTGACGACCACCCGCTTGCCAGCCATTCTGCCTTCAGCCACGCCAGTTCTCCTTGCCCAATGTGCGTCAGTTCGCGCGGTATTACGGTTACGCCTGCGGATGATCCTGGATTGCGCCGCGCTGCCCGACCGCAGCCGGGTCGAGAACCGAATTGTACGCAACTGCGGCGGCGGCTTCACGCCCCGCCGCATCTTCGTCCGCCCGCCCCAGGTTGTCGTGGATGAGCGCTTTGTAGCGCTGAACCATATCAGCATCCCACTGGGCAATGTCCGCGGCCAAGGCTTGGGCCTCCGCCAACAGGCGCTCGCGCGGAAAAACGCGATCGAGCAGTCCCCACCGGAGCGCAGTGGCGGCATCGATGGCCCGCGCGCTCAGCGACATTTCCATCGCCCGGCCCGGACCGATGCGTCTGGCCAGGCGATGAGACAACCCCCAGCCCGGGACTACGCGAATTTTCGCATGCGTGTCGGCCAAAACCGCATTTTCCGCGCCGAAAATGACGTCGCAGACAAGAGCCAGTTCCAGGCCGCCCGTCACCGCCGCCCCGTTGACCGCTGCGATCACAGGTTTGGGACAGCGCCGTATGGCTTCGATGGGATCGGTGTGGGCGCCAATTGAACCGATCAGATCGACCCCCTGGCGCAATTCCTTGAGATCGAGGCCCGCGCAGAACGCCCGGTCGCCGCGCCCAGTCAGCACGATGGCACGGACATCACGATCGCCGCCGAGATCGCCGAATGCAGCAGCAATTTCTGCCTGAAGCTGGGACGAGAGCGCGTTCCGCGCGGCTGGACGGTTCAGGGTGACCGTGGCGATGCGCTCTGCGCGTTCGACCAGAAGGAATTCCATTGTGCTGGACCGCTCCACGCGTGCTCGGGATTCTCGGGAAAATGCGACGCGTCGTACCTATTGGCAAGCGGAGTCTCGGGGGCCACGCCTTAGTCCTCAAGGCATGCGACTGCAGGTAACACAACGCCTCATCCGCATTGTGATTAATCGCCCAGGGTCATGACGGCCCAGCTCAAATGAACGCCCATAAGCGCAACCTGTTGCAATTCTGCTTTTATGGCGCGCAGGATGCGGGGTGAGGACAGGGCCATGCAACCCGGCCGAAGCGCGTGCCACCAGGCCTGCCCGCCGGCGTGATCACGAAAAGGCGCGGCCTTCGCACTTTCGCACTTCGCGCTTCTGGGACTGCTTGGCGTGGCGACGGGCTATTCGGTGATCGCGATGATCGCCAACTCGCTGTTCCGATACCACGCTGCGCTGTCACTGGTCGCATTCCTCGGAGCTGGCAGCATACCGGTGATCTGCAGCCGCGTGGTTGCTGCCCGGTTTGATTGCGTGGCTTGAACGCCATTTGCGCGGACAGGGGCTGGGCCTCAGGCGGGAGACTGGATCATGACTGGAAACCTGCTGGCCACCCAGTTCCCCACGCGCAGATCCTGCTACAGCTTGCGCGTCGCGGGCCACCTGTCGGTCGATGTGGATATCGGCTGAAGTTGAACAGCGCTGGCGTCGGCGACAGCCGGAAAAGTTTTGCACAGTTTTGCTTGGGCCCTTGCGTAACCCCGCATGCACGGATGCACCGCGCGTCGCGCGCACTGCCAGCCGGCGGGATAGCTCCTGGCGGTCAAGTAGGGGGCCGGTCGCGGATTCGCCCTCTTGCGCACCGACAGGGATAAGGCACTATAAGTTGTGGTTCGGATGTCAGTCGGCTCTAGACCTAGTTCATCGGTGCGCTCGGACATATCTATGTTCGTGCCTCGGATGAAAGGGGAAAGCGCTTCACCAACGCTCTGATTTCGGCACAATGCGAGGGTAAGTTCTCTTTT
This sequence comes from Pseudomonadota bacterium, assembly GCA_040387665.1. Lineage (GTDB taxonomy): Bacteria > Pseudomonadota > Alphaproteobacteria > Sphingomonadales > Sphingomonadaceae > Novosphingobium. Next base: position 937 of record JAZKDH010000044.1, on the reverse strand, counting down.
TGTTCAACGTGTTGTAGCATACGAATCAGCGGATCCGACCCGTCGGCGGAGCGCCGGTGATCGGGCATTAGTTAGAATGGCAGGGGCATTGTGGATTTCAGAAGCGGAGACGAAGGCGTGGCGCACGATGCGGAGACCGTGGAAGCGGCAAACCTGTTTCAGGCTGCACATGGTGCAGGTTCCGCAACGGAAGCGGGCCGGAACCCGGTAACCGCTGACAAGGCGGATGCAGGATCGGCTGGTCTGGCAGACCGGCTCGGGGCGGAGGCCCTGGCGGGTGCCGCTGCAGCCGCGGCCCAGTCGGCCGACCGGTCGAACGAGGATTCCAAGTCGGTCCAGCCCCGCCGTTTCACGATTCTGACCGACCCGGCGCGCGATATCCTGCTGACTGATTTCGGCAAGGACACGCTCGATGATCGCTACCTGCTGCCCGGCGAAACGTATCAGGACTTGTTCGCCCGCGTGGCGGATGCCTATGCGGATGACGAAGCGCACGCCCAGCGCCTGTACGACTATATTTCAAAGCTGTGGTTCATGCCCGCCACGCCGGTGCTCTCCAACGGCGGCACCGGCCGGGGGTTGCCGATCTCGTGCTACCTCAACTCGGTCGATGACAGCCTTGAAGGCATCGTCGGCACTTGGAACGAGAACGTCTGGCTCGCCTCGCGCGGGGGCGGAATCGGCACATACTGGGGCAAGGTGCGCGGCATTGGCGAGCCGGTTGGGCTGAACGGCAAGACCAGCGGGATCATTCCGTTCGTGCGCGTGATGGACAGCCTGACGCTGGCGATCAGCCAAGGCTCGCTGCGCCGCGGCTCGGCCGCCTGCTACCTCGATGTCGCGCACCCCGAGATCGAGGAGTTCCTCGAAATCCGCAAGCCGTCGGGCGATTTCAACCGCAAGGCGCTCAACCTGCACCACGGCGTGCTGCTGACCG
>JAZKDH010000043.1:0-13585 GCA_040387665.1 Pseudomonadota bacterium | reverse complement strand
TTGGCGGTGATCCCGTCGGTCCGGGTGACGGTCGGCGGGCGCTATTCGTCGGAGACGCGCGATACCAAGGGGTCGTTCTCGTTCCTTGGTGTGTTCGACACCAGCGGCCGGAAGACCTGGCGCAAGTTCAACCCCAAATTCGGGATCGAAGCCGATATCGGCCCGAACACGCTGGTCTATGCGACCGCGACCAACGGCTTCAAGAGCGGCACCTACAATGTAGGCCAGGTCAACCCGGTGATCAACCCGGAGAAGATCTGGGCCTACGAAGCCGGGATCAAGACCAAGCTGTTCGACAACACCCTGCAGCTGAGCGCGGCGGCGTTCCACTATGACTACACCGATCTGCAGGTGAACAAGGTCATCGGCATCGCGACCGTCACCACCAACGCCGCCGCGGCCAAGATCGACGGGTTTGAAGTGGCCGCGACCTGGCGACCGGTGCCCGGACTGACGCTGGACGGTAGCTTCAACTACATCCACTCGCGCTTCAGCCAGTTCAACTCGACCAACACGCTGTTCGCGACCGGCCCACTGAACAATGCGCTGGATCCGAACAGCGGATATAACCCGGCATTCCAAAACTGGTTGGATCAAAATCCAGGCGCAGAAATTCCAGAATTTGCGGCGCCGGTACTGGATGAAAACGGAGCCGTCGTACAACAGGATCAGATTTTGGACGGGTATATGCTGCCTGGTTCGCCAAAGTATTCGGCCACCGCCGGCATCCAGTACGATTACCAGATCGGAAATGGCGGCACGTTCACCGCGCGCGGCGACATGGCTTGGTCATCGCGAATCCACTTCTCGGAGTTCAACGACGTAAATCTCAGCCAGGCCCCGGTGGCCAAGTTCAATGCGTACCTGAGGTACGATTCCGGATCGTTCTGGAACGTGGCGATCTGGGGCAAGAACCTGACCGACCGACAGGTAATTGCCAACAGCCTCATCACCATCCAGCTGTGGGGCTACCCAAGGTACGGGGCAATGGAGCCGCCGCGGACCTTCGGTGGTACCCTTGGCCTGAAGTTCTGATCTGACGAGGATCTGGCCGGGGCAGCCGCTCCGGCCAGACCGACAAACTTACAAGCGGAGTGGAAAATGCCGGGTCCGGATCATGCGTTTGCCTTGAGGCACCCAGATCGTCTGTTCATCGACGGCGCCTGGGTTCCCGCGCTGTCCGGCGGCCGGATCGACGTGATCAATCCCTCGACCGAGGATGTCTTCATCTCGGTCGCCGAAGCGGGCGAGGCTGATATCGACCGAGCGGTCGATGCGGCGCGCCGCGCGTTCGACGCCGGGCCATGGCCGCGGCTGAGCCACGCCGAACGCGCGGCATACTTGCGCCGCATCGCCGACGGGCTGGACCGCCGGGTGAACGACATTGCCACGATCTGGCCCAGCGAAATGGGCATCCTGCACGCAATGGCGGCGCCGTTCGCCGGCACGATCGGCAACGTCTGGCGTTACTACGCCGATCTGGCCGACACCTTCGCGTGGGAGGAACGGTTTGACCATCCGCCGATGGGCGGCGACTATGCGCTGATCGTCAACGAGCCGGTCGGCGTGGTCGGCGCGATCGTGCCGTGGAACGCGCCGGTCAACATCATGGCGTTCAAGCTTGCCCCAGCGCTGATCGCGGGCTGTACCGCGGTGCTCAAGCTCTCGCCCGAGGCACCAGGAACCGGTTACCTCCTCGCCGAGATTGCCGAGGACATCGGCCTGCCGCCGGGCGTGCTTAACGTCGTCACCGCCGAGCGAGTGGCGTCGGAACGGCTGGTGCGCCATCCCGGCGTGGACAAGATCGGGTTTACCGGGTCCGGACCGGTGGGCAAGCGGATCGCGGCGCTGTGCAGCGAACGCCTGGCCCGCTGCACGCTGGAGCTCGGCGGCAAGTCGGCTGCCATTATCCTGGACGATTACGATGCCGAACTCGCGGCGCAGTCGCTGGTCGGATCGGCCTGTGCGATGACCGGTCAGATCTGTTCGTCGCTGACACGGATCGTCGTGACGGACCGGCAGCATGACCGGCTGGTCGATGCGCTGGCCGCCGGGTTCGAGCAGGTGGTGATCGGCGATCCGTTCGACCCCGCCGTGGGCATGGGGCCGATCGCGATGCAGCGCCAGCGCGACAAGATCGAGGGCATGGTCCAGCGCGCTACCAGCGAAGGCAATCGCATCGTCACCGGCGGCAAACGGCCGGCGCACCTCAACCGCGGCTGGTTTTTCGAGCCGACGCTGATCGACAACGTGCGCAACAGCGATTTCATCGCGCGCGAGGAAGTGTTCGGCCCGGTGCTGAGCGTGATCCGCGCCCGCGACGAGGATGACGCGATGGCCATCGCCAACGACACCCCGTTCGGGCTTAACAATTCGGTCTTCACCCACGATGCAGCGCGGGCCTATGCCGTTGCCCGCCAGCTGCGCTCGGGGACGGTGGGGCACAACGCCTGGCGCAGCGACATGTCGATCGGGTTCGGGGGCTTCAAGGAATCGGGCATCGGCCGCGAAGGCGGCGTCAACGGCCTGCGCGCCTACCTTGAACCCAAGACGCTGATCATGGAACATTCCCCGATCACCAAGACGCAGGCCTGAGGAGGTTGACCGTGACCGCGACCGTCATCAAGGGCGTGACCATCAACTGCCCCATCGAAACCCGCAGCGACACCGCGCGCCGCAACATCGATACGATCGTCGACTTCTTCTCGGTCTATCTGAAGGACAAGCCGTTCTTCTATTCCTTGTGGGTGGAAGACGAGCCGGAAGTGATCACGCCGTTCGTGACCAGCGAAGTTGCGGTCTGCCATTACGCCAGCCATCGCGGGTGGGACGCGGTGCGCGCGTTCTGGGACCCGATCCACGATGAAATGGAAGGCCGGTTCGACTGGTTCATCGACGAGATCATCGTCGGCGAGAACCCCGACGTGATCGTGACCAAGGCCAACAGCATCATCGATGTCCAGACCGGGCCGACCTGGGGCAGCCGCCATGTGGCCTACAACGGCCGCTACATCCAGGTGTTCAAGTTCAAACAGGGCAAGGTGAAGTCGTTCGAGGAATATTACGACACCGCGCTGCTGGGCAAAGCGTACCAGAGCTGATGCCCAGGATCGACGCAGGGGACTTGAAGTGAGCAGACTTGCCGGCAGATCGATCCTCGTCACGGGTGCCGCACAGGGCATGGGCAAGGCGATTGCGCTGCAGGCGGCGGCCGAGGGCGCGGCGGCCGTGACGCTGGCCGATATTCAGACCGCCAAGGGCGAGGAAGCTGCGCACGAGGTTGCGGCGCTGGGGGTCAAGGCGCGGTTCGTCACAGCCGATCTGCGCAGTGCCGACGCGATTGCCGCGATGGTCGATGCGGCGGCTGATCTCGGCGGCGGGCTGGACGTGCTGGTCAACAATGCAGGCATTACTGACGACGGGCTGACCGGATCGCCGCAGACCCTGGAGACGCTGAGCGAGGACCAGTGGGACGATCTGATGGCGATCAACGTCAAGGCGATGTGGCGCGCGGTGCGCCGCGCCCTGCCGTGGCTCAAGCAATCGGCGTTGTCGCCCGCAGTGGTGAATGCGGCTTCGGTCGCCAGCACGTTCGCCTATCCCGGCATTCCGGGGTATTCGGTCAGCAAGGGCGCGGTCAAGTTGCTGACGCAGGCGCTGGCGGTGGACCTTGCGCCCTACGGCATCCGTGTCAATGCTTATGCCCCCGGCGCGATCGCGACGCCGATGCTGCTGCACAGCATCGAGAGCGCCGATGATCCGGCGGCGATGGAGCAGCTCTGCGCCGGGCCGCACCTGATCAAGCGGCTTGGTACGGCCGAAGAAATCGCCCGGCTCGTCTGCTTCCTGGCCTCGGCCGAGGCGTCATTCACGACCGGTGCAACTTATCAGATCGATGGTGGAACAAGCGCTTGGCGAGGCACCCAGTGACCCGCCGGTGAGCGAAGGAGAGAGATGATGGCTGAAACGAAAATCGTCACCGACACCGAGGACCCGGAGCTCGCGCCAGAGCGCCTGATCGAACGCTTCGGCCGCGACATCTATCGTGATTTCGATATCGACGATCCGTCGCTGAACGAGCATTTCCATGAAGCGATCGACTTCATGGTGCAGAAGTGCCCGGTGGCGCACAGCAAGGTCGGGACCGGTTATACCGTGTTCAGCAAGGAGGAGACGGTCCGCCGGATCGGGCAGGACTGGCAGACCTTCTCCAGCGCGAAGGGGTATATCCCCAACCGCCCGGCCGACCAGCCGATGATGATCCCGGTCGAACAGGATCCGCCGGATCACAGCGCCTGGCGCCGCGTGCTGAACCCGCACATGAGCCCGCAAGTGATGGCCCGGGTCCGCCCCGACGTGCTGCGCGAGGTCAACCTGCTGATCGACAAGTTCATCGATCGCGGGGAATGCGAATTCATCAGCGAGATGGCCGCGCAGCTGCCTGGCCGTGCCTTTTTCATCTATGTGCTGGGCGTGCCGGTGGATGACCTGGTGGAGTTGGTCCACGATGTCGACGCGTCGCTATTCGGGCCGCTGGAGACGCGCGCGCAGTACCACAAGAAGGTCTACGACTACCTTGACATGTTCATGAAGGACCGCGCGGCGAAGCCGCCGCAGGGCGACATCGTCGATACCATCCTGAAAGGCGTGACCTATTCGGATGGCAGCGAGGCGCCGTGGGACCACAAGGTTTCGGTCGTGCTCGATCTTACCTACGGCGGCATCTCGACCACGATCTACTCGCTGGGGTCGATTGCGCGTCATCTGGCCGACCATCCCGAGCAGCGCCGGCAGTTGATCGACAATCCCGACTGGATCGAGAATTCGGTCGAGGAGTTCGTGCGCGCCTATTCGCCGGTGGTGGCGATGGGCCGCAGCTGCACCCGCGACGTGGAAGTGGACGGGGTGCAATTGAAGGCCGGCGATTTCGTGATGCTGGGCTATTCAGGCGCCGGGCGCGATCCGCGGACCATCGCCAACCCCAAGGAACTCAACTTCGCCGAGCCGACCATCCATCACGCCACCTTCGGCGTAGGCCCGCACCGCTGCATCGGCTCGCACCTCGCCCGGATGGAAATGGCGGCGTTCATCGAGGTGTGGCTGAAACGGATCCCGGAATTCCGCGTGAAGCCCGGTACGGACCCGGTCTATGAAACCGGGTTCTTGCGGGCGATGAGCTCGCTCTATCTGGAATGGTAACCACCTGTCCCGGGCCGCCGCGCCCGGGATCCTTGCCTGAAATTGCGGAGTTTACGCGCCATCTAGACAGCCATGTCCAGTACCACGCGACGGACGCGAACTCCGAGATCGCCGGCATTTTCGGCGTTTCGGGTGAGTACGACGGGGTGGCGGTGCTGCGCTTTCACGACGAGCAGGCGTTGCGGCAAGCCTTTGCCGAACCCGCCTATCTTGCACAGATCCGGCCCGACGAGCCGAACTTCGTCGATCTGGAAAGCTTGCTGGTGATCATGGCCGAGCCGGCAGTCATGATCTGAGCGGCGGGTCGCCGTCCGGCCGGGATTTCACATGGAGGCAGCCGATGATCAAGATGGTGTTCCTGCTGAAGCGCAAGGCGGGGATGAGCCGCGAGGAGTTCATCCGCAAATATGAGAGCGGGCACGCCAAGCTCGGCGAAAAGCACGTGCCCGATGCCGCGCACTATGTTCGCCGGTACCTCATGCCCGTGCCGGAACTGTTCACCGGTTCGGCCCCGGAGCCCGAGTACGACGTGATCACTGAGCTGTGGTTTGATACCCGCGAGCAGTACGACCTCGCGATGGCGCGGCTGGCGCGTCCGGACGTGGTGGCCGAGATCGTCGCCGACGAGGAAACCATCTTCGACCGCAGCAAGCACCGGGTGTTCTTGGTCGAGGAGCATGAATCGCCGGTTCGCGTGAGCTGACCTCACGCGCCGGTTCGATGTTACGCGGTCATGGGCATTGCCGCCGCCGTGGCCGCGCCCGGCGCGTCGGCCCCGCAGCGCACGACGTTGACCGGGATCGCCGACATCCGCGGCATGGCGTTCAGCGGATCGACATCGCGGTCGGTGGAGATGAGCATGTTGGTGGACGCGCCGTGCTGCGCGGGATCGGCCGCGTCGCCCGGCAGCCCGCCCCATGCCACCGCCATCGACACCACCCCCGGCCGGACCGTCGCATCGCCCTGGACGATCGCCACGATCACGGCGGTGTCCGAGGTGATCGACACGCGGTCGCCGTCGGCCAGCCCCAGCGCGGCGATGTCCGCGGGGTTCATGTACGCCGGATTGTACGGGTTCCGCTGGCGCGACCCGGCCCAGTGCAGGCCGATCGAGTTGTAGAAATTGCGCATCCGCCGGGTGGACAGCAGGTGGGTGAACTCGCCGCTCTGGTCGTCGCGCGTGCCGGCGCCGTCCAACTGGAGCGTGACTTGCGCAATTTCCGTGCGGACGTCTTCCGGGATAACGTCGAAGGTCGCGGTCGCCTCCGGCCGGGGCGGCAGCACCGTCGTTTGCGCCTCGGTGAAGACCTTGCCCGAGGGATGGCGCTTGATTTCTTCGAGCGGGGCGAGTGGATGCTGGCAGCGGATGGCGAGCAGTTCGTCGGTGGTCGGCGGAACCTCCCGATCGAGATCGACGCCGCAGAACGTCAGCGTCTTGCCCAGCCGCCTCGCGATCGCCCAGAAGAAATACCATTCCTCCATCACGTCGGAGCCCGGCGGCGGTTTGAGGATCGCGGGGGCATAACCCACCCACGGTTCGGGGAAGAACGCGAAGCCATAGGCGCTGACCGGGAGGTCGGCGCGCTCGTACTGCATCCGCGGCGGGATAACGTAATCAGCGAGGCGCGCGGTGGTGCTCATGTACGGGTCGATCGACACGCGCAGATCCAGCGCCTGGAATGCCTTGAGCATCTTCTGCTGGTCCGGCATCAGGCTGGCGAGGTTGCCACCGCAGGAAATCAGGCAGCGCACCTGTTCGGGGCCGGGGGTCAGGATTTCGTCGGCCAGCGTGCCGGTGGTCTTTTCGCCGGCGAGCGAGCCGACGCCGCGGATACGGCTGGGCGGGGCGTTCCACGATGTGCGCGGCGGGGGGATCACTTCCGCGCGGAACTCCGTCGGAGACGACATCATGTCCAGGCTCAGTACGCGGTCACCGGCCCGGGTGAAGCGGCCGCACACGACGTTGAGGCAGTCCGCGAGATGCTGCATCAGGTTCGAATGCGGCGCCATGCTCGGGCCGGTGCCGGTATAGGCCGCGCCCTGACGCGAATCGCACGCGAACAGCGTTGCCACTGCCCGCAGGTCGCCCGGCTGAAGGCCGCTCAGGAGCTCCACCCGCGCCTCGTCGAACGGCTCGACCGCGTCGCGCAGCTGTTGCATCGCCGCGGCGCCGACGTAGCGCTGGCAGAACGCCTGATCCTCCCATCCTTCGCTCAGGATCAGGCGGATCAGGCCCGCGAGAATGGCCGGGTCGTGCCCCGGCAGCGGCTGGACCGCAACGTCCGCGAAGGCGGCCGTCTCGGTGCGGCGGGGATCGATGACGATCAGCTTCAGGCCCCGGGCGCGGGCCTCTTTCAGCCGTTTCGTCGGATCGGACGCGAGGAAACCGAGCAACCCGTGCGACAGCAGCGGGTTGGTGCCGATCAGCAGGATCACCTCGGACTGCTCAAGCTGCAGGTTCCCGCCCGCCCAGCCGCCCAGCCGCTCGAACGAGAGCGTCTTGGCCGACTGGTCGATGGTGTAGGATGTGAAGCGCGAGCGCGAGCCAATCACGTCAAGGAACGCCGCCTGCATCGCGACCGCGCTGGAATTGAAGATCGAGCCGTTCCCGAAATAGACCCCGACCGAATCCGGCCCGTGGCGGTCGATCGATTGCCGCAGCCGCTGTGCGATCTCGTCCAGCGCCTGTTCGGAGGCGAGTTCGTCGAACCCGCCGTGCTCGGCCCGGCGCAGTGGATGCAGCAGCCGCGTCGGGCCATGATGCGCGTCTTCGGCCTGCAGCCCCTTGAAGCAGGCGTAGCCGCGAGTGAGCGGATGATCGCGGTCACCGCGGATATCGACAATGCAGTCTTGCGGATCGATGGTCAGCGTCATCCCGCAATGGCCAAGGCAGATACGGCAAAACGCCCGCACGGTGCGCGTTTCTTCGGTCATCGGTCCTGCTCCACATCGGCGCTGTTGTTCGCGCCTGAAGCAGAGCATATGCCGCTTGCCGCCAACCGTCTAATGCGATCTGCTGGTCGCCGTCAGGATCGGAACGTTATCTTCCTGCACCGGCGAGGGCCACGCCCCCGCCGCGTGGATCAGCTCCGCACGGAAGTTCATCGGCAGGATACCGACGGCCTTGGTCGGCCGGGGGAGGTGTCAGTCTAACCGCAACTCGTCTCCGATTTGCGCACCTCTGGCCCAAAGCGCGATCCGTCAGGCCGCAAGGTTCTGCCACTCGGCCAGCGCGGCCGAGCGTCGTTCACGGTAGGTCCGACGATCGACGAGGTGACGCTCCTGATTGAAGTGATTGTGGAAGGAGGCATGTACAGATACGAACTTCACGCCGTGCTCGAACAGCAGGTCCTCGACGTTGTGCAAGCTGAGCGGGACGCGGATGTACAGAATGACCGCCATCCGGATCACTTCCGGCGAGGAATTGAAGTAGCGGAACGGATTTTCAGGTTTGCCCATGGGTTTTTCAGCGACTTCTCGAAGAACCGCAATGAGGCCGCCTCATCATGCGTTTCCGTCGCGTCGATGTCGAGGACCTCGCCGGCCTCATCTACCTCGGACCAAAGGTAGCGCGGCTTCCGGTTGACCTTGCCCCGCTCCACCTTGAGCCGTCAATTTGATGCTGACGCCTTACCCATAGCCCGTCATATCACTCGACGACGGACCTCACAATTTTGGTCTGACAAGACCGAACTTCCTGTTCGGCGATCCGCGCCAGCAGGGCGTCCACCTGCACTTGCGCACCAACCGTGGTTCGGAGCTCAGCCACCGTACCGTCGAACGGCGCGATAAGGGTGTGCTCCATCTTCATCGCCTCCAACGTGAGCAGCTTTTGCCCCCTCGTGACAACCTCGCCAGAATTGACATAGACTGCGGTGACCTTCCCTGGCATTGGCGCGACGATCGCACCATCGCCGGCAGCTGCTCTATGGGCACCCAACTTGCGCCAGGGGGTGAGCAGCCACACTTGGCCGTTCTCCGCCACCAGCGCGTCTTCCGCGGGTCGGTCAACCCCTTGGCCAATGAGCGCGATCTCCACCGTTTCGCCGTCAAGCAGGAAACGGGCACGGTGGTGGGATGCGGCGTTGAGGCGGAAGCCGGGTACGCCGCACCTGGATACCAACTGTATGGCGGCCAGCGAAAGCGCCTCATCGGAGGGAGTGGGCACTGCCGCCATCGCCTCGCCGTCGCGGCCGATCAGCCCGGTATCGACCATTCCGGCCGCGAACTCGGGATGGACCAACGCCTTCACGAGGAAGGCGGCATTGGTCTTGACCGGATAAACAGCCGAGCCCTTGAGCATTTCGCCCAGCCGCTCGATCGCCTGTTCGCGGGTGGCACCATGGGCGATCACCTTGGCGATCATCGGGTCGTAGAAAGGCGAAACCTGGGCATCTTCGTAGACCCCGGTATCGATGCGCCCGCCGGGGGCATTGCCGAAACGCAACACATCCAGCCGTCCGATCGAGGGCAGGAAGCCCTTGGCCGGGTCCTCGGCATAAAGCCGCGCCTCCATCGCCCAGCCGTTGATCGCAAGCTGGTCCTGCCGCTTGGGCAAGCGTTCGCCCGAGGCCACGCGCAACTGCCATTCGACGAGGTCTTGCCCTGTGATCTCCTCGGTGACGGGATGCTCGACCTGGAGCCGGGTGTTCATTTCCATGAACCAGATCCGGTCGGCGCGCAGCCCTTCAGAGCCGTCGGCAATGAACTCGATGGTGCCGGCGCCCTCGTAGTCGACCGCTTTGGCCGCGCGCACTGCGGCCAAGCAGACCGCCTCGCGCGTTGCGGCATCCATGCCGGGCGCCGGGGCTTCCTCGATCACCTTCTGGTGGCGCCGCTGGAGCGAGCAATCCCGCTCGAACAGGTGGACCACGTTGCCGTGGCTATCGCCGAAGACCTGCACCTCGATGTGCCGGGGCGAGAGGATGTATTTCTCGATCAGCACCTGGTCATTGCCGAACGAGGCCGCCGCCTCGCGCTGGCACGAGGCGAGCGCGTCGGCAAAATCGGCTGCGTTTTCAACCAGCCGCATGCCCTTCCCGCCGCCACCGGCCACTGCCTTGATTAGCACTGGATAGCCGATCTTGCCAGCTTCCTGCGCCAGCTTCGCCGAGTCCTGGTTGTCGCCCAGGTAACCGGGCGTGGTGGGCACGCCGGCTGCCTGCATCAGCCTCTTGGCCGCATCCTTGAGGCCCATCGCGGTGATGGAAGCGGGCTTGGGCCCAACCCAGACCAGCCCGGCATCGAGCACGGACTGGGCGAACTCGGCGTTCTCCGAGAGGAAGCCGTAGCCCGGATGGATCGCCTCGGCCCCGGTCGACCTAGCGGCGGCGAGGATCTTCTCGCCGACGAGGTAGGACTCGCGGGCTGGCGAGGGACCGATGTGCACTGCAACATCAGCGGAACGGACATGCAGGGCACTTGCATCAGCGTCGGAATAGACCGCCACGGTGCGTATGCCGAGCCGACGCGCGGTACGGATGACCCGGCAGGCGATTTCGCCTCGATTGGCGATGAGGAGGGACTTGATCATGGGTTCTCCTCCATCACATCCGGAACACGCCGAAGGCCGGTCGGTCGGCAATCGGTGTTTCGAGGCAGGCTTCGAGCGCAAGGCCAAGCACATCCCGGGTCTGGGTCGGGTCGATCACGCCATCGTCCCACAGGCGGGCCGTGGCGTAATAGGGGTTGCCCTCGTCCTCGTACTTCTGGCGGATCGGGGCCTTGAAGGCCTCGACCTCCTCGGCCGTCCACTTCGCGGCATCGCGGTGGACAGTTGCCAGAACGGAAGCGGCCTGCTCGCCGCCCATCACCGAGATGCGGGCGTTGGGCCAGGTGAAGAGGAAGCGCGGCTGGTAGGCCCGGCCGCACATACCATAGTTGCCAGCGCCGAAACTGCCGCCGATCAGCACGGTGATCTTGGGCACCGTCGCTGTTGCCACGGCCGTCACCAGCTTGGCGCCGTGCTTGGCGATGCCTTCGGCCTCGTACTTGCCGCCGACCATGAAGCCGGAGATGTTCTGGAGGAACAACAGCGGAATGCGCCGCTGGCAGGCCAGCTCGATGAAGTGCGCGCCTTTCTGCGCGCTCTCAGAGAACAGCACGCCGTTGTTGGCGAGGATGGCCACCGGTATCCCCCAGATGTGGGCGAAACCGCAGACGAGGGTGTTGCCATAAAGCGGCTTGAATTCGTGGAACTCGGAGGCATCGATCAGCCGGGCGATCACCTCGCGAACATCGTAAGGCGCGCGCACGTCATCCGGCACGACGCTGTAGAGTTCTTGCGGATCGTATTTCGGAGCGCGCGGTTCGCGCCGGGCAATGCCCGCGTCCTGCGGCGCCCCGAGGTGCGAGACCACATCGCGCACGATTGAGAGGGCATGTTCGTCATTGTCGGCCAGGTGATCGACCACGCCGGACTTGCGGGCATGAAGATCGCCGCCGCCCAGGTCCTCGGCGGAGATCACCTCGCCGGTCGCGGCCTGGACCAGCGGGGGACCGGCGAGAAAAATCGTGCCCTGCCCCTTCACGATCACCGTCTCGTCGCTCATTGCCGGGACATAGGCGCCACCGGCGGTGCAGCTGCCCATGACGCTGGCGATCTGGGGAATGCCCAGCGCGCTCATGTTGGCCTGGTTGTAGAAGAACCGACCGAAGTGATCGCGATCGGGGAAGACTTCGGCCTGGTTGGGCAGGTTGGCCCCGCCGCTGTCGACCAGGTAGATGCAGGGCAGCCGGTTCTCGGCCGCGATCTCCTGGGCGCGGATGTGCTTCTTCACCGTCAGCGGGAAGTAGGTGCCACCCTTCACGGTCGAGTCGTTGGCGAAGATCATGCACTGCCGCCCCGACACGCGGCCGATTCCGGTGATCAGGCCCGCCCCCGGCACCTCGTCGCCATACATGCCGTTGGCGGCCAGCTGGCCCACTTCGAGGAACGGGGAGCCGGGATCGAGCAGGCCCTCGACGCGATCCCGCGGCAGAAGTTTCCCGCGGGAAATATGCCGGTCGCGGTTGCGTTCGTCGCCGCCGAGGGCAGCCTTGGCCACTTTCTCGCGCAGTTCGGCGGCCAGCGCCCGGTTGTGCATGGCGCGGGCCTGTGCTTCGGGGCTGGCAAGGTCGAGGGTGGTACCGAGGACGGGGCCGCTCATCCTGCCGCCCCGATCAGCTCGCGCCCGATCAACATCCGGCGGATCTCGTTGGTCCCCGCGCCGATATCCAGCAGCTTGGCATCGCGCAGGAAGCGTTCGACCGGCCAGTCCTTGGTATAGCCGGCACCGCCCAGTGCCTGGACCGCCTCGCCCGCCACGCGAAAGGCGTTCTCGCTGGCCAGCAGGATTGCGCCCGCCGCATCGAAACGGGTGGTCTGCCCAGCATCGCAGGCCCTGGCCACGGCATAGACGTAGGCCCGCGCCGATTGCAGGGCGACATACATGTCGGCAATCTTGGCCTGCATCAGCTGGAAGGTGCCAATTGCCTTGCCGAACTGCTTGCGTTCCCGAACGTAGGGGATGACTACGTCGAGACAGGCCTGGATGATGCCGATCTGCATCCCCGCCAGCACGACGCGCTCGTAATCGAGCCCGCTCATCAGTACCCCGACTCCGCCGTTGACCGGGCCCATCACGTTCTCTTGCGGGACGAAACAGTCCTCGAACACCAGCTCGCAGGTGGGCGAACCGCGCAGGCCCATCTTGTCGATCTTCTGCCCGATGGAGAAACCGGCCATGTCCTTTTCGATCAGGAAGGCCGTAATGCCCTTGCTGCCGCCATCGGGCACGCTCTTGGCGTAGACCACGAGAGTATCGGCATAGGTACCGTTGGTGATCCAGAACTTGGTGCCATTGAGCCGCCAGCCGCCATCGACCTTGTCGGCCTTGAGCTTCATTGCGACCACATCGGATCCCGCGCCGACCTCGGACATCGCCAAGCTGCCGACATGCTCGCCGCTGATCAGCCTGGGCAGATACTTCGCCTTCTGCTCGGCATTGCCCCACCGGCGGATCTGGTTGACGCACAGGTTGGAGTGGGCGCCATAGGACAGGCCGACCGAGCCGGAGGCCCGGCTCACTTCCTCCACCGCGATCACGTGATCGAGATAGCCCAGCGCCAGCCCGCCGTACTCTTCTTCGACGGTGATGCCATGCAAGCCCAGCGCGCCCATCGGCTCCCACAGTTCCCGCGGGAAGCGATCGTTGCGGTCGATCTCCGCGGCGAGCGGCATAATCTGTTCGTCGGCAAAGCGGGCGGTCGCCTCGCGGATCATCCGCGCGCTCTCGGTCAGGCCGAAATCAAAATCCGGGGTGGCGCGCATGGTGCAGGTCCTCTCGTCCGAAGCGACGCGTCGTCAGGTAAATCACCGCAGCATGATCGTCGCACACAAAGTCGA
>JAZKDH010000042.1:43920-89537 GCA_040387665.1 Pseudomonadota bacterium | reverse complement strand
GCTCGTGATTACCCTCCCGATCGATCCGTTCAGTGCCGGGCAGCGTCTTCGATCACGTTGCCCACGGCGCTGCGTTCGACACGAAGCATCTTCCTCTTGCTGACCGAACAGCACCTCGTTGCCGCCCTTCCCGCTGTTGCCCAGCGTCATCGGGGCCTTGGCGCCTGTTCTGGGAGAGAGCGCCCATTCGTCTCACACAGTCCGCATAACCACGAATGTGCCCCTGTTCGCATACGAGGGGGCGATCATGGCACGCGAGGACACAGCGGCTCGGCCACCACCGGCCATCGCGGCCGACGTAATCATGAGATGGCGCAGGGGGCGGCCACCGGCCGCCTCCCCCGAACCATCGTCGGCCTCTTCAGGATCGACTAAGCTTAACCCCGCTCCCCTGCACGGCGGGTCGTCTGGTAGGTCGGCGATGCAGGCGCCGAACCGCTATCGCTTGCCGGCGAACTCGCACCCGCTGGAGGCAAGCTACCCGCGCCTGAACTCGCGCCGGCGCCTGCACCCATAGCCCCCATTGCTCCCGTGGCTGCCGCGCCGCCAGCACCTGCCGAGGGGATCCCTGCCGACGGCATCCCAGAAGGCGGCATTCCCGACAGCGATTCGCGCAGGCGCGAGCCGGCCCATTGCTGCGCCGTGGCCGCATCCGCGCTGACAGCGTCAGCCCCGAAAAATTCGTGCACCGTTCCCGGGTACTCGCGGCGCTCTACCGCAACCCCGGCCGCCTGCAGCCGCTGGGCCAGCAGTTCGCCTTCGGACCGAAGCGGATCGACTTGGGCAGCCACGATCGTGGTCGGCGGCAACCCTTGCAGATTGGCCGCAACCAGGTTGATGCGCGGATCCATCAAGTCCGCCGGGGTGCGCGGGACATAGCGGAAGAACCACGCCATCAGCGCGCGGTTAAGCGTCGGGCCATTCGCGCTGTCGCGATAGGACGGGGTGTTGAGATCGCTCCCGGCGATCGGATAGACCGACACGATGTGCCGCGGCAACGGCAGCCCGGCATCGCGGGCGGCAACTGCGGTCGCAACCGCCAGATTGCCCCCCGCGCTTTCACCAGCCAGCGCAATCCGCCCTGGATCGGTGCCGATGCTTGCCGCGTTCTGCAACAGCCACCGATAGGCTGCCAACGCGTCGTCGTGCTGCGCGGGAAAGGGCGCTTCGGGCGCGCGGCGATAATCGATCGAGACCACGATCGCGCCGGAATTGCGGGCCAGCCCGCGCGCGCCGCCAGCATAGACTGTCGGGTCGGCCAGAACCCACCCGCCGCCGTGGAAATAGAGCACCGCCGGCATTGGGCCGGTGGCGCCGGCCGGTTTGATCACCAGCGCGCGCATCGGCCCGGCAGCGCCGGTTACGGTCATTTCCTGTTCGGATGTGCCGGGGGGCGGGGTGGTCGGCCGGCCCTGCGCGCGCAGCACCGCGTTCACGCCGTCCGTGAAGGTTGGCTGCTGGCGCGCGGCGGCCGGGTCCAGCGTATGATACGGGCGCAGCATCAATGGCCCCTTCAGCACATCGATCACGGCCTGGTTGTCTGCGTCGACAGTGGCCCCGCTGTAGGGAATGCCGGGCTGTCCCTCGGTCGGGGGCAATGCGCCGGGCTGTCGCTCGGTCGGCGGCACTGCGCTGGGCTGGGCCTGTGCTGCGGAAAAGGCTCCGGCGGCCAGCAGCACCGCGGTGATGCCACCTCTGACGAGTTGTCTTGATACGGCCATGCTTCGGACTCTCCGTTAACCATTAATTAACGGACAGTGGAACGGGGCCCGGGCTTGGTGGTTCCTCGAATCGAAAAATGCTATTTTGAAAGGATCAGCTGCGATGATGGTCAAGTTCCGATCGAGCGCGCTTGCCGCCTTGGCGACATTAGGCCTGTCAGTCCCCGCCGCCGCCACTCTGCCCGAGCCGCCGCAGGCCGCCGCCACGCAGCAGGCGCTGGCCTTTCTGCATCACGCCGGCGCCGGGGATGTCTTTGAAATAACCACCAGCATGGTTGCGGTGCAGAAAAGCAACAACGCCCAAGTGCGGGCATTTGCGCGGATGCTGATCGATCACCATACCACGCTGTCCAACGCCGCGCTGGACGCGGCCAAGGCTGGCGGCGTGATGCCCCCGCCCCCGGAACTCAGCGCGCAGCAAAAGGCGATGATCGGCACGCTGATGCAGACCGCTCCGGCCAGCTTCGACCGGGTCTATCTGCAGCAGCAGGTGCCTGCGCATCAGATGGCGTTGCAGCTCAACCAGGGTTATGCGCGCAGTGGCGACAATCCCTCGCTCCGTCAGGCGGCAACCAGCGCATTGCCGCGCATTCAGGAACACCTGACACAGGCGCAGCAACTGCTTAGCCAGGCGCGTTAAACGTCGCCCGCGGGGGATTCGGGCGGTGCAACTTGCGGTGCCCGGCTCCCGCGGGGCTAGACAGAAGCGCGCGGTGGTGCCGTGCCGGGATTACTTGGCGACGGGAGCCGCCACTGCGGCATTGGTGGGCAGCCCGCCCAGCTGGGTTACCAGCTTGGTATAGGCGTTGAGGTAAGCCAGCACGATAACCTGGCCGATCGCGGTGTCCTGATAGCCGCCGCCGCCTGCGGCCGCGAACGTTCCGCCGCCGAACAGCCCGCCGCCGCCGCCGCCGAAGCTGAGGTCTGACTTGCGGGCATAGCCCTGGACCAGCGCTTCTTCCTCGGTTGTCCGCGCGTTGACTACCGACAAGGTCACGCTTGCCTCGCTTTTCTTGACATTGATCCCGCCTGCGATCGCGCCGAAGCCGCGGCCGAACAGCCCGCCGCCGATCCCGCCGAGCACCCCGCCGAGCGCGCTGCCGCCCGAATTGCGGTTACCCGTGACGATGTCGGGCTCGAGGTAATAATCCGCCGCCTTGACCTGGCCCTTACCCAGGTTCGAACCGCTTTGCAGTTCGCCGTCATCGGCCATCGCGCGTTCCATCGCCCGGCTCTGCATAGCGCGGCCGCGGTTGACCAGCTTGAAGCAGCCGGACTGCTGGATGAAGACCTTCAGGATCGCCTCCGGGCTGCCAAGGTTCAGCTCGCGCCACCACTGGGTGTCGGGCTCGACGATCGCGACGGTGCCAAGGTTCCGGCTGCAGCGGGGGATCTGCTGGATGCCCTTCTGCTCGGCCTGGTGCGCGGAAGAGCCTTTGTCGGCAGCCTGCGCCGGGATGGTTGCCATCAGCAAGCAGGTTGCGGCGACGCCGCTCGGCAAGAATTTCATGTGGTCAATACTCCCCTGAGTCAGCCGTGAACTGAACTCCCGCGCACTACCCCTAGTGCGCGATGATCTTCTACAGTATTTCGCGCCAAAGAAAACCGCCTGTGGTCGCGCGCTGTGCCGAAAGTCTACGATCTCGGGCAGACCTCCGTCAGGCTGCGATGTTGTCGATCAACCGGGCTTTGCCAATCCGCGCGGCGACCAGCAGCCGCGCCGGGCCGGTCCCGCGCTGTTCCAGCGGGGTAAGCGAATCCGCGTCGCACAGTTGCGCATAGTCGATCGCCGCGAATCCGGCGGCCAATACCGCGGCGCGCAGTTCGGCCAGAGCGCCGTCAATCGTCCGGCCCTGCCGAATGTGATCGACCGCCGCCCGCATCGCGGCGGGCAGGGCGGGGGCGGCGGCGCGCTCGGCCGCGGTCAGGTAGGCGTTTCGGGAAGACCGGGCCAGGCCGTCAGCCTCGCGCACCGTGGCGATCCCCACGATATCGCCAACCTTCGGGCGGGTCAGGTCAAGGTCGCGGGCCATGCGGCGGATCACCGCCAACTGCTGCCAGTCCTTCTCGCCGAACAGCGCAAGGTCGGGCAGCACCTGGTTGAACAGCTTGCAGACCACCGTCGCCACCCCGTCGAAATGGCCCGGCCGCGCGGCGCCGCACAGCCCCTCACTCACCCCGCTGACGGCCACGTTGGTCGCAAACCCCGGCGGATACATCTCTGCCGCGTCGGGCGCCCACAGCACCGAGACTCCTTCGGCCACCAGCAGTTCACTGTCGCGCGCCAGTTGACGCGGGTACGCACCAAGGTCCTCGTTAGCGCCGAACTGAAGCGGGTTGACGAAGATCGAGACCACCACGTGGGCCGCGCGGGACTTCGCCTCGCGCACCAGCGTAAGGTGGCCTTCATGCAGCGCGCCCATCGTCGGCACCAGCGCGACCGGCCCGTCCTGGCGCAGCGCGGCGATGGCATCGCGCAGTGGATCAATGCGATTGACGGTTTGCACGGTTACTGCCCCTTGCGATAGAACGGCGCGATTGCTTCCGTCTGCCTAGCGCCGGTCGGGAGCGCGTACAAACCCTGTTGCACAATCCCATAACGAAGGCGTCGCCCACCACGTGTCCGCATCCTCAGTTCCCCACCGCATCGTTTTCGCCAATGAAAAGGGCGGCACCGGCAAGTCGACCACCGCGGTCCATGTCGCCATCGCGCTTGCCTATCAGGGGGCACGGGTCGCCGCGATCGATCTCGATCCGCGCCAGCGCACGTTCCATCGCTACCTCGAAAATCGCGCAGAAACCGCCGCCCGTCGCAAGATCGAGCTGCCGACCGCCCGGTTCGAGGTCTTCAAGGGCAACGCCGTCGCAGAACTTGATGCCCTTGCCGCGCAGGTCGGCGAAGGGATGGACTATCTGCTGTTCGATACGCCGGGCCGGGACGATGAATTCGCTCGTCATGCTGCTACCGGTGCCGATACGCTGGTCACCCCGCTCAACGATTCGTTCGTCGATTTCGATCTCATCGGGCAGGTCGATGCGGAAACGTTCAAAGTTCGCCGGCTGTCGTTTTATGCAGAGCTGATATGGGAAGCGCGCAAGCGCCGCGCGCTTGCCACCATCCGCGATTCCCGGCGCGAGATGGACTGGGTGGTCGTGCGCAATCGCACCCAGCACGTCGAGGCGCGCAACATGCGCCGGCTCGATAATGCGCTGGCCGAATTGTCAAAGCGGGTGGGCTTCCGCATCGCCCAGGGCCTGTCGGAACGGGTAATCTACCGCGAATTGTTTCCTTCGGGCCTCACCCTGCTCGATAAGGGGCACTTGGGTGAACTCGGCACCAGCCACTTGGTCGCCCGCCAGGAACTGCGCTCGCTGATCGCCGGGCTGAACCTGCCGCCGCCGTCTACCCGCGAACCCGCGCTCGTGCTTGCTGCCGAGTGAGGGCCGTACCCTGATGGTCCGGCTGCTGGTTCTGGCCGTGCTGGCCTCGATGCTGTGCAAGTTGGCGATCGGACGCTGGCCGTGGCAGCTGCTTGGCCGGGAACTTCGTGCTCCTCTCGTCCGTTCCGCCGCGGAGCGCCGCGCCCGAGCTTTGCTTGGTGTCAGCCGGGATGCTCACCGAAGTGAAATCATTTCGGCGCACAAGCGCCGCATCGCCGCAGTCCATCCTGACCGCGGCGGTTCCAGCGAACAGGTGCACCAGGCCAATTTCGCCCGCGATCTGCTGCTGGCTCGCCTGGCCCGGATCGGGTCCGATAGAACGGAGTGAAACGTGAATCATCAATTCCATCCCACTGTCCTGCGTGAATACGATATCCGTGGCATCATCGGCGAAACCCTGGGCGCGGAAGACGCGCGTGCGATCGGGCGCGGCTTCGGCACCCTGATCAAGCGGGCCGGCGGATCGAAGGTAGCGGTTGGATACGATGGCCGGATCAGCTCGCCAATGCTCGAACACGCGGTGATCGACGGGCTGAACGCCAGCGGGGTGGACGCCGTCCGCGTCGGCATGGGGCCAACGCCGATGCTGTATTACGCCGAAGCCTCAATGGAAGATGTGCAGGGCGGCATTCAGATAACTGGCAGCCATAATCCCGCCAATTATAACGGCTTCAAAATGGTATTTAACGGGCTTCCGTTCTTCGGCGCGGATATTCAGCAGCTGGGCGCGATGGCCGCTGAAGGGGACTGGCTCGATGGCAATGGCGGCCAGGAGACTCGCGAGATCCTGGACATTTACATAGACCGTCTGCTCGCCGGACTGGACGGGATCGATCCTGCCTGGCTCAGCCGGCTGAAGATCGGCTGGGACACCGGCAACGGTGCCGCCGGGCCCGCAGTAGAGCTGCTCACCAGCAAGCTTCCCGGCGAACATCATCTGCTTTTCACCGAAGTTGACGGCAACTTCCCGAACCACCATCCCGACCCTACCGAGGAGAAGAACCTCGCAGACCTGAAGGCGCTGGTCGCGGACAAGAAGCTCGATTTCGGAGTAGCTTTCGATGGTGACGGTGATCGCATCGGGGCCATCGATGGAGAGGGCCGGGTAATCTGGGGGGACCAGTTGCTCATGATATACGCCGAGGACCTGCTACGTCTGAAACCTCAGTCCACGATCATCGCGGACGTGAAGGCATCCGGAGCTCTATTCGATCGAGTGTTGGAACTAGGTGGCCGGCCGCTTATGTGGAAAACCGGACACAGCCTGATCAAATCCAAAATGAAGGAAACGTCTGCGCCGCTCGCCGGCGAGATGAGCGGTCACGTCTTCTTCGCGCACGAATATTATGGTTTCGACGATGCACTCTATGCAGCGATCCGGTTGATTGCGGCGTCGGCGCGGCTGGGGCGATCGGTCACCGACTTGCGCGGCACGATGCCGGCAATGATCAACACGCCCGAACTGCGCTTCCAGGTGGATGAAAGCCGCAAGTTTCCGGTCATCGAAGAGGTCAAGCACCGCCTTGCGGCAGATGGTGCGCAGGTCGATGATACCGATGGCGTGCGCGTCACTACACCCGATGGCTGGTGGCTGCTGCGAGCGTCGAACACGCAGGACGTGCTTGTTGCGCGCGCAGAAAGCAGCAGCGAACTGGGACTGGACCGCTTGATGGGCATGATCGATGCCCAATTGGCCGCGTCTGGCCTGGAACGTGGCCCACAGGCCGGGCACTGACGCATCAGCCCGAGCTTGCAGGAGAGGGTTCGAATTCCTTCTCCCGCAGGCGGCGGGCCCGGGGATGGTTCGACGCGTGGCAGGCCGGCGCTATGCCCGCAGCCATCCTGCTCCAGCCAGCAGCGGCAATACCGCTGCCGCAACGCAGCTTGCCGCCAGCGTCGCCGCCGCTGGCCATGTCCGGCTCCACCCGCCCACGCTCAGCGTCACGCCAGCTTTGAACAGCGTGTTGAGCAGAATCGGCGGCAACACCACCAGTCCCGCAGTGCGCGGATCGATTGTGCCGGGTGGAAGATTTCCCAGCGTGATGATCGCGGAATCGACGTCCACCGTGCCTGATATCGCCAACACCAGCGCCAGCCCTCGGTTGCCGAAATGCTCAAGCACCAACTGTGCGGCCAGCGCCATCGCCATTACCAGCGCCATCATCAACAGGGCCGGACCCAGATCGAACGGATTGCGCAGGGCAACCGAGCCGTCGTCGGATTGGGTCGTTCCGCCGGGCCGCCGCTGCGAGCGCCGCCGCAGTATAAACGCCGCGGCCAGGCTCACCACCAGACCCGGCACCGCGCCCAGAGCCAGCGTCGGCAGGGCGAAACCGGCCAGCGCACCGGTCAGCACCATCACCCGCACGAACATCATTGCCGAAGCCAGCGCGATTGCGGCGTTGAGCAGGTCGGCATCGCCATCACCGTCGCGGTGCCGGGCGGCGAGGGCCGCGGTTACTGCGGTGGACGATACCATCGATCCAGCCGCTGCCGTCGCCAGCGTGCCGCGCTCGCGCCCTAGCCATTTTGCGGCGATATAACCTGCAAACGAAAAACCGGATACGAGTACGACCACCAGCCACAGGCTGCGCGGTCGCCATGCGTCAAGCGGGCCCATTGGTGCATTGGGCAGCAGCGGCAGGATTACCAGTGCGATCAGGGCAAAGCGCCCGATTGCCCGCATTTCGCGTTCGTCCAGGCGGCGGACCAGCCCATGCAACGGCGCCCGCAGGGCAAGCAGCAGAACCATGCCCCCGGTGGCGGCGGCCGCCGCTGTTGGCTGACCGCGCGCAGCCATGTACCCACATCCCAGCGTCAGCAGGCCGGCAAGGGCGGTGGTCCCGCTGACCGCGGCGGCATTGCCTTGGCTGCTGCGCCAATACCCTATCAGCATCAGGGCCGCCACCGCCGCCGCCAGTACGACCGCGAACGCTTCGGCACGAGAGGCCAACAATCCCGATATCCCGCCGAGCAGGCCGATCAGGCCAAACGTGCGGATCCCGGCAAACCGGGTGCCAGCAGCGTTCTTGCGCTGCACCCAGCCACGTTGCACTCCCACCAGCAAGCCCAGCGCAAGTGCAAGCCCGAGGTTGACCAGATCGCGCTGGCCAACGGCAAGGGCGATGTTGCTGTCCACGTCCGTCTCCTGGTCCGTCCTGACAGACCGCGGCGCAGCGGAAACTGGCAGAAGGCTGGTGTTCGCGCGGACGTAACAGCAAAGCCCGGCCCGCGCCAATGGGCGCGGGCCGGGCCCGTTGCAGCGTTAGGCTGCGGTCAGGCTGTAGGCTTCGTCGATCCTGTCGTGGTGGCGCCGGTATTATTGTTACCGCTTGCCCCGCTGCCCGAAGCACCGCCGGTCATCCCTGCCGATCCTGCCCCGGAAGTAGACGTTCCTCCGGTCATGCCGGCCGTCCCCATACCGGGCGTTGCAGTTCCGCCGCTGGTCCCGCTCGACCCTGCTGCGCCAGGCGATGATCCGGCGGATGATCCCGATGTGCCGGCTGACCGTCCCATCATGCCAGGCGACTGGTACAACGACTGATCGGTGCTGCCCATGCGCGATTCTTCGATGCGCAAATTGTTCTGCACGTGGCGCACACCCGATATGTGCTCCACGCAATCTTCCGCGCGGCGCTTGGCATCGCGATTGGGCACCGTGCCGTTCAGCGTGATCTCGCCCTTCTCGACGGTGATTGATATCCGCCGGGCATCCACGTGATGATCGTCTGTCAGACGGTCGTTCGCGTCATCGCGGATGCGCTCGTCGGAGCGGGTGTAGTCCTGGGGACCGTGGCCGCGATAGCTCTGGCCGCCCTGGCCGCGCTGTGCACTGCCACCGCGATCTCGGTCATTGCGCTTGTCGTCGTCATCGCCGCCGAACCAGGATGAAATTGCATCCCCGGCCCGCTCGATGAACCCGCGGCCTTCGTCGCGGCCATAGTCCGGTCCAAACCCGCGCCCGAATGCTTCGCGGTTGTCACTGCCGGCAGAGCCGGTACCCCGGTCACGGGCATAGTTTGGTCCGCTCGACATGCCGTAACCGGCGGCAAAGCTCTGCGAACCCGGGTCGCGCCAGTTGTCCCGCGCACCCCAACCGTCGCGGCCCTGGTTATCCTGATCCGCCCAGCTCGATCCGCGGGAGCCTTGCTGTCCTGAACCCTGCTGCGATCGCTGGTCGCGCTGAGCGCGGCGCTGGCGTTCTTCCCAATCGTCATCGCGGCGCGGCGAATTACCCGTGCTGAAGCTCGCGCCGTAGCCTGCTGCCTGTCCGCCGCTGCCGCCCCACGGGCGTTCCGACCCGCGCCATTCGCGCTGCTCGTGCTGGTTGGACCGGCCCTGCTGACGATAACCGCTCCCACTCTCCCAATCCTGCGAGCGCTCGTCGTCATGCCAGTCGCCCTGTTGTCCGGCCCATGGCTGGTTGTGCCGGCCTTGGTCGCGCCCTTGGCCCTGCATCGGTGCCTGATCGCGGCGGCGCGGGTTAGACCGCCCTGCTTGATCACGATATCGATCCTGGTCGCGGTCGCCTTGGCCTCGCGTGTCTTCCCACGGATTACGATCGTCCATCTTGGCTCTCCTTGTGCGCGCGTGCGGAAACGTCCCGCCCCGCTACGCGCTGCTTGTCCCTAAAAAATGCATGACGTGCAGAGCCGTTGCCGATCTTGGGGGAACATGTCGCAGCGGCGGCCCGTTTCGGCGCTTGGACACTGCCTCGCCGCGTCTGTTCCGGCTCGACAACTCTGCCGCGCACTGCTCGCAGTGTCGATGCGGCGGCGTTGCAGTGCCGCCGCATCGATCCGATATAGGGCTGATGGAGCCCGCCGCCCTGCCTCCCGAACTTGACGGCTGGTTCACCGACCGGGGCTGGCGCGTCAGGCGTCATCAAGTGGAGATGCTGGCTGCCGCGCGTGCCGGCCGCCATGCGCTGCTCGTCGCAGACACGGGCGCGGGCAAGACGCTTGCCGGATTCCTGCCCACGCTGGCCGCGTTTGTCCCGTCGGCAGGTCCGCTCGGGCCGCCCGTTCCCGATGGCCTGCACACGCTCTACGTATCGCCGCTCAAGGCACTGGCGCACGACGTACAGCGCAACCTGCTCGCGCCGATCGCGGATCTTGGCCTGCCCATCCGGGTCGAGACCCGCAGCGGCGATACGCCGTCGGATCGCAAGGCCCGACAGCGCGCTCGGCCGCCGCACGTCCTGCTGACTACGCCAGAATCGCTGTCGCTGCTCCTCAGTTACCCCGAGAGCGGCGCGCTGTTTGCCGGGCTTCAGCGGATCGTAATCGACGAAGTTCATGCTTTCGCAACGGGCAAGCGCGGCGATCTGCTGGCGCTTGCCCTGACCCGGCTGCAGGCGATCTCGCCGCAGCTGCAGCGGGCCGCCCTATCGGCCACGGTGGCCGATTCCGATGCGTTCCGCGGCTGGCTGGCGCCATGGGGAGACATCGGCTCGGTTACCCTGGTGACAGGCGAGCCAGGCGCGCCGCCGGTGGTCAATATCCTGCTGCCAGAGGAAGAGCGCATTCCCTGGGGCGGGCACGCCGCCGCCTGGGCCGTCCCTCAGATCCAGCAGGCAATTCGTGCGCATCGAACCACGCTCGTCTTCACCAACACGCGCTTTCTGGCGGAATATATCTTCCAGCTGCTGTGGGACGCCAACGACGACAAGCTTCCGATCGGGATCCACCACGGATCACTCTCGCGCGAGGCGCGGCGCAAGGTGGAAGAGGCGATGGCGCGGGGCGAATTGCGCGCGCTGGTCTGCACCGCCAGCCTTGATCTGGGGGTCGACTGGGGAGACATCGACCTGGTCATCCAGATGGGCGCGCCCAAGGGGTCGTCGCGCCTGCTTCAGCGCATCGGCCGGGCCAACCACCGGCTCGATCAGCCCAGCAAGGCCCTGCTGGTCCCGGGCAACCGGTTCGAATTCCTCGAGGCGACCGCCGCGGTCGAGGCGGTCGAAGCGGGCCAGCGTGACGGCGAGGATTTCCGACCGGGCGGGCTGGACGTGCTGGCGCAGCATGTCATGGCCCGCGCCTGCGCGGGCCCGTTTGACGCCGCCGATCTCCACGCCGAGATCCGCAGTTCCACCGGCTACGCGTGGGTCGATGCGGCGACGTGGGAACGGGTGCTGCAATTCGTTGCGACCGGCGGCTACGCGCTGAAGGCCTATGATCGGTTCCGCCGGATCGTGGCCGATCGGTCCGGCGTCTGGCGGCTGACCCATCCCGAGCATGCACAGCGGCACCGGATGAACGCAGGGATCATCGTCGATTCGCAAATGCTCGACGTGCGCTTTCGCAGCGGCCGCGCGCTGGGCCGCGTGGAAGAGCAGTTCGGCGCGGGACTGTCACCGGGCGACACGTTCCGGTTCGCCGGACTGGACCTTGAAGTGGAGAGCGTGCGCGATCTGGAACTGATCGTCCGGGCAGCCAAGCGCGCAGGCACGATACCGAGTTATCTGGGCGCGCGCCTCCCGATATCGAGCCATCTCGCCGAACGTGTTCGCCGACTGCTGGTCGACCGTGCCGGTTGGGCGCGTTATCCTGACGATGTTCGGGAATGGCTGGAGATGCAGGACTGGCGCTCGCGCCTGCCCGGCCCGGGCGAGCTGCTGGTCGAAAGCTTCCCGTACGAGCGGCGCGAATATAGCGTGTTTTACACCTTCGAAGGGTGGAATGCGAACCAGTCGCTCGGGATGTTGATCACACGGCGGATGGAACAGCGTGGATTGGCGCCGCTGGGCTTCATCGCGAACGACTATGCGCTCGCGGTCTGGAGCGTCGGGCCGATCGCCGATCCGGCCCCGCTGCTCTCGCCCGACATCATGACCGACGAATTCGTCGATTGGGTGCAGAACTCCCACCTGCTGCGCCGGGCTTTTCGTGAAGTCGCGGTGATCGGCGGGTTGGTGGAACGCCAGCATCCGGGCCACGGCCAGCGCGGGCGCAAGAGCGGCCGGCAAGTCACTTTTTCAACGGATCTGATTTACGACGTGCTGCGCAAGTACGAACCCGAACATGTGCTGATCCAGGCGGCCTGGGCAGATGCACGGACCCGGCTGACCGACGTTGGCCGGATTGCCGATCTGCTCGATCGCGCGGCCGGCCAGTTGGTTCACGTGCGGCTGGAACGGGTGAGCCCGCTGGCTGTACCGGTGCTGGTGATGATCGGACGGGAAACCCTGCCCGCGGGCGCGGCCGACGATGACCTGCTGATAGAGGCGGAAGGCCTCGCGGCCGAGGCGATGCGCCCGGACCCGGCGCCATAGATGCTGCGGCTGCTCAAACAAAAAAAGGGGGCGGATCGCTCCGCCCCCCGTGTCGCTCGATTGGGCTGAACCTACTCGGCCGAGCCTGCGTTGGCAGCCTTTTCAAACTCCGAATACTGTTCGTTTCCAACAAACCCGAACTTCGTGACCCCCGAGCCCTTGATGATGTTCAGGGCCGCCGCGGAAAGTTCATAGCCGGCCGCGGATTCGGGCTGGAACTGCAGCTCGGGCTCGGGCTTCATCTGCACCGTCTGCTTCAGCAGCGATACCAGTTGACCGTTGTTTACCACCTGCCCGTTCCACAGGACCTTGTTGTCATAAGTCAGAACAACCTTGTTCTTGACCGAATTGACAATCACGTCCTGCGGCGGCGGGTTCGGCGAAGGCAGGTCGATGTTGACCGCATGGGTGGCGACCGGAATGGTGATGATGAACATGATGAGCAGAACGAGCATGACGTCGATAAGCGGCGTCGTGTTCATTTCCATCATCGGCGAGCCATCATCTGCTCCGCCTGACATTGCCATTGGAAGTTACTCCTGAATTACCGTTGGAACCGACCGGCCCGGCAGGACCGATCAGGTGCCTTGCGGATCGACCGGGTTGGAAATGAAGCCGACGGTCGGATAGCCCGAGATCTGGACGTTGTAGATTGCCCCGGCGATACAGCGCCACGGCGCGTTGACGTCCCCGCGGATGTGAACCTGCGGCACCTTCTCCGGGCTTGCCCGCAGTGCCTCGGGACCACCTTCGCGCTTCACGATGTCGTCCAGACGCTTGTACGCCTGCTTGCGCAGTTCTTCCGAATCCACCGGGGTGACGTTGTTGAAGTAGATCCGGCATTCGCCATTGCGCGACGCACCCTCGTAGCCCGGGTCACCCGCGCTGCGCCCGCCATTGTCCGTGGTGCTGACGGTCAACAGCAGATTCTCGACCTTGTCCTTGGATTCCTGCGAAACCAGGATCGGCATCCGCAGCCGTTCGATCGTCTGGGTCGCGACCGGAACCGCGATGAGAAAGATGATAAGCAGCACCAGCATCACGTCCACGAGCGGTGTCGTGTTGATGTCTGACATCGGGGTTTCTTGACCCCCTGCGCCCATCGAAATCGCCATGTTTACATCCTATCCTGTCGTTTACCGGGAAGGGGGCGGACCGGCATGCTGCGATCCGACCCCGTCCGGTGAAGCGGGTGCCGGAGGGTCGTCCCGGCACCCGCTGACTTGAGATGCCAGGCTTACGGCTTGACCGGAGCAGCAGTCGGCTTGGCAGCAGTAGCAGCAGCAGGCTTGGAGGCCGCAGCAACCGGAGCGGCAACAGCGGGTTTCACTGCGCCCTTCGAGTTGATGTTAGCCAGCACATCGGTCGAGAAGCCATGCAGGATCTCGGCGATGCGCTTGTTGCGTGCCTGCAGGTAGTTGTAGGCAAGCACCGCCGGAACGGCGACGAGCAGGCCGAGCGCGGTCATGATCAGTGCTTCACCAACCGGACCCGCAACCTTGTCGATCGAGGCCGAACCGGCCAGGCCGATCGCGATCAGCGCGCGGTAGATGCCGACCACGGTACCGAACAGGCCGATGAACGGCGAGGTGGCGCCCACCGTGGCGAGGAACGGCAGGCCCGAGGCAAGGCGCGCATTGATCGAGGCTTCCGAACGAGCGAGCGAGCCGTGGAGCCAGTCATGGGCTTCCATCGAATCGGTCATCTTGCCGTGCTGGTCTTCTGCAGCCAGACCATCGTCGACGAGCTGGCGCCAGGCGCTGTTCTTGTCGAGCTTGGCGGCGCCTTCGCGAATGGTCGGCGCGCGCCAGAAGGTGTTGCGCAGTTCACGGCCCTGCCGGAGAATTTTCGACTGTTCGAACCACTTGGTGAACAGGATGAAGAAAGATCCGAACGACATGATGCCCAGGATGATGACCGTGGCATAGGCGATGAAACCGCCCTGCTCGAGTGCTTCGGCAAAGCCGAACTTGTTCTGCGGAGCGCCATTCGCGCCAGCGGCAAGGAGTTCAAAAAGCATGCGGTAGTCCTCTCAAGAATAATGGATATCAGACAGCCGGACGTTCCGGCAATGAAGCGCGGCCAGATACCGCGCCCCGGTTTCTTCAGTCCTTCGGAATAACCCAGCGAATCCGGTTGGAATATGAACCCGTGGTCGGATTGCCCTCGCCATCGGTAGCTGGCTGGAACCGGGCTCGCCGGCGCACATTGTCGCAGGTCGCCTGGTCAAGTTCCGGACTGCCACTCGAACTGGTCACCTGGCAGTCGGTCACCTTGCCGTCGGTTCCCACGCTGACGCGGAAGCCCGTTACGCCTTCACGTTCCTCGCGCAGGGCGCGCGAAGGATAGTCGTTCGACGTCGCCCAGTTTCCGGGCTGGCCCTTGGGCTGCGGCTGCTTGGGCGTGAACCGCGGCGGCGGCGGGGGCGGGGGGGCCTGCGGCGCAATGAACACCGGCGGCGGCGGCGGCGCTACTTGCACAACTTCCAGCGGCGGCGGCGCGACGTTGACGTCGATCCTCACCGGGGGAGCAACGACCGGCGGCGGCGCGGCGATCACCTTTGGCGGCGGCGGCGGCGGCTCCTTCGGCTTTTCCGGTTCTTTGATATCCACGGTCGTCACCTTCTTGATGACGTTCTTCACACCCTCATAAGCAAGGCCGGTGACCAAGGCATATCCGAGCGCGACGTGAATCAGTGCAACGATGATGAGCGCGACAACCTTGTTGCCGCTCATCTGTTGTTGGTCAGCGTAAGCCATTCAGATGCATCACTCCTAAACAACGCCCCGGTTGGTCCAGGGCAACCGGCCCGGTTTGCACGCAAGCGCGCAAACCGCCCGAAATCTTAATCTTCCACCCTGCCTGCTGATCCAAGGCGCCTTACGTTCCCAAGGTCGGTGCAGGCGCACAGCACGTGGCCACTCTGCTGAGTGTGCCGGTTTTCCGCCATCTTTAACGTCGAGTCCGCACCCGCGCAACGCCTGATTCTGGCCTTGCCCCGGGTTAACCGACAATTCACAAGGGTTAAGATCAAAAAGGCCGTTCGCAACCGCAGGTTACGACGCACGACAGAAGAGATGAGGGGTTTCAATGATCCGCCATGCCAGCACCGCATCGATCTGGGGTTTCGCGCTGGCGCTGGCGCTCGCGCTTGCCGGCACCCCGGCCGAATCGGCGGAACCCCCGGCCGAGCCAGCGGTGAGCTACGCCGATCTGGCCGATCTGGCAGACCGGGCCCCGGTCGTGCTGAGGGCGCAGGTTCGCAAGGTCGCGGCTGTGGAGCCCGAGCGCGCGCCGGGGCTGCGGCCGGGCTGGGCGCGCATCTACGTCGAGGCGCAGACGCAGGCGCTGCTCGCCGGTCCGGCACAAACCGGTTCGGCGCTGCGTTATCTGGCGGATGTTCCGCTGGACGCCAAGGGCAAGGCCCCCAGGCTGACGCGCCGCAGCGTGCTGCTGTTTGCCCGGCCGGTGGTGGAACGACCCGGCGAGTTGCAGCTGGTTGCGCCCGATGCGCAGCTGGCCTGGGGTCCCGCGACCGAACAGCGGGTACGCGCAATCCTGGGCGAACTGCTTGCCGCCGATGCCGCCCCGCGCGTGCACAAAGTGCGCGAGGCGATTCACGTGCCGGGCACGCTTGCAGGCGAGGGAGAGACGCAGCTGTTCCTCGAAACTGCCGGAGATCAACCGGCAACGATCAGCGTCGTGCACAAACCCGGCGAGGCGGCGCGGTGGAGCGCGTCATTCAGTGAGGTGCTCGACACCGCTGGAACGCCTCCGCCGCGCGAAACGCTGGCCTGGTATCGGCTGGCATGTTTCCTGCCTGACGGGCTGGATGCCGGCGTGAACGTATCGGCCACCGCCGAAGACCGCGCGCAGGCCGAGGCTGACTACGCGATGGTTCGCGCCGAGCTAGGCGAATGCCCGCGCGCGCGCGGCTGATCGGCGCCGTTCAGCAGTCTGGCCTTTCGCAGCGCGGTAGCCTAGGGCGCCGCGCGAAAGGGAGTAACATGGCCGAACCGCTTCGTATCGCGCTTGCAGGACTGGGCACCGTGGGGGCGGGCGTCATCCGCCTGATCGAAACGAACGCCGCCCTGATCGCGCGCCGCGCGGGCCGGCCACTGCAGATCACCGTGGTCAGTGCCCGCGATCGCTCAAAAAACCGCGGAGTCGATCTGTCGGGCTATGCCTGGGAAGACGACATGGTCGTGATGGGTGAACGGGCCGACGTCGATGTCGTGGTCGAGCTGGTCGGCGGCGCGGACGGGCCGGCGCTGGCGCTGGCCCGCACGGCGATCGAGGCGGGCAAGGCGCTGGTAACCGCGAACAAGGCGATGATCGCCCACCACGGGCTGGAACTGGCAACGAAGGCCGAAGCCGCGAGGGTCCCGCTTCGGTTCGAGGCCGCCGTCGCCGGCGGGATCCCGGTGATCAAGGGCCTGCGCGAAGGCGCCGCTGCCAATGCGTTCGAACGCGTGTACGGGATCCTGAACGGCACCTGCAACTTCATCCTGTCGACGATGGAAGACACCGGCCGCGATTTTGCCGACGTTCTCGCCGAAGCGCAGGCGCGCGGCTATGCCGAAGCCGATCCCGCGTTCGACATCGAAGGCACCGACGCCGCGCACAAGCTGGCGATTCTCGCTGCGATCGCGTTCGGCGCCAGGATCGACTTCGCGGCCGTTGATACTGTAGGGATTTCGCGGCTGCGCCCGGCCGACATTGCCCAGGCCGACGCATTGGGATACGTGATCCGCCTGATCGGCATGGCAGAGCCTGATACGCGCGACGGCACGACGCGGCTGTTCCAGCGGGTCCAGCCGCACCTGGTGCCGTTCGACCATCCGCTGGCCCACGTCGACGGCGCGACCAATGCGGTCGTGGCCGAAGGCAATTTCTCGGGCCGGCTGCTGTTCCAAGGCGCCGGCGCGGGCGACGGGCCCACTGCCAGCGCGGTCGTGGCCGACTTGATCGACATCGCGCGCAGCCAGCAGACCGGCGGCGAGATCGGCGCGCCGTTCTCGGTCCCGGTCGGCGAACTTGAAACTCTCCTCCCGGCCAGCCCCGGACACCGGTCGGGACGAGCCTATATCCGGTTCCTCGTGGCCGACCGGCCCGGGGTGCTGGCAGAACTCACGGCGGCGATGCGCGATGCAGGCGTCTCCATCGAAAGTCTGATCCAGAAAGGCCGCGCCGATGCGGACGGAGAAGTCCTCGTCGCCATGGTGACGCACGAAGGGCCGGAAAGCGCTGTGTACGAGGCTCTGCGGTTGCTCGATGGGTCACCCAGCCTGGTCCAGCCTCCGCTGGTCATGCAAATCCTGGGCGCCTGACGCCGGCGCGTCTAAATCTTGCGGGACCGGTGCGGAAACGCCGTCGGCACTCGACAGAGCAGCGCACGCTGGCTAACGCCCGTTGACCCAATGTCCGCTATAGGGATCTCCATGACAGCAACGCCCGCCAGTACGATCCTCGCCAGCAAGGTTCTCGATCGCGTTCTCGTGCTTGAAATGGTTCGTGTTACGGAAGCCGCCGCGATTGGCGCGTCGGTGCTGATCGGGCGCGGGGATGAAAAGGCGGCAGACCATGCCGCCGTCGAAGCAATGCGCGCAGCGCTTAACGAGCTCTACATGGACGGCACAGTCGTCATCGGCGAGGGCGAGCGTGACGAAGCGCCGATGCTGTTCATTGGTGAGAAGGTCGGCGCGGCGCAGGGCACCGGCCCGAAGATCGACATCGCGCTCGATCCGCTCGAAGGCACGACCATCTGCGCCAAGGCCGGTCCCAACTCGCTGGCGGTTCTTGCCGTGGCCGAAGAAGGAAACCTGCTCAACGCGCCCGATGTCTACATGGACAAGCTGGCGGTCGGTCCGGGCTATGCCGAAGGCATCATCGACCTGGGCAAGAGCCCGACCGAAAATGTCAAGGCAGTCGCCGCGGCCAAAGGGGTGGAGCCGCACGAGATTATCGTGTGCGTGCTCGATCGTCCGCGCCACGCCGATCTCATCGCCGAGCTGCGCGGGCTGGGCTGCGGAATTCAGCTGATACCCGATGGTGATGTCGCCGGAGTGATCGCGGTGACCAATCCCGAAACCACGATCGATATCTACATGGGCTCGGGCGGCGCTCCCGAAGGCGTGCTGGCTGCGGCGGCACTGCGCTGCGTCGGCGGGCAATTCAACGGCCGCCTGCTGTTCCGCAATGACGATGAGCGTGCACGGGCACACAAGTGGGGGATCGAGGATCTGAACCGGATCTACAAGCTTGAGGACCTGGCCAAGGGGGATTGCATCTTTGCCGCAACCGGTGTCACCGACGGCTCGCTGCTTGACGGGGTCAAGCGGCTCAAGAACGGGACGATGACGACCGAAAGCGTGGTGATGCGGGCCTCATCCGGAACGGTCCGGTGGGTTCGGGGCGAGCACCGCCGAAGGTAAGTGCCCATGGGACGACGGCCTGTCGCCCGCCGATCTCCATTTCACAGTGCGGGTTTGTCCCGCCCTGCGCGACATTGTTGCAATCGGGCTACGCTTGGTTAAGGCGTCGCGGACCAAGGCGCACGGAAGGGAACCCGCGATGAAGCTCATGGCCGGCAACGGCAACCTGCCCCTCGCCCGGGCAGTTGCGGGGTATCTGGAAATCGCGCTGACTGACGCCAGTGTGCGGCGGTTCGCGGACGAGGAAGTCTTCGTCGAGATCCACGAGAACGTGCGCGGCGAGGATGTGTTCGTACTCCAGTCGACCAGCTTTCCATGCAACGACAACCTTATGGAACTCCTGATCTGCATCGATGCGTTGCGCCGCGCATCGGCCAAACGGATCACGGCAGTAGTACCCTATTTCGGCTACGCCCGGCAGGACCGCAAGCCGGGACCGCGCACGCCTATTTCGGCCAAGCTGGTCGCCAACCTGATGACCACCGCCGGGGCCGACCGGGTGCTGGCCGTCGATCTCCACGCTGGGCAGATCCAGGGTTTCTTCGATATCCCGACCGACAATCTCTATGCCGCGCCGGTGATGGCCGCCGATATCCAGACCCGCTACGGCGGACAGGACCTAATGGTGGTCTCGCCCGACGTGGGCGGCGTGGTGCGCGCGCGGGCGCTGGCCAAGCGGCTCGACAACGCGCCGCTGGCGATCGTCGACAAGCGGCGTGACCGCCCGGGCCAGTCAGAGGTGATGAACATCATCGGCGACGTGAAGGGGCGGTCGTGTATCCTGATTGACGATATCATCGATTCGGGCGGCACACTGTGCAACGCGGCCGGTGCGCTAATGGATGCCGGCGCTGCCAGCGTGACCGCCTATATTACGCACGGCGTGCTTTCGGGCGCCGCGGTGGCGCGGGTCAACGGATCGGCGCTCAAGGAACTGGTGATCACGGACACCATCCTGCCAACCGACGCCACCCAGCAATCTGACTGTATCCGGATCCTGACGATCGCCCCGCTGATCGGCGAGGCGATCCGCCGCATTGCCGACGAAAGCTCGGTCAGCT
Organism: Pseudomonadota bacterium; assembly: GCA_040387665.1. Taxonomy (GTDB): domain Bacteria; phylum Pseudomonadota; class Alphaproteobacteria; order Sphingomonadales; family Sphingomonadaceae; genus Novosphingobium. The sequence goes on along the minus strand of JAZKDH010000042.1, from coordinate 69,607 downwards.
CGCTGTTCGACTAAGCCACGTTCCGGTCACGGGTGGCCCGTCACTGGGGCATCACTGCCAAGGTCGGATCGCGCCGGGCTGAAGCCGTTCGATCGATTCCAGCCGCCGCGCCTGGCGTGCTTCGAGCGCAAGCGTCAGAATCGGCTGCGGCCGGGCAACGAACTGCGTGGGGGACATGCCGAACAGCGCGGTGAATTCCCGGATCAGGTGGCTCTGGTCGTAATAGCGCAGCGCCAGTTCCTCAGCCTCGGCCTGATCCGCCACGCCGCGCAGGTGGCTCGCCATGTCAAGGGCGCGGGCGCGGCTTAGCACCCGTTTGGGCGGCATGCCGAAATCACGGCGCACGATCCGTTCCAGTTGCCGCTGCGTGATTCCGCAGGCTTCGGCAAATCCTGCTACGCTGGCCGAAGGATCGGTGAATGCCAGCGCCTCGAATCGGACGCTGACTGGGTCCGGTTCGGCCACGCCGGCGCGGTTCACGATGGTGCGGATCATCGCTTCCAGCATGGTCAGCCATGCTTCTGGTTCGGCCGTGCGGTCCAGCGCTACCAGCGCGGCACTGCCCGGCAGGTTCAGGTCGTCGCACAGCAGCAGCCGATCGACATAATCCGCGAAATTGACGCCCAATACCGCACGGCCGCAGCCCGGCCGCAGCGATACGCCCACGCTGGTGAAGCTGCCCGTAACGCTGACCGGCATGCGCCGTGATTGCGGCCCGAAAAACAGTGCTGCACGACCATATGCTTGCTGGCCATGCGCGGTCTCGGAAATCCAATCCCCGCGCAACTGGATCCGGATGGTCGCAGTGTCGTTGAACAACCCGCACGCCACCGTGTGGCCTTTTGGAAGGTCGATGCCAGTTGCATAAAGTCGCGCAATCCACGGCGCCAGGTCTGGCGCCGGAGCGCGATTATAGGAAATCGGCTGTCCGTCACGGGTTACGCCGTGCTGCGGTGCGAGCGCCTCGTCAACCGCAGGCCGTGACCGCCTCTGCATGCCGATGCTAGTCCCCCGGTCCTGAACCCAGTCGAGTTCCAATGCTTGGCGAACGGTCTGGTTCCCGCTTCAATCAATTTTTGCCGGACACCGGCGGCGGCTCCAAGCTTGACGACGGCGGTTGGGCACGGGCAAGCTTGCCGCATGAACCTAGACAACGACATTGCCCTCGCGGTGCGGCTGGCTGAAGCCGCCGGCGCCGCCATCCGACCGTATTTTCGAGGAGACGCCGGGGCGGAGCGCAAAGGGGACGCTACGCCGGTGACATTGGCCGACCGCGCCGGCGAAGAGGCCATGCGCCGGATCCTGAAGGCAGAATCGCCGCGCGACACGGTGATCGGGGAGGAGTTCGGCGCCGAGCCGGGCAGTTCCGGAAGAAGCTGGGTGCTCGATCCGATCGACGGCACCGTGGGGTTTCTTGCCGGCCGGCCGATCTTCGGAACCTTAATCGCGCTGGTGGTCGAGGGTTGGCCGGTGCTCGGCATCATCGACCAGCCGATCCTTGGCGAACGGTGGATCGGTGCCAGCGGCCGCACGACCCTGTTTAACGGTGCGCCTGCGCGGACCCGCGCATGCCGCACGCTCGCCGACGCCGCGCTCGCCACGACCGGGCCCCACTACTTTGACGATCATGACGGCGCGCATTTCATGGGTCTGGCGGCAAAGACGGACCACCGCCGGATGGTGATGGGCGGCGACTGCTACAATTATGCAATGCTCGCCAGCGGCCATCTCGACATCGTGTGCGAAGCGGGGCTCAAGCTACATGATTGGGCCGCGCTGGTGCCGATCATCGAAGGCGCCGGCGGAACGACCTGTGACTGGAACGGCGACCCGCTCCACGCCGGCTCAACCGGGCACGTGCTCGCGCTGGGCGATCCCGCGCGGGTGGAGGATGTTGTCGAAGCACTTGCGTGCAGGCACTGATCGCCGGGCGGCAGTCAGTCCCGTACGACGAGGTCTTCGCTTTCGGGTTTGCCGGACAGCGCGCCGAACACCGCGTCCATCACCGGCTTGGGCAGGACGGCGCCCGCGGCCTTGCGCGATTCCTCGTCTACCCAGAATTCAAGGAAGCGATATCGGGCCGGGTTCGCACGATCCTGCAGCAGCGTCGCGCCGCGTGAGCCGGGTGCCTGGCCGACTGCCGCCGCCAGCGCGGCCAGCGCTTCTCCCAGCTGCGCGCCGTCTGCACTGGCGGCGGTCATCAGGTACATGCGAACGAGTGTCATCTGTGTCTCCTGTGCTGCACGTTCGATGCACGCAACGGCGCCGAGAAGCGATGATTTTGTTCGCGCCGGGGTTTTGCGATCCGCCGGCGCGCGCGACAGCCAGCGTGATTCGGGTTGCGCTTTAGCCCCCGGCACACTAAGCGCCCGGCCTTCATTGACGCGGAATCGATGATCTGCCTGGCTGAAAGGGCTGCCACGGCGGATCTGACGTGTCTCGACCAAGGAGACGAAAAATGCCCAAGCTCAAGACGAAGAGCGGCGTGAAAAAGCGCTTCAAGCTCACCGCTACCGGCAAGGTGAAACACGGCGTGGTCGGCAAACGCCACCGCCTGATGAGCCATAACGCCAAGTACATTCGCCAGAACCGTGGCACCGATGTGATTTCGGATGCCGATGCGAAGGTGATCAAGAAGTGGGCGCCCTACGGGCTGAATTGAGGGAGCGCTAGCACATGAGCCGTATCAAAAGGGGTGTCACCACCCGCGCCAAGCACAAGCGGGTTCTGGACCAGGCCAAGGGTTACCGCGGCCGCCGCAAGAACACGATCCGTGTTGCCCGTCAGGCGGTCGAAAAGGCCGGCCAGTACGCGTATCGCGACCGCAAGGTAAAAAAGCGCACCTTCCGCGGACTGTGGATCCAGCGCATCAACGCTGCTGTCCGCGCCGAAGGGCTGACCTATTCGCAGTTCATCCACGGCACCAAGCTGGCCGGCATCGAACTGGACCGCAAGACGCTTGCCGATCTGGCGATGAACGAAGGCGGTGTGTTCACCGCGATCATCGCGCAGGCCAAGGGCGCCCTTCCGGCCGCCTGAACCGCCTGTAGAGCTTACGACAAAGGGCGCGCGCGGCTTGCCGTTCGCGCCCTTTGTCTTGTCCGGCAAGTTCCTGCCGCGTCGTCAGGCAGCCCGGCGCTGGTTGCGGCCTGCGGGCGCACTCTCTAAAGGCGGGCGTAACACGACTGGCCGAACGGAATTTCACCTGTGGATTACGCAGCAACCGCTCAGGAAGCGCTGGCGCAGATTGCCGAAGCGCAGGATCTAGATACGGTAGAGCGGCTCCGGGTCGCATACTTGGGCAAGCAGGGGTCGATCTCGGCGCTGTTGAAGACGCTGGGCGGCTTAAGCGCGGAACAGCGCCAGATCGTGGCGCCGCAAATCCACGCCTTGCGCGAAAGCGCCACGGCCGCGCTGGCCACGCGCAAAACCGCACTAGAAACTGCCGCGCTCGAAGACCGTCTCGCGGCTGAGACGGTCGATCTCACCCTGCCCGCGCCCGAGGCGCCGCGCGGCTCCATTCACCCGGTCAGCCAGGTGATGGACGAGCTGGCCGAAATCTTCGCAGACCTCGGCTTCGCGGTCGCCTCAGGCCCCGAGATCGAGGATGACTGGCACAACTTCACCGCGCTCAACATGCCCGAAAGTCATCCCGCGCGGGCGATGCATGATACGTTCTATTTTCCCGATGCCGCGCGGGACGGCGGGCGGATGCTGCTGCGCACGCACACCTCGCCGGTGCAGATCCGCACGATGCTGGCGGCGGCCGGAGCCCGCCCCGGGGGGGCGCCGCTGCGGATCATCGCGCCCGGGCGGGTCTACCGCTCGGACAGCGATGCCACCCACACACCGATGTTCCATCAGGTCGAAGGGCTGGTGATCGACAGGGGCATTCACCTCGGCCACCTGAAATGGACGCTGGAAACCTTTCTCAAGGCGTTTTTCGAGCGCGAGGATATCGTGCTGCGCCTGCGCCCCAGCTACTTCCCCTTTACCGAACCCTCGGTCGAGGTCGACGTTGGCTTTGCGGTGGTGGACGGCCCCGACGGAAAGAGCCGGCGGGTGCTGGGGGGAAGCGGCGATGCGCCAGGGCACGGGTGGATGGAACTGCTCGGCTCGGGCATGGTCAACCGCAAGGTGCTGGAATTCGGCGGCTTCGATCCGGACGAATGGCAGGGCTTCGCCTTCGGTATCGGGGTCGACCGGCTCGCTATGCTCAAATACGGGATGGACGACTTGCGCGCCTTTTTCGACGGCGACCAGCGCTGGCTGGCGCACTACGGTTTCTCCGCGCTAGACGTGCCGACCTTGTCGGCCGGCGTCGGCACTCCGGCCTAAGGCGAGGGCACTCACATGAAATTTTCGCTCACCTGGCTCAAGGACCACCTGGATACCGCCGCCTCGGTCGAAGAGCTCGCGGCTGCGCTCAATGCCATCGGCCTCGAGGTCGAAGGGATTGACGATCCAGCCGCCAAGCTGACCGGGTTTCGCGTGGCGAAAGTTTTGAGCGCGGCGCCGCATCCCAATGCCGACAAGCTGCAGGTGCTGACGGTCGATACCGGGGAAGGCGCGCCATTGCAGGTCGTCTGCGGCGCTCCCAATGCCCGCGCCGGCCTGGTCGGGGTGCTCGGCCTGCCTGGCGCGGTGGTGCCGGCCAACGGCATGACCCTGAAAGTGGCGGCGGTCCGGGGGGTCGAATCCAACGGGATGATGTGTTCGACGCGCGAGCTCGAACTGGGCGATGATCACGAAGGCATCATCGAACTGCCCGAAGACGCGGTCATGGGTACGCCGTTCGCGCAGTATCACGGTGCCGACCCGGTATTCGACGTGGCGATCACGCCCAACCGGCCCGATTGCATGGGCGTCTACGGCATCGCGCGCGACCTTGCGGCGGCCGGCCTTGGCACGCTAAAACCCATTGCGGTGCTGCCGATCGATGGCGCGTTCCCCTGTCCGACCGAAATCCGCACCGACGATCCGGACGGCTGCCCGGCCTTCTTCGGCCGCGTCATTCGCGGCGTGAAGAATGGCCCGTCACCGCAGTGGTTGCAGGACCGGGTGAAAAGCGCGGGCCAACGGCCGATCTCGGCGCTGGTGGACCTGACCAACTATGTGATGCTCGGCTTCGGCCGGCCGGCCCACGCCTATGACCTGGCACGGCTGAACGGTGCCGTGGTGGCACGGCGCGCGCGCGATAGCGAGACTGTGGTGGCGCTCAACGGCAAGGAATATCCGTTGGACGCGGGCATGACGGTGATCGCCGACGAGGCGGGCGTACACGACATCGCCGGGATCATGGGCGGCGAACATTCCGGCTGCTCCGAAACCACTACGGACGTGCTGCTCGAAATTGCATACTTCGATCCCGAACGGATCGCGGCAACCGGGCGCCAGCTGAACCTGACCTCGGACGCGCGCAGCCGGTTCGAACGGGGGGTGGACCCGGCGTTCCTCGACACCGGGCTGGAGCTGTTGACCCGGCTGATCCTTGAAACCTGCGGGGGCGAAGCTTCCGCCGTGATCCGCGCCGGGCAGGCTCCGCTGGGCACCGCGACGGTGGCCTATGACCCCCTGCTGGCAGAAACGCTGGGCGGTGTGGCGGTGCCGGCGGCGGAGCAGCGCCGAATCCTTGAGGCGCTGGGCTTCACAGTCGCGGACGACTGGACGGTTACCGCGCCCGGCTGGCGCCCGGACGTGGCGGGGGCGCCCGACATCGTCGAGGAAGTGGTCCGCATCTGGGGTCTCGATAATATCGAATCCTTGCCGCTGCCCCGCATTGACGGCGTGGCACGGCCGACCGCAACGCCGGTGCAGAAGCTGGAGCGCGGCTTGCGCCGTGCGGCCGCGGGGCGCGGCCTCAACGAGGCGGTCACGTGGTCGTTCCTGCCGGCGGCCGAGGCCGCGGCCTTTGCCGGGGATGCGCTGTGGGTGCTGGAAAACCCGATCAGCGAGGAGATGAAGGCAATGCGCCCCTCGCTGCTGCCTGGGCTGCTGACGGCTGCCAGACGCAACCTTGATCGGGGTGCGGCGACGCTGCGCCTGTTCGAGCTCGGCCGGCGTTATTTGCGCGGCACGGACGGCGCCAGCGACGAGCGCCTGTCGCTGGCCGTGGTATTGGCGGGCGTCAAGACGCCGCGCGGCTGGGATCAGAGGGTCTATGGGGGCAAGGCCGCGCCATTCGATGCCTTTGACGCCAAGGCCGAGGCACTGGCCCTTTTGGCCGAGGCGGGCGCGCCGATCGACAATCTCCAGGTAATGGGAGATGCCGGGCCGCAGTTCCATCCCGGCCAGTCTGCCACGTTGCGGCTCGGGCCGAAAACCGTGCTGGCACGCTTCGGTATGATCCACCCTGTAACTGCGCGCGCATTCGATATCGATGTGCCGACCGCCATGGTGGAACTGTTTCTCGATGCAATCCCGGGCCGGCGCGGGGCACGGGCGTTTGCCCGCCCGCATTACGCCCCGCCCGCGCTGCAGGCGATAACGCGCGACTTCGCCTTCCTTGTCGACTCGGGCGTGCCGGCGGGCGATCTGCTCCGCGCGGTCAAGGCTGCGGACAAGACCAACATCATCGCGGCGCGGCTGTTCGACGATTTCCGCGGCCAAGGCGTGCCCGAAGGCCAGAAATCGCTCGCGATCGAAGTGACGCTGCAGGCACAGGACAAGTCCTATGGCGAGGCCGAACTCAAGGCAATTGCCGACAAGGTGACGGCGGCGGCGGGCAAGGTGGGCGCACAGCTGCGCGGATAGGTGCGCTCGCGGACGATGACCGCTCTCGCTTTTGCCGGCGGATTTCTCTAACCGCGCGGCCCATGAGCAAGAGTTTGAACCGCCGTACCTTCGCGATCATCTCCCACCCCGACGCGGGCAAGACCACGCTGACCGAAAAACTGCTGCTGCAGGGGGGCGCGATCCACCTGGCCGGGGAGGTCAAGGCACGCGGTCAGGCGCGGCGCGCGCGGTCCGACTGGATGAAGATCGAGCAGCAGCGCGGGATTTCGGTGACCAGTTCGGTGATGACCTTCCAGAAAGATGACATCACCTTCAACCTGCTCGACACGCCGGGGCATGAGGACTTTTCCGAGGATACCTACCGGACGCTGACCGCGGTCGATTCGGCCATCATGGTGATCGACGCCGCGAAGGGGATCGAACCGCAGACCCGCAAGCTGTTCGAGGTCTGCCGGTTGAGGTCGGTTCCGATCATCACTTTCGTCAACAAGGTTGACCGCGAGGGGCGCAGCGCGTTCGACACGCTCGACGAGGTGGCCGACGCGCTGGCCCTTGACGTGGTGCCGATGTCGTGGCCGGTAGGGATGGGCGGGCAATTCCTGGGCGTGCTCGATTTCGCCACCGGGCTGACCGCGCGGCCGGAAGGCGACAGCCGCGAGTTCCTGGGCAAGCGCGAAGAGTTCGCCCTGCCCGAGGAAATCGCCGATGAGGTCGAACTGGCGCGGGGCGGCTATCCTGAATTCGACCTTGCCGCCTATCGGCACGGCGATCTCACCCCGGTCTATTTCGGCTCCGCGCTCAAGAACTTCGGCGTCGCGGAACTGATCGATGCGATCGCCCGCTACGCGCCGCCGCCCCGGTCGCAGTCGTCCGATCAGGGCGAAGTCAGCCCCGAGCGGCCGGACGTGACCGGATTCATCTTCAAGGTCCAGGCCAACATGGACCCGCAGCACCGAGACAGGATCGCGTTCATGCGGATGGTGTCGGGCACGTTCCGGCGAGGGATGAAGCTGACCCCGTCAGGGCTCGGCAAGCCGATCGCGGTGCATTCGCCGATCCTGTTCTTCGCGCAGGACCGCGAGATCGCGGACAGTGCCGAGGCCGGGGACATCATCGGCATTCCCAACCACGGCACGCTGCGCGTGGGCGATACGCTGTCCGAACGCAACGATGTACGGTTCACCGGCCTGCCCAACTTTGCCCCCGAAATCCTGCGCCGGGTGGTGCTGAAGGATCCGACCAAGACGAAGCAGCTGCGCAAGGCGCTTGACGATCTGTCGGAAGAGGGCGTGATCCAGGTGTTCTACCCCGAAATCGGCGCGCAGTGGATCGTCGGTGTCGTGGGACAGCTGCAGCTTGACGTGCTGATCAGTCGGCTCGAGGCGGAATACAAGGTTGAGGCGGTGCTTGAGCCCTCCCCCTTCGAGACGGCGCGCTGGCTCAAGGGATCGGATGCGGCGCTGAAAGCGTTTGCCGATTTCAACAAGTCCAACGTGGCGCGGGATCGTGATGGCGATGTGGTCTTCATGGCCCGGTCGTCATGGGACGTCGGCTACCAGCAGGAACGGAACCCGGAGCTTGCGTTCAGCGCGACCAAGGAACGCTGAGCAGCCGGCGTGCAACCGGATTGCAGGGGCGATGCAGATAGGCACAATGCACCAGTGCAATTGACGTTTGCCAGTTACAACATTCACAAGGCTGTCGGGCTGGACCGGCGCCGCGATCCCGACCGTATTTTGGCGGTGCTGCGCGAAATAGACGCCGATGTGATCGCGCTGCAGGAAACTGACCGCCGGTTCGGTGATCGACAGAGCGTCCTCCCGTTGCAATCCATCGACGATCACACGTCCTGGCGTGCGGTGCCGCTGCGAATGCGGCCGGGCAGCATGGGCTGGCACGGCAATGCGCTGCTGGTACGGCGCGGGATCGAGGTCGTGTCAGCGGCGGCGGTGCCGTTGCCGACGCTGGAGCCGCGCGGCGCAGTGCGGGCGGATCTGGTGGTAGAGGGCGCGGCGCTGCGCGTCGTGGGCATGCACCTTGACCTGTCGGGATTAAGGCGGCGGCAGCAGGTCCGCGCGGTGCTGGCGCATCTTGCAGACCGCGACGATGTGACAGTTCCGGCGGTCATGATGGGAGATTTCAACGAGTGGGCGCGGGTCGGTGGCTGCCTGCAAGAGTTCGAGCAGGAACGCTGGCGCGTGCTTGCGCCCGGCCGCAGCTTTCCCAGCCGTCGTCCGATCGCGATGCTGGACCGGATCGTGGCGTCCCGCCAATGGGACTGCGTAGACTGCGGCGTCCACCACAGCCAGTTGGCGGCCCGCGCGTCAGACCATCTGCCGGTCTACGCACGCATGGCGCTGCATAAAAAATAGGCATGTTGCACAAAATGCGAGCGTGAACGGGTGTCGCGCCTCTCCCACAACGGCAGCTTGCGTCAGTTCCTTATCAAAACGTGAACTGGCACGGTGCTTGCAAGTATAACGTTGCCGGCAACGGGACCGGTAGGCTGCCAGGGGGCAAGGATGAAGTTCATCATAGCCATCATCAAGCCGTTCAAGCTCGACGAGGTTCGTGAAGCCCTCGGCGCCATTGGCGTCGCCGGGATGACCGTTTCCGAAGTCAAAGGGTTCGGGCGACAGAAGGGCCAGACGGAAATTTACCGCGGTGCCGAATATTCCACCAACATGCTGCCAAAAGTGAAGATCGAGGTCGCAGCGTCAGACAGTCTGGCGCCGCAGATCGTGGAGACGATCCAGCAAGTCGCCAGCACCGAAGCCATCGGTGACGGCAAGATTTTCGTGTTCGACCTGGCCGAGGCAGTGCGGATCCGCACCGGCGAGGCCGGCGATACGGCGCTGTGACGCTGGCCGTGACCAACAGGAGGGAAACCACCATGAACCGCAAGATTGCCACTGCAGGCAAGATTCTCGGCGGCGTTGGCGCGCTCGGAGCTTCGCTCTTCGCCGCGACCGCCGCATTTGCCCAGGAAGCTACCGATGCAGCAACCGCCGCCGCCGCTACGGCGACCGAGGCTGCCACTGCCGCGGCCTCGACGATGATCAAGGCGCCCACCGTCGAACAGATGGCGACGATGGTCGACAAGGGCGACACCACGTGGATGCTGATATCGTCCACCCTTGTACTACTGATGAGCGTTCCGGCGCTTGCCCTGTTCTATGGCGGCCTTGTTCGCACCAAGAACATGCTCAGCGTGCTGATGCAGGTGTTCATGATCGTTTCGGTCGCGGCGCTCGTATGGGTGTGCTGGGGCTACTCGATGGCCTTCACCTCAACCAGTTCGCCCCTGCCGGCGATCTTTGGCGGGCTCGACAAGGCGTTTCTGATGAACGTCAGCAGTTCCACATATGTGGCGACGTTCTCCAACAACGTCTACATTCCCGAATTCGCGTTTGTGGTGTTCCAGATGACCTTCGCCTGCATCACGCCGGCGCTGATAGTCGGGGCGTTCGCCGAACGCATCAAGTTCACGCCGCTTATGGTCTTCGTCGTGCTGTGGTTGACGCTGATCTATTTCCCGATGGCACACATGGTGTGGTATTGGGCCGGCCCCGACTTCCTGGTGGATGCACCGACGGATGCAGGCCTGCTGTGGGCCTGGGGCGCGCTTGACTTTGCCGGCGGCACGGTGGTTCACATCAACGCCGGGATCGCGGGTCTCGTCGGCTGCCTGATGGTCGGCAAGCGGGTCGGCTTTGGCCGTGAAGCAACGCCGCCGCACTCACTCACCATGACCATGATCGGCGCTTCGCTGCTGTGGGTGGGCTGGTTCGGCTTCAACGCCGGGTCCAACCTTGAGGCGAACGGCGTCGCCGCCGTTGCGTTCATCAACACCTTCGTCGCCACCGCCGCTGCGGCCGTGTCGTGGGCTTTGGTTGAGAAGTTCCACCACGGCAAGCCGTCGATGCTCGGTGCTGCCACCGGCGCCGTAGCCGGCCTGGTTGCCATCACTCCGGCCTCGGGCTTCGGCGCGCCGGGCACCTCGATCCTGCTCGGGCTGATCGTCTCACCGATCTGCTACCTGTTCGTCAGCACGGTCAAGAACAAGCTGAAGTACGACGATACCCTCGACGTGTTCGGCGTTCACTGCATCGGCGGCATCGTTGGTGCCATCGCGACCGGCGTCGTCGCATCGCCCGCACTCGGCGGGCAGGGCGTGTTCGACTACACGGTCTTCCCGGCCGCGTTCGACGCCGACAGCTACGACATGGCCAAACAAGTCGGAATCCAGATCAAGGCAGTGGTGTTCACGCTGCTGTTCTCGGGCATCGGCTCGGCGATCCTGTTCTTCATCGTCGACAAGATCTTTGGCCTGCGTCCGACCGAAGAGGCCGAGCGCGAAGGGCTCGACCTCGCCGAGCACGGCGAACGCGCCTACAACTACTGACAAGCTTGGCGGGGCCGCAGGACGTTCTCCTCTCCTCCCTGCGGACCCGCCATCCGACGTTCGTGCTGCGAACCGAAAACTAACGGGCCAGAGCCAGCCGCTCTGGCCCGTTTTCTATGCGTGTTGGGGGAGGGGGTGCGCCGGGGCCTCCGGGCGCCGGTCAGGTCGCGGTGTGTTTGTCGGCCTTTCGCCGGCCCAGGCGCATGCCCGATTCGAGCCGGGCGCGCAGTTGGGTGTAGTACGCCTGGAGGAATGCGCGGTCGTCTGCTTCGGGCGGATCGCGGCCGATCCGCTCGCAGATCCGGGCGCATACCGCGGCCAGCGCCGCTGCCCGGCCTTCGCGCAGCAGCGCTTCGAGCGTCTGCAGCTCGTACTCGCCGTATATCGCCAACTCCGCCTCGCTGAAGCGATAAGGGGCCGGGGCGGCGGCTGGCATGGGCGGCGTGGTCAGCACGGCATAGAGCTGGCGGCGCGGCGCCTCCACTACCCAGGTGCCCGCGACTATGTCCCCTGCGCGCAGCGCGTCGCGATTGAACCACGGGAGCAGCGCGATGATCAGGAACCAGCCTGCCGCCATCAGCCCGGCCGTCCCCATGTCGCCGCCGTTCCTAGCTGCAAGCAGGAAGCTGATCGGCAGAAACAGTTCGATATCGCGCAGCAAATTGCGTGCGAGCACCATTTCGGCGGTCAGCCGTCCGGCAGGGGCGCCTTCGACGGGGCGCGCGGCGATGCGGATCCCCAGCGCGCGCTTGCCCGGCGTGGCGCCGCGCGGGCCCAGCTCGAAGAACAGGAACCAGCCGTTGCGCAGCACGAACATCATGCCCATCCACGCGATGAACAGGAACTGCACCGCACGGCCCAGCGGCGCTGCAGATCGGGCTTGGCCAAGCAGGTTGAAGACGCCGCCCGCAACGTAGGCCAGCGCCAGTGTCACCGCCAGCATACCTGCACCAAGCAGCAGGAAATCGATCAGCAGCGCCCCGATCCGGGCGCTGCGCTGGGCCAGCGTGAAGTGTAGGACAATCCCCTCGGGCGTAGTCAGCGTGCGCTGGCGGCGCAGCCGGTCACGTTCGGCAATGGCCCGCCCGTCGTTCACCCGACCGCCCCACCATCAACGCGGAACGCGAAGAAATAGGCGCACCAAAACGCCAGCATCCCCGCGCCGACTGCCAGCCGGCCCGGCGTGTGATCGATCAATTGACGCGCGAATCCTTCTAGCAGCGCGGCAATCACCAGCATCAGCACAACGCCCGCCATCACGGTTGCCGCCCGGCGCCCGGCGCACGCTGCTGCTTCCAGCACCGCAAGCTCCCCCGGAAAGGCCAGCGCGCGGCCAATGTGCAGGCCCGCGCCGCCGGCGAGCAGGATCGCGAACAACTCGGTCGTTCCATGGACCGAAAGCCAGCCGACCAGCTCGACGAGCAGTGCCTGATCGTGGAACAGCCACAACATCGCCCCCAGCGCGGCGGTATTCTGGATCAGCAGCAGCAGGGAAGGGATGCCGAACGCGAAACCAAGCGCGAACGCGAGAATGGCGATCTGCGCATTGTGGCTGAACAGATAGGCAGCGAACGCGGAAAGGCCATCCTGCCCGGTCTGCCCGAACAGCGTGCCGCGCAGCACCGCGGCGCTGGCTCCGGGCACCCGCACGTCGGTTGCGGCGCCGGACACCAGCGCATGGTACCACTGCGGATCCTGCGCCGCCAACGCATAACCCGCGGCCGCGCCCGCGACCATCACGGCGAAGGCAATCAGCAGATCAAGCCCGAGTCCGCGCACCGCCGCTGACAGGCCTCCTTCCAGAAAGCCGCGCAGCCAGCCGCCCAGCGAACGCCGCGGACCATAGACCTGGAACCATGCGCGTTGCACCAGCGATTCGAGGTAGGCCAGGGTCGCGGCATCAAGCGAAGTTTCGCGTGCGATCGACAGGCTGGATGCTACCGTGCGGTAAAGCACCGGCAGGGCAAGCAGATCGGCATCCGTTACTGCGCGCAGCCGGCCGGTCTCGATCCGGGACACGATCGCTTCCAGCCGTTTCCAATCACTCTCGCGCTCCTGCCGGAACCGATCGGATCGCAGCGCTGCCGCCGCGACGGCCGCCTCGCGCTCGGCGGCTTGTACCAAGCCCAGTATCCCGCCAAGCCGCGATGCGCGCAGAGCATCGAGCACAGCCATTAGCCGATCCTCCCGGCGCGCTTGATCTGAAGATAGGCGTCGATCAGGCGGGTGCCGATCTGCTGGTACGGGGCTTCGATCACCATCACCCCAAGGTGCTGCAGACGCGCCATGACCAGTTGCCGCTGGTGCAGCAGCGCCTGCGCGTTCACCGCCCTCGCCACCCGGGGGAGGTCCGCCGGGACGTCCGCGACCAGCGTTTCCAGTTCCTCGTCGGCCATGGTCACGAACAGCACCAGATGGCGCGCGAGCAGCCGGCCGATTGCTTCGACCATCAGTTCGGCGCTGGTCGGGTCGGTGAAATCCGAGAACACCACGATCAGGGACCGCCGCTGCAGGCGCCCTGCCAGCGTTGCCAGCGCGAGCGTGAAGTTCGGTTCCTGCGCGTGGTAATCAAGCTGTGCGGCCGCTGATTGGAGCCCCAGGAAGCCGCGCGTGCCAGCGGCGAATGGCGTGGCGATTTCCGGGCGGGCGGCAAAGGCGAACAGGGCCGCCCGGTCCCCGCCCTTTAGCGCGACGAACGCGGCAGCCAGCGCGGCCGACACTGCGCGGTCCAGCCGGGGCAGGCCCCCCACCGGTTCGCACATCGCCCGGCCGCAATCGATCGCAAATACGATCTGGTTGTTACGTTCAACCTCGTATTCGCGGGCCTGAAGCCGGGCGTGACGGGCCGAAGACTTCCAGTCGATCCGGCGGCGATCCATGCCCGGATGATATTCTGCCAGCGCCTCGAAGTGGGTGCCTTCGCCCCTGATGCGCCGTGCGATCAGGCCCGGCTCGCTCTCGCGCAGGAACGCGTGCAGCGCCGGCGACCGGGCGGCTGCAAGGCTGGGCCGCACTCTGACGGACGTGTCCACCGCCCGGCACCGTTGGCGCGCACCAAGGCCGAGCGGCCCCGTCCAGCGCAGCCAGATGCGATCGATGCTGCCCGGCCCGCGCCGCGTGGGGACGAGGTGCGCCTCGCCGCGCCAGTCGCCCGCATCCGGTACAAGCTGCAGGACCAGCCGGCCACCGGGCGCAAGCCGCGGATCGAGCGCAACCGCGGCCTCGGCGCCGGCAGGGCGGCCGCCGGCGAGCGTGGCAACGACGCACAGCACCAGTGGCTCGCCCACCTCACTTTCAGCCGGAGCCGCTACTGTCAGGTCGATCAGGCGTCCGGCGAACAGCCCGTCGATCGCCACAAGGAAGATCAGCGCCGCGGCGAGGGCCGGCGCAACCACCCACGCGCCCGGGTCTGTCACCGCAAGCAGCAAAGCCAGCGGTGCGGCCAGGCCGGCGAGCGCGGCGGCCCGCGCGGTCGGGACAAGCGCAGCGGTCACGGCCAGGCGGCGGTCACCGGGGGGCCTCGGTCTGCCGGACAAGGTCCTCGACCAGCGTTTCGACGTCCTTGCCGTCGATTTCCGCCCCCGGGCTGAGCAGCAGCCGGTGGCGCAGGACCGGCATGGCAAGCGCCTTCACGTCATCGGGCAGGACATAGTCGCGCCCGGCAATCGCCGCGCGTGCGCGCGCTGCGCCGGCCAGCAGTACGGCGGCGCGGGGCGATGCACCGCTGGCCAGATCAGCGCTGTCGCGCGTGGCGCGGATCAGCCGTACCACGTAATCGATCACCGGCGCCGCGACAGTGACGTCGGTCACTGCCCGCGCGGCGGCGGTCAGCGTGGCGGTGTCCGCTATCGCAGCGATGCCAAGGTCAGCCGGCCGCGGCGGGCCGGCGCGCTGGCTGAACTGCGACACGATCCGGGTTTCCTCGTCCGCATCCGGATAGGGCACCAGCAGCTTGAACAGGAACCGGTCAAGCTGCGCTTCGGGCAGCGGGTAAACACCCTGGCTTTCGATCGGGTTCTGGGTGGCGACCACCATGAACGCGGGTGGCAGCGGATGGCACTCCCCGTCGAGCGTGACGCGGCGTTCCTGCATCGCTTCAAGCAGCGCGGCCTGGGTTTTGGGCGGGGTACGGTTGATCTCGTCGGCCAGCAGCAGCTGGCAGAAGATCGGCCCCCGCGTGAGCGTGAACTGGCTGGTCTGGAAGTTGAACAGGTTGGAACCCAGGATATCGCCCGGCATGAGGTCAGGCGTGAACTGGATGCGTCCAAAATCCAGCCCCAGACTAGCGGCGAAGCACTGGGCCAGGAACGTCTTGGCGGTGCCCGGCGGACCTTCGAGCAGCACATGGCCTTGGGCCAGCAGCGCGATCAGCAGGCCTTCGATCGTGCCTGCCTGACCGATCACTGCCTTGCCGACTTCTGCGCGGATGGCGTCGGCAAGGGCGGCAACCTGAGCCAAAGTCATCACTTCGCGCGGGGCGGCATCAGTCATCTGGTCAAGATCCTTTCGAGTGCGTGGAGCGCCCGGGCCTCCTGGAGCAGATCGGCCGGGCGCCGCGCCGCGCGCAGCTTGCCGGCTACGTCGGAAAATCGGTCGCTTCCTGGCGCGCGGGCAAGCAGCGCGCGATCGATCGCAGCCTCGGTCGCCGCCGTGTCGGCTATCCGCGGAATTGCCAGCTTGCGCGCCAGCCGGTCGCGCACCAGCGCCGCGTAAGGGGCGGACAGCAAGTGCCGCCGGCCGCTGACCAGCACAAGCCCCCCGGCGTTGGCAACGAGCTCCCGCTTGCCCCAGGCCGCTGCGGGCGGGCCTCTGCGGCCAGAACCGAAGCGCAGCAGCGCGCGCCATCCGACCAGCAGCGCCGCCAGCAGCAGGCAGATCGTGGCGGCGACGAACGGCGGGGTGAAGGCCAGCGTCAGCAGGTTTGCCGATCGCCTGAAGCCGTTCAGCGTAAGGTCGAAAGTAACGGTGCGCGGAGCCCCCTCGCCGATGGCGGCCATCAGCCGCAGCGCATGGATTGCTGTCTCCGGCCGGCTCATCCCGTAGTTGTTGAGCAAGTCGGGCTCGAATACCAGCACCAGCGGAAAGCGCGCGCGATGGGGTACTGCTTCAACGCTGCCGGCCAACGCCAGCGCATCGAGCGCCGGCCAGCGATGGCCGTCCGCAACATATCCGGCAAGCATGCGCCCTCCCGGTTTGCTCAAGACCAATGGGATCAGCGCATCGCCAGCCCCCGCCTGCACAGCGGAAGGTTGAGGCAGGGCGCCGGCCGCGCCTTCCGCGCGCCAGCCCGCCTTCGCCAGCGGGGCAATGCCGACGCCAACGTCATTCAAAAAGCCCGGCCACTCTGGCGACCGTGCTCCGGCCAGCGTGGTCCAGCCTTGCCGGCCCGCCGCGCCATTGCTGCCGGTCATGAGTGCGGCTGTTTGCCATTTGGGCAGCACGATCAACGTCGGGCCAACGTCGCGGCGCGCGCCAACCAGCCGCGCAAGCTCGGGGCCATCGGCGTCATGCGGCGGGGTGAGTACGACAAGGCCGGGCCGTGCCAGTTGGGCCTCGGTCCGCGCGGAAATTACGCGCCAGTCCTGCCGGTCCAGCAACGCGCCGAGCGCTGCGTAACCGGCCAGGCCCTTGCCCGAGCCATGCGCGCCGCCGTCGTTCGTCGACCCGTGGACCCTGCCGGCGCCGATCATCCACAGCATTCCAAGGAACAGTACGGTTCCCAGCACGACCAGCGCCAGCACGGTGCGCAGGGAAAACGCGGCAGGGTTCATCCGTTCAGATCCGTGACGGCGAACCGGGCATATGCCGAGCGGGCGGCCTGCCAGTCCTCCGGCCCCAGCGGGACGAGCGCGAACATGCACCGTTCCACGCGCTGTGCAATCAGCCCGAAAGCATCGCGGGCGGCGCCAGGCAACCCGGGCAGCAGCGCGATCTCGCGCGCAGTGGTGGCCGGGTAGAGCGACCCGGGCCGGTCCTCCGCGATGTGGACGACGCTGCGCTGGAGCAAGAGATGGGTAGCGTCGTCAAACCGCCCCTCGGCCGCGAGCCGATCGGCCTCTTCCAGCAACGCGAGCGCCTGGTTCTGGCTTGGGGCCCACGTTTCAGCCTTCGGAGAGCAATACCGATAGCGCGCCAGCCGGGCGAGCAGGAGCCACGCGAGCCAGGCGGCCGCCACCGCGGCAAGCGCCACGAGCAGCATTTCAATCAAGGGCCACGATCTGCCGATCGCTCGTCCCACCGGTTCGAAGAACGCCTTGAGCGCTTCGGCGAGCGTTTTGAGCCACGCCGGATCTTGCGGCGGGGGGGGCGGTGGCACCGGCGCGTACTGGATATCGGCCGTCTGGCGCACCGCCCGCCATGCATCAAGGGCGCCCTGGTCCGGTACGGCGCCGCCCGCACCGGAAGCTGCTGACGTGCCGTTGGCCCCATTCACGGCGGCAGTGGTGCCATGCGCCCGTCCGCGCCGCAAGCCGAAGCCGCCGCGACGGGCCGGAATTAACCCCGCGGACGCGCCTGCGGATAGCAACCCAGGATCCGCAAGTCCTTGCATTGAAACGCCAGCTCTTCGATCGCGAGATCGACCGCAGGATCGCCTGGAGCGCCGACGATGTCGCAGAAGAACATGGTCGCAGCAAAGCTTGCGCCCTTCTGGTAGCTTTCGAGCTTGGTCATGTTCACGCCATTCGTCGCGAACCCGCCGAGCGCCTTGTAAAGCGCCGCGGCAACGTTCTTCACCTCGAAAATCAGGGTCGTCATCGCGGGCACGCCTTGCAGCGTGGACGGATCAAGCGGCGCACGCGCGAGCACGACAAAGCGCGTGGTGTTGTCGGCCGCGTCCTCGACCCGGTCGTCGATCACCTTCAGGCCATACAGCTCCGCGGCGAGCCGCGGTGCGATCGCGCAAGCGGTAGGATCGCCCAGCTCCTTGACATACGCAGCCGCGCCGGCGGTATCGGCATAGCTCATCGGCACTATGCCGCGTTCCCGCAAGTAGCGGCGCGATTGGCCGAGAGCCTGCGGGTGTGACCATGCAGCGGTGAACGGCCCGTCACCAAGTGCCATCAACGCGTGGTGGATCGCCAGGAAATGCTCGCCCACGATCGACAGCCCGCTTTCGGGAAGCAGGAAATGAATATCGGCAACCCGGCCATGCTGTGAATTCTCGATCGGAATGATCGCTGAAGCGGCGCGCCCTTCCTTGACGGCGTCGAGTGCGTCTTCGAACGAAAAGCACGGCAGCGGCAGGCATCCGGGCGCGTATTCGAGCGCGGCGCGGTGGGAGTTGGCCCCGGGCGCACCCTGGAATGCCATCGCGAGGGCCGGATCGGCCGCAGCGGCACCGGCCATCTTGTCGACAAGGGCGAGCGCGGGGTCGGGGAAACTGGACATGCCGCCGGGCTTTGGCGGCTCGGTGGATGCGGTGCAAGCACCTTGTTCCGGGTTGCAACCGATGGCTTCAGGCGCGGCAGCAGTCCATGATTATGAATGTTGCGGCAAAACCAGGTCACAAGGACCGCAATGGGCCTTGCGCGCAGGGCTTCTGCTCACTAGAGCGCCGTCCGGACGCCAAGAGCAAATCTTCGGGGCATTCATGGACGATCGTAACAATACAATTGCCGGGTGGGCGCTGTTTTCCGGCATCGTTGCGCTGGGCCTCGGAAGCCTCAGTGCGCACTATTTCCGCAGCGACAAGATCGAACGGCCCGAAAAGATGGGCTACGAGATCGAAGGCGTGGTCTCGAGCGAGGGCGAAGGCGGCGCCACCGAGGAAGGCATCGAGGTCCGTCTGGCCAAGGCTGACGCTGCCAAGGGCGAGGGCGTGTTCAAGAAGTGCCAGTCATGCCACACGGTTGACCAGGGCGGCGCGAACGGCATCGGTCCGAACCTGTTCGGGACGGTTGGCAAGACGATTGCATCGCACGCTGGGTTCGCGTTTTCGGACGACTTGAAGGGCAAGGGCGGCAGCTGGGACTGGGCCAATCTGGACGCCTGGCTGAAAAGCCCCAAGGGTTTTGCGCCCGGCACCAAGATGACGTTTGCCGGACTTGCGGACGGTCAGGATCGTGCGAACCTGATTCTGTTCCTCAATACCAAGGGGTCTAACCTGCCGTTGCCCGCCGCCCCGGCCGCCGCTGCGGCTGCGCCGGGCGCTGCTGCTCCGGCGGACGCTGGAGCAGGCGAGGCCGCGACGGGTGCCGCGCCCGTGGGCGCGGCGACACCGGTGGACGGACCGGCCAAGGCCGACGCCACCGCAGCGCCGGTACCGTCGGGAGCGGCCAAGCAGTAATCAGCTTTCTCCGACGGGAGAAACGAGGAGGGCGGGGCGCAAGCCTCGCCCTTTTCTGTTTTGACAAAGCCGGTGTGATTATTCCGCCCGGCGGGGGGCGTGGATCACCACCGGTGCTGGCATGCTAACGGCCGGCGGCTGCCCTCAGGCGATTGGCGCCTTCAAGAATGCGAACCGGTTCCAGCCACGGTGTTTCGCCCCTTGAATCCTTGCGCGATCACGTACCATTCCGACGAATCCTTGCGGCTCGCCGGGGGCTTGGCGTGCTTGACGGTGGCAAAGTTGCGCTTCAGAATTCCCAGCAGCGCGGCGTCGGTGCCGCCAGCGAAGACCTTGGCAACTAATGCGCCGCCGGGCGCCAGAGTGCTGACGGCAAATTCCACAGCGGTTTCCACCAGACCCATCGTGCGCAAGTGGTCGGTCTGCTTGTGGCCGACGGTATTGGCGGCCATGTCGGACAGCACAAGGTCGGGCGCGCCGTCGAGCGCACCTTCCAGCGCGGCCGGTGCCTCATCGGCCATGAAGTCCATCTGGAATATGATCACCCCGTCCAGGGGCTCGGTCGGCAGCAGGTCTATCCCCACGATCCGGGCTTCGGGCGCTTTCTTGCGGACCACCTGGCTCCACCCGCCCGGCGCGATCCCCAGATCGACCACGCGCCTTATGCCCTTCAGCAAACCAAACTTGTCATCGAGTTCGGCCAGTTTGTAGGCAGCCCTGCTGCGATAGCCATCAGCACGGGCCTGCTGGACATAGGGGTCATTCAGCTGGCGCGTCAGCCAACGGGTCGAACTGGCGGTCCGGCCCTTGGCCTTTTTCAGCCGGGTTGTGGGGTCGCGGCCGGAACGGCTCATGCGCCGCTCACTTGCGTTGCGGCTTGCGGGCTGCGGCCGCTGCCGGCCATCAGGCTGCGCAGAATGCCCTCGCGGATGCCGCGGTCGGCCACGCCCAGCCGGTCGGCCGGCCATAGATCGAGTATCGCATCCAGGATCGCGCATCCGGCTACCACCAGGTCCGCGCGCTCGCGCCCGATGCACGGGAGTAAGCGGCGCTCGGCCTGAGACAGCGCAGACAGTCGTTGGCTGATCCCGCGCATCGCTTCCGCCGGTACGATCACTCCATCGACAACGTTGCGATCGTACTGCGGCAGGTCAAGATGGAGGCTGGCCAGCGTCGTGACGGTCCCCGATGTGCCCAGCAGACGCAGCGCGCCGCCGGCCGAATGACCCGCTTGCTGCCGAGCCGGAGCAACGCGTTCCGCAAAAGGCGCGAATGCGTCCTGCACCAGCCTACGCATCTCGGCATAGCGCGCCTCGCGCCCGGGCTGGGTGGAAGGTTCGTCGCCGCTGCTCTCGGTCAGCGAAACCACGCCCCACGGGATCGACTGCCAATCAAGGATGCGCGGAACGCCGGGTCCGCTTTCCACCAGGATCAGCTCGGTCGACCCGCCGCCGATATCGAAAATCATTGCCGGGCCATTGCCTTGCTCGAGCAGGACGTGGCAGCCCAGCACCGCCAGGCGGGCTTCTTCCTGTGCGCTGATGACGTTGAGCGCGATCCCGGTCTCGCACCGCACCCGGTCGATGAACTCCGCGCCGTTGACCGCACGGCGGCAGGCCTCCGTCGCGACTGAGCGGGCGAGGTGGATGTTGCGGCGCCGCAGCTTGTCGGCACAGATGCCCAGCGCGGCCAGTGCCCGCTCCATCGCGGCATCCGCCAGCCGCCCGGTATGCGCCAGCCCTTCACCCAGGCGGACCACGCGGCTGAAGGCGTCGATCGTCGCGAAATTCTCACCCGCCGGCCGGGCGATCAAAAGGCGGCAATTGTTGGTTCCCAGGTCGATCGCGGCGTAAGCCTGCCGGTCAATGGCGGACGATCCGGGTGTACGCAGGCTTGGCCCACGCGCGGCAGGGCCTTGGCCCATTGGGGTGCCGGAACTGCGCACGTGCGGGGTCGCGGCAGCTGACGGGACATCGGCTAACGGGCCCGCGTGGCCCTGATCCCCCGTCAATCGGTGCGCGCGATCCTGTCCGTCCTCCATGCGCATGGCCGGCGGAAGGGGTTCCGCCATTTCAATGCACTCGAATTCGAAAGCCCGCCGAACGCGGCGGGTACCTGAGAAACACCGTAGACGCGCGCGGCGCCGGGGGCAAGGCTGGCGCGTGTCGCTCCGTACTGCTCCTGGCACCGGCATCCGCGAACCGCGGCATTTTTAAGCCGCGCGGCCCCGTTCCTGGGTAGACAAGACAAGGGTGCTCGCCGATGGTTGATCGCACATGGGATCGGCCCATGCACAACCTGTCCCTCCGGGCAGGTTGCCGGGTGCTCGGAGGGGTGACCAACAGCGATGATGCCGTTGCCCGAAATGCTCGAGAAGAGCGCCATCGCTGCCGTCTTGAGCAATCCGCGCCTGCCGGACAACCCCATCGTCGAATGCAATCGCGCGTTCGAGGAACTGACCGGCTATTCTGCGGCGGAGATTATGGGTCGAAATTGCCGTTTCCTGGCTGGAGCCGGTACGGAACCATGGCTGACGGAAACGCTGCGCTCCGGAGTGCGGCGGCGACAGCCGGTGATGGTGGAGATCACGAACTACCGCAAGGATGGCAGCCCGTTCCGCAATGCGGTGATGATCGCGCCGATTTTTGGCGATGATGGCGAACTGCACTATTTTCTGGGCTCGCAGGTGCTCGTTCCCGATGAACAGGCAAGCGCGTTCGACGCCCGGAGACGGGTCGCCCACGACAAGGTCGCCGCACTCTCGGGCCGTCAGCGCGCGGTGCTGGTTCAGATGGCCGCGGGCAAGCTAAACAAGCAGATCGCGTGGGAGCTTGGCCTGTCGGAACGCACGGTCAAGATGCATCGCGGAGCGGTGCTGAAGGCGCTCGAAGTTCGCACCACGGCCGATGCGATCCGCATTGCGATCGAGGCGGGATACTAGGCCGGAAGCCGGCCTATGGACCCGAATCGGCTTGACCCGCTGGGCCCATCCCACTAGAGCGCCCGCTTCAAATTGCCCCGTCGTCTAATGGTAAGACAACGGATTCTGATTCCGTTTATCGAGGTTCGAATCCTCGCGGGGCATCCAGTTAATCGCATAAAAACAAGCAAAATTAGGGGTTTATAGCCCAAGGCGGGAAATCGTCCCCACAGTCGTCCCACCTTCGCCTTTGCCCTGCGGGCAAACTCGGGCGGACGGCGGCGGACGATGTTCTGCAGCGCGCCCGGAAACATTTCCAGCGCGGAGCCTTCAGCGGGCCCACGCGATGCCGGCTATCATCCCTGCCAGCATTTGGGGCACGCCACGCAGCAGCCAGTAGATAGGCCCCAGCCCGGACAGGATGATGGCCGAGTCTTCACGTGCAATGGTGGCGACCGCTCAAGCCGGCGTACAAGCCCGGCGAGCTTTCGATGTCGGCCGCCAGGGAACTGTGGCGCGGGTCAAGGATGATGCGGGCCGCAATAGCCGGCGCCTTGCCAGTGGCTCGGCCGAGCGACTGCCACCACCCTGGCCCTGTTCGACCTCAGCGTGGCGCGCGGCAGTCGAGAAGGTGATGAGGGTTCGAGTCATGTTGGCTGTCTCGGTTGGGTCGGAGCCCTTAGGATGGCCGCCGTCGATCTCCTTCAAGTCCCGGTCCCTCCGATCTGCCGTGCACTGATCCCAACAGAACGGACGCCAGCTGGTCGGCTGGCGCAATCAAAGCCGGCGCTCGTCTGATCCGTCCGAAACATCCGATCATCGGGGGGAATATTAATTTTCAGGGCGGGCGGCGCAGAGCATTAGACCTTCCCCTGTGTCGTGAGAACGGCAGCGGGCGCAGCCGGCCGACGCAGTGCTAGGCGGCGGCCCGCCGGGTCGGCTGTCGTTACAGGCCACTAGGCGCCGCGCCCGCACCTCACCCCCCGGCCCCACCTTCCGTGCCGAGCCAATTGTGATCTCCGCGCCCTACACTAAATTTTTTGCGGGATCAGTAGTTGCGACAAATTGTCGCTACAACACGAGCAACTTGTGCTCGCTGGCAGCGTCCGTATACCTCCCACGATGAACGCAACTGTCCTCGACGAACTCAGTCCTGCGCGAAAAAAGCAGTTGTACCGACTCGCACAGCATGCCGCAGATTTCGCCGCCGCCACAGGAATTTCTCTCGAAGTCGTTCTAGCAGAACTTCAGGTTTTAGCGTCTAATGGCAAAGGTGCGGGCGGCAAGCGGACATGTGCAGGGCGCAAGGCCAGGCATTGGCCGTCGGTGATGGGTAGCAGGGACGAGCAAGGGGCCGTGGTCGGACCCGACCTTTTCGAGCTTGAGTTCGCGCTGGTTGTCCGGAGTGCGGTGGGCCCAACACCCATCAGCAGAAAGAGGGTATTCGAAAACTGGGTAGCTGAGGTGAGCGTCAGCAACGGCGCGAAGAAGCAGCCCACATGGGACGCCTATCAGCACGCGCTGAAGCAGCCACCGAAGGGGGCACAGGAAGCGGCAGAAGTGCAGCGAGTGGCACGTCGCGCGCTCTCACAACTGCGCTGCGGCATCAATCCTTACACGGGCAGAGCAATGGCCCGACCTTGGCCTGAACCTGATCCAGACTAAGTATAATTCAAAGGACAGTTTCGGGGGCTAATTCTGCGGGTCCGTATCTGTCAGCTGTTCTCTCGGCCCATCCCGGGCCGTGAGAATAGCCCTATGACCCAGTCCGTCGAACCGCTCGCAGACCCCATCCCCGCCGCCTGCGCGCGCCTCGGGATTTCCCGCAGCACTTTGTATCTCGCCGCCCAGCGCGGGGACATTCGCATCGTCAAGTACCGCGGTCGCAGCCTCGTAACCCGAGATGCTCAGGCAGCCTTTCTGGCAAGCCTGCCGGCGATGTCCAACCGCGCCGCCTGATCACCAAACGCGAAGCGCCCCGCAACTCGGCACAGCTGCGGGGCGCGTGGAGAAATCAACATGACGCTTTCTGCGAAACACATAACCGAACTCTCCGCGGCCGAGCAAGCTGCGCTGCCGGCCTATTTGCGTGGACCCAATGCGATAATAATCAGGGAGTCTCGCCCCGGTGAGGGCAATGAGCCGCGCCATTTCGTCCGGCGTGCCATTCTGGCGTTGAAGGGCAAGGCAGCCGGGCGGAATGTCGCCAGGTCCGTGATGAAGGCCGACGCCTTGATGTTCTTCGGCTGCGCTGTGGCAACGTCGATGAGCCGTTGGTCGCTGGATGGCAGCTACGACCCGCTTTCCGATCTGCGGGAACTTCGGGCGCGTGCGACGCGCATGTTGGGCCGTTCCGGGAAGGGCCGGAGCGAGCTCATTGAGTTCCGCGATAATATCGCTAGCTACATCCGGTATCTTGAGGGTGATCTCTCCGCAGCGGGAGAGGCGGCATGAACGCGGCCCTTCCGTTGACGGCAAACGCGGACCTCTATGACCCTGCGCAAGTCGAGAGGTTCTTCGCCTCGATCTTCCGCCATGTAGATTGGCAACCCGGACAAGTCATCTCACTGCTCGGCATTGGCGAGAAGGGGACCGCGCAGGAAGGCGTCTTCCGTGAGCGGCAGATCATAGCCCCCGGTTTCATCGGTGGAGCGCACGCGCATCTGAAGCGCTGGGCGCAGTGGCACATTGCCGGGTTCGTCGTGCCGGCGGTGCTGCACGCCTCCGCCGCGCAGAAGGGCGAAGCCAAGCTGGAAGACGTGGCGGCGCTGACCGCGCTGATCCTCGACATCGATAGCGGCGACGTGACCGAGAAGGCCAAGTATGTGTCCGAGCGGCTGGGCCGGCCGTCGATGATCGTGGCGAGCGGCGGCACCACTCCCGAAGGCAAGATGAAGGCGCATTTATGGTGGTGCCTGTCCGAGCCGAGCGCCGAGGTCGAGCGCGTCGCGGCGCTGCGCAAGCAGCTCGCGGCCAAGGTCGGCGGGGATCAGTCGTTCGGGCGGGCCACCCAGGTCATCCGCGTGCCGGGCTCGGTCCATGCCAAGTACGGCAAGGCGGCCGTGTGCCGCATCCTCGAAAGCACCGACTTCGAGTACGATCTGGACGACCTGGCCGACATCATCGAGGCGATGCAGCCGATGCCGGGGGTGCAGATGGCGGCGCCGGCGGGCTTGCCGATGCTGACGATGGTTGGCGGGATGGACTTCACCCCCCGGCAAGACACCGCCGTGGCCGCGCTGCACCGCGACGTGGTGGAAGGCGGCGAAGATCTGACGCGCTGGGGCGAGTTCTCCAAGGTGGCGGGCTTCCACATTGCCGAGGCGCGCGCCGGCCGGAT
>JAZKDH010000042.1:0-43910 GCA_040387665.1 Pseudomonadota bacterium | reverse complement strand
CCTATGCCAAGACCTACGGCTGGATGCTGACGCACATGGACCCGGCGTGGCCGGAGGCGCGGTTCGAGAAGGAGTTCCGCGGGCTCTACAACACGGACGTGACCAACCACGGGCCGTTTCCGAAATCCTCCGATCCTGCATTCCAGCCGCTAAATCTCTGGCCGGTTCTCCACATGCCGGATGCCCCGCCTGATTTTCCTGCCCATTTCTTGGGGCCGGTCTGGAGCAACTGGGTTATCGGGCAGGCTGAGGCTGCTGGAGCCCCCATTTCTTACGTTGGCTTGGCACTGTTGGTGGCGGCAGCGGCCCTGAACGGCAATGCGCGACGGGTGACGCATGGCACCTGGAGCGAACCCTCGATCCTTTGGGCGATGATGGTTGGCGATCCGAGTACTGGCAAGACGCCTGCGCTCCGACCCATCCAAGCCATCATGTCGGCTTTCGATCGCGATATTTCGGCTGGGTTTCCCGCAATAGTAGCAGAACACACCGAGCGAGAAGCCGCCGCAAATATCGTCAAGGAGGAATGGGAGAAGGCGGTTAGGAAGGCCGTCCGCGAGGGTAATCCCGCTCCCCCCATGCCGAAATCGGCCACTGCACCAGATGTTCCGGTCTGCCCCGCAGTTGTGGTCAAGGACGTAACGCCCGAGAAGCTCGGCTATCTTTCGAATGCCAGTCCCAAGGGCCTCCTGATGCTTCGGGACGAAATTGCTGGCTGGCTGGGCAACATGAACCGGTTCAGCGGTGGCGGTGAACGCCAGATGTGGCTCGAAGCCTACAACGGGGATGCAGGAAAAATCGACAGGGTGAAGCTCAACAGCTCTATCCACATTGACCACTTTTCCGTCAGCATACTCGGCGGCATTCAACCTGACCGCCTCAATACGATCCTGCGAGATGATCCGGATGACGGGCTTACCGCCCGGTTTCTGTTTGCCTTCCCCGATCCGATCCCCCCGAAGCGCGCCGCGATCTACGTTCCCGAGTTTGATCCGATCGCATCGATGCGAATGCTTTACTCCTTGCGTCTGGCGTTGGTGGATGATGCGCTTGTGCCCCAGGAATTGCCTCTGTCCGAAGCCGCCGCAGATCGCTTCGAGCAGTGGCGGCAGGATCACCACGACGACACGAAACTGGCGCAGGGCATGGCGATAGGTTCCTGGGGGAAAATGCCTGGTCAGCTCCTTCGGTTGGCGCTCGTGCTTGAATTGCTGAACTGGACCAGTTGCCCCGCCTATCCGGAGCCTTCCACCGTTAGCCTTGGTTCAGTTTCCGGTGCGATCCAGCTAATTGAAACGTTCTTCAAGCCGATGGCCAAGCGAGTGCTCGGTTCAGCCGGCGGCTCAAACAAGATGTACGCGGCCAAGCTGCTCGCCGCGTACATCGTGGAGCACCGGCCTACCGTACTGGACACCCGCCCGGTTATGAACCGCAAGGACTGCCCCACCTTCCTCCGCAAGCCCGAAAACATGGACCCGGCTTGCGCCGAACTGGTCGATGCGGGCTGGCTCAGGCCGGTGACCGCGCGTGCCGGAGGGACCAAAGGAAAGCTCCCCAAAGCATTCGAGGTCTCGCCGGAGTTGTGGCGTGCTCTTGCGGGGATGCCAACTGCGTCCCCCGAATAGGCGTTAGGTCCGACAGGCCGGATAGCGGCTGACGGGAAACCTATCAGCCCTATCTGACCTATGCCCTATCGGCGATGTGTGCCGACGTAACCGCACACATCGGTGGGCACCCCGACTATCGGGTCACCTCAAGTAACTGCTGGAAGGTCCGCCCAATCGCTTCATCCGGACACTTGGCGAGTTGTAGAGCCACGAACCCGGCGTCCACCCAGTTCTCACTTGTAATGTCAGTGGCTTGAAAGCTCTCGGCAGAATTTGCGAGACGTGCAAACACGGCCGCAGCAGCTACATACTTGTTCGCAACATGGCCTTGCCGAAGGGCCTCCTTGCCGTAGTTCTGATTGGCTGCGTTGCCAGACGCTCTCCGCATGAATGCAATGCGTTTCGGACTGTATCCGCTGCTCTTACCCAACGCCAACAGGGCCATGTTTTTGCCTATACGGTAGCGAAATGCTTCAAACATCGTGATATGCCCCATCTGCGTGGGGGCGCCGACCGAAAAGCCGGATGTTGGAAACCTGGAGGAAACCCACAGGCGCGGACGCCTTTGGGTCTTGGAAGGCCTTGGACATACGCGTCCGCCATCCGGCCGATGATCTCGACCGGTTGTTTCCATTCCGGGGTTTCCACGCCCCGCCAGCGCTCTCGCGCCGGCCCCACCTGCCTAGACGCCGTTTCCCGCCGGCGCAACGCGTCAGGACCGGTCATAACAGCAAGCGCCTCCAACAGACCCGCTTGGCAGCATCGCACCTCGGCCCCTAAGGTGCGGCGCATGAACCCCGTTGAGATCGAAGAAGCCGTATCCGCCCTTGCGCTTGAGCCGTTTGATCTGGCCGAGTTCCCGTTCAAGTTCCTGCGCGCTTTCGGGAACAAGGACACGGCGATCGCGAGGCTGAGGGCAGGCAACACCAACCAGTCCGACATTCCCGGCGCGGTGCTTCAGCGGGGTAACATTCATATCGCGGCCTGCTCGCCCGGCTTGGTGGATGATGCGCTGAAGGCCCTGCGCGCAAGCCCGAAAACGGCATCGCAGAAGGCCAAGTTCATCCTCGCCACCGATGGGGAGGCGTTTCAGGCCGAGGACATGACCGGAGGCGGCACGCTCGCCTGTTCCTATGCCGAGTTCCCCGATCACTTCGGCTTCTTCCTGCCGCTGGCAGGCATCACCACGGTTGAGCAAATCCGCGAGAACTCCTTCGACATAAAAGCGACCGGGCGGCTCAACAAGCTGTACGTCGAACTGCTGAACGACAATCCGGACTGGGCCAGCCGCTCGGCGGACATGAACCACTTCATGGCGCGGCTGATCTTCTGCTTCTTCGCCGAGGACACCGACATCTTCCTGGGCGAAGGCCTGTTCAGCAAGACGATCGAGCAGATGAGCGCGCGCGATGCGTCAGACACGCACCTCGTCATGGCCGAGGTATTCCGGGCGATGGACACCAGGCCCGCCGATCGCGAGGCGGCTGGCATCAAGCGGTATGCCAATCAGTTTCCCTACGTGAACGGGCAACTATTCTCGGGCAGCACGGAATGCCCGCGCTTCAGCAAGATTGCCCGATCCTACCTCCTGCACATCGGCAGTCTGGACTGGCAGAAGATCAACCCGGACATTTTCGGTTCGATGATTCAGGCCGTGGCCGACGATGAAGAACGCGGCGCGCTGGGCATGCATTACACTTCGGTGCCGAACATCCTGAAGGTGTTGAACCCGCTGTTCCTTCATGACCTGCGGGCCAAGCTGGAAGAAGCGGGCGACAACCCGCGCAAGCTGCTGAACCTGCGCCAGCGCATGGCGAAAATCCGCGTGTTTGATCCGGCCTGCGGCTCGGGCAACTTTCTCGTCATCGCCTACAAGGAAATGCGGGCGATCGAGGCCGAGGTCAACAAGCGGCGCGGCGAGCCCGATCGGCGCAGCGACATTCCGCTCACCAACTTTCGCGGCATCGAATTGCGCGATTTCCCCGCCGAGATCGCCAGGTTGGCGCTGATCATCGCCGAATACCAGTGCGACGTGACCTATCGCGGCCAGAAGGAGGCGTTGACCGAGTTCCTGCCGCTCGACAGCCAGAACTGGATCATCTGCGGCAATGCGCTGCGGTTGGACTGGTTAAGCATCTGCCCTCCGACTGGGGCGGGAGTGAAGGTTCAGGCGAGTGACCTGTTCGGCACACCGGTTGATCAGGCTGAGATCGATTTTGAGAACGCAGGCGGTGAGACCTACATCTGTGGGAACCCACCCTATGCGGGCAGTTCGAAGCAGACGAAGGATCAAAAGCAAGACATTGAATTAATTTTCCGTCCTGTAGGTATAAAATACAAAAACTTAGACTACATTTCTGGGTGGTTCTGGCTCGCTAACCTTTACTGCCACCACGCGGAATCTGCATCAGCGTTGGTGACTACGAATTCCATTTGCCAAGGGGAGCAAGTTTCTTTGTTGTGGCCTCAACTGCTTGCGACCGGCTCAGCGATTTATTTCGCTCAAGCACCTTTCAAATGGCACAATCTTGCGGCTCGCAAAGCGGGAGTAACCTGCGTAGTGGTAGGTCTTCGGCAGGCTCAAGCTGGTCCTAAGTTCATTTACGAACAAGAAATTAAGCGCGAAGTTTCAAGGCTAAATGCCTATCTCCTCGCCGCGGATGACATTTACATCCCGAGGCACAGCGAATCTGTTTCGGCGCTTCCTAAGATGTTGAAGGGAAACCAACCTACTGATGGTGGCAATCTGATACTTACTTCGGAGGAGAAGCGAGATTTCATTGTGACGAATCCCACTGCCGAGAGGTTTCTAAGGCCGCTTTACGGGTCAAAGGAGCTCATAGACGGATTGTCTCGATTTTGCATTTGGATCGAGGATGGCGAGGTGGAGGCGGCGAAAAGCGTTAAGGCTATCGCCGACCGGCTGGGGAAGGTTCGCGAAACTCGACTCGCCAGCCCTGCCGAGTCCACCCGAAAGCGGGCGGATGATGCACATAAGTTTATTCAAATACAAGATTATGGAAGGAGGGCAATAGTTATACCTGAAGTTTCATCTGAAAAGAGATATTTCTTACAGTGCTCTTTGATTGATAATGACGTCATAGCAACAAATAAACTTTTTGCAGTTTATGATGGAGATTTCGATGTATTGGCGATTTGCTCCTCGAGGATGCATCGGATTTGGGCTGAGACGGTATGTGGTAAGCTGGAAGAGCGCATAAGTTACTCAAATGTATTAGGGTACAACACCTTTCCTCTGCCTAAGTTGACCGACCAGAACAAGGTCGATCTCAGCCGCTGCGCTAAAGACATCCTACTTGCGCGAGAGGCGCATTTCCCGGCGACGATCGCGGACCTCTACGATCCTGAAGCCATGCCAGAAGACCTGCGCGCGGCGCATGAACGCAATGACGAGGTGCTGGAACGCATCTACATCGGCCGCCGCTTCCGCAATGACACTGAACGGCTGGAAAAGCTGTTCGAGCTCTACGCCAAGATGACCGGCGGCAAATCCGCCAAGGGGAAAGCCGCATGAGCCACACCGCACGCGGCTACGTTGGGTAGCGGCAACATGTCGTTCTGCCCCAAGTGCGGCAATCCCGTAGAGTTCAGGTATAAGGACGGAGTTCGGATACCGCTCCATCTGGACGGCCGTTGTACATCTGGCGACGGCACTGCAGCACCCGATCGTTTCCATCGCAGCGACGATGGCACCTGCATCAAAACGCGCTGTCCCGTCTGCAGCGGAGGTGTCTATTTCGTTCGCCATAATGGCGGCTCGGTCTGGCTTGATCCGCCTCTTGGGCCACCCTGGTCTGTGCACGAGTGCATGAAGACGGTACCGCTTCCGGCAGCCGTCACTTCGCCGACCGTCGTTGTCCCGGCGGAATTTGCAGACACCATCGAAAGATGCCCTGGCAGCATCGCAGGCGTGGTCATCCGGCGCGAGATCAGCGCTGATGGCAGTCAGTCAATCCTGGGCATTTCAGTGGGCGAGCAGGATGAGTTGGCCCTGCTCGTACGGGGGCGGGCGGCGATCGCCGGAGTCTTGGTGCGTGTGGATTGCAGCACTTCCTACGTCAAGCTGGCGGATCGAGAAGACATCGGCTTCAGGATCATCGCTTGTCTGCACGTGCCCGATGCGTTCTCCAACGCAAACTTCAGATTGCCTCCGCTACTTTCGCCCAGTGACTTCAATGCAGTGCGAGAGAGAATGGCTCCCAAGCCTCCTTCTGCCTATGATGGGTTGTCGATAGGGCAGGCCAAGGTTTTACGTCGCTACCGTGAGCAAGGGCTCAGCGCCACCTACAAGTGTGGTGAACTGGTCATATTGGCACTCCTACTCCAAGGGCGAGAACAGGACGAAATAGTTCACAAGGCGGCGATAGCTGTTCTCGAACACGCCTCCACTTCGATGGACGTAACGTCTGCCCGCGCGCTCGTTGACGGTCTACCGCCGGTCAAGAGAGGCAAGCTTATCGCTTGGTTTACAAAGTTCGCGCCCATCCAGTTCGGTACCAGAACCAGAGATCAGAAAGTCCGACTTTGGAGAGGTAGTGGGCAGCGGCCTCCCTTTCGGATCGATGAAGCGCGCCGGGAGCCTTTCTATGCGCTATGACCCACGCGGCTTCGCTCCCACACAATCGACCCGCCGGACAAAGTCATGATCCAACTCGAAAAAATACATTATGGAGACCTCAATTCGCGCCAAAAGGAAAACTACAACTTCCAAAAGGTTGCAGCGCGGCTAGCAGACTACGGCTTCAACTGCCTGCGGCTCTCGGATGATTGGCATGGGGCAGACTTTATCGCATGCCACGTTGATGGCAGCACCTTCCTCAAGATTCAGCTGAAGGGGCGGTTCTGCCTGGACGGGAAGTACGCCGGCAAGGACATCCACATCGCCTTCAGCCATGGGAGTGATTGGTATCTGTATCCGCACGACACGATGGCAGCATTCGTCAACGGCGCGGGACGGTTGACCACGCCCTATCTGGGACAAGGCAATCAGGTTTACACGTGGTCCTCCCCGTCGAACTGGATTTTGGCTGAACTCAGGAAGTACAAGCTCTGATATGACCACCCCTAAACCCATCCCGGCCGTCAGCTTCCAGACAGCCCGCACCGGCGTCTCCGCTAAGGCCAATGCGCTGGGCATGCGCCCAATGCAGGAGCGCGCCTACAACAAGCGTGGCGAGCAATACCTGCTGATCAAGTCACCTCCCGCATCTGGCAAGAGCCGCGCGCTGATGTTCATCGCGCTCGACAAGCTGGCCCATCAGGGGCTGCGCCAGGCGATCATCGTCGTGCCGGAAAAATCGATCGGCGGCAGCTTCGCCGATGAACCCCTCAGCCAATTCGGCTTCTGGGCGGACTGGACGGTGAAGCCCCAGTGGAACCTCTGCAACGCTCCGGGGCCGGACGAAGAGCGGGTTGATCCCTCCAAGGTCAAGGCCGTTGGCCAGTTCCTCGAAAGCGACGACAAGGTGCTGGTCTGCACACATGCCACCTTCCGCTTCGCGGTCGATGCGCTGGACTTGGAAGCCTTTGACGATCGCCTGATCGCGGTGGACGAGTTCCATCATGTATCGGCCAGCCCCGACAACCGCCTGGGCGCGCAGCTTGCCGCCTTCATCGCCCGCGACAAGACTCACATCGTCGCCATGACCGGCAGCTATTTCCGGGGCGATGCCGCCCCGGTGCTGACGCCGGAGGACGAGGCGAAGTTCGAAACCGTCACCTACACCTATTACGAGCAACTCAACGGGTACGATTACCTGAAGGCGCTCAACATCGGCTACTTCTTCTACACCGGGCGCTATCTTGAGGCGATCGAGCACTGCCTCGATCCCAGCCGCAAGACGATCGTCCACATTCCATCCGTCAATGCACGCGAGAGCACCAAGGACAAGGTGACGGAGGTGAATGAAATCCTCCACTACCTCGGCAAGTGGACCGGTGCTGATCCTGTGACCGGGTTTGAACTGGTCGCGCTGCCTGAAGGACGAGTGCTCAAGATCGCCGACCTGGTGGACGACAGCGATCCCGCCCGCCGCTCGACGGTTCTAGCGGCGCTGAAGAACCCCGCGCACAAGAACGACCGCGACCATGTGGACATCATCATCGCGCTGGGCATGGCCAAGGAAGGGTTCGACTGGATCTGGTGCGAGCACGCGCTGACAGTCGGCTACCGGTCCAGCCTAACCGAGATCATCCAGATCATCGGCCGCGCCACGCGCGATGCGCCCGGCAAGGAAGTCGCCACCTTCACGAACCTGATCGCCGAGCCTGATGCCTCTGAAGCCGCCGTAGCCGAGGCGATCAACGATACGCTCAAGGCGATCGCCGCCAGCCTGCTGATGGAGCAGGTGCTCGCCCCGCGCTTCACCTTCACCCCGAAGAACAAGGGGCCGCTGCCGGACTTCGACTACGGTCCGGCTGGCTATCAGGAAGGCAAGACCAACGTTGGGGTGCGGGATGGCGATGGCCAGATGCACTTCGAGATTGCCGGGCTCGTGGAGCCGAAGAGTCCCGAAGCAAGCCGCATCGTGCAGGAAGATTTGAACGAGGTGATCGCCGCCTTCGTCCAGACCAAGGCCGTCGCCGAGCGCGGCATGTTTGACGAGGAAACCCCGCCGCAGGAACTCACACAGGTCGCCATGGGCAAGATCGTTCGTGATCGGTATCCGGAGCTGAGCGCCGAGGATCAGGAAGCCGTGCGCCAGCACGCGATCGCCGCGCTGAACCTCACCCAGAAGGCCAAGTCGCTTGCCATGGGGGCAGCCGACCCGACCGATGGGGAGGTGAAGGCCAACACCGCACTGCTTGATGGGGTGCGCCAGATCGCCATGGACGTACGCGAGCTGGACATCGATCTCATCGACAGCATCAACCCGTGGCAGGCGGCCTATGCCGTGCTCGCCAAGTCGATGAGCGAGAGCACCCTCAAGCAAGTGCAGGCGGCGATCTCAGCCAAGCGCACCAAGATCACGCCGGAAGAGGCGAAGGAGCTTGCGGGTCGCGCAGTGAGATTCAAGAAGGAGCGGGGCCGCCTGCCCGCGATCACCTCACCCGATGCCTGGGAGCAGCGCCTTGCCGAAGGTGCCGCTGCATTCATGCGCTTCAAGGAGGAGGGGCGCTATGTCTGACCTCGACCTTGATGAACTGGCAGGCGAACTGGCGGACTTCGCGCCAGCGAAGAAGAAGCAGGCCACCTACACCCCGCGCGAGGAACGCATTATCGCCGGGTTTGAGGATATCGAGCGCTTCTACGAGGAACACGGCCGCCTCCCCCAGCACGGCGAAGACCGCGACATCTTCGAACGCCTCTACGCCGTCCGCCTGGACCGCCTGCGCGAGCAGGAGGACTGCCGGGCCCTGCTGACCTCGTTCGACAAGCACGGCCTCCTCGCCGGCACGGCTGTGGACGAAGCCGAGGTCGAATCGGGCCTTGACGACCTCGCCGCCGAACTCGCCGGCTTGGGTGAAGGCGAAGATATCACCCAGCTACGCCACGTCCGCACGGCCGAGGAAAAGCGCGCCGCCGAAGAAATCGCCCGACGCGAGAAGTGCGCTGACTTCGAGAAGTTTCAGCCGCTCTTCGCCCAAGTGAAGGAAGACCTTGCTAACGGCACCCGCGTCACCCGCCCGTTCGAGCTCAAGGCAGAAATTCGCCCTGGCGCCTTCTTCATAGTCGGTGGCCTCATCACCTACGTCGCGGAGATCGGGGAGATCTTCACCAACCCTCAAGGCCGCACCGACGCCCGCCTCCGCGTGATCTTCGACAACGGCACCCAGAGCGGAATGCTGATGCGGTCCCTTCAACGTCAGCTAAACGAGGATGAGGCGGGCCGCCGCATCACCGACCCAGCCCCCGGCCCCTTGTTCGCCGACAAGGCCGAAGACGGCGAAGCTGAAACAGGGACGATATATGTACTGCGCAGCAAGTCGGATCACCCTGTGGTCGCCGAGCTCCGTGAGGTCATGCACAAGATCGGCGTGACGAGCGGCTCCGTCGAATCCCGCATCTCCGGCGCCGAGAGGAGTTCGACCTACCTGCTGGCGAGTGTGGAAGTGGTAGCCACCTACAAGGTCTATGGGGTGAACTGTCAGAAACTAGAACGCCTGATTCACAAGGTGTTTGCGGCGGCGCAAATCGATCTTTCCATTCCCGATCGCTTCGGCCACCTGGTGAAGCCACGCGAGTGGTTCCTTGTGCCGCTCCACATCATCGACAAGGCGGTAGGGCGGATCAGGGACAGGTCGATTTTGGAGTATCGTTACGATGCTACTTCAGGAGCGCTAGTGCGGCAGCCTTAGCGCATGACGCGCACTCTGCGTCACTGCTCCGCGCCAACTCCGCCCCGTTCAGCGGACCAAACAGGCTCAACGAAAGCCGACCTGCGTTCACCGTATCCTTTGGAGAGTAGAAAGACAGGGCTTGGGACTTTGCTGTCGTTGCGAGGCGGCACCTTGAGAGGCAGGATTTGCCCGGAGCGGACAAGGGGTGGTCGCTGCTCTGGGCTCGAACAATCCGTGCAGCCAACATAGGGAGTAGTCGCGCCGATGACAGGCGGCATGTAGGGCGAAATGATTGTAAAACCTGCGGATCATCTTGTTAGGGCCTGAAGCAATGGCAATCCTCGACTCGCGAGTACTGGAATTGATCGGGACGTTAATGGCAGCACGGCTGGATTGGCTAGCCTT
Organism: Pseudomonadota bacterium; assembly: GCA_040387665.1. Classification (GTDB taxonomy): domain Bacteria; phylum Pseudomonadota; class Alphaproteobacteria; order Sphingomonadales; family Sphingomonadaceae; genus Novosphingobium. Next base: position 33,597 of record JAZKDH010000042.1, on the reverse strand, counting down.
CGAGCTGATAGAGGGGATTCAGGTTGGCCGACCAGCTGAGGAACCGGAGGAGGCGCTCGCTGCCGCCCGGCAGTCGATTCGCAGCGATGCCCAACCCAAGGCCCGCGGCGAGCCGCAGGTGCTGCTCACGATGCCCGCGCCGATACCGGCGGGCGAGCAGGTGGAATGGGCGGCGGCCTATATCGAGGAGCGGCTCGAGACGGCGCTGGACCACTTGCAGGCTTCCATTGATGCGCTTGACCTCATGGTCGAGTCCACCAACGAGCTGGAGGGTCCCAGAAACTTGGCGCAAGCGGCATCCGCCAAAACCGAGCAGGGGACGGCATTGGTCCTCCTTGATCTCGAAGGCGACCGGAAAAGCAGTCGCGAGGATGTCGCCGGTGCCCGCGACGACTTCCCCGCCTTGCGGGCGGCGTTGACGGAGTGGACTGCGCGCGCGGGAGGTCAGGCGACGATATGATCCCGGCCGTCCAAACCGCACTCGACACGATCGTAGGCCGGGTCACCACCCTCGAATACGCATCCGGCGCCGGGCGAATCTTCGAGTTGTTCGTGATGACGAGCATCGCCCGCGGCCTGCGCGACGCCGGCTTCAGCGTGTGGCTCCAGCGATCGGATGGGACGATTATCCGTTCCGGCGATGCCGACCGGCGTTTTATCCAGCGCGGCGGCGCGCCGGCCGGCGTTCCTGCGAGCTCGGCGGGTCCCCACAATCCTAGCGTGATCGGCTTTCGCTTGGGCCGGCGCAGCAAATGGGAGATTTGGAACGGCATCCAGTTCGCGGGCCGCAGCGCGGCGACGCATGAGATCGACATCTCTATCGTGCCCGGCAGTGTCGGGACCGAGATTCGCAAGGCGGGCGGAATTCCAGTGGGGCGCCCGCGCGTGGCGATCGAATGCAAAGATGTCGGCACCGCTGGCAGCCTCGATGAGATGCGCGCCTTTATCGCCCGGCTCTACGATGTCACGCTGCTCCACGCGCATCATCGCCACATGCACTTTCCCGACGCGCGGGCGCTGCATCCCGGCAGTCCGAACCAGCCGAAACACCGGGCTATCGTGACCTATTGGCAGGAAAACCGACGCACCAAGAACATAATCGCGCGCCGCACGGGGTTCACTGTAGGGACCGCGCCGCTCGGCGACTATCATCGGATTGAGCCGCACCGCAACATCACCATCGGGAGCAGCACGGTCGATGATCTGGTGTGGTCGGTGGTCAATTGGGCTCGCCGCAATGCCTGAGCCAGACGAGTTTACGCGCAAGCAGTCCGAAGACGCGATTCGGCTCTACACCGCCTATCGGCACGAACTCGATCATAGCGCGATCGGCGGGCGCTTCATGCATTATCACTGGTGGACGTTACCCGACCCGCTCGGCGGCATCTGGATGGCCTATTCCAGCATGCTGTCCGACTATGCTTCGGAGCTGGCGAACATCATCAACGACTTGACCCATGATGTGCATCGGCTGCGCGCATGGGCTCGTGTTACGGCGACGCTCTCCGACCAAGAGAAGCTGGCTGTCTCGCACGAGTTCATCGATACGCTGGGGACGGTGGCGCTCGGGCGACCCTATGCGATCAAGTCGCGCTTCGCCTACGCGGCTGGCCATCTTTGCCACCAGGCCAACATGGCCAAGGATATTCAAGGGTGGCGAGATGAATTCCCGACCGAACGCGCGCTCTATTTGAATCATATCGACCCGATCTGCAGGGGGTGGCGACGTTTTCGGTCGTTCAAGCGACGTGTCGAGCCCATCGCTGGCGCAGCGTTCAAGAAGGCCACCGAGGACTTCCGCAACGCGTACAATCATCGGTTCTCGGCCCGATTCCTAATCGGGATGAGCGAAATGGTCACGCGCATCGTCTGCGCGGACGGGCGCGTCTGCTACGGCATCGGTGGGAGCGAACCGCTCAATCTCGATCAAGTCGCAGAATTGCTCGCCGTTGAGCGCGACCATTGCTATCGTGCCTTCGAGGCGCTCCAGTCGCTTGTCGAGGAGCACACGGGGACGATCACGTCGTTTGAGTCTGAACGCGAGAGGCAGGGGTCGCCATAAACAACTCGCGACCCTATAATTTCCTCGGTCCCGCTCGCGCGCCGGCCTCCACCGACTACTGAGACTACTAGGACGGGTTGCCTATCGTCCAAGCTAACCGGCGTGATGGTCAGCTTCCGTCGATGCGGACGTTTATGGGTGATGGAATGACCGACTGGCTTTGCCAAGGATTTCGGGCGCTTGCGTACGAAAGCCTCCAATGCAAGTCGGGTGCGGACGGAAGCGGAACGCCGCTTCGTGTGACTTTACTGCCGGTCGCGGTCGTTTGTGGGAAGGTCCGCTTGTTCCGAAACCTGCCATCTTCTGAGCCGAATAATCTATCCCAGAACGCCGATCGTCGGAGAGCCGGAATGTAGGTTGTTGTCGAGCAGAGCGGATATTCGCTGCTCGCGCTCACATTGCGGCAGAGAAAGCGGCACAAATGGGCCTGGCGTTGACCCACAAACGGCGCTTTTGCGGCATATACAACCGGCATGAGATCCGGCATAAACAGCGAATGAATGTTATGACCATGGAGCCGATGGTGCCTGAGGAGGCGGTCAAGGATCTCGAAGACGACGTCGTGACGCTGATTGCCGAGGCTAACCAGCTCGCGGGGCGGGTCCATCCGATCCTGCGCGATTCCATGGGCGATCTCGTCAGATCGATGAACTGTTACTATTCCAACCTGATTGAAGGCCACGACACGCATCCACGCGATATCGACCGCGCGCTCGCCAATGACTTTTCGGCCGAGCCCAAGCGCCGCGAATTTCAGGAGGAAGCAGTCGCGCACATCCACGTGCAACAGCTTATCGATACCGGCAGGGACCCCGATGTGTGGCCGGCATCAGCGGCATATGCAGCATGGTTGCACGAGGAATTCTGCTCGCGCCTGCCGGCCGAAATGCTTTGGGTCGTACAGCCGCGAACCGGCAAAAAGCTTCCGGTGGTTCCTGGAGAGTGGCGCACCCGCGATGTCGAGGTCGGTCGTCATCTGCCGCCCGACCATGCCGACCTGCCGCAGTTCATGGCGCGGTTGGATCGGGCCTATACCTCTCCTCCGCTGAGCCGTTTCCGACAGATTCAAGCGGTCGGCGCGGTTCATCACCGCTTCCTGTGGATTCATCCGTTCCTGGACGGAAATGGCCGCGTCGCGCGGCTGATGTCGCATGCCTTGTTCAAGCGGTTGGGAATTGGCACCAGCCTGTGGTCGGTGGCGCGTGGGCTTGCTCGTGAAGAAGAGCTCTACAAGAAGCTGCTCGCGGGGGCCGACGGACCGCGAGAAGGCGATCGTGATGGGCGGGGCAATTTGACCCAACGCGGCTTGGTCGCCTTTTGTCGCTTCTTCCTGGAGCGTTCGATCGACCAGATACGGTTCATGAACGGCCTGCTTGAGCCTGACATGCTGCTGCGACGCATCGAAATCCATGTCGAGGAGGAAGTCCGGTCGAAGCGGTTGCAGCGCGGCAGCTACGCCGTGCTGCGCGAAGCGGTGTTGGCGGGTGAAGTCGAGCGCTCGAAAATCCCGATGCTGACCGGTTACGAGGAACGCGGGGCGCGTAACGTGACAGCGGCATTGGTTGAGCGCGGCATGCTGACTGCCACGACGCACAGGGCCGCGCTGCGGCTCGCTTTTCCCGCCGATGTCGCCGAGCGCTGGTTTCCGAACCTCTACCCGGCCAATGCGGGGACGCGATCATGACGGATATCATCGTCCCCCTGATCCGCCGCTTCGTTCCAACCAAGCCACAGCTAGGTCAGGGGGAGTTTATCCACCCCGAACCTTGCGGCGCTGTGCAAGGTTGGCGCGCCCTCGAAGAAAGCTACCGTGTCCTCGTCCTGGCCGACGCAGGCGCTGGCAAGACATTCGAGGCAAAAGACCGCGCTACCAAACTTCGTGCGGAAGGCGCCAATGCCTTTTTCATTCGGATTGAGGCTATCGACGCGGCGTTCGAGGATGGCTTCGAGGTCGGCACCGCCGCCGATTTTGTCGACTGGCTGGCAAACGACGGCGAAGCCTATTTCTTCCTCGATTCGGTCGATGAAGCGCAGCTTGGTACTCCGCGCGCACTTGAAGACGCCATCCGGCTGTTCGGTGCGCGCATCCAGATTGCCCGTGAGCGCGCGCGGATCATCATCACCAGCCGCGAAGACGCCTGGCAGGCTTTAACTGATAGGACTCTGGTCGAGCAATATCTGCCCCATGGCGCGCCAGCCGACGCCGAAGAGGCAAAGCAGAAAAATTCGGACCAAGCCGAGAGCGATGGCGTCCTGAAGGTTTATCGCCTCGCCGGCCTCAAGCCCGATCAGATCAAGCTGTTCGCCGCGCACCATGGCGTTGACGCCAACGCTTTCATGGCGGCCGTTGAACGCGGCAACCTGACCTCGCTGGCCGAGCGGCCGTTCGACCTCAAGGCACTGATCCGAAAATGGCAGGCCGACGGCGCTTTAGGCAGCCGTCTCGAAGTGCTGCAGCGCCTTATCGAACTCCAAATTGCCCCGCTCTCGGCAGCCGGAGCATCGCCGAGGATCGTAGCCGACCGTGCACGCAGCGGCGCCCAGGCGCTGGCCGCCGCTGTCACCCTGACAGGTCGAAGCATCGTGTCTCTGCCCGACGATCCCAACAAGGCGGATCGTGTCGATCCGGCGGTGGTGCTGCCCGATTGGTCCGAAGCTGAACTAGGCGCGTTGCTGCGGACCGGCATATTCGACGATATCGTCTATGCGAGCGTCCGTTTCCGTCACCGCGAAATCCGCGAACTGCTCACTGCCGAGTGGGCTCAGCAGCTGCTCGTTCGCCCAGGTGCGCGGCCGGAAGTCGAAGGTCTGTTTTTCCGCAACCAATATGGCGAAGTGGTCATCGTCCCGCGATTGCGGCCGACGCTTTGTTGGCTGTTGCTTTTGGACGAGGTCGTGCGCGATCGGGCCTTGGCGCTCGAACCCGATTTCGCCAGCGAAGGTGGCGACCCGTCGCAGCTGCCCTTGGCGGCTCGCCGCGAAATGCTGGCCGGGATCGTGGCGCGGATCGCTGCGGACGCGAAGTGAGAGTGATCATGGATAACACCGCAATCGAACGCATTGCCGCCCCCGACCTTGCCGAAGACGCGCTTGCATTGCTCGAACGCTTTGGCAGCGATGACGATGTCGTTTTTTTCATCGGGCGGCTTGCCTGGCAGGGTGAAATGCGCACTTGCCTGCCAGCGTTGAATCAGATCGCGCTCGATCCGAGCCGCGGTCGCTATGCCCGAATCGCTTCTATCCGCGCGGTCATGACTCTGGGCGAGGAGGCGCAGAAAGACGCGCTGTGGTCGGCGATTGTCGCGCTCGATCCGCCGCTAGACCGGCGCTTGTTGGGCGAGCTGGTTGAATGGGCCGCGCCGACGATGCGCAGCATCGAGCTGCTTCTTGCCTCGATCGACCGGCTCGCGCCCTATGAACGCTTCGCAGCGGCCGGGCTTTCGGACGCGATCCACCGCTTGATCGAGCGGCTGCCGATCATGGCCGATGCAGCACCCGAACATCCGGTTGCGCGTTTGGTCGAGGGTCTCAACGAATTTCTCGAACGCGAACCCCATATTGAGCGCCGAGAATGCCATGTCTCGGAACCGTTTAGCTGGCTGATGGGTCTCGCGCTGCATGCCGTTGATCGCTTGGTCAGCGGGCGCTCGGCAGCGGCCTTATATCCCGAGGCGCTTGCAATACTCCGTAAGGTACCGGCTGTTCGTTTCTGGCGCAGCGATCACGCAACCGATTTCAAGAACGCGCTCGGCGTGAATGTCCCGCGCTGGCAGGAATTGAATGACCGCCTGTATTGGACCAGCGTTGCTGAGCGCCGCGCGCATCTGGCCGTCAAAGGTGAGCGGATGATCGACGATTGGCAGATCTCTTTCATGCATCCCTTCTGGCGCTTCCATCCTGAAGATTTCGATCGCTGTCTCGGCTGGGTGCGCGAGGAGAAAACGCTAGATGACCGGCTTGTGGCGCTTTCGCGCTGCCTGATTCTTTTCGTCGCTGCGGATCGTCCGAAAGAATGGCTGGTGCAAATACGCGCCGCGATAACGGGACAGGCCGAGCTTGAAGCGGCACTCGCACAGCGGATTGATCCGCGCCCCTCGCCTGAAGTGCGAAAAATGCAGGCCGAGGATCGCAAGTGGAAGCGTGAGCGGAAGGCTGAAAAAGAAAAGGAGGACCGTGACAGGGCGGACTGGATTCGCACGCTCAAGGCCGATCCAGAGCGCGTCAGGTCACCCCACGGGCTCAAGCCTGGAGAATTCAGTTACGATCAGGTGTATCTCCTTCATAGCATCCGGGAAGATGGCGTTACACGTGATCGCGATTGGGGCTCGGCCTGGCAGCAGTTGATCCCTGAGTTTGGCGAAGAAGTGGCGCGCGCCTATCGCGACGCTGCCGTGGCCTTCTGGCGGCCGTACATGCCCGGCCTCCGATCAGAGGGTGCCGATACCAGCTCGACGCCGTACGCGCTGACCTTTGCAATGGCAGGGGTCACCATCGCTTTTGCAGAAGACGAAAGCTTCTTCTTAGCGCTCAGCGATGCCGAGGTGCGGCACGCGCTGCGCTACTTCACCTGGGAATTGAACGGCTTTCCACGCTGGTTCGAGCCGCTTTATCGTGCGCATCCCAAAGCCGGGCTGAAAGCCGTGGCGAACGAGCTGATCTGGGAGCTGGATCACAGCAAAGCCGATCAGCCGACCCACCATGTCCTTCACGATATCCTTTATCACGCGCCGTGGCTGCATGCTGATGTCGCGCCGCTGGTCCTGCAATGGCTGCAGGCAAATGACATGCATAATGCGGACAATCTTCGTTACTGCATCAATATCCTGTCGAGTTCGGGGGTAGACTCGGCCGAATTGGGGATGCTCGCCAAATCTAAGCTTGCTGTTGAGGTCGATTTCGAGCGGCGCCCGCGTTGGTACGCACTCTGGGTCGACAACGCCCCCGACGACGCCATTCCCGCTCTTCAGCAGGAACTGGAGAGTCTCGCGCAGGAAGACGGATCGGGCTTTGCGCAGAACTTCGTGGTTTCCTTGGTTGGTGACCGGCATGGAACTGGCAACCGGACGGGGGCCTTCAAAACGCCTGCTCACCTCAAGAGCCTCTATGTTCTGATGCACCGCTTCATCAGGACGAGCGATGATATCGATCGGGCCAATGGCAACGTCTATTCACCGGCCCGCCGGGACAACGCCCAAGATGCCCGCAACCAGCTCTTCAACCTGTTGTCATCGCAACCGGGCGCTGAGACATACGCTGCGATAAAGGCGTTGGAGAAGGATCATCCCGAGCCTAGCTACCGTCACTGGATGGCTAAGCGGGCACGCGAACGGGCGATCGCGGACGCGGATGAACCCGCCTGGGAAGCTCACGCTATCCATGCCTTCGCGGCGCGGTTTTATGTCTGACCGCTTTCGGTTAAATCTGGCGTCTAAAGGTGATTTCGTGAACGACTGAGTCTGGGTCGTTATCAGCCGGACCCGTGCCACCTGCATGTCCGCTTCCCTGACACCTAAGCCTGGAAGCCGTCGCTCCGAATCGTCCGCGATTGCAGCCATTTCCCCGCGAAGCTACGATCTTGGCTCTTCGGCTCAAGCTATTCGGTGAACTGATACAGGTAGCATTGGCGGGTGGCGCCCGCCGGATCTATCGTTCCGGCCTTCGTGTCGTAGCGGTGAAGTGGTAACGGGATTTTGTAGCGGGTCAGGATGCCCTTGGTGTGCAGCCGGCATAGCACGCGGCTAACCGTGTAGCGTGGCAGGCGCAGGGGCCTGTACACGTCTCGAAGGGTGAATGACGACCTGAGGCTGTCGGCATAGGCGATCACCTGATCTTGGATGACCGGGGAGTTCTCCCAATCGCCAAGGTTGCTGCGCATTGCGTTGCTCGGCATCGAAGCGGCCTTTCAGGACGTTGCATCGCCGATACTCTGTCATCGCGCTGAGCTTGTCTATGCTCTGGGGACTAAAGTGGGGCGCGATGTTGAGGGTGAACGGCGGACGACCGGCTACGCTGGCGCCGCCATGGGTAATTGTGCGCTCACGCCGGCCGCGAGGGTAAGAGTCGCTATGTGGCAGCGCCAGCGGTTTTCCGCCCCAACTCGATGACATTGCTGCCGCCGGGCGAGAGCGACGGTGCTGCGAAGCGGCCCCATGCATCCATTAGCGCGCGGCGCATCTCGCGCAGATCGGAGCGCAGATAGGCCTTCTCGGTGGCAGTCCCGACACTGTGCGCGAGCGCCTTCTCTGCGACATCAGCAGGGATGGTCGGCATTTCCTCGGCGGCCCAGTCGCGGAACGCGGAGCGAAAGCCGTGGACCGTCTCTGCCCTGCCGGCGAGCCGCATGATCTTGGTTAGCGACATATCGGAAAGGGGTCGGCCCTGCTTGCTGCCCGGGAAGATCAGGCCGGTGCGCTGCCCTTCGGGGGCTGTGTGCTCCAGAATGGCAATGGCGGCATCGCTGAGGGTGACCACGTGAGCAACGCCCATCTTCATGTCAGCGGCCGAACGCGACCACGTCCTAGCCTTGAAGTCGATCTGCGCCCAGGTGGCGCTGCGGACCTCGCCAGAGCGCGCAGCCGTCAGGATGGCGAACAGCAGCGCCATGCGGCTGGAACCGCGTTCCTTGCCGAGCTGATCGGCAACAAAATCCGGGACCTCGGCGAACGGCATCGCGGCGAAGTTTTTGCCGGGCTCCTGGCGGGAGAGGCCTCCGCGCATCTCGCGCGCGTCGGGAAGCGCATCAGTGCGCCATCCCTGTCCCTTGGCGAAGGCAAGCACCTGCAAGATGCGGGCGCGGACTTTGCGCGCCATCACTGGCTTGTTGTTCCAGATCGGCGCCAGGGCCAGCACGATATCGCTGCCGGCGATGGCATCGACCCGCATCGCACCCAACTTCGGGTTGGCGTGTTCGATCAGCGAAGCGAGGAAGGCCTTCGCGGTGCGCTCCGCCCAATGGCCCGCAGACTTGGCCTCGTGGGCCGCAGTAACGGCCTCCGCGAATGTGGGAATGACGCGGCGCTCCTTGTCCCGCTCGGCGATGGGATTGGCGCCGGCTTTGGCCAGTTCGCGGAGCGCAGCGGCTTTCTTGCGCGCTTCTGCTAGCGTCAACGAAGACCGAAGCATCAGCGACGTGTCGGCCACCGGATCGTGATCGCCGAACGCGCTGCCGCCCACCGTTTCTAATGCGACCGAGCCTAGACCAATGTCGCGGCGCTTGCCGTTCACCTGCACCCGAAGCACCCAGAAGCGCGCGCCGGTTGGCTTCACCCATAGGAGCAGGCCATCGCCATCGGGATAAACGGCCTTCTTCGGCTTACCGTCAGGCGCCACGCCAGGCTTGGCCGTTCGCACTTTTATTGTTGTCAACTTGCCCATGGCCGTCCCCACACTAGTCCCCACAGAATGAGCGGGTTCTACAGGAACGTCAAGGGACGATCATGGCGGAGTAAGGACGAATATGCAAGGTAAACAGCCACTTTCCGAGACATATGGGAATGGTCGCGGACACTGCGAGACGAGGGTTATAATCCTCGCGGGGCATCCAGTCTTGTGCAAATACTGCTCCTGCGCGGGCACCAGGCGGGCGGGTGCGCCGTTTGGTTGCCATGGCCCGGGCGCTCAAGGTTTTCCGTACGTCGATTGGCTTCGATGATGCATACGTCGCGGCGCCCAGCCGGGCCGCCGCGCTGCGGGCCTGGGGCTCCACGCGGGACCTGTTCGCAACCGGCGCGGCCGAGCAGGTCACTGATCCGGCGCACATGGAAGAGCCGCTCGCACAACCGGGCGTCGTCATCCGCAGGTCGCGCGGCACGCTCAAAGACCAGTTGGCGGCGCTGGGACCGGTGCCAGCCCGCGCAAGTCGCCGGGCTCCGGCCGCGACGCCGGCGCCCGGCGGCGCTGCCGCCGGCAGCCGCAAACCCGCAATGCCTGCACCGAAACCCAGCCGTGTAGCGGTGTTAAAGGCCGAACAGGCGATCGCTTCTTACGAACAGCGCGCCGCTGCCGAAATCGCAGCGCTGCGGCGGCGCGAAGCGGCGCTTGCGCGCGAGCGCGCTCAGTTGACGGAAACGCAGCGGAAGGAATTGGACCGGCTGGAAATGCTCCGTGCGAATGCGGAAGGCGACTACCGGGCGCAGATGACTGAATGGGCCAAAGCCTCGCGTTAACGTAGCGTCGTCGTGCCGTCTGAAGGTTTGGAGGCGCGCGCGGCGCCGCCCCTTACGGGCGTGCAACTGCCGCAAGTGCGGTTTCTCGTCCGACGCCTCAAGGAAGCAAGGATTAGCACGCTGCTGCGCACGATCCGGTGCCGCAAGGCAGAAGTTCGCGGCCCGGGCGCCGCCCAGTAGGTCAACCTATAACGTGGTGCACGATCAAATCCTGCACGCAGGCAGAGCGGAGCGCGGCGGTCCAGCCGTGAATCGCAGCGTGGTGGAGCGCTAAGCCCCGGCTACGATAGCGGGAAAAATCAGGACAGTGCTCAGGCGCGTTACTCTAAGCGCATGGGCGTGAGCCATTGCCTCAACCCGCGCTATCGGTCTTCTGAACCTGCAAGGCGCGCTTGCGTTGTTGCGCCAGCCACTGGCCGAACCAGGCTTTGCGGAGGGCAGGTACTGCCGTTTTCTGCTCAGCGGTGGCGGAGCGGCTGGGGCGGGCCGGGGTACCGCCGCCGCCCGATGAGGCCACAGCCGGCGCGGTAGCGGCCAAAATGACAGCGAGCGAGAGCACGCATCGGGCGACGGTTGCAGTGACGGTCATAAAATCCCGTGGTTCGGGTGAACTGGTGCCGGATGACTAGCAGACCAGGATTTCGCGCGGGGCCGAGACTGCTCCGAACCGGATGCAAACATGCAACACACGCCGGTCCGTCATCGCCGCTGCCCCGCACCGCTGCGCCCCCTTGCGCTTTGGCAACGAGCGGGCAAGGGAGGGCGATGACCGAAGAACCCAAAAGCCGGAAGCTTACGCGCCGCAAATTCTACAAGGCGGAACAGGAAGCGTCGTTTGTCGAAGCGCAGCCGCACACCACCCCGCAGACCCAAGACGCTGCGTACCGTTTAGCATTCCGCGACACCGATTTCCTGTTGCGCGAGGAGCTGCGCCCGGTCCGGTTCCAGCTGGAGCTGTTGAAGGCGGAAATGCTGCTCGACGAAGCGCGGATCGGCTCGACGCTGGTGGTTTACGGCTCGGCGCGCATTCCGTCGCCGGAAATGGCCGATGCCGCGCTGGCAACCGCGACCACGCCGGAGCGCAAGGCGGTGGTCGAACGGCTGGTGGAGAAAAGCCGCTACTACGACGAAGCACGCGAACTGGCCCGGATCGCTACCGAAGCGGCGATTGTGGAAGACGGAATGCGGCAGTTTGTGGTCTGCTCAGGCGGCGGCCCGTCGATCATGGAGGGCGCCAATCGCGGAGCGGCCGAAGCGGGCGGTGAGACCATCGGGCTCAACATCGTGCTGCAGCACGAGCAGGCGCCCAATGCCTGGGTCACTCCGCACCTGTCATTCCAGTTCCACTACTTCGCACTGCGCAAAATGCACTTCCTGCTGCGTGCGCGGGCGGTCGCGGTGTTTCCCGGTGGGTTTGGGACGTTTGACGAGTTCTTCGAGTTGCTGACGCTGGTTCAGACCGGCAAGATGAAGCCGATCCCGATCCTTCTGTTCGGCGGTGACTTCTGGCGCAAAGTGGTCAACTTCGAGGCGCTGGCGGAAGAAGGCGTGATCAACCGCGAAGACATGCGGCTGTTCACGCCGGTGGAATCCGCGGTGGAGGGCTGGGAAACGATCCGCGCGTTTTACGACCTGGATTGAACCGGCACGTTCAAGCGGCCCCGATCAGCGTACCGCCTGATGGCCAAGCGGACCATGGCCTGCTCCGAACCCGGGCGCTGCCAGCAGCGCCGCTCGGACGAAATCTCGTGCCATGCCGATCGCCTCGATCAGCGCAGCGCCGTTCCCCAGACCGGTCGCGATAGCGCTGGCGAGCGTGCAGCCGGTGCCATGGGTGTGGCGCGTCGCAATGCGCGGCGCCTGCCAGATGACAGGGTCCGCGCCGGGCTGGACGAGCCTGTCCTCCACCACAGAGCCCTCTGCATCTCCGCCCTTGGCAAGGTAGGAATTGCCGCGCGCGATCATTGCAAGGTCGCCGCCCAGCGCGGCGAGTTCGGGCACGTTGGGGGTGGTCAGCGCGGCGCATTGCATCAGACGTTCGAATGCGCGGATGGTGTCCGGGTCGGCCAATAGCGCGCCGCTTGTAGCGATCATGACCGGATCGAACACGATCGGTACCGCCAGTTGCTCCAGCCGGTCCGCTACCACATGGGCAATGGCCGAAGAGCCGAGCATTCCGATCTTCACGGCGTCGACCCCGATATCGGCAACGCACGCGTCGATCTGCGCCGCGACCAGCGCCGCGGGCAGCGTTTCCACCGCGTTGACGCTAAGCGTATTCTGCGCGGTGATCGCAGTGATCGCGGTCATCGCATAGCCGCCGAGCATGGTGATCGTCTTGATGTCGGCCTGGATGCCGGCGCCGCCCGAGCTGTCGGACCCGGCAATCACCAGAACGCGCGGCGGGCTGCCGCCATGCCGGGCTTTCATTCGCAGTGTCGTTTTGCGGTGGCAGGCGGGTGCGGGGCGTGACGCCGGCGCGGGCGGGTTGGCCGATCGAGCAGTTCGCCGCCGCAGTCGGGGCACAGATCATCCAATTCGTCAGCGCAACCGGCGCAGAATGTGGATTCCAGGCTGCAGATGAACGCTCCGGGCGCCTCGGCCGGCAGTACGGCGCCGCATCGTTCGCAATCGGGACGCATTTCCAGCATCAAGGCTTCCTTCGTCAGGCCGCGGCCTTGGCAACAGCATCGCAGATCGCGCCGACAACCAAGTGGACTTCGCCGGAATCGTCGCCTTCTGCCATCACGCGGATCACCGGTTCGGTACCGGATGGACGGATTACAAGCCGCCCGCGCCCCGCCAGACGCGCTTCGGCATCGGCGATGACCTGCCGGACCTGCGCGTTTTCCAGCGGCTTGCCCCCGCCGAAGCGGACGTTGCGCAGCAGCTGCGGGACCGGGTCGAACAGATGCAGCAACTCGCTGGCCCGCTTGCCCGACTGGACCAGGGCGGCCAGCACCTGCAGCGCGGCGACAGTGCCATCGCCGGTGGTGGCATGATCGAGCAGGATCATGTGGCCCGACTGTTCACCGCCGACATTGTAACCGCCACTTTTCATCGCCTCGAGCACATGGCGGTCGCCCACCTTGGTCCGCACCAGTTCAAGGCCCTGGTTGCCAAGGTAACGTTCCAGCCCAAGGTTCGACATGACGGTGGCGACCACGCCGCCTCCGCGCAATGCGCCGCGCGCGGCCAGCTGCGTGCCAAGCAGCGCCATCAGCTGGTCGCCATCGACGATCCTGCCCTGCTCGTCGACCACGATCAGGCGGTCGGCATCGCCATCAAGCGCGATGCCGATGTCGGCGCCGGCGGCGACGACGGTTGCACGAACCAGATCCAGATGGGTCGAGCCGCACTTGTCGTTGATGTTGCGGCCGTTCGGGTTGACGCCGATGGTGATCACCTCGGCCCCCAGTTCCCACATCGCTGCCGGCGCGACCTGGTAGGCAGCGCCGTTCGCGCAGTCGACCACCAGCTTCAATCCATCCAGCCGGACGTTATGGGGCAGCGAGGCCTTGACGGCATGGATGTAGCGGCCGCGCGCATCGTCGATCCGGCGAGCGCGTCCGATATCGGGCGCCGGTGCCAGCGCGATCTCCTGACCGAGCATCGTCTCGATCGCGAGTTCGTCGTCGTCCGACAACTTGAAACCGTCCGGCCCGAACAGCTTGATCCCGTTGTCTTCATAAGGATTGTGGCTGGCGGAAATCATGACGCCCACATCAGCCCGTAGCTCTCGGGTGAGGAGCGCGACTGCCGGCGTCGGCATCGGGCCGAGCAGGACGACGTCCATCCCGACGCTGGTAAAGCCTGCGACCATGGCGTTTTCCAGCATGTAGCCGGACAGGCGTGTGTCCTTGCCGATCACGACGCGGTGACGATGATCGCCGCGCAGGAACCGGGTGCCCGCGGCTTGACCGACCTTCATCGCCGTGGCCGCGGTCATCACGCCCGCGTTGGTGCGCCCACGAATGCCGTCGGTGCCGAAATAGTGCCTGCTCATGCGCGCCCTTGCTGTGGTGACGAAGCCCTGGGGCCCGCTCCGATCTGCCACGGCGGGGCGCAAAGCTAAAGCACCGATGTCGTTCCTCTGCCGATTGCCGCCGCTTTAGCCGCGAAGGACTTACTCAGCCGGCGGCGCGCCTTGGGCTCGAGCGGCGGCTCCTGGCAGGCCCGCCGCAGCAAGCTCGGCCGTCGCTACCTCGGGCATCGTCGGGAACAGCGGTTCACCGAAAATAAATCCGAGCAGGTTGGGCTTGCCCAGATGCTCGAACGCGGCGGCCAGCGTGATCAACAGCGGCATGGACAGCAGGGCCCCCAACACTCCCCAGATCCACGTGAAATAACTGAATGAAAACAGGATCAGGACGGGATTGACGGTGAAACGCCGACCGAGGATCGCCGGCGTAACGACGTTCGCCTCGATCGTGTGCAGCACCAAGTAGGCCAGCGGCGCGACAAGGCCCAGCGCGGCCGTCTCGTATGTGGAGATGCCTACCAGCGTAAGCACGCAGATCATGGACAGCGGGCCGATATACGGAAGGAAATTGAGCAGCGCCGCAATGCCGCCCCACATGATCGGAGCGCTCCACCCCAAGGCCCAGGCGCCCACAGACACTATCGCACCAACCCCAAGGTTTATGAGTGCTACGGTGAGGATATAGACGCCCACGCGGTCTTGGATCTCGCGCATCAGCCGCGCGGCCTTGATGCTTGCACCCGAGCCCGTGCGGTCCTTCAGCAGCCGTTCGCGCATACGGACACGGGATTCGATCAGAAAAAAGCTCATCAGGAAGGTCAGCAATGTTTCGAGTACGACGCTGGGCGTCGCGATTGCCAGCTGTTCAATGATAGACGGCGTGGCCACCACCACTTCGCGCGTGGGCGTGCGGCCGGAAATGCGGGCGAGCGCGCGATTAAGATCGTTGATCCAGTCGAAATTGCTCCGCAGCTTTACGATCTGCTGCGAGGCGCGGGTTACCATCCCGGGAACCTCGTCGACCAGAGCCAGTGCCGGCTGGAGGATCAAGGCCACTGTCATCAGGACCAGCGCAACGAACAGCACCACCGACAGCATCGAGGCAGCGACGTTGGGCACTCCGGCTCGGTGCAACTGGTCTGCAAACGGCGACAACACGATCGACAGGATCAGCGCGGTCGCCAGCGGCAGGAACACGACCGACCCGATTGACAGGACAAACGGCAGCGCCAGGAACAGACCGATCCCCAGCAGCATCACCAGCGCCGAGATCAGTCGCAGTTCCTGCGCCGCCAATACGGCACGTCGGTCGGCTGGAACTCCGGCCGGCGGCAGGGCGGTTGCGACCGTTCGATCACCTGTGGTCATTGCGCATCCGGCTTGTTGAAAGGCGCGGCGCGGACAACCGCTTGCACTTATGCAGATGCGGGGCGCCGGCTATTTCAGGGTTCCGCCTGTGGACACGTGATCAAGATCGCGCATGATCGAGGCGTGCGCCGCGGTCTCGGCGCCCTTGCCGCGCCGCGGCATCTCGCCGTTTTCAATCATGCGTGAAAGCGTGGCGCGCGCGCGGCCGACCCGGCTTTTGATGGTGCCAACCGCGCAGCCGCAGATGTCAGCGGCTTCCTCATACGAAAACCCGCCAGCGCCCACCAGCAGCAGCGCCTCGCGCCGTTCCGGCGGCAATGTCATTAGTGCACGGTGCATGTCGGACAGGTGCAGGGGGCCTTCCTGATCGGCTGGCGCGGTGAGAGTGCGTTCGGCAACAGTCTCGTCATACTCGCCGCGAAAGCGATTGCGGCGCATGTCTGTCAGGTACGCGTTGCGCAGGATCACGAACGTCCAGGCGCGCATCGATGTGCCGGGTTCAAACCGTTCCTGCGCCGCCCATGCCTTGAGCAGTGTTTCCTGCACAAGATCATCCGCGAGATCGGGGCGTCCGCAAAGGCCACGCGCAAACGCGCGCAAATGCGGGATCACCGCCGTCATTTCACGTTTGAAGCTGGTTGTTTCCCGATTGGGGCGTTCCCCACGGAAAGCCTTGAGAGCGGCTGGATCGGTCATTGGCCGGCGTCATCCAACTTGGACAGCAAATCAGCGAAACTGTCCGGCAGTGGTTCGTCCAGCACATTGTCGTAAAGCTGGCGCAGGCCGTCGGCCCATTCCGGCTTTGACCGCTTACCACCACGCGGGAGCACCTCTTGCATTTGTTCGGGTGCCTTTTCTTCGGCATTATCGTTAGCCATTGCGGGTGTGTAGTTTCCCTGTTTTTCGTTCGGTCCGCGTAGCATCGCGGTCGACCCCCTGATTTCGTAAATAGCGCATGGTCAAACACCCACCGCCAGCCCCAAAACGAACTGATTTCCATCCGGTTCCCGAAATAGGACGGATATGGTAGTTGTGCTTTTCCCCGGGCACTTGTCATGGCTGGCCGCATTGGGAAGACAGACTTCGATGCGAATTGAATTTTTCTGTCGCCTTGGCAGAATGGGGATGGCGTGAAGCAAACACAAGCAGCGAAATCGGAAAGGCAACGCTGGTATCTCCGCTTTCCGCGCGGCATGCCGGTAGCGATCTTTTTCATGGTGTGTGCGATGACAGCGCTGGCGGTTTTCGCGATCGAACGCGTTGAAGCGCAGCGCACGGACGCGCAGCATCTCCAGATGGCGACGACGGTGACGTCCGCGATTGAACGTCAGGCGAACGCCAACGTCGCATATCTGCGCGCGGGCGCGGCAATGCTGTCCACCCGGCCCGAGGTGACCGCAGCCGATCTGCAACAGTTCGCCCGGCAGCTGCACGCTGATGACACGCTCCGCGCTGGCGAAGCGCTGGCCTGGGCGCCCGAAATCTCCCGCGAGCAGGTGCCGGCCCTGGAGCGCCGATTGAACTCTGCGCCAACTGGTATGTTTCGGGTCCATCCGATTCCGCGGCAGGCCAAGGTTCTGCCGGTCATCTACATCGAGCCCGCCGGTGTTGGTCGCAGGGCTCTGGGATTAGATATCTACTCCGAGCCGGTACGCCGCGCGGCCGCGGATCGGGCGCGGGCAACCGGCCGGCCCACGGCCAGCGCTCCAATCGAGCTGCTGGTTGACAGTGGCGCGAGGGACCGCACCGGCTTTGTCATCGTCATGCCAGTCTACGATGGCCAAGGTCTTGCGCTCGGCGGCCCGGGACAAGGGACATTCCGGGGCGTCATAGTTCGCGGCTTCAATGCACGGCGCTTCATCGAGTCCGCGCTGGCGCCAGAGCAACTCGCCGAATACGGCGTGGCGATCTACGACGGTAACCAACTAGGCGGTACGCCTCTCGTCACGATTTCCCCGGACCCGGTGCCTGGTCGCGCAATCGTTCGTCAAATTGCGCTCGCGGACCGTGCGATGACAGTGGTCGTCACGCCGCCCGCCAGATCGACGCTGTCGAACCTGGCCCTGCTCACATTGCTGTTCGGCATGCTCGTGGCTGGGCTGCTGCTGGTGGTGGCGCGCCTGCTCACACAGCAGGCGGTGGAAGATCGCGAAGCGCTTGCGTGGCTTGAGGAACAGGCCTCGATCCGCAACTCGCTGACGCGGGAGTTGAACCATCGGGTCAAGAACACTCTCGCTAACGTGCTTTCAATTGTGGCGCTAACCAGGCGGCGGGCTAACAGTATCGATGATTTCGTGGTCGGGCTGATCGGCCGTGTCAGGGCGCTATCGGCCACGCACGATCTGCTCACACAGTCCGAATGGGGGACTACTCCGATCCGTGCCGTGGTCGCAGCGGAGCTGGCGCCTTACGTCCAGGATGCCGACCGGGCGGTGATCATACGCGGCCCCGATGTCGAACTGGCCCCCAACGACGCGCTGTCACTGGGGCTAGCGATCCATGAGCTCGCGACCAATGCTTCGAAGTACGGGGCGCTTAGCGTGGCGGGCGGCAGGGTGACCGTGAACTGGGAAATGATCAGCGACAAACTGACCAGGATCGAATGGTGCGAAACGGGCGGCCCGCCGGTACCCGAACAGCGTCAGCGTGGGTTCGGAACAGAACTTATTGAAAAGATTGTTGCGCATGAATTGCGCAACCCCGTTGATCTCACCTTCGGTGCCGACGGAGTGCGGTGCATCCTTACTGTGCCGGTGCGCAAACCGGCATCCTTCCAGATCAGAGCGCGCAAGGCGATGATCCAGGACAATGCCGAAAACCAGCAGGAGCCGTGAGCCAAAGCCCGGTGCGTGCTGCGGGGCCTCTAATTAATGGGGAGCTTCCTTAAGAAAGCTCGCGGCTCGAATTGAAGAACAGGGCCTGACTGATCGCGGCACGTACCGTGGATTCCTGGAACGGCTTGGTGATCAGATACGTCGGCTCGGGCCGGCTGCCGGTCAGCAACCGCTCCGGATAGGCGGTGATGAAGATGACCGGAACATCACCGATGGCCAATATGTCGTCAACCGCGTCCAGACCAGAACTGCCGTCCGCCAACTGGATATCCGCCAGCACCAGACCAGGTCGGCGTTCTGCCACCACTTGCAGCGCCTGGGTGCGGGTAGCGGCAGTGCCGGTTATCTCGTGCCCCAGAGAACGCACCAAGTCTTCCAGCTGCATCGATATCAGGGGTTCATCTTCGATGATGAGCACACTAGTGGTCGACTCCCGATCGATCTCTGTGATCGCTTCCTGGACGAGCCGATCGACTTGCACGGCACTCATATCCATGATCTGCGCAGCTTCGTCGATCGAGAAATCTTCCAATGTGGTCAATAACAGCGCCTGGCGGTTGAGCGGCGTGATCGCGGCAAGACGCGCCTGGGCCACCAGTTCAAGATCGCCGCTCGGCTGTTCATGATCATCGACGTCGATATATGCGCTCGACCATACCTTGTTGAATGCCCGGTAAAGCGGGACTCGGCCTCCTGACAGGCTTTGCTGCAATGCCTGATCAGCCAGTGCGGCTTCCAAGGTGGTACGGACGAAAGCGTCCCCGGTAGTTTGCGATCCCGTCAATGCTCGCGCATAACGGCGCAGGTAAGGCAATTGAGCGGCAACCTGAGCCCCGAGCGACATCTAAACCCCTTCCGAACACATCTATACCCGCGCTAAACCTTTGCCTCGAGCGAAAGTTCCCCGCTCGGAGTCGCCAAGCGCTCCATTATTGCGATTGGCAGATCAGTGATATTGCCCGGCGATTGAATCCACCCAGTCCACCAGAACCCGGTCATCCATCGGTTTGGCGAACAGTGCGGAAATAGCAGGGTCGGACGGAACGACGTCACGGTCGGCGCCAGACACCATCGCTACTTTGCAGCCCACTGCATGGAGTTGCTGCGCCAGCCCGAGGCTGTCTCCGTCCGGCAGCATGTAATCAAGCAGCGCAGCCAGGAAATCCGTATCCGCCATGGCAGCCTCGGCCTCGGCCACAGAGCCGGCCAGCATCACCTGGTGGCCTGCTTGCAGAAGCGCTTCTTCAAGCGAAGCCGCTATAAGAAAGCTGTCCTCGACCACGAGCACAGACTGAGACGTCATGTATATCCCCAAGGCCGTAAGCCGCCGCTGCTTGGCATCTGCAAGGCCGTTACAATCAAATGTTTACCATTCACCAGACCAGAGTCGACAGAAAACAACAACGTCTGGCTCGTGACGACGACAGGGCGTGCCTCGCAGAGGCTCACTGGATGCCGTGCTCGTGCCATCGGCCGAAAAAATGTGCAAAATTTCATTCGAGGCGGGGAACCGTCATCCGGGACGCGCATTATGGGAATGTCACCGCCGAGACCCCCCCTCCCGTCCAAGCGGCTGGTGATACGATCCCGAAGGCCTTCGCTCGGTTACGAGCGAAGGCCTTTTTTTGCCTTGTGCAAGCTCGTTCCCTCGTGCCCTCGGGGCTTCGTCCGCGGTGACCTGAGGGCTTTCATGGGCCGTGCCGGTGGTCAGAGGGGTTTGTCGTAGATCTGGTAGGAACGGTTGACCCGGCTTTCGATGGCGTCGGCGATCGCGATCATGCCCTGGTTATCATCAAGGATCCAACCGATCTCGGCCCGGGTTGCGCCATAACGGCTGACTGAATTGCGGCGGATGTATTCAATCATCATGAACGCCAATTGGCTGGCAAGCCGCGAGGATTGAAGTTTCTTGCGGACGCCCATCAAGGGTACGCGCATGGTCCTGACCTTGGGCGATTTGAGCCAGCGCAGGAGCTTCAGCCAATTGAAGGGCAGCAGCCGGCCGTTCATCGGCTTCAGTGCTTCGTTCAGATCAGGGAGTGTCATCATGAAGGCCACCGGTTCCCCGTCATATTCGGCGATCATGATCAGGTCTTCGCGCACGATCGGTTTGAATTTTTTGCCGGCATACGCGATCTCGGAATCGGTGAACGGTACGAAACCCCAGTTGTCAGACCATGCATCGTTCAGGATATCGAGGATCAGCGCCGCTTCTGTGTCGAATTGGCTCTTGTCGACGTTGCGGATGCGGATGCGCGCGTTTTTCTCGCCTGACCCTATCACTCGCTGGATCAGCGGCGGAAAGACCTTGGTGATATCAAGATCGTAAGTGTCGAGCCGCTTGGCCGGGCGATAACCGCGGGCCTCGATATAATCGCGGTAACGCTCGGGCTGGTGGCCCATCATGACGGTGGGCGGGTGGTCGAACCCTTTCACCAGTTGGCCCGGCTCCTCCCAGATGGACAGGGACAGCGGGGCAAGCACCCGGGTCATCCCCTTGCCGCGCAGCCATTCTTCCGCTGCGGCGATCAGCCGACCCGCGACCACATCGTCTTCCGCTTCGAGCAGACCCCAGTTCCCCGTGCCGGGACCGAAGCCCTGAACCGGGTCCATCGCCGTAGCCAGCCGATCGATATGTGCGCTGATGCGGCCCAC
Source organism: Pseudomonadota bacterium (assembly GCA_040387665.1). Classification (GTDB taxonomy): domain Bacteria; phylum Pseudomonadota; class Alphaproteobacteria; order Sphingomonadales; family Sphingomonadaceae; genus Novosphingobium. Next base: position 12,531 of record JAZKDH010000042.1, on the reverse strand, counting down.
GACCGCTGCTCCCCGCCGCGCGACGAGCAACTGCACGTCGGCATGTTCGAAAAACGGATTCTTCCCCGGCGTGATCAGTTCCAGCGCCTCGATCCGCAGCGGGGGCACCCAGTTCGGGTCAGAGCCGTTCAACCGATAACTGAGATCGACAAAAGTGCGGCGATCGGCCTTGGTAATGACCGGGGCAATGGTTATTTCATCCGGTGCCACGATCAGCTCCTTGTTCGAGGTCAATGAGCCCTGTGTGGCGTTCCGGCAGCTTGTCAAGCGCTGCAATGTCCGGCAACGCCATGTAGGAGACCGCAGTATGACGCTGCGGCTGCGCTTAACCCTCTGGAATGATGCTATGAGTTTTCGTCCAGCAAGCGATAGTGACATTGCCCGCCAGCCGGTCCCCGAGGACATGGCGATGCTTCGCGCGGCCGCGGAATTGACCCGCGACATCTCGGCGGCACGGCCATTGATCTACTGGCCCGACATGATCGGTTCGGCCGTGATTGGTTATGCCGCGCTGGCGGGTGCGATCGGGTTCGAAAGTCCGCTGGCTGTGTTTGCCTGCGGCGCAGTCGCGGTACTCGCGCTCTACCGCGCGCTGCTGTTCATCCATGAGCTGACGCATATCCACCGTGATGCACTGCCGGGCTTCCGCGCCGCCTGGAACCTGCTGGTTGGCATCCCGATGCTCACACCGTCGTTCATGTACGAAGCAGTTCACACGCTGCACCACGCCCGGACCCGTTACGGCACGGCGGAGGATCCGGAATATCTTCCGCTGGCGCTGATGAAGCCGTGGTCGCTGCCGGTCTTCATCCTGGCGGCTGTCGCCTTGCCCGCGGGGTTGCTGTTCCGTTCGGCGGTGCTGGTTCCGCTTGGCGTGCTGTTTCCGCCGCTGCGGCGTCTGGTCTGGGCCCGCGCGTCAGCGCTGTCGATCAATCCCTCATTTCGCCGCCGCGCGCCCGAAGCAGCGTTTGCACGGATGGTGTTCTGGCAGGAACTGGGCGCCTCCGTCTGGGCGATCGGCCTGCTGGCCAGCACGTACTGGTTTGGCTGGCGGCCGCTGCTCATTGCCATTGCCACGGTTTCGGTGGTGGCTGTGTTCAACCAGCTGCGCACGCTGGTCGCGCACTTGTGGCAGAATGACGGCGAGGCGATGACGGTGACCGCGCAGTACCTTGATTCTGTCAACGTGCCGCCCCCCGGCCCACTCGCCGAACTGTGGGCGCCGGTGGGCTTGCGTTACCACGCGACGCATCACTTGCTGCCCAGTCTGCCCTACCATGCGCTTCCCGAGGCCCATCGGCGGCTTTGGGAGAACCTGGGGCTTCCCTCGACGTATGCGCAGGCGACGTATACCGGGCTGTGGACGCTCATCGGGCGAATTGCGCGCAGCACCATCCGGCTGCGCGGCCGCCAGCCGGATGTTGGCGGCGAGGCCACCCCCGCCTGAGCGCGCCGGCCGCTTGGCGCGTTACTCTTCGGTGCGGATCAAAACCGTCTCGCCGATCAGCAGGAACAGCAGGAACGGGGCCCAGGCTGCCACCATCGGCGGGTAGCCACCGAAGTTGCCGATCGCGAGCGCCGCGTTGTCGATCACGAAATAGCTGAAGCCCAGCGCCATCCCGATCACCGCGCGGATCAGCAATTGTCCTGACCGGGCCAGCCCGAATGCCGCCACTGCACCCAGCAGCGGCATCAGCATCGCGGCCAGCGGTCCCGACAGCTTGTGCCACCACTGGCCCTGCAGTTCCCTCGAATTGCGGCCTGCGGCCTCAAGCGCATCGATGGTTTTGCCCAGCGCGACCAGGTTCTGCCCATCGGCCTGGGTATTGGTAAGGTCGACCTGACCCGGCGTCAGCCCCTGCGCCACGGTCGCCGCGCCCAGCGGGATGACCGACGTGCTCTGGACGTCAAAGCGGACCGGCTGTTCCAGCTTCCATCCTGGCCTGGCGTACACCGCGCGGGGCGCGCGGATCTGCTCGACGATCATCATCTTCGCATCGCGGCGATACCAGGTCACGCCCTCCATGCGGATTGCATCACCCCTTCCGGTGATCGTCTGGGCAAGCAGAATGTTGGGTCCATCGCGCAGGTAGACGTTGCTGCGCACATCCGCCTGGCGCGGGATCGGGCCCCAATCGTTCGCTTGCCAGGCTTTGAGCGTGGCCGAGGCGCGGGTGACTACCCGCTCGTTGAAGGCAAAGCTGATGGCCGACACCACCATCGCGGTGATCAGCAGCGGGGCAAGCACCTGGTGCGCCGACAGGCCCGATGCCTTCATCGCGATCACCTCGCTGTTCTGATTGAGCGTGGCCAGGGTCAGGATCGTGGCCAGCAGCACCGAATAGGGCAGGAACCGTGCGATCAGCTGCGGCGTGCGCAATGATACATAGGTCCACAGCTGCGCCTCGCCATTGCCCGGATAGGACAGGATGTCGCCGCTTTCCGACAGCAGATCGAGCATCTGCAGCACCAGCACCAGCATCAGCAGCACGCCAATGATGCGCGTGACGAACTGCTTGGCAAGGTAGAGCGTCAGCGTGCGCGACGGAAAGAAATCAAGCTGCATCGCCAATCCCCGCCAATTTGCGCGCGCCTGGATGGCGGCGGAAGAAGCGCCGCAGCCATTTGCCGACGTTCGCCGCAAACCGTTCCAGCGCGCCGATCGGCTGGCCGCCCGGAACATAGGCCACGCGCCAGTACATCCACCCGATCAGCGCCGAGAAGATGGCAAATGGTCCCCACAGCGCCAGCGCGGGATCGACCCGCCCCAGCGAGGCCACCGACTGCCCATATTCGTTGACCTTGTGATAGGCGACGACCATCACGATCGACACGAATACGCCCAGCGTCGAGGTGGAGCGCTTGGGCGGGATGGCCAGCGCAACCGCCAGCAATGGCATCATCAGCATCATGACCACCTCGACCATGCGGTAATTGAAGCTGGCCTGGCTTGACGCGCGCTGATCCTCGGAAAGGCCGTCATTCCAGCCGATCCGCAGCAGTTCGGGCAGGATGTATTCGCGCTCCTTGTCACCGCGTTTGCGGAAGGCCTCGACCGCGGGGAGGTCGATCGGCAGGTCGTGCTGCAAAAAGCTGAGCACACGCGGGCTTTGCCCCCTCGTTTCCTGCACTATCTGCCCATCGGTCAGCCGCAGGATGATCGTATCGGGATTTTGCCTCAGGGCCAGAAAGTGCCCCTCGCGCGCCGATATCGCCAGCACCTGCCCCTTGTCGTCAGAGACACGGGCAAAGATGCCGAGCAATTCGCGGCCGGAATCGCGGCTCTGCTCGATCCGCAGCGCCATCCGGTCGGCCAGGGTAGTGAACTCGCCGACCTTGATCGACGCGCCGAGCGCACCGGTCTTCAGCTGAAAATTGAGCTGTTCGTAATAGTACCGCGACAGGGGCTGCAGATAGCCCACGATCGCGAAGTTCAGCAGCGCCAGCAGCAGCGCGATCATGTACGGTACCCGCAGAAGCCGGGTATAGGACATTCCGACCGCGCGCAGCACGTCCAGTTCGCTCGACGTGGCAAGCTTGCGGAACGCCAGCAGCGTTCCCAACAGCAGCCCGAGCGGGATCGCCAGGCTGGCATACTCCGGCAGCAGATTGGCCAGCATCTTGAACACGATCGATACCGGTCCGCCTTCGCTGGCCACGAAGTCGAACAGCTTGAGCATCTTGTCGAGCACGAGCAACGATGCTGCGATGACGAACACCGCCAGCATCGGCATAAGCACGAGCCGAAAAATATAGCGGTCGATGGCGGGCATGAACTTCAACGGCGGCTCTGACTGTCCGTAGCTACAGGCTTATCGTGACTAGGGCAGGGGCCGGACAGTGGCAAGCGCACATCCGGAAAGTGAATGTGGAGGCGATGGCACTGGAAACCTGCGCCAGAACGCATATCGTCGCGCGCGGCGCCGGGAGAGGAACGATAGAAAAATGATGGAGCCGGAAAAGATGATCGAGCGCCATGCGGTGGCGCGGATCGGCTGGTTGCGCGCGGCCGTGCTGGGCGCGAACGACGGCATCGTATCAACCGCCAGTCTGATCGTCGGCGTTGCGGCGGCGGCGCGCGGCGAAAGCGACGTGCTGATCGCGGGGCTGGCAGGGCTTGTCGCCGGGGCGATGTCCATGGCCGCCGGCGAATACGTCTCCGTTTCAAGCCAGTCCGATACCGAAGCGGCCGATATCGCGCGCGAAATGGGCGAACTGGCACAGTTCCCGGAAGCAGAGCTCGCCGAGCTTAGTGCAATCTATCGTCAGCGGGGTCTGCCGGAGGGGCTGGCGCACCAGGTTGCGGTCGCGCTGACGCAGCATGATGCGCTCGCAACCCATGCGCGGGACGAGCTGGGACTGGCCGATCTGCATCGGGCACGGCCGATTCAGGCCGCCTTTACGTCGGCCGGGACGTTTGCTTTGGGCGCGGCACTGCCGCTCGCCGCAGCGTCGATGCTGCCGCTGGAAACCATGGCGCCAGGGGTTGCCGGCGCCTCTCTGGCGTACCTCGCGCTGCTCGGCGCGGTCGGTGCCAGGGCAGGTGGGGCGCCGATCGGCAGGGCGGTCGCCAGGGTTACGTTTTGGGGAGCGGGCGCGATGGCTGCAACGTATGCGATCGGCAGAATCGTCGGCACTGCGGTCGTCTGATCAGATTAGTCTAGGAACACTCACCGATCCCAGCGCAGCCGTCAGGCTTTCTCTAACGTGCACTGCAGTGGATGCTGGTTCTGGCGCGCAAAATCCATCACCTGGTTTACTTTGGTCTCGGCGATTTCGTAGGGAAATATCCCGCAGACGCCGACACCGCGCTGGTGGACGTGCAACATCACCTGTGTCGCCTGATCCATATCCATATGGAAAAACCGCTTCAGGACGATCACGACGAATTCCATCGGCGTGTAATCGTCGTTCAGCATCAGCACTTTGAACTGGCTGGGCTTTTTTGGCTTGGCCCGGGTCTTGGTGGCGATGCTGATTTCACTGTCGCCGCCGCGGCGGTTCCCGTCGCCAGTGTCATCTCCCGCAGCGCGAATGCGCAGCGCCTCGCGTTCGGCAGAAATCGTGGCGGCGACGGGAATCATCGAGCAAGAATATCGTATATCACCGGGCACAGACAAGATGCGGCCCACCAAAAATTGGGCACGGCCGTCAATGCGTCGGATTCCGCGGTCGGGTCAGCGATGGCGCTGGCCTGCTCGGCGATGCCAAGCGCACGTCGCCCGCAAGCACCAAGAGTCCGGGCAGCGCCTGGCTGCCCGGACATCTGGCTGGCACGCAAGCTGCGCGCCGGGTGTAATCGTCGTCTGATCAGGCGGCCTTGCTGACCTTTTCGACCGCGAGGCTGACGCGGCTCGAAATCGGCAGGAACGCTTCGGTTGCAAGCTTCATCATGGCTTCGGTATTCTTCGAAGCCTGCGCAACGGCGCCGTCGAAGGTCTTGCGCAGCATCACGCTCTGCAGCTGGAAGAATTCGGTCGGGCTCTTGACCGAAGCGAGTTCCTTGACGTCGGCAGTGATGGTCTCGAACGCCGAGCGGCTGTCAGCTACAACCGTGCTGCCAAGTTCCTGCAAGCCCGATGCAAGCAGCTTGCCGGATTCGACGATGGCTTCGACGTTGCCCTTGGCAAAGTCATTGGCTTCGCCGAGCGCTTCAGTGCTTTTCGCGTAAGCGGTCTTGGCCTTTTCCTGCATGTCGGCGAAAGCGGTCTGGAAGGGCGAAACGATATCGGTCTGAATGGTCTGGGCCATGAGTTTTTCCTTAATCTGCAAAAGGGTGGGCGTACCCACGACGGGCTTCTTCGGTGTGTACTTGGGGGTCGGCACTCGGACAGTCTTGGCAAGCTCCGCCGGCATGACGGCCTTCTGGGGCGCGGGGCGTGCCGGGGTAATGCTTGCTAATTTCAGCTTGCGCACCGGGGCGGGTTTTGCCCGCGCTGGTTTTTCGACAGCGGCCTTTGCTGTCGGCTTGGACCGCGTTTTGAGCGCCGGTGTTGCTGGAGCCGGCAGCACCGGATCGGAAGCTGCGAGCTCAGCCACCGGGGTTTCAGCTACTGGGGTTTCCTCGGCTGGAGTTTCCTCGGCTGGAGTTTCCTGGGCTAGGGTTTCATCGGCCAGGGTTTCATCGGCGAGGGATTCAGCCACCGGAGTTTCGGCTACCGGGGTTTCCTCGGCGAGGGTCTCTGCCACTGCGGTTTCGGCCGCAGGCGCATCATCCGGCTTCGCTGCTACTGCTTGCGGGTCCCTGGCCTTGCGTCCGCGCTTTGCCGACCCTTTCACGGCGGACCGTGTCCCCTGAACGGCTTCCGCGGCGGGGTTGGCCGCAACGTCTACCGGCGCCGGCGCTTCGGGCGCGGCGACGCTCGGTGTTTCGATTTCGCCAGCCATCAGAGACATTCCTTTCGCCCCAGCACAACATGATTGGTCATGCCGTATCCATGTTGCGATGCACAATAAGTGTCGCCGGGGGGAATGTCAAACAAAATTGTGCGGTGCAGCATTCGTTGTGCGCCGCCTCCGCTTAGCGGGTCTTCACGTAGCGTCCGGGAGCTTCCTCGATCACGCGATCTCCCCGTCCTCCCGGCTTGCGCTTGCCGGTGGCGGCGACGGTCGAAGGATCATGCGACCGAAGCCAGTCAACCCAGTGCTGCCACCACGAGCCGGGGTGCTCGTCCGCCCCGGCGATGTATTCTTCAAGGCTGTCGACCGGCGCGGAATTGGTCCAGAACCGGTACTTGTTCGCGGCGGGCGGGTTGACGACTCCGGCGATATGGCCGGATCCCGCAAGCAGGAATGTCCAGGGCCCGCGCCAGTGACGGGTCAGCCGCCAGACGCTGTCCGGAGGGGCGATGTGATCCTCGCGCCCTGCCTGGATGAACGCCGGTACGGTGATGCGCGTCAGGTCGATCGGGGTGCCGTCGCCGGTAAGCGCATCGGGTACCACCAGCAGGTTGTCGCGATACAGGTCCTTGAGATAGGCCTGGTGCCACTTGCACGGCAGATTGGTGGTGTCCCCGTTCCAGTGCAACAGATCGAAGGCGCGGTAGTCCTCGCCCAGCAGGTAATTACGGATGACCGTATTCCAGATCAGATCCGAGCCGCGCAACAGGTTGAACGTCAGCGCCATGTAGCGGCCATCGAGATAGCCGTCCTGCCCCAGCCCCTCGATCAGCTTGAGCTGCGTATCGTCGATGAAGTTCTTGAGCTCGCCCGCCTGTTCGAAATCGACTTGCGCGGTGAAGAAGGTCGCGCTTTTGACCTGGTCCTGTTGTCCGCGCCGGGCAAGCACCGCCAGCGTTGCCGCAAGCGTGGTTCCGGCCACGCAATAGCCGATCGTGTGGATTGCCGGCACTTCCAGCCGAGCGCGGACCTGCTCGATCGCATCGATCTGCGCGCGGATGTAATCGTCCCACCCGACATCGGCCATCGACGCGTCGGCCGAACGCCATGAAACCATGAACACCGACAGTCCCTGATCGACCGCCCAGCGGACGAAACTGTTCCCCGGCTTGAGGTCCAGAATGTAGAACCGGTTGATCCACGGGGGAAAGATCAGCAGCGGTACCGTAAGCACCTTGTCGGTAGTGGGCGCATACTGGATCAGCTGGTACAGTTGAGTTTCATGGACCACTTTCCCCGGCGTCGCGGCAATATCGCGGCCAAGCTCGAACGCTCCGGTATCGCTGTGGGTAAGCTGGCCGCGCGCCAGGTCGGCCAGCAGGTGTTCCATCCCCGCCACCAGATTCTGCCCTCCGGTTTCGATCGTGCGTTCCAGCACCACCGGATTGGTCGCGGGGAAATTAGCAGGGCTCAGCGCCTCGACCAGGGTCCGCAGCATGAAGCGAATCTGGTCCTTGCGCGCCGGATCGGGCAGCACGAGATTGTCGGCCAGCGTCTCAACCTGTTCGGCGAACAGCAGGTACGCTTGGTGCATCACCGCGAAAATCGGCTGTTCGCGCCACAGCGGATCGGCGAACCGCTTGTCCTTGCGCGGCAGTTCGGGAACGTTGGTGCCCGCCGCTGCGCCAATCCCGTACAAGGCAAGCACGTTTTGCCAAAGCTGCTGGCTGTCCTGCAGCAGTCTGGCGCGGGTGGGTGCATCCACCAGCGGCATGTGCTGGTACCAGCCCTGCACCAGTTCCAGCCAACCCGCCGGATCGGCCGAAAGCTTGTCTGACCGCTCAGTGCCGTCCGATGGGGGCACCGCCTTCGCCCGGGGCATCCACATCGCCCGGATCTGCTCCGCGACTTCCGGCCAGGCGGCAAGCTCGGCGGCGGCGCGGGGCAGCATCGCCGGGCCCGGCAGCGCACCCAGTTGTTCAAGTGCCGCTTCGCCCAGTTGCCGCTGCAGGCGCAGCATCTCGTCGAACATGTTTCTTCCCCCGGCGGCGGCGCCAACTGCTGGCTTGTCCGATTCGTCACCCATAGTGATCGTTCCTTTGCTTCTGCGCAGTCTGCCCGTTACTCGCGCGGTTGTCAGCGCCGAAGATCGTGCGCCAAGACGCGATCGTGCGAAATTGACCGCGAATGCGCGCCGGCACAGGGTTTGCGCCGCGGGCTACATGCGCCTACAGGCACCGGTGCGGCGGTGTTGCCGCGTTGCAACCGGAAACTGCCAGGTCATGGAAGACGAGTTCTACCGTATCAAGCGACTGCCGCCCTATGTCATCGCTGAAGTGAATGCGATGCGGGCCACGGCGCGCGCCGCGGGGAAGGACATCATCGACCTTGGCATGGGCAATCCCGATCTGCCGCCGCCCGCGCACGTGATCGACAAGCTGTGCGAAGTGGCAAAGAAGGCGTCGGCTCATGGCTACTCGGCGTCAAAGGGCATCCCTGGTGTCCGCAAGGCGCAGGCCAATTATTATGCCCGGCGGTTCGGGGTCGACCTCGATCCCGATACCGAAGTGGTGATGACCATGGGGTCCAAGGAAGGCCTTGCCAGCATGGCCACCGCGATGACCGCTCCAGGCGACGTGGTGCTGGCGCCGAACCCTAGCTATCCGATCCACACCTTCGGCTTCATCATCGCCGGCGCCACCATCCGCTCGGTTCCGACCACGCCGGACGAGCGGTACTGGCAATCGCTGGAGCGGGCGATGGCCTTCACCGTGCCGCGACCGTCGGTGCTGATCGTCAACTATCCGTCCAACCCCACCGCCGAGACGGTCGACCTAGCGTTCTACGAACGGCTGGTTGCCTGGGCAAAGGAGAACAAGGTGTGGGTCCTGTCGGACCTTGCCTATTCCGAGCTTTACTATGACGGCAACCCGACCGTTTCGATCCTGCAGGTTCCGGGCGCCAAGGATGTCGCAGTCGAGTTTACCTCGATGTCGAAGACGTTCTCGATGGCCGGTTGGCGGGTGGGCTTCGCGGTCGGCAACCCGCGGTTGATCGCGGCGCTGACGCGGGTGAAATCGTACCTCGATTACGGCGCCTTCACGCCGATCCAGGCCGCCGCGTGCGCCGCATTGAACGGACCGCAGGATATCGTCGAAACCAACCGCGCGCTTTATCAAAAGCGCCGCGACGTGTTGGTCGAGGCATTCGGCCGGGCCGGGTGGGACATTCCCAGCCCCAAGGCGTCGATGTTTGCCTGGGCACCGCTGCCGCCGGCATTGAAGGACATGGGCAGCCTGCAGTTTTCCAAGGAACTGCTTACCCATGCCGAAGTCGCCGTGGCTCCCGGTGTCGGCTATGGCGAGGATGGCGAAGGTTTCGTGCGCATCGCGATGGTGGAAAACGAGCAAAGACTGCGCCAGGCAGCACGCAATATCAAGCGGTACTTGTCGAGTAAGGGCATCAATGCAGGATCGTGAAGCGTCACCGTATTGGCCGTAGAGAACAATCGTGCCTAAGTTTCGGTTAAACAGCTAAGTAATTCTTGCATAGGGTGTTCGCCCCAGTAACGAACCGCGTCCGGACTCGATCAGGGAATTCGGGCCAGTTACGACGCATGTCTAGCAGGGCGCGCGCCGTGCCTGCCCGCCGCCCGTCAGGAAGCTTGGGTGCAGGATAATGGCCCAGTTCGCGTGGCTTTCGGCCGGACCAATTCCGGCAGCCTACGACTTGCGCCAGCGGGCATGGGAGCTCGTCGAGGAGCCTGTACCCGGACTCGCCGTTCCCCGCCTGCAGATTTGCCTGTTCCTGCCGGCCAAGCTGCAACCGCGGATCGAACGCGCGGCGATCGTTCTGGTCGGAATCGACGATCCGGTCGCGCGGGCGCATTTTCTGGCGCTCGGCTTTGGCGAGGTATTGCCACGCGATGTCGTGCTTGACGAACTGGCCGCGCGGGTGCGCCGGGTTGCGGCCGCGCTGGTCGCCGTGCCTCGTCGGCGCATGCTGGGCCGATTGACGCTCGATCTGCTCACGCGTGACGGGTATGTCGAAGGTGGCCGTCTGGCCCTCCACCCACGCGAATTCGCGCTGCTGTGGCGGCTGGCGGAAACCCCGGGCGAAGCGGTTGCGCCAGAGGCGTTGCTGGGCGATGTCTGGCGGCTCAATTTCCGGCCTGAAACCAACAGTCTGGCGGTCCACGTCTGCCGCCTCAGGGCAAAGCTGGCGGTGGCCGGCCTGCCCCAGATCATCCGCACGGCGCCCGATGGCGCTTATGCCCTGGTGTCCCCGCACGGGCCGGCTGCGCCGCCGCTGCACCCGGGCTCGACCGCCATTTCGCTTGCCCCTGATAATCCAGCGCTGGACGAATACGTCCGGCTGATAAAATCTGTCACATCCGGCATCCCCGCGGCTGCCCTTGGCGAAGAGGTATGAACATGAGGCAGCGCTGGCAGGATACCGACCGGGTGACGGTGGCGATGGAGGAAAACGGCGTGGCGCACGTGCGGCTGGCCCGCGCGGAGAAGCTGAACGCGATCGACGGGCCGATGGTCGACAGCCTGCTTGCGGCCGGGCAGGCATTGCACGACTGGCCCGGTCTGCGCGCGGTGGTGCTGGCGGGCGAGGGGCGGGCATTCTGCGCCGGGCTTGATCTGTCCACGATGACCGATGGCGGTTTCGTCGCCGAAGCGCCGCTTGCCCGGCGCACGCACGGCAACGCGAACCGGTTCCAGCAGGTCGCGCTGCAGTGGCGCAAGCTGCCCTGCCCGGTGATTGCGGCGCTGCATGGGGCGTGCCTGGGCGGCGGGCTGCAGATCGCCGCCGGGGCAGATATCCGCATCATCGCGCCCGATGCGCAGCTGTGCGTGATGGAAACGAAGTGGGGTCTCGTGCCCGACATGGGCCACTTCGCGCTGTGGCGCGGGCTGGTGCGCGGCGATGTCCTGCGCGAACTGACCTATACCCACCGCCTGTTCTCGGGCGAAGAAGCGGTGCAGCTGGGATTTGCGACCCACGCGGATCAGAACCCGCTCGCCCGCGCCGCGGCCCTTGCTGATGAAATCGCGGCGCTCAGCCCGCACGCGATCCGCGCCGCCAAGCTGCTCGCCCACCGCGCGGAGGAGCCGGGTTTCGATGCCGTGCTGGCGGCCGAAAGCATCGAGCAGCAACACCTGCTCGGCTCGCGCAACCAGCGCGAGGCCGTGTCCAGCCAGCGCGAGGGCCGTCCCGGCAAATTCATCGACCCCTGACCGCCCCCGGTTGAGGGGAGGACAGCTCGCGAATCCCGTTGCGCCCGCGCCCCGCTGTTGTTAGGGCGCGTCTCCCGCCGGGGGCCCGATGGCGGAGTGGTGACGCAGCGGACTGCAAATCCGTGCACGCCGGTTCGATTCCGGCTCGGGCCTCCAACGACCTTCGCGGTCACCTCCGTATCGGAGCGAGTGCGCCGGAAGTGGCGCAATTGCGCGGTATTCAGGCTGATGTAGAGAGACTGAAACGTCTCTGCAGAGACGCCAAAAAGGGCCGAAACAGGCCTGAATTCGCCAGAGTCTCTGCGGCCGATTCTGCAGCTACGGTTTCGAAAAAACCCTCGTCTCTGCACATTTGCGCGGCTTGGTGGTTGGTGCGGCACGCACTATTGTCCCGAGTCAGCTCCCGCCCACAGAGCGGCCGCTCGCGGCGCTCGGTCCGCCGCTTGGCACCTGCCCTCTGTTCATCTCGCAGCCGCGTTCTGCAAGCGACTTGCTTTGTGACTAACCGGCCATTCCCGCCGACGGGCTCAGAGGCAGGTTCATTGCCAAAACCCGACACTCCGCGAACGGTCTGCTGGGCAAAAATTACGGCCGCAACTGGGCCGCTTGCCGTCAGTCCGCTTTTAAACGGTCAAAGTGAACAGCGGACCTTTGCTCAACTAAGCGATCGAATATACATTTTGCTAGAGCTGGGCGCTGAGAGAGGCGTCGCTCAAAGCGGAAGCGGCCCTTCGCGATAGTCGCATAGCTGCCTTTGCTAGTTATTGCGCCGATTTGGCCGCAATCATGGTTATGACGGCGCACATGCTGCTAGGGAAAAAGCAGGGAGACTAAAATTGTCCATTGTGCAGTCGACACCGGTCGATATCGACAAGATGACGACCGGCCTTGACTGGGCAGTGGTCAACCTGCCGGCGCTCGCCCGCCTGATCGCAGTCATTGCCTT
>JAZKDH010000041.1:0-25012 GCA_040387665.1 Pseudomonadota bacterium | reverse complement strand
TCTCGAAGGGCTACAAGGCGGGTTCGTTCCCGAGCCTCGCGGCAGCTTCGTTCGTTGCGCTGGCTCCGGTGACCCAAGAGTCGGTCACCGCCTACGAGGTCGGGGTGAAGGCGGGTCTGTTCGATCGGCTGGTTCAGTTTAATGCTGCGGCTTTCTACATGAACTACAAGGACAAGCAGATCCGTGGCCGTCTGGCCGACCCCGTGTTCGGCGGTTTGGAAACGCTGGTCAACATCCCCAAGTCGCGCATCTGGGGTGCCGAAGCGGACGTGACCATCCGTCCGATCACCGGGCTTACGTTGGCCGGCTCGGTCACCTACCTGAACTCGAAAATCCAGGTGAGCCCGGCTGCACCGTACAACTACAATGTTCTTGGGGTTGTCGATGACTTCGCTGGTGAAGCGCTGCCGTTCACGCCGGAATGGTCGGGTTCGGTCAACCTCGACTACCGTCACGACATGGGTGGCGGCATCACCCCGTTCTTCGGTGTGTCAGTCAACGCCCGCACCAAGGCCGACGCTCAGCCGGGCGCGCAGCGTCTCGAATATCTGGATGGCTGCAAGGTCACGACCGGAAACACTCCGGGCATCGCCGGCGGTATCCCGGTCTGCTTCACCGCTCCTGGCGTAAACAACCCGTTCGCCATCGATGGCTATGCTACCGTTGACGGCCGCCTTGGCGTCGAAGGTCCGGACGGTCGGTGGAAGCTGATGGTTTGGGGCAAGAACATGTTCAACAAGTACTACTGGTCCAACGTCATCTCCTCGGCTGACTCGGCCGCTCGCTTTGCGGGCATGCCGGCCACCTACGGCGTGACGCTGAGCTTCAAGACCCGTTAATTTCGGGATCTGCAAAAAGGAGGGGCGCGGTGAAAGCCGCGCCCTTTTTTGTATTTTGATTTTGAAATCCGATAGGTTCTCGGATAATGCGTGTTCAGCCCAAGCCGCGCAGCAATAGCGCGGGTGTCCGGGCGCTACGATCGAGAGGGTAACATGTCTGCAGCCGCCAAATTCGACTACGATGCCATTGTGATCGGTACCGGAGTCACCGGCATGTACATGATGTGGAAGCTGCGCCAGCTTGGCCTGTCGGTTCGCGGGATCGAAAAGAACGGCGACGTCGGCGGCACCTGGAACATGAACCGCTATCCCGGCTGCAAGCTCGATTCCGAATCCTATACTTATGCCTATTCCTTCCTGCCCGATCTGCTGCAGGAATGGGACTGGAGCCATGAATTCGCCTCGCAGCCCGAGCTGATGGAATTTTTCAGCCGCGCTGCCGACAAGATGGACGTGCGCAAGGATATCACCTTCAATACCCGCGTCGCCAAAGCCATCTTCGATGATGCCGCGAACGGCTGGACGGTTGAACTCGACAATGCCCAGACGGTCACCGCGCGGTGGGTGCTTACCGCGGTGGGCGCGTTGTCAAATCCGATCATGCCGGTCTTCCCGGGAATGGACCTGTTCCGCGGCGAAACCTTCCACAGTTATTACTGGCCGCACGAGCGCGGTGGATACGGCGGCAAGAAGGTCGACTTTTCGGGCAAGCGGGTCGGCGTGATCGGCACCGGTTCAACCGGCGTCCAGATCATCACCGAAGTCGCCAAGACGGCCGAACAGCTTTACGTCTACCAGCGTCACCCGAACTGGTGTGCGCCGCTCTGCAACAAGCCGATCGAGCTTGAGCGAATGGCTGACATCAAGCGCCGGTATAACGAGATTTTCGATATCTGCGAGAACACCAATTCGGGGTTCCAGCATGATTTCCTTTACGAAACCGGAGTTGGCACCACGCCTGAGGAGCGCGAGGCGCTGTTCGAGGAACTGTACAACCAGTCGGGCTATGCGATCTGGGTGGGCCACTATGCCGACATGTTCACCAATCCCGAAGTTAACGGCTACATCACGGACTTCATTGCCAAAAAAATCCGCGAACGGGTTAAGGATCCCAAGATCGCCGAAAAGCTGATCCCCAAGGATCACGGATTCGGGCTCAAGCGCGTCCCGATGGAATCGGGCTATTATGAAGTGTTCAACCAGCCCAACGTAACGCTGGTCGATCTCAACGAAACTCCGATCGAGGAGTTCACCCCCGAAGGCATCCGCACCAGCGCCGAACTGCAGGAACTGGACATCATCATCTATGCCACCGGCTTTGACGCGATCATCGGCGGGCTGATGCAGATGGACATCCACGGCGTGGGCGGAAAAACGCTGAAGGAAGCGTGGGATAACGGACCGTTCACCTACCTGGGGCTGCAAATCCCGGAATTCCCCAATCTGTTCACGCTGGTTGGCGCGCACAACGGTGCCACGTTCTGCAACATCCCGCGCTGTTCCGAAGCCCAGGTCAAGTGGGTAGCCGACCTGTTCAAGCATATTGTCGAAGAAGGGGTGATCCGGGTCGAGGCCGACGAAACCAAGGCTGAGGAGTGGACCCAGCACGTCTACGACGTTGCCAATCAGACCTTGCTGACCACCGCCAAGAACAGCTGGTTCTGGTCCGAGTTCGGCAAGGGCACCAAGCGCGGTCACAAGCTGCTGGTCTACAACGGCGGCAACCGCGCCTACCGGGCCAAGGTCACCGAAGTTGAGACGGCCGGCTACGAAGGTTTCGTGATGAGCTGAGCTTCCGGCGGGGCAGGGGCGGGCAACCGTCTGCCTCCCCGCCGCTGCTGCTGCTGGTCGGGTTCCAATTAAAAAGGCTCGCGTGTGCGGGCCTTTTTTTGTTGCACCACCGGGCACGGACCGACCCGGCGAACCTGTGGCATTCGTGTTACACGGGGCGGATGAATTCGCACCTCTTCTCAGTTGCCGGTTGCGCCAAGGCCCGGCAGCGATAACGTGTGCCCAATTCATAACAGGCAGCCGCCGATCTACTGGCGCGCGCTGCGATTTAGGGGGAACGATGGTTGCCGGCACAGGCTCCGTCGGTGCGTGCTCCGGGAGCACGAGTGTCCGATGTGGCGGGTGTTGCCGCTAGCGCATTTATGACTGTTTTCCGTCCATATCAATCGACGGGTAAGTTTCTAAGCACGCGAACATGCCGATAGTGCGCCCGGGGGATCAGAACGGGCGACAGCATCGATGAGGGAGAGGGAAAAATGAACAAGAAATTTCTGCTTTTGCTGTCTGCGGGGATGTGCGCGGGTCTTCTGCCCGCGGCCGCCCAGGCACAGCAGGCCGTCACGGATGACAGCTCGTCCAATGACATCGTCGTCACCGCCAACAAACGTGAACAAAACCTCAGCAAGGTCGGCCTGACGATCACCGCGATCGGCGGGGCCGCGCTGGAGAACCGCCGTGTCGCCTCGCTGGAGGACGTCGCCAGCATCGCGCCCGGCCTGATCTACACTCCGTCAACCAACAACACCCCGATTTTCACGCTCCGCGGCATCGGCTTTAATGAAAGCTCGCTGGGCGTTTATCCGGCGGTTTCTGTTTACGTCGATCAGATCCCGCTGCCGTTCCCGGTCCTCGCGATGCATTCGGCCTATGACCTTGAGCGCATTGAGGTGCTGAAAGGCCCGCAGGGCACCCTGTTCGGCCAGAACTCCACCGGCGGCGCGATCAACTACATCGCGGCCAAACCGAGCGAGACCTTTGAAGCTGGCGGCGACATCAGCTATGGCCGCTTCAACGCAATCGAAGGCAATGCCTACATCAGCGGCCCGATCACCGAAGGCTTGCGGGGGCGTCTGGCCGTTACCGGCAAGAACGCCGATGGCTGGCAGTATTCATACACGCAGCCGAATGAAAAGAACGGGAAGGAGTCGTACGTTGCCGGGCGGTTCACGCTCGATGCTGACGTCGGCGACACTATCAAGCTGAGCTTTTCGGCCAACGGATGGAAGGACACTTCCGACCCGCAGGCGCAGCAGCTGATTGCCGTGCACGAACAGATCGGCGCCGGCGGGAGCAAGGAGCTGACTTCAGCGCCGCTGTTTGACCCCGTGCGCAATGCCTATTCGCCCGCGCCGGCAGGCTGCGCGTCAGCTCAAATGTGCTATCCCTTCTCGCCGTTCAATGCGCGCGCGGCCGACTGGGGTGTTCAGCTGCTGGATCCGAACACGTCGCCGGCCGCGTCTAACCCTGACCCGTTCGCTGCCCCCAACGGCATCACCGGCTCGTCTGATCCGGCGCTCGCAACCACCACATCATTCCGCCCGCGAGGTGATCGTGACTTCTGGCAGCTGGGCCTGCGCGGCGACGTCGAACTCGGT
The DNA here is from genome assembly GCA_040387665.1 of Pseudomonadota bacterium. Classification (GTDB taxonomy): domain Bacteria; phylum Pseudomonadota; class Alphaproteobacteria; order Sphingomonadales; family Sphingomonadaceae; genus Novosphingobium. The sequence continues at coordinate 20,787 of JAZKDH010000041.1, read as the reverse complement.
TCGATGACGCTTACCTCGCTCACGTCCTATGCCAAGTTCCGCCAGAAGATGACCATTGATGGCGATGGCATGTCGCTGGCAGCGTTCGATATCCAGCAGGGCAACGGCTCGATCGAAACCTTCAACCAGGAATTGCGCCTCGCCAACGACCAAACGTCGCGCATCCGGTGGGTAATCGGCGCCAACCTCGAAAAGAGCGAGACGGTCGAAGATCAGGTTCTGCGTTATTGGGCTAATTCCAACTACTGGTTGGGCAACGACTATATCAACCACAGCGGTATTGTTCTGTCGCAAGACATTACCAACTGGGCCGGGTTTGCAAGCACCGAGTTCGAGATCACCGACCAGCTGACGCTCAAGGCCTCGGGGCGCTATACCGAATCCGAAATCAAGGTGGTGAACACGTCGTACACCGGCGTGAACGGAAACGTCGACAAGCTGTTCAACTTCCTGGGCGGGCCGAACCTTGGCGGCAATATCTTCACCCCTATAGGGCCGAACCAGAGCTATACGCTCAACGGCAACCCCGCCAACGCCGGTGCGCTGCCGGATGACGTCACGATCACCAGCCCCGTTACGAACGGGGGGTTTCTCAATCTGGGCGTACCGGGCGTTCCCTTCACAGCAACCTTGAAGCAGAACAACGTCTCGTGGCGTTTCGGGTTCGATTACCAGGCCACCGAAGATCTGCTGATCTATGCCAACGTGTCGCGCGGGTACAAGGCGGGCAGCTTCCCTGCCCTCGCAGCCGCCTCATACATCTCGGCCCTGCCGGTAACGCAGGAAAAGGTGACTGCCTACGAAGCCGGTCTGAAGTTGCAGGCGCTGGATGGAATGGTTCAGTTCAACACTGCCGCCTTCTACATGGATTACCGGGACAAGCAGGTAAAGGGTAAGCTATTTGACTTCGTGTTCGGTACGCTTGACACACTGGTCAATGTCCCCAGGTCGCGGATTTATGGCGTAGAGGCCGACCTAACTGTGCGTCCGGTACGCGGCTTGACCGTCAGCGGCGCTGTAACCTATCTCAAGTCGAAGATCCTGCGCTTCCAGGGCTATGACATCTTCGGCGGGAAAGACAACGACATCGATTCCCGTCCCGGCGGCTTTGATCCAAGCGGGGCGACTGCAAACACCGAAAATCTGGCCGGCCTCCGTATTCCTTATACCCCGGAGTGGGCCGGATCGGTGAACGTCGATTATCGTCATGAGTTGGCCAGCGGCGGTACGCCGTTCGCGGGCTTCACCGTGAGTGCACGCAGCAACCAGACCGCCGCGATCGGCGGTGAGGACACTACGTTGCCCACAGGCGGCGACGTCCGTTTCCGGATCGCACCTGGCGTCGGGCCCAATCCCTACATGATCGACGGCTATGCCACCGTCGATGCCCGGATCGGCTACGAAGGACCGGACGGCGCGTGGAGGGTGATGCTGTGGGGCAAGAACCTGTTCAACAAGTACTACTGGACCGCCGTGATCCCGTCGAGCGACAGCTCGGCGCGTCTTGCCGGCAGGCCGGTCACGTATGGCCTGACGATCGGCTTCAAGATGAAATGATCCGGCTGGAGGAGCGGACCTTTCCCGCGCCTCTGCCGACAAGAGAAAGGGCCCGCATTGCGGGCCCTTTTTTGTGTGCTTTGGATGGCGCTGCAACCCCGTTGCAGTGCCGTCGCGCGGCCGGTTACACGGTGATCACATTTTGGAGGATGCCGTCCCACGGCATGAGCGCGGTGTCGAGCTCATTGCGGTCATAGCCCACGTCTAGGGTCCGTGCGCGGTCATAGGCAGCCTGGACCGCAGGCCGGGCCGCCATTGCCTCGCGCCAGCGCTGGATGTTGGGAAAGCTGTCCCGGCCTTCGTCTGGCGCGAGGTAGATTATCCAGGGATAACAGGCCATGTCGGCGATCGAGTACGCGCCGGCCAGGAACGGGACCTGCGCCAGCCGGTCATCCATCGTCCGCCACAGCCGCGCGAACATCCGGTCATAGCGCTGCAACGCATAGCTGTTGTCGAAGTCCGGCGCGATCATCGGTGCGAAGGCGCGGAAATGCCACAGTTGCCCCCCAATTGGGCCGAGCCCGCCCATCTGCCAGAACAGCCACTGCATCACGTCGGTTCGCTCGGCCGCGTCGGACCCGATGAACTTCCCGCATTTCTCAGCAAGATACTGCAGAATTGCGCCCGACTCCACGACTGTGACCGGCCCTTCGCGGCCCTGCGGGGCGTGGTCGACGATCACCGGCACCTTGCCTGTTGCCGCGCCTCCCAGCTTCGCCGGATCGAGATGCGCGCCCTGGCTGAGGTCGACCGGGACCAGCCGGTAGTCCAGCTCCATCTCCTCCAGCGCGATGTTGATCTTGTAGACGTTCGGGCTGGTCGCAAAGTACAGGTCGATCATGGCCGGGCCTTCCCTGCTGTCAGCGGATGAACTGGCGGACGTAATCCCGACCGAGGCCGACGTTCTCGAAGTGGGCCGCAGCCTGTTCGATCCGGGTGAACACGTCGGCATGACCCACCGGCTTGCCCGCCTCGTCCAGTTCGATCAGCGTCGCCGAAATATTGAACAGCGTTTCCGATCCGCCCGGCAGTCCGATCAGCGTGTGAACGTCGCCCGGCGGCTCCAGCAGGAAATCTCCCGCCTTGGCAATCCAGTCGCGTTCGGCATAGCGCCACTGGCCGGACAGGACGTAGGCATGGACCGGGCAGGGGTGGGCATGGCGGCTGATGAAGCCTTCGCGCGCGATGCGGGTGATGTTTACCCACGCGCCGGCCACCGTGTCGAACAGCAGCGGGCGCATCCACACCCCGTCCATCGCTGCGGGCACCCATTCGCGTTCATCATCGCTGCGTGCGCGCAGCAGCAGTTCTGGGGCCCGGTAGCTCTCGTTCGATTGCGTCATTTGCCATTCTCCGGAAGCGCATAGGCCTCGATCGTGCGGCCCAGCGGAAGCGATTGCGACGTGACGTGGCCAGTGGCTGCAACCACCACGAACTGCCGGCCGCTGCGCGGACCAAGATAGGTCATCGGATTGGCATTGCCACTGGCAGGCATCCTTGCCGACCAGAGTTCCTTGCCGGTTTCGGTCGAGAACGCGCGGAAAGTACGCTCCTTCTGCGCGCCGAAAAAGGTTAGTCCGCTTTGCGTCATCAGCGATCCGCCGAACCCCGGCATCCCCATCGGGATCGGCAGGCCCGACTTCAGCCCCAGCGGCCCGCTGTCGCGCATTGTCCCGACCGGACGTTGCCAGCGGATTTTCTGGGTTGTCATGTCCACGGCGGTGATGCGCCCGTACGGCGGGGCGGTGCACAGCGTGCCCAGGGGCGTGGTGAACCCGCGCAGCTTGGCGCCATAGGGCGTCCCAGCCTGGGGCTGCGGCACGTCGAAGTTGGCGGTGGCGTGGCTGTCGCCGGACTTCGCCTTGGCTTCGGCGATCAGCCGGTCAGTCTCGGCGCGGGGCACGAGATAGATCAGGGTCGGATAGTACAGCGTGGTGACCAGCATCAGGCGCCGGACCGGGTCATACGACACCCCGCCCCAGTTCATGCCACCGCCGATGCTCGGCCAGATCAGCGATTCCTTCAACCCCGGCGGGGTTGCGGGACCGTCGTAGCGCAATTGGCGGAAGCGGATGCGGCACCACAGCTGGTCCAGCGGGGTCATGCCCCACATCATGCGTTCGGTCACCCGGCCGCCGGAAAAGTCGGGCATCCCGACCGAGAACGGCTGGGTAGGCGAGGGCCGCTCCTCGGGCACCGCGCCCGCGGTTGCAACCGGCTTTTCGGCCACCTGAGTGAGCGGTTTGCCGGTGCGGCGGTCGAGAATGAACAGTTCGGACCGCTTGGTCGGCTGCGCCAGCGCGGGGATAGGGCCGTTGGGTCCGGGAAAGTCGAACAGCGTGGGCTGCGAGGCCACGTCGTAATCCCACAGGTCGTTGTGCGCGGTCTGGAACGACCAGCGCACGTCGCCGCTGGTCGCATCCAGCGCGACGACGGAGCTGCCGTATTTCAGGCTGGCAGGAGAGCGCAGCCCGCCGAAGTGGTCGGGGTTGGGATTGCCGGTAGGAATGTAGACCAGGCCAAGCTGTGCATCCACGCTCATCGGAGCCCAGGAATTCGGGGTGGCGCGGGTGTACCACTGCCCGGGCGGCGGGCTGGTGCGGCTGGTCGGATTGCCCGCGTCCCACGCCCACCGCAGCTTGCCGGTGTTCAGGTCATAGCCGCGTATGACGCCTGAAGGCACGTTGGTGCCAATGTTGTCGGCCACCCAGCCGCCAACCACAATCGTCCCGCGCACGATCGCTGGCGCGGAACTGACATAGTAGAACCCTGGCAGGACTTCGCCCTGGCCTTCCTTGAGATCGACGAAGCCGCCCTGGCCGAACGTGGGGCAGGGCTTGCCGGTCTGACTGTCGAGCGCGATCAGTTGCGCGCCGAACGTGGCGGTGATGATCCGCCGGGCGCAGAACGGGGCGGCGCCATTGGCCAGTCCCGGCGCGCCATCGTGATAGGATACGCCGCGGCAGGTGCGCACCACGGAACCGGCTGTTCCATCGACTTTCGGGTCGAAGCGCCAGACCTGCTTGCCCGTATCGGGATCGAGCGCGAAGACTACGTTCGTCTGCGTACAGAAGTACAGTCGGCCATCCACCATCAGCGGCGTTGCCTGCATTGGGCTGGGCGTCGTTTCCTTCAAAGGATCGATGCCGGTGTCGAACTGCCAGATCCGCTTGAGATTGCCGACGTTCGCCGGGGTGATCTGGGTAAGGGGGGAAAACCGGGTGCCGCTGTCGTCGCGGCCCCATACCGGCCACTCACCAGGGTTGCCAGTCAGCGCTATCGGAACTTTCGCCACCGGCCCGCTGGCCGCCACTTCCATTTGCGAGCGAAAGAAGCTGCCGGTAACCACCAGCAGTCCTGCCAGGCTGACCAGGGCCGCCGCCACACCGGCGCGGCCGAGTGTTTTGCGCACCGAAGGCAGCGCGAACAGCAGGCCGATCACCGCCGGGCCAAAGACACGCGCGGTGAGCTGCCAGGCGTCCAGGCCGACCTCCCAGATCGCCCACAGCACCGTGACGGCGATGAACGCGGCGTAGAGCCAGGCGCCGCGTCCATCGCGCCGCCAGGTCCAGAACCCGGCCAGCGCGACGGCGATGCCGCCGATGAGATAGTACGCCGAACCGCCCAGCGCGATCAGCATGACCCCGCCCGCCGCGACTGCCAGACCGATCGCCAGCAGCAGCAGCGCAAGGATGCGCGAGGGCCAAGTCTTCATGTGCGTCTCTCCCACGCCGCTGACCCGGCGCCCCCTGGCCGGGGGCTGCGCCCCCGACCGATCCGTGCCCGCCCGTTCTGGAGCGCAGCGATTGCTTAAAGGCCGGTGCCGCCGTCCATCGTGAATTCGCCGCCCGTGGAATAGCTCGATGCGTCGGACGCCAGGTGGAGGACGACCGCCACAACATCGTCCGTCGTGCCGATGCGGCCCAGCGGAACGGTCTTTGCGGTTTCCTGCATGAAGTCCACTCCGCCCTCTGGCCCTGCAATCATCGGCGTTGCGATCAGGCCCGGGTGAACCGAATTGACGCGGATCTTGTGTCCGGCAAGCTCGCGCGCCGCGGCCTTGGTCATGCCGGTCACCGCCCACTTGCTCGCCAAATAGGCGAAGATACCCGGATATCCGCGCTGGCCCGCGCCGGACCCGATGTTGACGATCGAACCGCCGCCATTCGCGATCATCGCTTCGGTGACAGACTTCATGCCCAGGAACACGCCCAGCTGGTTTACAGTGGTGTGCGAAACGAACTGATCCCGCGTGGTCTCCATCATCGTGCCGGGCTTGAAGATCCCGGCGTTGTTGACCAGGACATCAATCTTGCCGAACGTGTCGATCGCCGCCTTGGCGACTGCTTGCCACTGCGCTTCATCCGACACATCGTGACGGAACGCTATTGCCGCATCGCCCAGTTCGCGCGCGACGTCGTCCACTTCGGGCAGGACGTCGGTAATGACGACTTTGGCCCCTTCGGCAACGAACGCCCGAGCTTCGGCTGCGCCCTGCCCACGGGCCGCACCGGTGATGATCGCCACTTTGCCTTCGAGCCGTCCTGCCATGTCATTCTCTCCTGTTACCGGCGGTGCCGGCGCGTGTTCTGGGCCCGCACCTGATGCCGGGCCAATTTCGACTGTTCTTCGGAAATTTCGTCCTCGGGAACAAGCAGTTTCTTATGGCCGCCATGGCTTGATCGGAATCCTCGTGAGCCATATGAATTTCGGCTGACGGGTGATTGCCCGCCACGGGCAAGCAGGCCGTAGTGGGACACCCACCGAACAAGGCCAAGCGTGGAAGGATGCCAGAACAATGACCGAGCAAGAAGCAAAAGAGCGCAGTGTCGATCTGTTCCGGGTGGCTACGCCGGCCCGCAACGATGCCCCGATTGACGAATGGCGCGCCGGTTTCGAGCAGATGGCGGCCAAGCTGGGCCTGCCGGACGAGCTTGCGATCGAGAAGCTGGCGGTGGCGGGCGTGCCCTGTATCCGGGTGACGGCGCCCGGCGCGTCGGCGGACCGGCTGGTGATCCATTTCCACAGCGGCGGCTATGTGATGGGCTCGGCCACCGCCTACCGCGAATTTGCCGGGCGGCTATCCGCGGCCACTGGCGCGCCGGTGCTGCTGGTGGACTATCGGCTCGCGCCAGAACACCCGTATCCCGCGCCGATCGAGGATGCGCTGGCGGTGTACAAGGCCATCATCGCCGAGACCGATCCGGCCCGGATCGTGCTGAGCGGGGATTCGGCCGGGGGCGGGCTGTGCTTGGCGACGTTGCTGAACATCCGCGATCAAGGCCTGCCGCTTCCGGCAGGGGGCGTCGGCATCTGTCCGCTGCTGGACCTGGCGGGCGAGGGCGACAGTGCCGACATTCCCAGCGATCCGCTGATCGGCCGCGATCTGATCGTCGGCATGGGCAAGGTCTACATTGGCGACATCGATCCGCACGACCATCCGCTGGCGTCGCCGCTGTGGGGCAAGCATCAGGGGCTGCCGCCGATCTATCTGTGTGCCAGCGCGTCCGAGGCATTGCGCGACGATTCCGTGCGGATGGCGCAGAGCATCGAAGCGGCGGGCGGAACGGTGCAGCTGTCGCTGGTGGAAGACTATGTCCACATCTGGACGTTCTTTCCGTTCCTTGATGCGGCACGGACCACCCTGGCGGAGATCGGCGCCTTCGCGCAGCAATGCTGGGCAAAATAACCTGGACCTTTCAGGCTGGCTGCGGGGTCGACCCGTTCGACAAGGCGCAGCACTGCCAACCCATTGGCTGAAAAAGAAAGGGCCCGCCCGGTGGTTGCCGGACGGGCCCTTTTCTTGTCCCTTAGGCCAAACCGATCAGTTGATCTTGAAGCCTACCGTCACGCCGAATGTGGTCGGCATCCCGGTGTAGCGGACGACATGGTCGTACGCCTGGATGACATTGGTGTTGTAGTTCTTGTTGAAGATGTTCTTGCCCCATACCGATACGCGCCAGGAATCGTCGGCGGCATGGATGCCGATGTTGCCGTCGACCAAGGTGTAGCCCTTGATGTCGAAGACTTCGGCCGGTTCCACTCCAAGCGTGGTCAGCACGCCGCTCGACTTGGTCTGGCCGCTGAGCCCGATGCCGAAGAAGCCGCTGATCTGGTCGGTGATGGGCCGGTCATAGTCGATCCGCGCAGTGTACTGCAGTTCGGGCGCGAAGGGCAGACGGCGCCCTTCGAACGAGTCGAGGATCGGCACCAGCAGGCCGGTCATGGGGCCGGTCGTTTCGCGGCGCAGGCCGACCACGCCGGTGTATTCCTTGACCTTGGCGTCAAGATAGACCGCCGAAGCACTCAGCGTCAGGCCGTCCATCGGGCGGGCGTTGACCTCGATTTCCGCGCCCTTGACGGTCGACTTCGGGATGTTGACCAGCTGGTCGAGCGCCCCGAAGATCGGATCGACAAATTTTGCGCGCAGCTGCTTGTTCTTGTAATCGTACCAGAAGAACGCGCCGTTGACCGACAGCTTGCGGTCGAACAGTTGCAGCTTGTAGCCGACTTCGTAGTCGATCAGCGATTCCTGGGTCACGCCGCGATAGGCATCGACGATCGCGCCGGAAATCGTGCCGAAGCTGCCCGCCTTGAAGCCTTTGGCAACGTTGGCATAGAGCAGCACGCCGGGAACCGGCTTGAAGTCCACACCCACGCTCCACGAGTCTGAATTCTCGTTAAGGCGGCCGGTCGGTTCGATCGCGGTCAAGAAGGTCGAGGGGCTGTAGTCCAGCGTGCCGTCCGGTCCGGTGCGGGTGTCGAGGATGATCGACCCGAACGGGGCGATGGTGGGGACGGTGCCTGCGCCGTAGATCGCGCCATACACGGCGTTGAAGAAGTCGGTCAGGTCAAGGCCTGGCTCGTTGGACAGCGGGAAGTTATCGCCCGGCCCCTTGGTATATCCAGCGATATCGCCATTGAATGCCCGATAATCGCGCTTGGCCTTGGTGCGGCGATACCCGCCCTTCAGCGTGATCTGCTCGGTCACGTCAAACTCGACGTTGGCGAAGCCGGCGTAGTTCCTCATGCGCTGGTCGGACGTGTAAGTGCTGACGACGATGCCGTTGACGTACGTCGAGGTCGTGTCGTCGTAGCGCAGGTTGATCAGCTCGGAAACGTGCGAGTTTTCGTAGTTTCCGCCGATGACCCAGCGAAACGGCGAACCGGCGCCGTTCGACAGGCGCAGTTCCTGCGTGAACGAGCGCATGTCGCCGTTGTTGGCGTGCAGATCGAGATCGTCCAGCGCGGTGCCGCCACCTTCGGTGCCGTTGCGGAACTTCAGGTCGCTGAGGCCGGTCAGCGAGGTAAGCGCAACGGGGCCGAAATCGTAGTCGACCCGCAGCGCCGCCTGGCGGAAGCGGTTATCGGCAAAAGGAACGCCGGGCGTCCAGTCGGCCGCGCGGTTGTTGTTCGGGGCCAGCGGATAGGCGGTAACGGGCCAGACATAGCCCGGGGTCCAGTTGACCGCGCCGGGGCCAGCAGGCGCACCGGAGGTGTCGTTCTGCGGTGTGCGCAGGACGGTGGCAGGGGCCTGCGGGTCGCTGCGGTCACGCCACATGTTGAGGTTCAGCTCAACCGACAGTGCCTCGGTCGGCTTCCAGTCGACGATGCCGCGGACGGCCAGATTGTCCTTCTTGCCGTTGCGGTCGTCCCGGGTGTAGCTGTATTGCCACCCGTCGGCCTGCGATGCCTTGATCGCCACGCGTGCGCGCAACGTGTCGGTGATCGGGCCGCTGATGAATGCCTGGCCTTCCATCAGGTTGAACCGGCCATACGTCAGCTCGCCGCCGGCGGTCAGCGTGCTGGTCGGCTTGGCGGGGACGAAGTTGATCGCGCCGCCGGTAGCATTGTTGCCGAACAGCGTGCCTTGCGGTCCCTTCAGCGTTTCCACACGCTGCAGATCGAAAGCGGTCAGCGTCGAGTAGATCGGGAACGGCAGCGGCACCTGATCGATGTAGAGGCTAACGTTGGGATAGGCGCCGAGCGAGCTTTCGAAAAAGCCGACGCCGCGCAGGGTATAGACCGGGGTGGCGTTGGGCGAAGGCGCGAAGGTCAGGCCCGGGGTGACGCGAGCCAGATCCGCCACGTCGCCGATGCGCTGGTTGGTCAGCGCGTCGCCGCTGAGCGCGGCCACCGACAGGCCGACGGTGTTGAGGTTCTGTTCACGCTTGTTGGCGGTAACGATGATCTCGCCCGCGGCCGGCCCCTGATCGGCAACCGTGTCGGGCGTTTCCTGCGCAAGGGCCGGCGCTGCGAATGTCAGCAAGGCGGCGCACGAGCAACCCGCAAGCAGGATACCGGATTTCCGTCGGAACATAACTCACTCCCCAAATGAAGTTTTTTAATTAGAACGTGTGGTCAGGTGCCGTTTTGCCGCATTGTCGTTTGTCTGGCAATTAGCCCGAAAATTATGTCTGCCAGTGTGGCGCAGTTGCAACGCACCCACTCATAAGCCTGACCATATGGCACGATTCCCCGTGTCAGGCGGCCAGGACGGCGGCTTGTGCGTCGCGGGCCAGATCGCGAGCTGGCCGGATCACCTGCTCGCTGAACATCCGCATCGATGCCTGCGCAAGCTCGCGCGGCATCCCGCTGTAATAAAAGCATCCGGCCAAGCTGATCTCGGGCCCCAGCACGCGCAGGCGTTCCTCGATCTTTTCCAGCACCTGGGCCGGGGTGCCGATCCCGACCTGGGTGAGCACATAACTTTCCGCGGCGGCCTGAGCCCCCGCCTCGCGCAGCGCTGCCGCATCGGCGGCGTAGGAGCGATAGCCGGTGGCGTTGTCGAAATGCTCGCCGGTCATGTCGTAATGGCGCACCACGGTGTGAAAATACTCCACCACGTACTTCATCGCCAGGTCCAGCGCCTCATCCGCACTGTCGCGCACCATGAAAAAGTCCGCGAGGACGTAATGAGGTGTCTTGCCCGGGTGGTTGGCCCGGAATGCCTCGGCATAGGACCCGTACAGCGGCAGCATCTGCGGCAGCGGCTTGCTGGTGAAGCTCAGCAACCTGGCGCCGAGCTGGCCAGCCATTGCCGCGGAATCCGGCGACATGCCCACGCACAGGAAATTGTCGAGCAAACCGGGGCGCGGGGCGGGATGGATCGGCGCGCGGGCCTGTGGGTAGTACGGCCCGCTGCCTTCGATTTCACCGGTCCGCAACGCCCCCAGCACCATCGCCACCGCTTCATCGAACCGCGCGCGCGATTCGTTCATGTCGATGCCCAGCAGCTCGTATTCCATCCGTGCCAGCCCGCGTCCGAACCCCGGAATGCAGCGCCCTGCGCTGAGGTGATCAAGGAACGCCAGCTTTTCTGCCGCGCGCAGCGGATCGTTCCACGGCAGGATCACCGCCCCCAGGCACAGCTTGAGCGTGGTCGTCTTGCCGGCGAGGTAGGCAAGCGGCAGGAAGTTGTCGGGACAGGCGGAATAGTCGATGTCGAAATGATGTTCGGGCGAGCAACAGGCATCGAACCCGAACCCCTCCACTTGCTCCATCAGCCACAGTTCGTCCTGGACGAATTGCTGCGGCGGCCGGCCCGCGCCGGGGTCCTGCCACAGCGGCGTATAGTAGATGTCCATCGGTCGGTCTCCCCGCGCAGTGCCATCTTCGGCAGGCCGCGCCGATTCTAGCTGGAGTGCATTCTAAGTTGCCAATCTAGGCTGTCAAGAACGCCGATGCGCCCTGTTGGCGCGCCGGGCGCCGCCGTGTAAGCGGGCGGCGACAACGGCATTGGCAAGCATGGACATGACCAGACGAGCGGTGAATGTAGCGCTGCGGCGGCAATCGGTGATAGATTGCGCCGAAGCGCTGATCGCAGCCAGCGGCGACACCAGTTTTTCGATGGAGGAGCTCGCGCGGCACGCCGGCGTAAGCATGCAGACCATCTACAACCAGTTCGGCTCGAAATCGTCGCTGCTGTTCCAGTTGCTCAACCGCACGGTCGATGAGATCGACCTGGGGCGTAGCCGGGACCGCGCACCCGATCCGATCGATCGGGTGTTTCACGCAGTTGAGGATGTGGTCGCGACGTATCTGGCGCGGCCGCAGTTCTACCGCGCGCTGCTGCGCCACCTGTTCGGTGTGGACGATCCGGTAAACCGCCCGATCTTCATCCGCAAGGGACGGGGCTTTTGGGATCGGGCTGCGGCCGGGGTGTTCGCGCGCTGGCGCGGGTGCCCGGTTACCGCCGACGAGTTCGCGGACGATCTCCTGCTGCTTACCACCGGCGCTCTTGAAGGCTGGATCCAGCACGACTTCACCGACGACGAGTTCCGCGCCGCGATGCGCCGGGGCACGGCGCTGCGGCTGCTGGCGCTCGGAATTCCGGACACGCGCGAAATGCTGTTGGCAACGATCGCGGCGGCCCGGGCTGAGGTTCGGGAACGGTAGAGCCGGCGCGCCCGCCCATGGCTGGTGGACGTGCCTTACGTCCTTGGTTCTGGCTCGCTACTGCAGCTGCCGGAAACAGCCGGCACCGAGCGTGGGTCCGCGCGCTTTTTGACCTGCGCCGCTCACTCAAGGTCTTGCACAAATTCTCCAATCTTCCATGATCGCAGCCACGAATGGAGAGTGACCGTGATGCTGGCAATGAAGCGCAACGCCTTGATTGGTCTTGGTATGCTCGTGGTCTGCGGGGCGCCGATCCTTGCCCAGCAGGCGGAGCAGCCCCCTCAGAAGCCCGGGGCGGCCGATTTGTCGCGCATCACCGGGGGTACATACAAAGTCGATAACGAGCACACGATGGTGCGCTGGCAAGTGGACCACCTGGGGGTAACGCCGTATTTCGGTGTATTCGGCCAGATTACCGGCAATCTTACCTTAGATCCGCTCAAGCCGGAAACGGCCAGTGTCGACGTGACCATCCCGATCGCGAAAGTGCTCACCGCCAGTCCCGGACTAACCGCGCATCTGCTGAAAGACCCGGAAAAGCCCGCGACCAAACCCGACTTCTTCGGTGCGTCACCGGTTGATGCGCGCTTCGTTTCTACCTCGGTAGTGCGGGGCAGCGGCAAACACGATGCCCGGATCGCCGGCAACCTGACGCTCAATGGCGTCACCCGGCCGGTGGTCCTTGATGCGAAATTCTATGGTGCCGCCAAGCTGCCGCCCCAGATGGGCGGCCAGGAAGCGATCGGGTTCGAGGCCGAGACTGAGATCAAGCGCAGCGATTTCCGCATCTCCACCGGAATTCCGTTCGTCTCGGACGAGGTTGAACTCGATATCGTCGCGGCGTTCGTAAAGTAACCGCGGGCGGCTGAAGCCCTGCCAATCATGAATTTTCGCACGAATTTGCCAGGCGCGGGTAATCTCACTCGTTCGACTTCTGCGCGTCCATCGCAATGGCAGATAAAGCGCTTGGACATCTGAACGTATCAATTGGGTCAGGTGGCGATGGTCACGCTGGGTGCGACAGCCATGATCTTCCGTTAATCGCCCAGCGCGCCGCTCATCTGCAGGTCTAATTGACGGCGGCCTGCCAAGTGGTATCCAATCCCATAAAAGGGGGAGCCAGGATGATTGACGCGACGTGTGACTCGGCCGATCGGCGTTCGTCTAATGCCCTGTTCAACGATAACAAATTCAAGCTCGGGATATTCGGCCTGAACTGCGACAGCGGTGCCGCCATGACCACCGCGGAAGAGCGGCTCAAGCTTTCCTGGCCGGCGAGCCGGGCTATCGCAGTGGCGGCAGACCGCGCAGGGTATGAACTGCTGGTGCCGATTTCCCGTTGGCTTGGCCTTGGCGGACCCACCAATTTCGAGGGAAAGAACTTCGAGACTTATACCTGGGCCGCGGGGATCGCGGCGGCGACCGACCACATTACGATCGCGATGACGTCACACGTCCAGGTCACCCATCCGATCTTTGCCGCCAAGCAGGCCGTTACAGTCGATCACATCAGCAATGGCCGGGCTATCCTCAACATCGTGTGCGGATGGTTTCTCCCGGAACTCGAGATGTTTGGCGCCCCCACCCTCCCGCATGATCTGCGCTACGACTACGCGCAGGAATGGTTCGATATCGTCCGCGGGCTGTGGACCCGTGACGAGCCGTTCGACTATCGCGGCAAGTATTTCACAGTCGAAAAGGCGGTGGCGAGCCCGCAGCCATTTCAGCGGCCAACCATGCCGACCATCAATGCCGGGGGTTCGGGGCGCGGCCAGGAATTCGTGGCTGCCAACTGTGACGTCGCGTTTGCGCTCGTCGCGGATGTTGACCACCCCAAGAACTGCAAAGTCCATTTCGACAAATACCGGGCAATGGCACGGGCAAACAACCGGGACATCCAGATCTGGACCCATGGCTATGTGATCCAGCGCGAGACGGAGGCCGAGGCGCAGCGCTATTTCCGGTACATCACCGAGGAATGCGGTAACGATGAGGCCGCTGAAGCGGCCGCTTATCATCTCGGCGTCAATGCGCAGATCTATACCGCGGATCAGTGGCAGAGCTTCAAGGGCCATCTCAAGGGCGGCTACGGCGGGTGCCCCTTTATCGGCACGGCCGAGCAAATTGCAGAAAAGATCATGAAACTGTCTAAGGCGGGGCTCGATGGGCTGACCTTCGACAGCCCCGACTATCTTGACGGCATCAGTCGGTTCAACGCTGGCGTATTGCCGTTGCTGGAACAGGCGGGGCTGCGCAAGCCCTACGTTCGCAAGCCGGCGTGATGGCATAGTCGATGTTGCGGACCTAGACGAAGCACCTGGACATCCGGCGCGCTGGATCAGCGTGCAATGCCCAGCCGCATGCACACGTGCCGACCGTACATCGGCGTTGTGAATCAACAAGGTTCTGATAACTTCTGCCAGACGATGGCAGCGCCACAGCTTGTGGGCCACACTGCCGCAGGAGAGGTTGGATGGCGGTTCACAAATCCTATTGTCGCATCTGCGCCGCCAGTTGCGGCGTGCAGATCAACGTTCAGGACAACAAGATCGTCGAGATCAAGGGTGACCCCGATCATCCGGTCAGCAACGGCTACATGTGCATCAAAGGCCGATACAGCCGCGAGTTGCACAACGGCGAAGATCGCCTGCTCGGTGCCAAAAAGCGCGGTGCCGACGGCGCATTTGCCGACATCGGGAGCATGGCTGCGATCGAGGAAGTGGCTGGCAAGCTGACTGGTATCCTGGCCGAACACGGCCCTCGGTCGGTGGGGCTCTATTATGGCACCGGCACGTGTTTCAACGGGCTGTCTTACGGCATGGCCCGCACCTGGTTGGCGGGGATGGGCTCGCCCGAGCACTACAGCAGCTTCACGGTCGATCAGTCGGCAAAGTGGGTCTGTCTGGGCCGGATGGGCCTGTTTGCGACCGGCAAGCCATTCATAGAAGACCTGGATGTAATGCTGATTGCCGGCAACAACCCGGTCGTCAGCCACCTTGGATACCCTCTGGCACCGATGCCGATGGCGGATTCCCTCAGGTGGATCAAGGAAGCGCGCGGGCGCGGGGCCAAGCTGATCATCATCGATCCGCGCCGCACGGAAACGGCACGTCAGGCCGACCTGTTTCTGCAGATCCGTCCGGGGCAGGACGCCGTTCTGTTTGCCGCGATGATCCGGCTGATCCTTGAGCGGGGATGGGCGGACCGCGCGTTCTGCGATCGCTTCGTTACTTCGGTCGACCGGTTGCGCGCCGCCGTCGCGGATTTCGACCTTGAATTCGCCGCAGCCCGAACCGGCATACCGGGCGAGCAGATCGTGGCCGCAGCGCAGATGTTCGGAACCGCCCGGAGGCGTTCGGCGTCGAGCGGGACCGGCAACAACATGGCGGCAAACTCAAACCTCAACGAACACTTGCTCGAATGCCTCAACGCTTTGTGCGGCGGGTATCGCCGTGCCGGTGACCCGATCCGGGCGACCGGCGCGATCTTCGAGACAGTACCGCTGCGCGAGACGGTGGTTCCACCCCGCCGCGACTGGGAAGCGGGACCGCAGCTGCGCACGGCAGAATCCGGCCAGCTCAACGCCGAATTCCCGACCTCGCGCATGCCGGGCGAAATACTGCACGCGGGCGAGGACCGGCTGCGCGCATTGGTCGTGTTCGGTGGCAATCCGGCCACCGCCATCGCCGATACCGCGCGGACTGTCGAAGCACTCAAGTCGCTCGAACTGCTGGTGGTAATCGACCCGCGGATGAGCGCGACGGCGCGACTGGCGGACTACGTCATCCCCACCAAGCTGCCCTACGAACGGCAGGACCTCACCATCACCCAGGACAACTGGTTCCCGTTCGACTTCGTGCAGTACAGCGACGCAATCCTCGATCCGCCGCCCGGCGTGATGGATGATTGGGAAGTGTTCTGGGAACTGGGACGGCTGATGGACCTGCCCATGGATTTCCGGACAGGCCCATACGGTATGAGCATCGATCGCGGCCGGCTCGATCCGGCCACCAAGCCGACGACCATGGATATGCTGGAACTGGCGTGCCGTGACACGCGCGTTGCACCGCGTGACCTGGCGGCGGGATCGGCTGCCCGAATCGTTGCAGAACCCCGCATCGTCTTGCCGGCCGACGCGGATGACGGAGCGCGG
The DNA here is from genome assembly GCA_040387665.1 of Pseudomonadota bacterium. Classification (GTDB taxonomy): domain Bacteria; phylum Pseudomonadota; class Alphaproteobacteria; order Sphingomonadales; family Sphingomonadaceae; genus Novosphingobium. Next base: position 4,679 of record JAZKDH010000041.1, on the reverse strand, counting down.
CTGGATGTGTGCCCGCCCGATGTCGAAGCGGAAATCCGTGCGCTGCGAGCAAGCAGTTCGGGAATGGACGGCTTTGCCTATCTGCTGACCAGTCGCCGCGCGGTACACACGCTGAACAGCGCGTTCCAGCACGCCGGCACCGTGGAGGCCCGCCATCCAGTCGCGCCGCTGTTCGTCCATCCTGACGATATCGCGCGCGACGGGCTGATCGTCGGCGATCTGGTGGATGTCCATTCCCGCACTGGTTCGGTCGTCGGGCAATTGGCAGCCGACGCTGCGATGATGCGCGGGGTAGCGTCGATGCCCGGCATGTGGGGCAACGCGGATCCGGGCGGGGGCCGCAGTTGCCTGACGAACGCGCTGATTTCACTCGACGAGGACATCCAGGCGATCAACTTCATGCCGCGTCAGTCAGGCATCGCGGTGAACATCGTTGCACGCAGTTCGGCAGTGCAAGCCGCCGCTGCCGAGGGCAGGGCCGAGATGGCTCAACCCTGACTGCGGCCCAAATCCGGCCATCGGATCAGCTGACGGAGCACAGCCGAATGAACGCCTTGCGATATCCCATTCGGCAGGTTGCCTATGCGGTGCCCGATCCTGCAGCCGCTGCGCTACGACATGCGGCATGTCATGGCTCCGGCCCGTTCTACCTCGCGGAACACGTGCCCGTGAGCAACTACCAACATCGGGGCAGGCCCGGCGAGTTCGACCATTCGACCGCCATCGGGCAATGGGGCGACCTGATGGTGGAGTTCTTTGTCCAGCACAATCCCGGCCCCTCGCATGTCCATGAGCTGTTTGCGTTTGGCGGGGCAGGCGGTTTTCACCACGTCGCGATTATTCCTCCGGACCTAGACGCCGCTGTTGGCGAGTTCGTCCAGCTAGGGTTCGAGGTGGCCGCGAGCTTTTGGGTCGGCGGTGCCAACGGCTTCGATGTGGCGATGGTGGATACGCGGCCGCTAAACGGCCACATCACCGAGATCTATGCCGATTGCGCGCCTATTCGGGCAGCTTACGACCTTGTGCGCGACGCAGCAGCGACCAACGATGATCGCATGACCATCCGGCCCATCGGTTTCTGACCGAGCGCCGTTACCATCCGGGTTTGATTGGAAACGAGCCAGACGATTTATCCGAGTTCGGACAGGGAAGGCGGCCAATGCAAATTATCCAGGTCGGCATCAACACGGCGGATATCGCAGGATCGCTGCGGCTCTATCACGAGGCGTTCGGCTTCAAGAACGGCGGCGGGCAGGGATTATGGGGCGAAACGTTGAGGGTGCACGGTCTTGAACCGGACAGCCGCGCGTTGATGTGGTGGATGGTAGGCGGACAGGAATTCTGCCAGCTTGAATTCTTCCATCACACCAAACCGGCCCAGCGGCCACTGCCGTCCGACTGGCGCCCGTGCGACATTGGCTGGGTGCGGATAGGCCTGCTGGTGGCTGATTTTGACCGGGTCAAGGCGGTGCTTCCGGACCACTCCATCCCGCTTCTGGGCGAAGCCGGCGCCGCTGGCGCGCGCCGGATGGCGTTTCGCGATCCATTTGGCGGGATGATCGTGGAAGTCAGGGAAACACCGGGGCTGCTGGGCCCGCATCTGCTCTATGCCGCCAGTTCCGTGTCCGACCTCGGTTCTGCGCTGATATACTACCGGGACGTCCTCCAGTTGGAGATCAACCCGCTTCACGCGCTGCATGGCCCTGGCGAGGAAGCACTGTGGGGACTTGCCGGTGCGACCTGCGCCGGGTTCGTGGCCTCTGCCGGTGATCGCCATATCGAGGTCGTGGCTTACGACAGTCCGGTCGGGCGGCCCCAGCCGGAGGATTTCCGCATTTCTGATCAGGGTATCATGAACATTGCGCTGGGCACCCGGTCGATCGACGAAGCCCAGGTCCTGCTGTCGCGCCTCGAGGCAGCCGGGCACCATCCACCACGCGTGATGCGACTGGAGGGATTGCTGGCCGGTTACATCGTCGACCGCGAGCGAGAGATCGAATTCGCAGCGATCCCGCGTGAGATGGACGACGCGGTCGGCTTCCTTCCCAAGCAAGCGTTTTTCACCTGACCGCAAATCCGCCGAAGTAGTCCGGCTGGCCGACGGAGATTTCAAATATGTTCAAGGGAATAGAGGGAATCACCCAGGTTGGGTTCGTGGTGAACGATCTGGATGCGGCTGCCAACCGGTGGTTTGATCGCGGTGCAGGCCCCTTTCGCGCTTTCCGCGAGATCGAGGTTCCGCTGGTCTTCAGGTCGCAGCCGGCAGTCTTCCGGCTCAGCCTGGCGCTGGGCCACTGCGACGGCGTCCAGATCGAGCTCATCCAGCCGCTCGACGATCAGCCCTCGGTCTTCCGCGATCGTTTCCCCGATGGATGGCCCGAAGAAGGGCTTCATCATCTGGGTATGATCGCCAGCGACTACGATGCGTTCGTTCAGGCCCATGTCGATCAGGGCAGACCTGTTGTGATGTCGGGAACGTTCTCCGGCTATCGTTTCTGCTATATCGATACCCGCGATACGCTGGGCTTCATGCTTGAGGCATTTGAAAAGACTGAATCGCTGCTGTCGTTCTTCGGCGAAATTCGGGGGCTGGCTAGCGATTGGGACGGAAAGACCCCTTACGCATGACGCCTGGACGACACGATGCCGGCCGCCGTCCTGGCACGGCCATGGCATGACAGAAGATGACACCGGCGGCTCTACGGTCGGGGAGCTGCTGCTCGCCCGATTGGCCAATCACGGAATCGACTATTTCTTCGCGAATTCCGGCACCGATTTCCCCACGGTCATAGAAGCGTTTGCAGCTGCGGCGCAGGGCGGTGCAGTTGCTCCCCGGCCCCTGCTCATCACGCATGAAAATGTCGCTGTATCGATGGCCCATGGCGCGGCATTGGTCACCGGCCGGCCGCAGGCGGTAATGGTCCATACCAGTGTCGGAACAGCCAACTCCCTGAACGCGCTCATAAATGCCAGCCGGGAGCGAATTCCGCTGGTGCTTCTGGCGGGACGGTCGCCCGTCACCCAGCACGGCATGCCCGGATCGCGGAGCTTCCTGATCCATTGGGCTCAGGAAATGTATGATCAGGCCGGAATGCTCCGCGAGCTGGTCAAGTGGGACTACGAGTTGCGGTATCCGCAGCAAATCGAGGACGTGGTGGACCGCGCCATCGAAGTTGCAACGGCGGCGCCGCAAGGCCCCGTCTATCTGTCACTGCCGCGCGAAGTGCTTGCGGAGCCCGAACCGCAACAGAGTGCTGCCTTGCGCGTTGTCCAGCGCGCGGCGCTGTATCCGCCACCGGAATCGATCGCGCAACTGGCCGAATGGGTCAGGAATGCCAAACGGCCGCTGATCATTACGTCCAATCTCGGCCGCTGTCCGCATGCGTTCGCGGCGCTCGATCAACTGGCGGACGGGTTCGGCATCGGCGTGGTGGCGCCGGGACAGCGCTATCTCGCATTGCGGACCGACCATCCGCTGCACCTTGGCTATGATGCAACCCCGCATCTGTCCACGGCCGACCTGGTGATCGTGGTCGAAAGCGATGTGCCCTGGTTGCCATCCGCCGTCGCGCCTGCCCCGGGTTGCGGGGTAGTGCACATCGGTGAGGATCCCGCATTCTCGGCAATCCCGATGCGCCGGTTCCACAGCGATCTGGACATCACGGCATCAGCCGGTGCAGCGCTCGAACTCTTGGTTGCCGCGCTCAGCGACCAAGGCGCAGATACGGCGCTGCGCATCGCGTCCCGCCGTGAATGGTGGGCCGGGCAAGCGGCGGTGCGCCGTGTCGCCCTGGCCAGCGAGCGCGCCGCCGAACAGCCGCCCACCGTCATCACTCCTGCTTTGGTGGCGGTGACACTGTCCAACCTGATCGGCGATGACGCGTTGGTGTTCAACGAGTATTCCTTGCCTGCGCAGCATCTTTCGCGCGTGAATTCCGGCACCTATTTCTATTTACCTTCGTGCGGCGGCCTCGGCTGGGGCTTCGGGGCGGCGCTCGGGGCGAAGCTCGCGGCCCCGGACAAGTTGGTCGTCGCCACGTTGGGCGACGGGGCGTATGTCTTCAACAATCCCACGTCCTGCCACTGGGTGTCTGACGCGCACGAGTTGCCGGTTCTGGTGCTGGTGCTGAACAACGCGTCCTATGGCGCGGTGGCACTGGCGGCCTCCGAAATGTACGGCTGCGGTCACTCCGCTCGCGACAATTGGCGCATGTTGTCCAATCTTGAACCCAGCCCTGCGTACGAGATTCTGCCCCAGGCGTCGGGGGGCTACGGCGAGCGGGTGAGCGATCCTGCCGCTTTGGCCGGCGCGATCGCGCGCGGAATTCGAGTGGTCAAGGAGGAGAACCGCCAGGCACTGATCAACATAATCTGCCGCTGAAGCCGGTTGATAATTCGCGCGGCGACGCACTCCTGCGCACAGCTTGTTGCTGACATGTGCATGCGCTGCAGGGCGGATGTTCCCTTCGTGCAGAGGCCGATCAGGATCCATGCTGCATATCTCTCATGCACTTCGGCGCAGGAGGTAGCGTATGCGCATTGGGCATCCTCGTTGCGCATGCTCATTGATCGGTTCGCGGTTGTCCGATCAGGCGCATGATGCCCGGCCTGGAGGCAGCGATCCTCGCCGCAAGCGGGTCAGCCGATCCCGGAATGCCCAGCGCCAGCAGACGTATCGC
>JAZKDH010000040.1:0-14681 GCA_040387665.1 Pseudomonadota bacterium | reverse complement strand
TAGAGGTGCCCGCGCCGGACGATCTCGGGCATTTCCTGGAAGAAGAAGGTCATCAACAGCGTGGCGATATGCGCCCCGTCAACGTCGGCGTCGGTCATGATGACGATCCGGTCATAGCGCAGGTTGTCGGGGTTGCAGTCCTTGCGCATTCCGCACCCCAGCGCCAACGCCAGATCGCCGATCTCGTTGTTGGCCCGGATCTTGTCGGCCGTGGCGCTCGCCACGTTGAGGATCTTGCCGCGAATCGGAAGGATCGCCTGGGTCTTGCGGTCGCGCGCCTGCTTGGCGCTGCCGCCGGCGCTGTCGCCTTCGACGATGAACAGTTCGGTATCGCCGCTGCCTTCGCCGGTGCAGTCGGTCAGCTTGCCGGGCAGGCGCAGCCGCTTCGCGCTCGTCGCGGTCTTGCGCTTGATCTCGCGCTCGGCCTTGCGGCGCAGCCGCTCGTCCATCCGCTCCATCACTTGGCCGAGCAGCGCCTTGCCGCGCTCAAGATTGTCCGACAGGAAGTGGTCGAAATGGTCGCGCACCGCGTTTTCGACCATGCGCGCAGCTTCCGGGCTGGTCAGGCGGTCCTTGGTCTGGCTCTGGAACTGGGGATCGCGGATGAATACCGAAAGCATCAACTCGCTGCCGGTGATGATGTCTTCGGGCGCGATGTCCTTGGCCTTCTTCTGGCCAATCAGGTCGGCAAAGGCGCGGATGCCCTTGGTCAGCGCAGCGCGCAGGCCTTGTTCGTGGGTGCCGCCGTCCGGCGTGGGGATGGTATTGCAGTACCAGCTATATGCCCCGTCAGACCACAACGGCCAGGCGATTGCCCATTCGACCCGGCCCTGCTCCTCGCCAGGGAAGTCTTGCGATCCCTTGAAGAACTGCGTCGTCACGCATTCGCGCGCGCCCAGCTGCTCGGCCAGATGGTCGGCCAGCCCGCCGGGAAACTGGAACGTCGCCTCGGCCGGAACATCCTCGCTGGCGAGGGCGGGCGCGCACTTCCAGCGAATCTCCACGCCGGCGAACAGGTACGCCTTCGACCGCGCCAGCCTGAACAGCCGTGCAGGCTTGAACCGGGCCTCGGACCCGAAAATCTCGGTATCGGGCACGAACGCCACGGTCGTGCCGCGACGGTTGGGCGCATTGCCGATCCGCTCCAGCTTCGTCACCGGCACGCCGCGAGAGAATTCCTGTGCGTACAACTCCTTGTTCCGCGCCACTTCAACCCGCGTGAGCGAGGACAGCGCGTTGACCACGGAAACGCCCACGCCGTGCAGCCCGCCCGAAGTAGCATAGGCCTTGCCGGAAAACTTGCCGCCCGAATGCAGCGTGGTGAGGATCACTTCCAGTGCCGATTTTCCGGGAAACTTGGGATGCTCGTCCACCGGAATGCCGCGTCCGTTGTCCGAGATCGTCAGTCGTCCGGCCGCGCCCGGTTCGTCCTCCAGCGTAAACTCGATCCGGGTGGCATGGCCCGCCACCGCTTCGTCCATCGCATTGTCGAGCACTTCGGCCGCCAGGTGATGCAGCGCGCGTTCGTCAATCCCGCCGATGTACATGCCCGGCCGCCGGCGCACCGGCTCCAGCCCCTCCAGCACTTCGATCGTGGAACCGTCGTATGCCTCGGTCCCGCCCACTGGCAGCTTGTCGAAAAGGTCATCAGCCATCGCGCGGCGTTATGGAACCGGGGGAATCCCGGCGCAAGCGGCGTGCCGGAATTATCGTCAGGCCTGACCGATGCGCCGGCCTGCCGCTGTCAGTTCTGGAACCGGGCCGGGGCAGGGCTGACCACGGTGACCCCGCCGGGCCGGACCTCCATCACCTCGAAGCTGCGCTGGACGACACCGTCAGGGCCGAACCGGAACGGGCCGTCCAGGCCCAGGAACCCGCCCGGATCGCCCAGACGCGCGGGCGGAAACGCGGTCCCCGGGCGCCACTCGCGCGCGACGCGGAGCGTCAGCAGCACCGCGTCATAGCCCAGCGTCGCCAAGCGATAGGGCTGCGCCCCGAACCGCGCGCGGTAGCTTTCCGCAAACTGGCGAAAGCGCGTGTCCGCTACCGCGGAATACCATGCCCCGGCCAACGCGGAGCTGCCGGCCACTGCGGCATCGCCGCTCCACAATTCCGTCCCCAGCAGGCGCGGCGCGCTTTTGCCGGTCTTCAGCGTCGGCGCGACCAGGGTGGCGATCCGTCCGCCATCGGCAATCAGCACCGCATCGAAGCCGCCGCCGGTCCGCAGCCGCCGCGCCGCGCTCACCACCGATGTGTTGCCGCGGGCATATGACTCGATGCCTGCCAGCTGTCCGCCGTTGTCGATCACCGCCGCCCGGAACGCCGCCGCCGCGCGTTGGCCGTATTCGCCATCGGGGATCAGCGCCGCGAACCGCGTTGCGCCCTGCGCCCGCGCGTGGCGCACGGTTCTGCCGATGGTCTGTCCGGGAACGCTGCCCATCACGAAGGTCCCCGGCGATGCCACCGTTATGTCGTTGGAAAACGAGATGATCGGCACGCGGGCGGGGCGGGCGATGGTGCCAACAGTCCCCACCTCATCGCCCATCAGCGGACCAAGGATCAGCCTGTTGCCATCGGCAATCGCGCGCGTGGCTGCCGCAGCAGCCCCGGTCGAGGTGTCATACGTGGTAATCCGCAGGTTCGTGGCGTTGGTATCCAGCACCGCCATGGTCGTCGCGTTCGCCAGGCTCTGGCCGATTGCGGCGTTGGGGCCCGACAGCGGCACCAGCAGCGCCACCCGGTGGCGCATCTGGTCGGCGGGAAGCACGGTCGCGCTCGGCTGCTCGGGCGGCGGAGGCGGGGCGACCGGGGCCCGCTTGGGGATCACCTGGCACCCTGCCAGCAACATCACCCCGCCCAGCGCAAAGAACCTGCGCCGGTTGAGTGGCCAACTGACTCGATCACCGAACATCCCTTGCCGCTCCCCGCCATCGTGGTCCATGAGCGCGCTGTATGACAACGCCGCTGGACCCCGGGCTCTATATTGTCGCCACGCCGATTGGCAATCTGGGCGATGTCACCCAACGCGCGGTGGAGGTACTCCGTTCCGTACAAGCGGTAGCCTGCGAGGACACCCGAGTGACCGGCAAACTGCTGCATCACCTGGGCGCAAAGCAGCGGCTGATCCGGTACGACGATCACGCCAGCGACGAAACGCGTGACCATATCCTGGGCCTTGCCGCCACACAGGCGGTGGCGCTGGTCAGCGATGCCGGAACCCCGCTGATCTCCGATCCCGGCTACCGGCTGATCCGTGCGGCCCGCGATCGCGGCATCGCCATCACCAGCCTGCCCGGGCCAAGCGCCGCGATCGTCGCGCTGACGCTGGCCGGATTGCCCAGTGACCGGTTCCTGTTCGCGGGGTTCCTGCCGGCAAAGGACAAGGCGCGGCGCGATGTCCTGACCGAGCTTGCCCCGATCCGCGCCACCTTGGTGTTTTACGATACCGCGCCCCGGCTTGAAGACAGCCTGCTCGCGATCGAATCTGTCCTGCCCGGCCGCGAAGTCGCGGTCGCGCGCGAACTGACCAAGAAGTTCGAGGAATGCCGCACCGGCACGCCGGCGCAACTGATCGCGCATTATACGGGCCGCCCGCCCAAGGGCGAGATCGTCCTGCTGGTCGGCCCACCGGGTGAGGCGGCGGCGCCGACGGCGGCCGATGTCGATGCGCTGCTGCGGTCCGCGCTTGAAACCGGCAAGCCCTCGCACGCAGCCGCGCACGTCGCCAAAGCCACCGGGCTCGATCGCAAGACGCTCTACGCGCGGGCGCTGGAACTGAAATGACCCGGCAGCGGGCGGAGCAGCAGGGCCGGCGCGGGGAAACGCTGGCCGCATGGTATCTGCGGCTCAAAGGGTGGAGCGTACTCGCCCGCCGCGCCCGTACCGCGCGGGGAGAGGTCGATCTGGTTGTCCGCCGCGGCCGGACGATCGCCTTCGTGGAAGTGAAGTGGCGCCGCTCGGCCGCCGAACTGGCGCTCGCCATCGATGCCAGGCGCCTCGCGCGGGTGGCTGCCGCGGCCGAGGCACTCGCCCCGCGTTATGCTCGCCGAGGCGAGGATATCCGGATCGATGTGCTGCTCATGGCGCCAGGGCGCTGGCCGGTTCACTTGGCCAACGCCTGGCAACCATGATCGGATCAGGTCTCAGTGGCCCTTGCCGTCCTCGTGATGCGGGCACTCGGTGGCGTGGCCGCCGTGATGGTCGCCCTTGTCGTCGCAGTGCGTGTCGGGCTTCGGGGCAGGCGGGTTCGCGGTGGCGACGGTGGTGGCCCCCAGCGCAACCAGGGCAGCAGCCAGCGGCAGGATCATGTTCTTCATGCAAGTCGTTCCTTGTAAGACGTGGCCCCTTTGCCCGGGGCGGGGGAATATCTGTCGCAGCCGCGCGAAAATCCCATTAAGGCCCCGCTAGCAGGCATTCCCTAGGAGTTCGCATGACCCTTCGCGTCGCAGTCCAGATGGACCCGCTGGAAACGATCAACATTGCCGGCGATTCCAGCTTCTGCCTGATGCTTGGCGCGCAGGCGCGCGGGCATGAACTGTGGCACTACGATGTGCAGACGCTGGCGTACGACATGGGCGCCATCACGGCCTGGGGCGCTCCGGTGACCGTCCAGCAGATCGCGGGCGACCACTTCCAGCGCGGCGACTATCGCAAGCTCGATCTTGCGCGGGATATCGACGTGGTGCTGATGCGGCAGGATCCGCCGTTTGACCTCGGCTACATCACCGGCACCCACATCCTCGAACGGCTCGCCGGGCAGACGCTGGTGGTCAACGATCCCGCAGCGGTGCGCAACGCGCCGGAAAAGGTGATGGTGCTCGATTTCGCGCGGTTCATGCCGCCCACCCTGATAACCCGCCGCATCGAGGATGTGCGGGAATTCCAGGCAAGGATGATCGCCAAGGACTTCGGCGGCGATCTGGTGATCAAGCCGCTGCACGGCAACGGCGGCAAGGCGGTGTTCCGCGTCCCCGCCGATGGCAGCAACCTGGGCGCCCTGATCGAGATGTTTCACAGCGCGTGGGTGGAACCGTTCATGGTCCAGCCGTTTCTTCCAGGCGTAACGAAGGGAGACAAGCGGATCGTGCTGGTAGACGGTGAATACGCGGGCGCAATCAACCGCCGGCCCGGCGCGGGCGAGTTTCGCAGCAATCTTGCCGTGGGCGGTTCGGCCGAAGCGACCGAACTTACCGCGCGCGAAGAAGAAATCTGCGCTGCGATGGGTCCGGTGCTCAAGCAGCGCGGGCTGGTGTTCGTGGGCATTGACGTAATCGGCGGAGAATGGCTGACCGAAATCAACGTCACCTCGCCCACCGGCATCGTCGCCGTCGACCGCTTCAACGGCACCGACACTGCCAGCCGCATCTGGGATGCGATCGAATCGCGCCAGGCCGCCATGCTCCGCCCCTGACAAATCCTCCCCGTTTTCACGAAAGTGCAGATGGGCAGGGTACCGCCGGCGAAGCCGGCAGTGGGGGAAACAAACGTCTACCCCAAGCTAACACAACCCCGGAACCCGCATGGACCACTGGATCATCCGTTTCATCGAGCAGGGCGGCTACTGGGGCATCCTGGCGCTCATGGCGCTGGAGAACGTGTTTCCGCCGATCCCGTCGGAACTGATCATGGGCGTCGGCGGCATTTCCGTCGCGCGCGGCAACATGGAATTCTGGCCACTGCTGATCGCCGGCACGATCGGTTCCACCGCCGGCAACTACTGCTGGTACTTGCTGGGCGACCGCTTCGGCTACGCCCGGCTGCGACCGTTCGTGGACCGGTGGGGGCGCTGGCTGACGATGGAGTGGCAAGACGTCGAACGGGCCAGCCACTTCTTTCGCGGGCACGGGCAATGGGTGGTGTTCGCGATGCGATTCTCGCCGCTTCTGCGCACGATGATTTCGCTGCCCGCGGGCCTGTCGCACATGAACCGCTGGCGCTTTCTCGCGTTCACGTTCGCCGGGGCGGCCGTCTGGAACACGCTGCTGATCCACGGCGGCAAACTGGTCGCCCGCCATTCCGGCGTTCAGCAACTGATTGGCGATGTCGTGCTCGGCCTGACAGTCGCGTTCGTGCTGTGGTACGTGTGGCGCGTGGCGACTTGGAAGCCCAGGGGCTGACGGCCAGAAAGGCCGCGCTTCAAAAAGCTCGGGGCAAGCGGAATAAGTACATACCGACCGCAACACTGCGCGCATCCTCAGCCGGTCGAAATGCGGTCCTTGCCGTCCGCCCCATTTCCAGACTCGCAAGGACACGGACACGTTGGAAATCAGCAGCTTGAGCTCGGGACCTCACGTCCGCTAAATGGCTGCTATATCGGGAAAGCGGCCGTCCAGGGCCGCCGGCCGAAGACCTAGCCGCGAGGCTGACGTAACCTCGTTGCCCCTGTTTCGAAGACCCTGCATAACGTGCCTCACATTCAAGTATTGGAAGCACATGATCCGGATTTTGGACTTTGTCGGTTGGGTAGTGGCTGCACTGCTCGCCCCGGTGCTCGGGCCACTGGCCCGGCAACGTCGCAGTCTTCCCCGGTTTCAGGCGGCGTGCGACAAGATCGGCATCCAGCTTCGCAGCACGCACTATTACGAACCCACCTATAGACTAGGCGATTTGCCGACCGGGGAATGGGCCGAACGCGATCTTCCCGGCATTCGGTTGGATGCCGAAGCACAGACCGGCTTGCTTGCTCAGCTTAGGTACGGCGCCGAACTTGAGGCATTCCTGACGTGTTCCCGCCAATAGGTCAGTTTGGCTGGAAAAATGATATGTTCAGCTACGGCGACGGAGAAATCTATTACAGCCTCGTCCGACACTTTAAGCCGAAGCGGATAATCGAAATCGGATCGGGCAGTTCGACCCAGCTTGCGCTTGCCGCGATCAAGGCCAACGCAGAAGAGAATTCTGCGGATACGTGCGCCCTGACATGCGTCGAACCTTACGAAAACTCCTGGATTGATGACACCGCTGCGACATTGGTGCGCGAGCGGGTCGAGGATTTGGATCTCTCGCTGTTCGACCAGCTTGGCGCGGGCGATTTCTTGTTCATCGACAGTTCCCACGTGATCCGGCCGCACGGCGATGTGACGCGCGAATTCCTGCAGATCCTCCCACGCCTCAAGTCAGGCGTCATTGTGCACATCCACGATATTTTCACGCCGCGCGACTATCCCGACTTTTGGGTCAAGCAGGAACGCCGGCTGTGGAACGAACAATATCTGCTCGAGGCGTGGCTGAGCGGAAATCCCGATGCCGAGATCATTTGCGCCCTTAACTGGTTGAAGCACAACCATTTCAACGCGCTGGCCGATGCCTGTCCAATGCTGCGGCGCAATGCTGATGCCGAGCCCGGGTCGTTCTGGATGCGGATTTCATAAGGGCTTTGTGTGGTTCCGCTCTTGTTGATGCAGGGCCGCAAGGGCGCCGCTAGGCTGCAGTGTTCAGATGTTCACCGTCAGGCATGTCCCAACGCCCTCACCGTTCGCGCGGATGGGCATTCCGGTACACGTCCAGCAGCGTCGCCGCATCCACCTTGGTATAGATCTGCGTCGAACCAAGGCTGGCGTGGCCGAGCAGTTCCTGCAGGCTCCGCAAGTCCGCGCCCGCGCCCAGCAGGTGGGTGGCAAAACTGTGCCGCAGGGCGTGCGGGGTCGCGCTGTCGGGCAGGCCGAGCGCGGGGCGCGCCCGGGCCACCGCCTTTTGCACCATCCCGGCCGAGAGTGGCCCGCCCTTGGCCCCGCGAAACAGCGCCGCGCCGCGTTCCCGCGGCCACGGACACTGGCGAGCATAATCCTCCACCGCCTGCCGCACCAATGGCAGCAGCGGCACCACGCGCTGTTTCGCGCCCTTGCCGGTCACCCGGATCGTCTCGCCCAGCGGCAGCGCATCGGCGGTGAGCGAGAGCGCCTCGGCGATACGCATCCCGGCGCCATAGAGCAGCAGCAGCACCGCCCGGTCGCGCGCGCCGATCCAGGCCTCGGCGGCGTCGTCGTTCACCAGCGCCGCCAAGTTCACCGCCTCGTCCGGGGTAACCGGGCGGGGCAGCCCCTTTTTCACCCGCGGTCCGCGCAGCCGCGGGGGTGCCGCTTCGGCCAGCCCGGCCTGGCTGCGGGCAAAGCCGATGAACGCCTTGAGCGCCGACAGCTCGCGCGCGGCCGATGCGTTGGACAGGCCCTCGGCCCGCCGCCGCGCAAGATGCTGGCGCAGCGCCGGCGTGTCGAGCCGGGCGAGCGCGGGCCAGTCGGTCGCCTTCACCGCGTCGAGCAGCCGTTCGGCGGTGGCGACATAGGCCCGCACCGTGTGTGGCGAGCGGCGGCGACCCTGCGTCAGGTATCCGTGCCACGCGCCGAGCAGTCCGGCCCGTTCGCTCATCCCGCCACCAGTGCCGCGGGCACCACCTCGCCCAGCAATCCGTCCAGCACCGCCATGCCGCGGTCGGTCACTCCGATCTGCGAGCCGCTTCGCCAGGCAAGTCCGTGGCCCTGGTAGAACTCGAGCCGCCGGAAGTCGCACAGCGCGTCCGGGGTCAGGCCCAGCCGTTCCCCCAGCGCCGCCAGGTCGATCCCCTCGGTCAGGCGCAGGCCCATCAGCATAGCTTCGGCGGCCTGTTCGCGGGTTCCAAGCGGCCGTGCTTCGGCGATGCCATTGCCGGTTCGTTGCACGGCTTCCAGCCAGTTTTCCGGCTTGCGGTGCCGCACCGTTGCAGTGGCGTTGCAGCGGCCATGCGCGCCGGGCCCAATTCCGCAATAATCGCGGTATCGCCAATACGTCAGGTTGTGCCGGCTGCGCTCGGCCGGCTTGGAATGGTTGCTGATTTCGTAGGCTGGAAGGCCGCTTTCCGCCGTGATCCGCCGGGTCAGCGCGAACAGGTCGGCGGCCGTATCATCGTCCAGCGGGGCCAGCCGGCCCTCGCGCACCAGCGTCGCAAACCGCGTCCCGGGCTCGATAGTCAATTGATAAAGCGAGAGATGTCCGGTGCCGAAGGCCAGCGCGCGGCGCAATTCCGCTTCCCACGTCCGGACATCCTGCCCCGGCCGGGCATAGATCAGATCAAAGCTGACCCGGCCGAACTGGCGCTGCGCCACATCCAGCGCCGCAAGCCCCTCGGCTACGTCGTGCAGTCTTCCGAGAAACTGCAAGGCATCATCCTCAAGAGCCTGTAATCCCAAGGATACGCGGTTTACCCCGGCCCACGAAAGCGCGGCGAAATTCGCCGCCTCCACCGATGACGGATTAGCTTCCAGCGTGATCTCGACATCGTCCGCAAAGCCCCACAGCCGCTCCGCTTCGGCCAGCAGCGCGGCCACCAGGGCAGGGGGCATCAGCGAAGGGGTCCCGCCGCCGAAAAACACGCTTTCCAGCGGCTCTCCACCAGCGATTGCAGCCTCGTGCCGCATATCCGCCAGCAGTGCCTGCTGCCAAGCGGCATGGTCCACCCCGCCGCGGACATGGCTATTGAAGTCGCAGTACGGGCACTTCTGAAGGCAGAACGGCCAGTGGATGTAAAGCGCGCGGGCCATGACCCGCCTTACGCTCCGAACTGGTCCTGCACCAGCTTTGCAAATGCGTCCGCCCGGTGGCTGATGCGGTGCTTCTCAGCCGGGTCGATCTCCCCAAAGGTGCGACTGTCGCCCGACGGCACGAACACCGGATCGTAGCCGAACCCCAGCGTTCCGCGCGGCGGCCAGGTGACCGCTCCATCGATCCGGCCTTCGTAGACAACGCTGTTCCCGTCCGGCCAGGCGATGGCGAGAACGCAGGAAAACCAGCATGATCGGTCAACGTCCGGGCCCTGTTCGCACAGCAGGCCTTCAACCTTGCCCATGGCCATGTACCAGTCACGCCCTGGCGGGCCTTCGAACCACTGCCGTTCGGCCCAGTCGGCAGTGTACACTCCCGGACGCCCACCAAGCGCCGCAACGCTGAGCCCGCTGTCGTCCGCAAGCGCCGGCAGGCCCGAACCGCTCGCGGCCGCCCGCGCCTTGATCAGCGCGTTATCCACGAACGTCTTGCCGGTTTCCGCCGGTTCGGGCAGCCCGAGCGCGCCCGCCGACAGGCATTCGGTGCCGTAAGGCGCCAGCAGCGCCTGGATTTCCTTCAGCTTGCCCGCGTTGTGCGTGGCGATCACGAGCCGGCCGGAAAGGCGTGACATTACCGCCCCGCGGCCTTGTCCTGCGCCGTGAAGATCGTGTCGCAGCCGATCCGCGCCAGGCGCAGCAGGCGCAGCAGGCCCTCCTCGTCATAGGTCGCGCCTTCGGCGGTGGCCTGGACTTCGGCAATCCTGCCGCCCTCGATCAGCACGAAGTTGGCATCGGCATCGGCCGCGCTGTCTTCCACGTAGTCAAGGTCGAGCACCGGCGTGCCCTGATAGATCCCGCAGGATACGGCCGCGACCTTGGCGGTGAGCGGGTCTTCCTTCACCAGGCCCTGCGCCATCAGTTTGTCCACGGCGATCCGCAACGCGACCCACGCGCCCGAAATGGCGGCGGTACGGGTACCGCCGTCAGCCTGGATTACGTCGCAATCGAGCGTGATCTGGCGTTCGCCAAGCTTTTTGAAATCGCACACCGATCGCAATGAGCGCCCGATAAGTCGCTGAATTTCCTGCGTACGACCCGATTGCTTACCCTTTGCAGCCTCTCGGCTGCCGCGGGTGTGGGTGGCACGCGGCAACATCGAATATTCCGCCGTCACCCAGCCTTCGCCCTTGCCGCGCAGGAACGGCGGGACCCGCTCCTCTATGCTGGCGGTACAGATAACACGGGTATCCCCAAAGCTGACCAGCACCGATCCTTCGGCGTGCTTGGTAAAATGCGGTTCGAAGGATAAGACGCGCATCTCGTCTGGCGCGCGGCCGGAAGGTCGCATGTGTGATGTCCTGATTTGTGTTCAATCGTGCCCGCGTTTGGCGCTTCGCGCTTGAGGCTGCAATAGCGGGCCCTAAATAGTTGCCAAGATGCCCACCGTCCCGTTTACTGAATTGACCAGCCGCGCACGCGACATCTTCCGCCTCGTCGTGGAAGGCTACATCGCTTCCGGGCAACCGGTCGGTTCGAAGCGGCTGGCCGGCGCTCGCACCGCCGACGGCGGGGCGCTCAACCTTTCGCCGGCCTCGATTCGCTCGGTTTTGCATGATCTGGAAATGGCGGGTCTGCTGGCCGCTCCCCACACCAGCGCCGGACGAATGCCGACCGAGGTGGGGCTGAGGCTGTTCGTGGACGGGATGATGCAGGCGGCCGAGCCTACGGCCGAGGAGCGCATCGCGATCGAACAGAGAATGGCCGAGCCGGGCCCGATCGAGGCCGCGCTGGCCGCCACCAGCGCGATACTGTCCGACCTGTCAGCCTGCGCCGGGGTGGTCATGATTCCGCGCCACGAGCCGCGTCTCCAGCAATTGCAACTGGTACCCCTGGCGAAGGACCGCGCCCTGGCGGTGCTGGTGGCGGAGGACGGCGGCATCGAGAACCGCTTCCTCGATCTGCCGCCAGGAATTCCGGCGGGAGCGTTGCAGCAGGCTTCCAACTACCTGTCGGCCCATCTGGGTGGGCGGACGCTGGCCGAGGCAATCCGGGTGATCCGAGCCGACATCGCGGCGGGCCGCTCGGCACTGGATGCTGCGGGACGCGCTCTGGTCCACAGCGGGCTTGCGATCTGGAGCGAAGATGTTGATCGGCGCCCGGTCTTGATTGTGCGCGGTCAGGCCAATTTGCTGGACGACGTGGCCATGCAGGATCTTGAGCGGGTCCGGTCGTTGCTTGACGATCTGGAGAACAAGCAATCGGTCGCGGAACTGCTGGACGCGGCGCGCGAGGCGGATTCTACCCGAATTTTCATCGGATCGGAGAACCGGCTGTTCGCGCTTTCCGGGTCATCGGTGATCGCTTCGCCGTATCATGACAGAGACGGGCGGGTCGTCGGCGTGGTCGGCGTGATCGGGCCGACGCGGTTGAATTATGCGCGGGTTGTGCCCATGGTGGATTTCACCGCCCAGTCGCTGGGCAAGCTTATCGGATAGCTGGAACAACGCGAATCATGACTGAACAGAACAAGCCGCAGGACAATCCGGCGGGGGCCCAGGAAGTGGACGACGCTGAGCAACTTCTCGACCCGGCAGACGGCGTGGCCCGCCTGCGCGAAGAGTTGGAGGCGGCGAAGGAAGAAGTACTCTACGCCAAGGCAGAAACGCAGAACGTGCGCCGCCGGCTGGAAAAAGACATCGCAGATGGCCGTGCCTATGCCGCGACATCGTTTGCGCGCGACGTACTGTCGGTATCGGACAATCTGGCGCGAGCGCTGGAATCCATCCCGCCCGAATTGCGCGACGACGAGAAGTTCAGGAATCTCGTCGCAGGGATCGAAGCTACCGGGCGCGAGATCGACAAGGTGTTCGCCAGTCACGGCATCAGCCGCATCGCTGCGACAGGCCTGCCGCTTGATCCCAACCAGCACCAGGCAATGATCGAGATCCCCTCCGCGGATGTTGAACCGGGAACGGTGCTGCAGGAACTGCAAGCGGGGTACATGATCAAGGACCGTTTGCTGCGCCCCGCGATGGTTGCGGTCTCGAAGAAGCCAGGCTGAAAGCTCGGCACCTGTAGGGCAGGAACTGGTTGCCTGCGTGATTCATTGTGGGGATGTGCATCACGGAGATAACCTATGTTCCGCAACATTATAATTTCGGTAGCGGCAGTCAGTACGCTTGGATTGGCAGGCTGCGCGCGCAACTATGCCGGTGAAGGCGCAGTGGCTGGTGCGGCCGGCGGCGCTGTGATCGGAGCGGTGTCTGGCGGCAACGTCGGTCAAGGCGCCTTGATCGGCGGCGCTGTCGGCGGCGCGGTCGGTGCGATCATCAAGAAGGACGGGAAGTGCTATCGTCGGGACAGTGATGGCTATGAATACCGCGTCGACTGCTGATTGATCGGAAGCAGACTTACGAGTTGGTCGGTTGGCCGCTCGCCGGGAATTCGTGCTCCGGCGAGCGCCAGCCAGCCATGCGCCACGATCTCGGCCTGCTGTTCGATTCCGTAGCGTATTAGCGGCCGCCCTGGGATGAGCGTGTAGTCATACCGGCAAAACGGATGGCGCAGCAGCGGCAACCACAGCCGGCCATGCCGCTGCGCCTGCCAGACATGCGTCATCTCGTGGACAAACAGGGCCTGCAATGAAGGCCCTTCGACCCCGAAATCGTCGCGATATAGCGCCCCCCGTGGGTGAAAATGCAAATGGCCGCAGGGCGCCATGACGGTCATGCGCGGCTGCAGAGGGAACCATTTGCGCCTGCGGATACGCACGCCGGCTGGATCGATTTCCGTTCCGAAAGCCGCGCGCGTGATATCGATTTCGGCGGATGTCAGCGCCCGTTCGTGCAGAACGGGGAGCGAGGTGGGCAGACCTGTCAGCCGCCGCCTCCCGGCGTGACGACGGTGAGTGGCACGGTCAGTTTGTCTCCGTCCGCGAACGTCAACGTCATCTCCACGCTTGCGCCTGGCTTCCAGTCTGCCGGTACGCCATCTACCATCACGTGGTTCCCGCCCGGCGCGAAATCCAGCGTCGCACCCGGCAGTACTTGTGCATTCTCCATCATCTCCATCGACGCGGTGCCGCCGGTTGTCTTGGTCTGGTGCAGCATTGCCATTCCCGCGCCCGCAACGTCGACCGCGGCGATCACCACTGCCTTGTCGCTGCCATTGGCAAGCGTGAAATACCCGGCGCCGGGATTGCCCTTCACGGCCGGCAGCGCAAAGCGTCCGTCCTTTGCCGACAGACCGGGTTTGGCGTCAGGCGCCGCTGCGCTTTGAGTGTCCGCTGTATTGGCGCCCGTCTGATCGGGCTGGGGGCTTTGCTGGCACGCGGGCAAGGCGAGCAGGAGCAACGGCAGGGTCGCAGTGCGGCTGATGCGGATCATGATTGACTTTCGCATGGTTGGACAAGCGGCAGGATCGTAGTGCCGCATCACTCTTGTGCCAATAAAAACCGACCCTATATCGCGCTCGTCAACGAGCCGCCGAGGGGTCTTGCCGTTATCGGGAGGCCTGACCGGAATGCCGGTGGGCGGTGTCAAACTTCGGACGTGAGGAATGGGGTATAATGGGTAAAGTCATCGGCATCGACCTTGGTACCACCAACAGCTGCGTAGCCGTGATGGACGGCGGCAAGCCGAAGGTCATCGAAAATTCTGAAGGCGCGCGGACCACGCCTTCGATCGTCGCTTTCACCAAGGATGGTGAGCGGCTGATCGGGCAGCCGGCCAAGCGCCAGGCCGTAACGAACGGGGACAACACGATTTTCGCGGTGAAACGCCTGATCGGCCGCCGCTTTGACGATCCGGTGACCCAGAAGGACACCGAGTTGGTTCCCTATCATATCGTGAAGGGCAAGAATGGCGACGCTTGGGTCCAGGCCGGCGGCCAGGATTACAGCCCTTCGCAGATCAGCGCCTTCACGCTTCAGAAGATGAAGGAAACGGCGGAATCGTACCTGGGCGAACCTGTCACTCAGGCGGTTATCACCGTGCCGGCCTACTTCAACGACGCCCAGCGCCAGGCCACCAAGGACGCCGGCCAGATCGCCGGCCTTGAAGTACTGCGCATCATCAACGAGCCGACGGCGGCAGCGCTCGCCTATGGCCTGGAGAAGAACGACGGCAAGACGATCGCGGTCTATGACCTTGGCGGCGGCACGTTCGACGT
>JAZKDH010000039.1:0-78955 GCA_040387665.1 Pseudomonadota bacterium | reverse complement strand
GCCGAGGGGATGATGGTTTCCTGCAGGAACACCTTGAGCCCATCGGCGAATGACTGGAGCAGGCCGAACGGCCCAACCACGTTCGGGCCGCGCCGCAGCGCCATCGCCGCCCAGATCTTGCGATCGACGTAAATGATCATCGCCACGCCCAGCATCAGCGGCAACGCGATCAGCAAGATGCCGGCCACGGTGGCCAGCGCCCAGGCCCATTCGAACGACAGACCGGCCGATTGGAACAAAGTGGTCATTCCGCGGCCTCCGTGAAGTCCTGCCCGTGGAGCAATTCGGCCGAGCACCGCTGCATCGTCTCGCTCGCGCGAGCGATCGGGTTAGTTAGGTAAAAGTCCTTGATCGGATAGGCGATCGTCCCCTGTGCGTTGCCGTCCGCGGCGGCCGTGGGCAGCGCACCGAAGTCGGCCAGACCTTCGCGGCTCAGCGCGGGCACCGCTCCCGCCATCGCGCCGCGCAGCTGCGCAAAGCTGTCGAACCCGACAGTCACCTTCAGCGCATCGGCAAGTGCGCGCAGTATCGTCCAGTCCTCGCGCGCATCACCCGGCGCGAACACCGCCTGCTCGGCAAACTGCACGCGGCCTTCGGTGTTCACGTAAGTCCCGGCCTTTTCGGTGTAGGCAGCGCCCGGCAGGATCACGTCGGCCGCATGCGCGCCCTTGTCACCATGGTGGCCGATGTAGACAATGATCGATTCCGAAAACTGGGCGTAATCAACCTCGTCAGCGCCCAGCGCAAGCAGCAGCTTCGGCTTCGCTAGCGCCAGATCGGCAATGCCGCCCGGCTGTGCGTAGCCCAGCATCAGCCCGCCCATCCGGCTGGCCGCCATGTGCAGCACGTTGAAGCCGTTCCAGGCTGTGCCATCCTCAGCGGTGCGGACCACGTTCCACGCCTCCGCAAGCGCCAGCGCTGGTTCGAGCGCGCCCTTGGCCAGACCCGGCCCGCCCACGATGATCGCCGGCCGCGCCGCCTGGCCCATCGCCTCCGCCACCGCAGCCGGCAGGTTGCCCAGAACCGCGGCATCTTCGCCCAGGAACTCGGCCGGGAAGGTTGTTTCCCATTCCGGCCCGACGATGAACACCTTCGCCCCGCGCTTCGCCGCCTTGCGCAGCCGCGCGTTCACCAGCGGTGCTTCCCAGCGCACGTGGCTGCCGACGATCAGGATGGCGTCCGCCGTCTCGATCCCCGCCAGCGTCGAGTTGAAGTTGACTGCCGCAAGGTTCGCGCTCGCATACTTCATCCCGGTCTGCCGGCCTTCGAGCAGGGTGGAGCCAAGCGCGCCCAGCAGCTGCCTGGCCGCGAACATCGTCTCGCAATCGACCAGATCACCCGCGACTGCGGCAATGCTCGCGCCGGGCTTGACCTTGGCAATGGCCGCGAAGGCCTCTTCCCAGCTCGCCGCCATCAGCTTGCCGTTCTTGCGCAGCCATGGCCGGTCAAGCCGGCGCCGGGTCAGGCCATCCACCTGATACCGGCCCTTGTCGCTCAGCCACTCCTCGTTCACGTCGTCATTGATGCGCGGCAGGATCCGCAACACCTCGCGGCCGCGGCTGTCGAGCCGGATGTTCGCGCCGACCGCGTCCGAGACGTCGATCGACAGTGTCTTCTTCAGCTCCCATGGCCGCGCCTCGAATGCATAGGGCCGGCTGGTCAGCGCGCCGACCGGGCACAAGTCGATCACGTTCGCGCTCAGCTCGTGAGTTGACGCGTGTTCCAGATAGGTAGTGATCTGCATGTTCTCGCCGCGATAAAGCGCGCCGATCTCGTCGACCCCCGCGATTTCCTCGGAGAAGCGGACGCAGCGGGTGCACTGGATGCAGCGGGTCATCACCGTCTTGATCAGCGGCCCCATGTACTTCTCGGTCACCGCGCGCTTGTTCTCGTGATAGCGAGACGCGCCGCGGCCATAGGCGACCGACTGGTCCTGCAGGTCGCATTCGCCGCCCTGGTCGCAGATCGGGCAATCGAGCGGGTGGTTGATGAGCAGGAACTCCATCACCCCTTCGCGCGCCTTCTTGACCATTTCGCTGTCGGTGCGGATTTCCTGACCCTCGGTCGCCGGCAGCGCACAGCTGGCCTGCGGCTTGGGCGGCCCGGGCTTCACCTCGACCAGGCACATCCGGCAGTTGCCGGCGATCGACAGCCGCTCGTGATAGCAGAAGCGCGGGATTTCCTTGCCGGCCAGCTCGCACGCCTGCAGCACGGTTGCGCCCGCGGGGACTTCGAGCTCCTCGCCGTCGACGGTGACTTTAGGCATTAGTCAGCGTCCCATCCTCTTTGATCCAATGACACTTATAGAGCCCACCTGTCTCAGGAAGACCAACTCCTCCGCCGCCTTGCGCCGCAAATACATATGACACTCTGGCAAAAGCGTGGCCCTTGTCGAAATCTCCGAATCCCCATTTGAAAGCTGCCGGAGTTTTCATTTCTACGTCACGTGTGAAGAAGCGCACACATTGAAACGCCTTAGGGTCAGTAGTGTCTTGGCCAATCGAGGTGGGTCTTGAAGACTCCAAGGCCGCTCGAACCTTTTTTGGAAAGAAGCCGATTGGAAATTTTTTTCCGGCGGGCTTGAGCTTATCAAAGCAGGCAGCCTGAAGTCGAAACTCCAAAAGCTCTTTGGGCGATTTATTTGTCGATCCGAAATCGGACTTGATATCCGCCATTCCAAGCCAATTCGCCGCTGATCGAGGAACAGCATGCCACAAGCATTGAGCCCAAAGCTCTTCCTTCGACGGCTCTTTGGCATGCACCGGGTGCGCAGCAAAAATAAGTCCCCCTACAAGGGCACCACCGATTGTGCTGAAATTTCTCACTCCGCCGACTCCCGCACAATTCTCTGCGGCTTCACGGCTCCGCGTACATTTCCTAGAGAAGATGGCTCACGCGAAGACGCGAAGGCGCGAAGGAGCCTGAGCTTTGCTAGATCGTCACCCCGGACTTGATCCGGGGCTTGGCTGCCTTTTCGGACGGCGCGTCGTAGGGAGTGGCTGCAGAATAAAAGCCCAGCCCCGTCTTTCGCCGGAGCGACGGAGGTGGTGTGGGGCACGTATCTCATTCCGCCGCCTCCCGCACGTTCTCCGCGATCCGGCGCTCGATCTCCGGCCGGAAATGCCGGATCAGGCCTTGGATCGGCCAGGCCGCGGCGTCGCCGAGCGCGCAGATGGTGTGGCCTTCGACCTGCTTGGTGACTTCCTGCAGCATGTCGATCTCCTCGACATTGGCATCGCCGGTGCGCAGGCGTTCCATCACGCGCCACATCCAGCCGGTGCCCTCGCGGCACGGGGTGCACTGGCCGCAGCTCTCGTGCTTGTAGAAGTACGACAGGCGGCTGATCGCGCGGACGATGTCGGTCGACTTGTCCATCACGATCACTGCGGCTGTGCCAAGACCCGAGCCCACCGCCTTGCAGCCATCGAAGTCCATCGGCATGTCGAAACACTGGTCAGCCGGCACCAGCGGCACCGACGAGCCACCCGGGATCACCGCCAGCAGGTTGTCCCACCCGCCGCGGATGCCGCCGGCGTGCTTTTCGATCAGCTCGCGGAACGGGATGCTCATCGCTTCCTCGACCACGCAGGGCCTGTTCACGTGGCCGCTGATCTGGAACAGCTTGGTGCCCTTGTTGCCCTCGCGCCCGAAGCTGGAAAACCAGCCCGCGCCGCGGCGCAGAATGGTGGGCGCAACCGCGATCGATTCGACGTTGTTGACCGTGGTGGGGCAGCCATAGAGGCCCGCGCCGGCCGGGAACGGCGGCTTCAACCGGGGCTGGCCCTTCTTGCCCTCCAGGCTTTCGATCATCGCGGTTTCTTCGCCGCAGATGTAGGCGCCGGCGCCGCGGTGGACGAAGACGTCGAAGTCATAGCCCGAGCCGCAGGCATTCTTGCCCAGCAGACCCGCCGCATAAGCCTCGTCGCGCGCGGCGAACAGCGTCTCGGCCTCGCGGATGTATTCGCCGCGGATGTAGATGTAGGCCGCCCGCGCGCGCATCGCGAACCCGGCGACCAGCGCGCCTTCGAGCAGCTTGTGCGGATCGTGGCGGATGATCTCACGGTCCTTGCACGAACCCGGCTCGGATTCGTCGGCGTTGATCACCAGGAAGCTTGGACGGCCGTCCTTCGATTCCTTGGGCATGAACGACCACTTCATGCCGGTCGGGAACCCCGCCCCGCCGCGGCCGCGCAGGCCGGAATCCTTGATCTCCTGGATGATCGCGTCCTGCCCGCGGGTCAGCAGCGCCTTGGTATCATCCCAATCGCCCCGGGCCATCGCGGCCTTCAGGTTCCATGGCTGATAGCCGTAGAGGTTGGTGAAGATGCGGTCCTTGTCAGCGAGCATCAGCAAGCGCCCCTGCAAAAACGTCCTGAAGGGCCATGTTACCATTCCCCCCGGTAATCGTGGTTCGCGCCAACCATTTCCTTCAGCGTGGTCGGCCCGCCAAGCGGCTCGACCGTGTGGCGGCCCGGTTCCTGCGTCCCGGTCTTTGGCGTTTCGCCCCGCGCCAGCGCATCGAGGATGCCGTTCAGCCGCTCGGCCGACAGGTCCTCGTAATTGTCATCGTTGATCTGCACCATCGGGGCCGACGCGCAGTTGCCCATGCATTCGACCTCGGTGAAGGTCCAGAGGCCATCGGCCGAGACGCCGCCCGAGGGCATCCCGCGCGACGTGCAGGCCGCGATCAGCTCGTCCGACCCGCGCAGCATGCACGGCGTGGTACCGCAAACCTGCACGTGAAAGCGGCCGACCGGGACGAGGTTGTACATCGTGTAGAACGTCGCAACCTCGACCACTCGGATCACCGGCATGTCGAGCTGGCGAGCGACGAACTCCATCACCGGGATCGGCAGCCAGCCCTGCGTGTTCGTTTCCACGCCGACCTGGCGCTGCGCCAGGTCGAGCAGCGGCATCACCGCCGAACGCTGCCGCCCGGCCGGATAGCGCGCGACGATCTCGGTCGCCTTGGCCGCGTTCGCCTCGGTCCACGCGAAGCTGCTCCACCGCGCGCGCAATTCCGGCGTATCAGGCTCGATGTGCCGATCAGCCATGCTGACGGGTCCGTTTCAGCCACAGGTCCTGCGCATAGAGCACAAGCTCGAACCCGCCGACGCCGGCGATCAGCATCGGCAGCATGTCCGACACTTTAACCCCGTTGTACAACTGAAGAAAATACCAGGCGGCAAGCGCCAACCCGGTCAGAGCCGCCCATACGCGCATCAGGTCGAAAGTGGTCTTCACCGTATGAACTCCACGCGAGAGCACTGGCCTCTCTCGAAGCTGTAAACTGCGATGACTTCGAACGGCTCGACCAGAGGCGATCCGTCGGTGGCAGGGCCGCGGGTGACGTACTCGCGCAGCAGAACATAATTGCCGATTTCCTGCCGATCGCGGATCTCGGCCTTGTTCTGCGGCCAGCGGGCGAATGCGGCCGCCAGCCCGGAGCGGGTGCCTTCGCGCCCCTCGCGCACCACGTCGCCGCGGTAGTTCGCCTCGCACGCGTCGTCGGTCATGTAGGAGACGTACGTGTCCACGTCCTGCGCGTTGTAGGCGGCGATCATCGCCTCGGCGGTTGCCAGATTGCTCACCGGTCGCACTCCCCGAACACCACGTCGATCGCGCCCAGGATGGCGGTCGCGTCGGGCAGCATGTGGCCCTTGCTCATGAAATCCATCGCCTGAAGGTGGCTGAACGCGGTTGGGCGGATCTTGCAGCGGTACGGCTTGTTGCTGCCGTCGCTGACCAGATAGACCCCGAACTCGCCCTTGGGGCTCTCGGTGGCGACGTAGACTTCCCCCGCCGGCACGTGGAAGCCTTCGGTATAGAGCTTGAAGTGGTGGATCAGCGCTTCCATCGACTGCTTCATCTCGCCGCGGCCCGGCGGCACCACCTTGCGGTCGGTGCTGGCGACCGGCCCGGCCGGCATTTCGGCCAGGCACTGTTTCATGATGCGGGCCGACTGGCGCACTTCCTCGACGCGGACCATGAACCGGTCGTAGCAGTCCGAATTGGTGCCGACCGGAATGTCGAAATGCATCCGGTCATAGACATCGTAAGGCTGGCTCTTGCGCAAGTCCCACGGAATCCCCGCCGCGCGGATCATCGGGCCGGAAAAGCCCCACGCCAGCGCATCGTCGCGGCTGACCTTGGCGATGTCGACGTTGCGCTGCTTGAAGATGCGGTTGTCGACCACCAGGCTCATCGCGTCGTTGAATAGCGGGTGGAGGCGGGTATCGATCCACTCGCCGATGTCGACCAGCAGCTTCTCGGGCACGTCCTGGTGGACCCCGCCGGGGCGGAACCAGGCGGCGTGCATTCGCGCGCCAGATGCGCGCTCGTAGAAGTTCATCAGGTCTTCGCGCAGCTCGAACAGCCACAGGTTGGGCGTCATCGCGCCCACGTCCATCACGTGGCTGCCCAGGTTGAGCATGTGGTTCTTGATGCGCGTCAGTTCCGCGAACAGCACCCGCAGGTACTGCGCGCGCAGCGGCACTTCGAGGTTCAGCAGCTTCTCGATCGCCAGGACGTAGGAATACTCCATCGCCATCGGCGAGCAGTAATCCAGCCGGTCGAAGTAGGGCAGCGCCTGGAGGTAGGTCTTGTGCTCGATCAGCTTCTCGGTGCCGCGATGCAGCAGACCGACGTGCGGGTCGATCCGCTCGATGATCTCGCCGTCAAGCTCCATCACCATGCGCAGCACACCGTGCGCCGCCGGGTGCTGCGGCCCGAAGTTGATCGTGTAGTTTGTGATAACCTCGTCGCCGGTGGTGGGCGACTGTTCGATCTGGAATGACATCGTCAGCTACCTTCCGGAGCGGGGCCCTGCCCGCCCTCGCTGCCATCCGTGTCCGAGCGGGGGTTGCGTGCCGGCCGGGCCTCGGTCGGCTCGGGCGCGCCGGGCTCGGCTACGTTCACCTGCTTCGGGATCGGCTGGGCCTGGCCCTGTCCGGCCACATTCGATGTCGCATCGGAGGATGGCGCCACCTTGGGGTCGGCACCGCCGCTGGTGTTGTCGGCCGTGCCGGGCTTGCCCGCGGCCATCACGTACTTTTCGTCCTTTACAGTAGGCGCGCCGCGCGTCTCGGGCGCGGTCGCGACCGGAGCCGGCGCGGGCGGCGGCGCGGCGGCTTTCTCGTCGCCGGGCAGCACGTAGTCCGCGCCTTCCCACGGGCTCATGAAGTCGAAAGTGCGCAAGTCCTGCGCCAGCTTTACCGGCTCATAGACGACGCGCTTGTCTTCCTCGGAATAGCGCAGTTCGACGTACCCGGTAAGCGGGAAGTCCTTGCGGAACGGATGTCCTTCGAACCCATAGTCGGTGAGGATGCGGCGCAAGTCGAGATTGCCGGCGAAAGTCACGCCGTACATGTCGTACACCTCGCGCTCCAGCCAGCCGGCAACCGGCCACAGCGTGGTGACGGTGGGCACCGGCGTATTCTCGGCGGCGCAAACCTTCACCATCAGGCGATGGTTCCTCGTCACCGACAGCAGCATGTAGACGACTTCGAACCGCTCGGCGCGAGACGGGTAATCGGCCCCGGCGATCTCCATCAGCTGCTGGTAATCGTGCCCGTCACGCAGCAGGCGCAGCGCATCCTCGATGCGGTCGCGCACGACCGTGATGATGATCTCGCCATATTCGGCCCGGGCCGCGAGCACCATGTTGCCCAAGTCGGCAACGAGGGTGTCGAGCAGCCCTTCGGCGGCCACGAAGCGGGGCGCGGAATGCAATACCGCCATCACGCAAACCTCACTTGGGAAATCACGTACGCGATCACCGCTCAACTGTCCCCACCCGGCGAATCTTCCGCTGCAGCTGCATCACGCCGTACAGCAGTGCCTCGGCGGTCGGCGGGCAGCCAGGAACGTAGATGTCCACCGGGACGATCCGGTCGCACCCGCGCACCACCGAGTAGCTGTAGTGGTAATAGCCACCGCCGTTGGCGCAGCTGCCCATCGAGATGACGTATTTAGGCTCCGACATCTGGTCGTAGACCTTGCGTAGCGCCGGTGCCATCTTGTTGCACAGCGTTCCGGCCACGATCATCACGTCGGACTGGCGCGGGCTCGCGCGGGGGGCAACACCGAAGCGTTCCATGTCATAGCGCGGCATGTTCACGTGGATCATCTCCACCGCGCAGCACGCGAGGCCAAAGGTCATCCACCACAACGAGCCCGTCCGCGCCCACTGGAACAGTTCCTCGGTGCTGGTGACCAGAAACCCCTTGTCGGACACTTCGCTGTTCAGGCCATTGAAAAACGACTGGTCGGGTGCGGCCAGCGCGCCGCCCGGGGCCACGTGGCCAGCAGGATTGGCGATCATGTCGGTCATTCCCAGTCCAACGCCCCTTTCTTCCATGCATAGGCGAACCCAATGACGAGTTCGGCCAGGAACAGCATCATCGCGCCCCAGCCCATCCACCCGGTTTGATCCAGGCTGACAGCCCACGGGAACAGGAACGCGGCTTCTAGGT
This sequence comes from Pseudomonadota bacterium, assembly GCA_040387665.1. Lineage (GTDB taxonomy): Bacteria > Pseudomonadota > Alphaproteobacteria > Sphingomonadales > Sphingomonadaceae > Novosphingobium. Next base: position 70,481 of record JAZKDH010000039.1, on the reverse strand, counting down.
CGAACACGATGAACAGGATCGCAACGAGGTAGAACCGCACGTCAAACTGGCTGCGCGGATCTTCGAAAGCCGGAAAGCCGCATTCATATTCCGACAGCTTTTCGGCATCGGGCTTGTGTGTTCCGGTCAAACGGGCAACGCCGATCGGCAGGAACACGAACGCTGTCGACAGCGCGAGCGCAATGACCAGAAAGATCAGGATCGGCAGATACTGCGAGAAGTCGATCACTATGGGTCTCGGCTATGACTCGAAGAGGCTTCGGGAAACTGCAGCGGGCCCTAGTCGGGCGGGGAACGGCGCGCAAGTGGGGGAACCACAGTCCTGGCATTGAATGAACGGACCATTGGCTGTTTCATGCAAAAAAGTCGGGATTACCCAACACAGCCAACCGGCGCGCGTTCCCGTATCGCTGACACAACCCACGGTGCCCCGCATCCCGAAATGTCTATCCTCTGGATTTGCCGTCATGCGGTATCTATATGCGCGCCAAACCAGACCGATCGTCGGGACTATGCCCCGGCTCCGGATTTCGCGGCGTTCTGCCCATTCCTACAGGATTCACCCTCATGGCCCATCTTTCCGCTAACGACCCGGTCGTAATTCTTTCCTATGCGCGTACTCCGATGGGCGGCTTGCAGGGCGTGCTGTCGGACGCGTCGGCGACCGACCTTGGTGCCGTGGCGGTGAAGGCCGCCGTAGAACGTGCCGGTGTGTCGGGCGACGACATCCAGCGGATATACATGGGCTGCGTGCTCCCGGCGGGATTGGGACAGGCACCGGCGCGGCAGGCGGCAATCAAGGCGGGCCTGCCCACATCGGTCGAGGCGACCACCGTCAACAAGGTCTGCGGGTCAGGCATGATGACCGTGATGATGGGCGCAGAAGCGCTGGCGGCGGGCACGCTCGACCTGGTGGTTGCGGGCGGCATGGAATCGATGACGAACGCGCCCTACCTGCTCAAGAAGCACCGCGCCGGCGCGCGGGTCGGCCACGACACGGCCTATGACCACATGTTTCTCGACGGGCTGGAAGACGCCTACCAGGGCGGGGCGATGGGCACGTTCGCACAGAACACTGCCAACGAGTACCAGCTGACGCGCGAGCAGCAGGACAGCTATGCGATCGAATCGCTGCGCCGTGCGCAAGCCGCGATCGCAACCGGCGGATTCGCCAGCGAAGTCGTGCCGGTTACGATCACCAACAGGGCCGGCGAGACAGTGGTCGATACCGACGAACAGCCCGGCAAGGGCCGCCCGGACAAGATCCCCTCGCTCAAGCCCGCGTTCGCCACGGACGGCACGATCACGGCCGCCAGCTCATCGTCTATTTCCGACGGCGCCGCGGCGATGGTGCTGACCCGCGCCAGCGTCGCGCAGGCGATGGGGCTTGATCCGGTGGCCCGCGTGATTGCGATCGCTGCCCACGCCCAGCAGCCTGACAAGTTCACCACCGCCCCGGTCAGCGCAATCCAAAAGGTGCTCGCCAACGCCGACTGGTCGATTGCCGAGGTCGATCTGTTCGAAGTGAACGAGGCGTTTGCCTGCGTCGCGATGTTCGCGATGCACGATCTGGGCATCTCGCATGACAAGATCAACGTCCACGGCGGCGCCACCGCGCTTGGCCACCCACTCGGCGCTTCTGGTGCGCGGATCATTACCACCCTGATCGGGGCGCTCAGGCACAAGGGCCTGAAAAAGGGCGTTGCGTCGCTCTGCATCGGCGGCGGCGAGGCGACGGCCATCGCGATCGAAGTGGCATAAACCGCCTACCGGGGCCGTCCTGCCGCAAATCGGGAGGGCGGCCCTGTCTGCACCGGAACTCAGGGCTCGCCCGGACCCCATATCTGCGCCTGGCGGACATAGCCCGCCTGACCTTCGACATCGAACCTGCACCAGCCATCGGCGCAGTCTCCCAGCTTTCCGGTCACGCCCGGTTCCAGCCGCCACAGCAGCTTCGCGCCCGCTTCAGGCTTGGCCAGCATCGGAGCGAGCGCGCGCGGGCCGCCTTTTCGGCTTTGGACAATTGCGCCGCGCTCGCGCTTCAGGAACCGTGCGAGCATCCACCCGCGCGCGCCGTCCGGATCCTGCACCAGGCGCCACCCGTCCATCGTTCGCAGCACCTTCATCGGCAGGTGCTGCCGGCGATACCGCCAGTTGATTCGGTAATCCTCGCCCGGGCCAACCCGCATGTTGACGCTTTTCTCGCGAAGCGAGGCCCAGTACGGCAATTGGTCGTCTGCGGCGAGGGCCGGAACCGAAGACAACAGCAGCAGCAGGGGAACGGCAAGGAAACGGCATGACAGCATGCCCCCCCATAGCCCGGCGACCATGCCTGCTTCAAGGTCGCTTGACCCCTGCCCGCGCTGGCTCGTAGCACAGCATCCATGGCCAACTCCCCGCCCACCAGCCGCCGCGTCGCCGGCAAGCCCCGCGTCATCGTCACGCGCAAGCTTATGCCCATGACCGAACAGCGCATGGCCGAACTGTTCGATGCGCGCTTCAATCCAGCGGACGCCCCGCTGGACCGTGCCGCGCTGGTCGCGGCAATCGGCGAAGCCGATGTGCTCGTGCCCACGGTGACTGACCGGATCGATGCCGATCTTCTGGACCAGGCGGGCCCGCGGCTGGGGCTGATCGCGAATTTCGGCGCCGGGATCGATCACATCGATCTTGCCGCGGCCCGCGCGCGCAAGATCATGGTCACCAACACCCCGGGAGTCTTCACGGACGATACGGCCGACATGACCATAGCGTTGATTGTCACGGTCGCGCGCCGGTTTGGTGAAGGCATCAGGCTGCTGCGCAGCGGCCAGTGGAGCGGATGGTCGCCGTCATCGCTGCTTGGTCATCGCATTTCAGGCAAGCGCCTTGCGATCGTGGGCATGGGGCGCATCGGGCAGGCGGTTGCCTTGCGGGCCAGGGCGTTCGGCCTGCAGGTGACATACCACAACCGGCACCGCCTTCCGGCCGTGATCGAACAGGATCTCGGAGCGACCTACGAACCCGATCTGGACCGGATGATCGCGGCGGCCGACATCCTGACCCTGCACTGCCCGGCTTCGGCCGAAACGCACTACATCCTTTCGGCCGCGCGAATCGCAACCATGAAGACCACGGCCTATGTCGTTAACACTGCGCGGGGCGAGCTCATCGACGAGCAAGCGTTGGTGGCGGCGCTCGAGGAGGGCCGCCTGGGTGGCGCCGCGCTCGACGTTTTCGAACACGAGCCCGCCGTCAATCCGCGGCTGGTTGCGCTCGACAACGTTATTTTGGTGCCGCATCTTGGCAGCGCCACCGTCGAAAGCCGCGAGGATTCCGGTGCGCGTGTAATTGCCAACATCCGCTATTGGGCAGATGGGCATCGCCCCCCCGACCAGGTGCTTGAAGGACTCGTCTAGCCAGTCGGGGAAACAGGGCGGAACGCGGAGCCCGATCGGACTGCGCGTCTGCTATCCGCAGGCGGAACGGCACGCCATCTTGCAAGGCTTGGCGGCCGTGGCATAAGCCCGGCGAAAGGGCATGATGCGGACGGTCCTGTCCGGCGCGCCTTGGTGGGGGAAGGATGGACAATCGGATGATCCGGCGCGCGCTAGCCGCGGCCGCAGCCGTGCTGCTGATGCCGATCGCGGCACATGCGCAGACCGAACAGGTAGCCACTGCCGATTCGGGCGATACGGGCTGGGTGCTGGTGTCTTCGGCACTGGTCATGATGATGGCTGCGCCCGGGCTAACGTTATTCTACGGCGGACTCGTCCGCGCAAAGAACTTCCTCTCAGTTCTGGTCCAGTGCGGGGCGATCGTGGCGGTTGCGTCGCTGCTGTGGATCGTCTGCGGGTATACCCTTGCCTTCGGCCCTGTCGGCCTAGGCTGGATCGGGGGGATGGACGCGGCCATGTTCGGCAACCTGGGCAACGTGCGCGCGGGATACGCCATTCCCGAAAGCGCGTTTGCCCTGTTCCAGATGTGCTTTGCGGCAATTACGCCCGCACTGATGGCTGGCGCGTGGGTCGATCGCGCCCGGTTCGGATGGGTCATCGCGTTCTCCGCGCTGTGGGGGCTGGTGGTCTATGCCCCCGTTGCGCACTGGATCTGGGGCGGCGGCTGGCTCGCTACCCAGCTGGGCACGCTTGATTTCGCCGGCGGTATCGTCATTCACACCACGGCCGGTGTATCCGCGTTGATCGTTGCCGCGCTGCTCGGCAAGCGGGCGGGATTTCCGAAAACCCTGATGCTGCCGCACAGCCCCGCGCTGACGATGGCCGGCGCGGCGCTGCTGTGGGTGGGCTGGTTCGGGTTCAACGGCGGTTCGGCCCTCGCCGCTAACGAGGATGCGGCCGCGGCCATCATCAACACCCACGCGGGAGCATGCGCCGCGGCGTTGACATGGCTGCTGATCGAACGGCTTACCGTGGGAAAAGCCACCTCGATCGGGTTTGCGACGGGCGCCATCGCCGGTCTGGCCACGGTCACCCCGGCGGCCGGGTTCATCTCTCCAGGTGCGGCATTTGTGTTCGGCGCCGTGGCTGCCGCGGCCTGTTATCCGATGATCCAGATGGTGAAGTTCCGGCTGCAGATCGATGATTCGCTGGACGTTTTCGCAGTCCACGGCATCGGCGGGATGGTCGGGTCACTGTTGCTCGCGGTGTTCTTGTCCCCGGCGCTAGGCGGCACGGGGTATGCCGAAAACATGGACATGGCATCGCAGTTCGCCGCCCAGGCCGTAGGAGTCGGCGTGGTTGCCGCGTTCTCGGCGGTGGCCAGCGCACTCCTCGTAATTGGAGTGAACTGGGTGTTCCCGATGCGTGTGTCGGAAGACGAAGAGCGTGAGGGGCTGGACCTGTCGAGCCACGGTGAGCGTGCTTGGGAACTGGACTGACTGCTCGGCGAAAAGGCTCTTCTCGCCGCCGGGCCATCAGGCTGCCGTCAGGTCGCGTGCAGGACGCCCCGATAAGCCGGATCTTCCAGTGCGCGACCCGCGCCCAGCGCGACACAGTTGAGCGGGTTGTCGGCAACCCTTACCGGCAACCCTGTTTCCATCGCCAGCACCTTATCGAGATTGGCCAGCAGCGATCCGCCGCCGGTCATGATGATGCCGCCATCGATGATGTCAGCCGCGATTTCGGGCGCCGTGTTCTCCAGCGCGTTGCGCACTGCTTCGACGATGTGACCCACCGGCTCCACCAGCGCCTCCACGATCTCTTCCTGCGTAATGGTGATCTCGCGCGGGACGCCGCGCGCAATATCACGTCCTTTGATCACTGCTGACAGGTCCGGGCTTCGCTCGTCGAGGCAGGCGGCCCCCAGCTCCTTTTTCACGCGTTCCGCGGTTGCCTCGCCGATCAGCAGGTTGTGTTGGCGGCGTACGTGGGAAATAATCGCGTCGTCCATCCGGTCCCCGCCGACGCGGACCGACATCGACATGCTCAGGCCGCCGATCGCAATGACGCCCACTTCGGTCGTGCCGCCGCCGATATCGACCACCATCGAGCCGATCGGGTGCGTGACTGGAAGGTCGGCGCCTATTGCCGCGGCCATCGGCTCGTCGATCAGCCATACGGTCCGCGCCCCCGCATTTGACGCAGCATCGCGGATCGCGCGCCGCTCAACCTGGGTTGATCCTGACGGCACGCAGATCACGATTTCGGGCCGCCCGCGCATTCGCCCGCGTTGTCCTTGCGCCTTGCGGATGAAATGTTTGATCATCTGCTCCGAAACTTCAAGGTCGGATATCACGCCATTGCGCAACGGGCGCACGGTCTTGATGTTGTCCGGTGTCTTGCCCAGCATCAGCTTGGCATCATCGCCCACGGCCAGAACAGTGTCGACGCCGTTGATCGTCTGGATCGCGACGACCGAGGGCTCGGCCAGGACGACGCCCTTGTTGCGCACATAAACAACGGTGTTGGCCGTGCCGAGATCGATGGCAAGGTCTGAAGATGAAAACGAAAAAAGATCGAATATCGACATGCGACTACCGGCTCCCTGTGCTGCGCGGACAAGCGCCGTAGTACCTGACCCTCAGGTTAACCCGCACGCGCCACGCGGCACAACAGTGGCTGCGTGCGCCCGGACGAACGCGATCAGCGAGGTCAGGGCAGCGATCGCCGGCGGTGATACTGTTTTGGCGATCGGCGGCTCAGTCGCCGGTCAAGATTCGGTCAACAAGTTGCTTTACGGTGGGCGTGAAATTGTTCGAATAGAACGGGTCCTGCTTGAACCGGTACGCGGCATGGCCAGCAAACATCAGGTTCTGATCGATGTCACCGCCATGAGCGATGTCTTGCAGCGTCTTCTGGATGCAGAAGCTGCGAGGATCGGCCAACCGACCAGTGGAATAATCATCGTGATCCTTCCACGCGGAGAAACCGCAGTGCGACAGGCAGCCCATGCAATCGGCCTGATCCTTGCGGATCATTTCACGCTCTCCAGGTGTCACGAAGATGATCGTATCGTCGGGCGTGCGAAGCGCCTCGGTGAACCCCGCGCCGTACCAGCCGCGCGCGCGGCCAAGGTCGACGGGTGTTACCCAGAAATTCTTGCCCTTTACCCCGACATCCAACTGGACTGTGTGCTCGCCCGCCGTGACCTTGGAATACGGGACCTGCCGATCGGATCGGGCTTCCAGGCTGCGCAGAAACGGATTGCGCACAGCCGAACTGTAGAACCCGGTCGGGGAAAAACGGTGCAGCAGGATGTCGCCGGGGTCCAGTGTGCGAAGATGGTCTTTCCAATCCTGCGGTATCGGGCTTTCTTCAGTCAGCAGCGGGCGCGTGCCAAACTGGAAGGCAATGGCTCCAAGTTCAGGATTGTCGATCCAGTCGTTCCATTCGCGCAGGAACCACACGCCCCCGGCCATGACAATCGGCACCGCGTCCGGAACGCCTTCTGCCCGCATCGTCTCGCGCAGGGCCTTGACCCGCGGATAGGGATCTTCGGGGCGAAGTGGATTTTCCGCGTTGGACAGGCCATTGTGCCCCCCGGCCAGCCACGGGTCCTCATAAACCACGGCCGCCATCAGGTCGGCCACCTTGTGGTAGGCCCGCTTCCACAGCGCCCGGAACGCACGCCCAGAACTGACGATGGGCAAATAGTTCACATTGAACCGCGCCGCGATTTCCGACAGCCGATACGGCATGCCCGCCCCGCAGGTCACGCCGGAGACCAGGCCCCGCGTTTTTTCCAGTACTCCTTCAAGCACTGCCTGAGCGCCGCCCATCTCCCACAACACGTTGATGTTGATCGCACCGGCGCCGCCGGAAAGCTCGTGCGCGCGCCGAACCTGTTCCACCGCGCCATCGATGGCGTACTGGATAAGCTCCTCGTGGCGCTCCTTGCGGGTCAGCGCGTTGTAGACTTGCGGAACGATCTTGCCTTCAGCGTCATAGCTGTCGGCATTGACCGCGCTGACGGTTCCGATCCCGCCGGCCGCGGCCCATGCGCCAGAGCTCATGTGGTTCGTCGCCGCCACGCCTTTGCCGCCCTCCACCAGCGGCCATACCTCACGGTCGCCGTAGAGAATCGGCTTCAATCCCTTGAAACTCATCTTACCAATTACTTTCCGTCATCGCCGCGAGAACCTAGGTCCGCTCCGTTCTTTGCAAATTCCGCCTTGCATGGCCGAATAGCCGAGGGAGCCGGGCGCGGACCCACTGCCTCGAACTTCGCATAATAACCTGCTACTTCTGGTTTACGGACAAATTCGGTCAAACGAAAGCCCACAGCGGCGAATTCACAGAACAGCAGCGGTGGCGGCATGCCGTGTCGGTGCGGCGCCCTGTCGCCGTCGACCACGACCACGCTGCCGCCTGGGCGCAGCGCCGGCCGTAGCCGCCACAGGAACGCATAGGGTTCGGCAATCTCGTGGTACATCCGCACCAGAAAGATGCGGTCGAAGCTGTTGGTCGGCAACTTCGGGTCGGCCGGCGTTCCGGTTTTTATCGATACATTGTCCAGTCGGTCCTTTTCGACCCGCCGCCCAAGCCGCTCGATTGCGCCAGGGTCAATATCCTCGGCCAGAACCCGGCCGGCCGGCCCAACCCGCTCGGCCAGCCGGACCGTGTAATATCCCCCGCCGGCGCCGATATCGGCCACCGTCAGGCCGGGACCGATCTGTGCCAGGTCCATTACCGTCTGTGCTTCGCCCAGCTTGTCGCGCTGGTCCTCGTTCGAATATTCCGAAGCGCGCGCGGTCCCCTCAGGCCGATCCGCGCGCGGAAATCCTTTCGCTTCCGGCGGCCGCCCAGCATCGGGATCTGGCGTGTCGGTGCAGCCCGCCGTCGCAAGCCCCATCAAGAGCTGGCCCATCAGAGCCAGCCCAAGTGCGGTCGCCCTGGTCAATCCACGTCTTCCACGGCAACCTTCTCACCGCTGACGCGCTGTGACAGCGCGGCAGCCATGAACAAATCAAGCGCGCCATCCAGCACATCGTCAGGTGCGGTGGAGGTGACGCCCGTGCGCAGGTCCTTCACCAGCTGGTACGGCTGCAGCACATAGGATCGGATCTGATGGCCCCAGCCGATTTCGGTCTTGGCTTGGTACTCGCCGCTCGCGGCGGCCTCGCGTTTCGCCAACTCGGCCTCGTAGATCCGTGCCTTCAGCATGTTCATCGCGGTTGCGCGGTTCTTGTGCTGGCTGCGGTCGTTCTGGCTGGCAACGATGATGCCGGTGGGCACGTGGGTGATGCGCACCGCCGAATCGGTCGTGTTGACGTGCTGTCCGCCCGCACCCGAAGCGCGGTAGGTGTCGATCTTCAGGTCGGACGGATTGATCTCCACCTCGATATCGTCATCGATCACCGGATAAACCCACACCGAACTGAAGCTGGTGTGGCGCCGCGCCGAACTGTCATACGGGCTGATCCGCACCAGCCGGTGCACGCCGCTTTCGGTCTTGGCATACCCATAGGCATTCTCGCCCTTGATCAGCAGCGTCGCGCTCTTGATCCCGGCCTGCTCGCCGCCGTGGTAATCGACCAGTTCGACCTTGTAGCCGTGGCGTTCGCCCCAGCGGGTGTACATCCGCTGCAGCATTTCCGCCCAGTCCTGGCTTTCCGTGCCCCCGGCCCCGGCGTGGACTTCGAGGTAGGCATCGTTGGCGTCGGCCTCGCCTGCCAGCAGGGCCTGGATCTTGTCGGCATCGGCACGCTCGGCCAGTCCCGCAAGGCTCGCCAGTCCGTCGGCCACGATCGCATCGTCACCCTCGGCCTCGCCCAGCTCCACGAACTCGACTGCATCGGCCATTTCTCGGCTGATCTGGTTCACTGCGCCGACCGCAGCCTCCAGCCGCCGCCGCTCGCGCATCACGGCTTCGGCGTCCTTGGGATTGTCCCACAGCTTTGGATCTTCCACCCGGGCATTGAGTTCATCAAGCCGACGCAGCGCGCGTTCCCAGTCAAGAAACTTACGGACCAGCGCCAGTGCTGCCTCGATCCGGTCGATATGGGCCTGCCCTTCGGCACGCATGGCAATAAACTCCGAAAAATCCGCGAGGTCCGCTTAGCGGGGCCGGGCGTTTTGTAAAGGCAAGGAAACCGCGGGCCGGCACCCGGCGCCGCAATGCGCTGCTATTTGCTCCGCAGGGCCTGCACCGCGGCCAGCGTCAGGCGGACGTGTTCGGCGTGGCTCATGTCCGAATGCACCATGACGATGCGTCCGCGGCGCGCGATCACATAGCTGGTGCGCTTGGTCAGCCCCGTGGAAATTCCACCCACCCGCAAGTCGACGTCATAGGCCTTCACGATTCCCCGCGTGGCCGAGGCAACCGCGAACCGGTTGCGGCATTCCGCGACCGAAAACTTCAGCAGCGCCGGCAGAGCGTCGTTCGACATGCCGACGATCGTGGCTCCCGCCGCGCGAAACTCGTCGCTAGCCTCGGCAAAGGCGCGCGCTTCCAGCGTGCAGCCCGGGGTGAACGCCTTGGGGAAGAAGTACAGCACCACCGGCCCGCGGCGCAGCGCCGCCTGCAGGTCGAACGCGAACGGCCGGCCGGCCAGCGCCCCCTGCGCGCGAAACGCAGGCGCCTGCGCGCCAATCGGAAGTTCGGCGAATGCCGGACCGCAGATCGTGGCGGAAACGATTCCGAGCAATACAAGCATCACGCGGCGCATCGGCTTGGTATACTGCTTTATCGCACGGTCCGTCCAGATCTGTCGGCGCACACGCCCACTCAATAGATCACGCCCCCTTGCTCGACAAAGTCGGCTCCGGCAGCCTCGTCGGCGCCGGTGTCCGGCTGGCGGGTCTGCGCGGCGCGCAGCTTGCGGATCGCATTCATGATCACGTCGCGCTCGGCGGTGATCTGGTCCTGCCGGGTCGCCCGCGCAGGTTGGGTGTCGGGCTTGAACGCTTCCCAGATAATGCCGGACTTCGGATCGTCGCTGGGTTCGCCCTCGAACACGCGCTTGCCGCTCTGCCGGTTGATCTTGACCAGGCGGATCCCCGGCGGCGCCGCAAATGGCACGCGGGTCCAGCGCTTGCGGCTGGCCTCGACGAACTGCTTGAAGATCGGCGCAGCGTAGGTGCCCCCCTGCGCATAGCCCCCCAGCGAGCGCGGCTGGTCGAACCCCAGATATACGCCCCCGACGATTTCTGGGGATCCGCCCACGAACCACACGTTGGTCGGGCCAGACGTGGTCCCGGTCTTGCCGAACAGCGGCAGGCCCAGGTCGCGCAGCCGCGTCGCGGTGCCGCGCTGGACCACGCCTTCCAGCATGTGGACAACCTGGTAGGCGGTCCGCGCGTCGATTACCTGCCGGCCACGCGAGGCCAGGCGCGGCATCGGCTTGCCGTCCCATTCGGCCATGCTGCACCCGGTGCAGGGCCGCGTATCGGCGCGCCAGATCACCTTGCCGCTGCGGTCCTGCACATAGTCGATCATTGATTGAGTGTGCTGAAGCCCGTTGTTGGCCAGCGCGGAATAAGCGTTGACCATCTGTGCCACCGTCGTATCGCCGGCGCCCAGCGCGAACGACAGGTAGGGCTGGTATTTGCCAATGCCGACGCGGTCGATCATCCGCACCACCCGCTCCATCCCGGTGTCGTTGGCGATGTGCACGGTCATCAGGTTGCGCGATTGCTCCAGCCCCCATCGCATCGTGTGGACGCCGCCGCTGCCGCGCATGTCGAAGTTGCGGAAACACTTCTGCCCCAGCCCCGCGCCCTGATAAACGCAGAATGTCTGATCCGGCACCATCGTCGCGGGGGTCATCCCGTAATCGAGCGCGGTGCCGTAAACGAACGGCTTGATCGTCGATCCCGGCTGCCGCAACGCCTGCGTCGCCCGGTTGAACGAGCCCAGCCCCGCATCGAACCCGCCCGCCATCGCCAGCACCCGACCGGTGCGCGGACTTTCCACCACCATGCCGCCCGACACTTCGGGCACAGTCCGGACCGCCCACCCGTTGCCCGCCGGCGCGGCGGCGATCACGTCGCCCTGCCTTAACGCGTCCGGCAGGTTGCTCAACGGCGCGGTTGACCCGTCGGTGAATCCTATGGTCGCGCTCGCGCCTGTCCGTCGCAAAACGACGCCCACCCGCCAGTTAGCGTAATGGATCGAAAGATTGCTGGCGATCAGCGGACCCTGCCAGGTGGACTCGTCAATCTTGAGCCGGCCAAGCGGCCCATGCCATGCCTTCCCCGCCGCATAGCGCAGCAATCCGCTGCGCAGCGCATCCTGCGCCGCCTGCTGCAGGACAGGATCGAGCGATGTGCGGACCCACAATCCTCCGGCATAAACGCTGAACGGACCATCCTCGGCATTCTCGCCATACTTGTCGATCAGCCGGCGCCGCACTTCCTCGACGTAATAGCCCATCGCGGGATCATACGTCTGCACCCGCCGCGGGATCAGTCCGAGCGGCTGGGCCTTTGCCTGCGCGGCCGACGCGGCATCTGCCCATCCGTTCTTCACCATCTGATCCAGCACCCAATTGCGGCGCGTCAGGGCCCGTTCCGCGTTGCGGGCACGGCCGTAAGTTTCGGGCGCCTTGGGCAGAATCGCCAGAAAGGCGGATTCATGCAGCGCCAGTTGATCCACATCCTTACCGAAATACGCTTGCGCAGCCGCCTGCACGCCGAACGCCTGCCGGCCCAGCGGAATTTCATTGAGATACAATTCCAAGATCTGCGGCTTGGTCAGCACGCCTTCGATCCGCCGCGCCAGGATGATCTCCTTGAGCTTGCGCGTCACCGAATATTCGTTGCCGATCATGATGTTCTTGGCAACTTGCTGGGTAATCGTGGAGCCGCCGCGCGCACGTTCGCCCGATCCGAACTTGGTCGCGTAATCCACCACCGCGCTGGCAAATCCCAGATAGTCGATCCCGCCGTGACTCCAGAAAGTCTTGTCTTCGGCCGAGAGGAAGGCGTTGAGGACCGGTCGCGGATAATCGACGAACCGCAGCTGCACGCGCCGCTCGCGTGCATAGGAATAGACGATTTCTCCGTTCACCCCGCGCACCATGGTCGGCAGCGGCGGCTGGTACGTCAGCAGCATGTCCGCCGACGGCAGCTTGCGCGCGACCGTGACCCACAGCAGCAGGTACAGTGCGGCAAGCACCCCCACCACCCAGGCGCCGATACGGAACCATCGTCTGTCGCGCCACATGCCCCGGATCCATCTCCAGGTGCCGGTTGCTTCGCGGCGGATGCGGTAGCGCAGATCCTGCGGGGGATTGTCGTCAGCCATGATTGGGCCGAGCCTCTAGCACGCGGTATTGGCTACATGCCAGCCAGATTGCGTCACCACGCGGCCGGCGGCGCCGAACGCAACGATGTCGCCGCCGGTGCCCCGGGGTCGATTGACCGCGCAAAAAAGATGCTGATTGCGCGTGCCGTCACTGCTGCAAATGCATCGCGTCCCTCAGCCGATGCCAGCTGCGCCGCCTCCCCGGGATTGCTGAGGTACCCCGCTTCGAACAGTACCGATGGCAGGTCGGCCGACTTCAGCACGGCAAATGCTGCGGACTGGATCCCGCGCTCGCGGAACCGCAGCATGCTCGTCCCCTCCCGCAGGACCAGCCGGGCAAATTGCAACGAGCGCGCCTCCGTTTCGCGCTGGGACAGGTCGACCAAAATCGCACTGACCGCATCGGTCTTGTCCCCCAGCGCCACGCCATTTACCGAATCCGCCCGGTTTTCCTTGATCGCCAGCCGGGCAGCCGCCTCGCTCGAGCCGCGATCGGAGAGCGTGTAGATCGTCGCGCCGCTCGCCGCAGGGTCGGCCGCGCTGTCGGCATGGATGGAAATGAACAGATCGGCCTTCAGCCGCCGCGCAATCGCGGCCCGCTCGGACAGCAGAAGGAAGCGGTCCTCGCGCCGGGTCAAGGCCACGCGGATCCCGCCCTGCTTCAGCAAGCGATCGCGCAGCGCCTCGGCCAACGCCAGCGTCACCGCCTTTTCCTTGATAGCGCCCCCGTGGGTCCCGGGCGCGCTGCTTCCGGGATCGTGCCCCCCGTGGCCGGCATCGAGCACCACCAGCGGGCGGCCGGCATCCAGCGGCCCTTCAACGGGAGGAAGACCGATTTCGCGGCCCGGGGGCCGCAGTTCCAGCCGAACAACATATCCAAGCCCGCGGCCAGGAGCACCGAACACACGGTCTGCCGCGACCATGCCCGCAAACACGGCAACTGGCGCCAGTCCCAGCAGGACCAGCGGCAGCAGACGGGTCGCGACGGGGCGGCTCATGCTTCGCTCGTTAAGGGGTCAGTCCCTCCGCTGCAATCGGTAGATCGGGCGGTGTCGGTCGTCGGACAGTCTCATCTCCACCACACGGCCGCAACAAACTTGCCGTGCCCGGCAACCGATGCTAGGCAACGGGTCCCGGTGCAGGTCCGCCGCGATCATCCACCCGCAATGCGTGCCGCTTACCAGCGCAACGCGCGCCGCAGGACAAGGATCGCCGCACTCCTGCTCCGGCAGACCGGGCCCCGTCATCCGTCGGCGGCTTGGACAACAACCGAGTTGATGCTGGCATGAGAAGTCCTTTGTCGTTCCACCAGTCGTTGCCCGCAGGGGCGCCGATGGTTTGGCCAGGATTGGCCGGAACGACGATCGGGTCTCATACTCAAGCGCGTTCGATTTCGCCGCGCCTTTTCCTGCCCGCAGACACGAACACCCCGCACCAACCCCGTGACGCCGGCGCCTTGCGCCATGGCGCCCACCCACATGTATGCGCCGCCCTGCACGCCCCGTCCCCGACGGCCCCGGCAGAGCAGCGGCGCGCCTGGAGAATATTTGATGACAACGCGCATGCTTATCGATGCGCGCCACCCGGAAGAAACCCGGGTGGCGGTGCTAAAAGGCAACCGGATTGAAGAATTTGACTTTGAATCTGCCGAACACAAGCAGATCAAGGGCAATATCTACCTGGCCAAGGTTACCCGGGTCGAACCGTCGCTGCAGGCGGCGTTCGTAGACTTTGGCGGCAACCGCCACGGCTTTCTTGCCTTCAGCGAAATCCACCCGGACTATTACCAGATCCCCAAGGAGGACCGCGAGGCTCTGCTGGCCGAAGAAGCTGCCCACGCCGAGGAAGAGGCCGCGCTGCGCGCAGTCGCCGAGGGTGAGGAAGACTTCGTCGGTGATGACGAACTTGGCGAGGCGCTGGCTGACGACTACGCCGGAACCACGCACAAGGACTTCGGCCATGACGACGGTTTCGGCAGCGTCACCGAAATCGACACGTCCGAAAAGGATGATGTAGCCACCATCGAAGCCGGCCACGTCGAGGATGAATTCGACGGCGAGGCCGATGAGACCGCCAACCCCACCGATGACGGCGACCGCCGCGGCCGCAGCCGGCGCCGCCAGGGCGGCGGCGAGCGGGGCCGGGCCCACGCCAAGGAAGCCGACGAGCTGCGCGCCAAGCGGATGGCGCTGCGCCGTCGCTACAAGATCCAGGACGTGATCCAGCGCCGCCAGGTGCTGCTGGTCCAGGTCGTCAAGGAAGAACGCGGCAACAAGGGTGCGGCGCTTACCACGTACCTCAGCCTGGCGGGCCGTTATTGCGTGCTGATGCCCAACTCCAGCCACGGCGGCGGGATCAGCCGCAAAATCAACTCCGCGGCCGACCGCAAGCGGCTCAAGTCGATCATCGCCGAACTTGATTTGCCCAAGTCGATGGGCTGCATCGTCCGTACAGCCGGGCTGCAACGCACCAAGACCGAGATCAAGCGCGATTTCGATTACCTCGCCCGCCTTTGGGACGAGATTCGCGAGCGTACGCTTAAGTCTTCGGCGCCGCAGATGATCCATTCGGATTCGGACCTGATCAAGCGCGCGATCCGCGACATCTACAACCGCGACATCGAAGAGGTCGTCGTCGAGGGTGAAGCCGGCTACCGCGCCGCGCGGGATTTCATGAAGTTGCTGATGCCCAGTCATGGGCGGCGGGTGAAGGCCTATGCCGATCCGGTTCCGCTGTTCCAGCGGTACGGCGCCGAAGACCAGCTGAGCGCGATGTACGATCCGGTCGTCCAGCTCAAGTCGGGCGGCTACCTCGTCATCAACCCGACCGAGGCGCTGGTGTCGATCGACATCAACTCGGGCCGCTCCACGAAGGAGCACGGCATCGAGGCGACCGCGCTCAACACCAACCTCGAAGCGGCGCGTGAAATCGCCCGCCAGCTGCGCCTGCGCGACATGGCCGGACTGGTCGTGATCGACTTTATCGACATGGAATACGGGTCGAACGTCCGCAAGGTCGAAAAGACCATGAAGGACGCGCTCAAGAACGATCGCGCCCGCATCCAGGTTGGCCGGATTTCGGGCTTCGGCCTGATGGAGATGAGCCGCCAGCGCCTGCGCACCGGCGTGCTCGAAGCCACCACGCGCGGCTGTCCGCACTGCGACGGCACCGGCCTGGTCCGCACCGCATCCAGTGCCGGCCTGTCCGCGCTGCGCCTGATCGAGGATGAGGCTGCCAAGGGCAAGGGCACGGTCATCTCGCTCTACGCCTCTCAGGAAGCCGCGGTCTATCTGCTCAACGCCAAGCGCGCCGACCTGCAGGAGATCGAAGATCGCTACGGCGTGCGCGTCGAGGTGATCCCCGAGGGCGAGAACGAAGGCGCGAAGATGCGCGTCGGCTCATCCGGCCCACGCCCGCTGGCGCCGCCGCGGTTCGAGCCGATAGTCGATCTCGACGATGACCTTCCGATCGAGGACGAGGAAGACTTTGCCGACGATGAAGACGCCGAGGCCGCAGACGACCGCGGCCCGGATCGGCCAGAGCGGGCGGAGCGTGAAGCGCGCGCGGATGAAGATGGCGAAGGCGGTCGCCGCCGCCGCCGCAAGCGCCGCCGCGGGGGCCGCAACCGCCGGGACGACGGCGAATCGAACGCTCAGGACGAAAACGAAAACGACAGCAGCGGCGAAGACGACGATCGCGAAGAAGCGTCCGGGGACGAAACCGGTGACGAGGCAGAAGGCCCCGAAGCCGGCGAGCGCAGCGATGACGGTATCGGCGAAGACGGCGAAGGACCGCGCAAGCGCCGTCGCCGGGGTCGCCGCCGTCGCGGGGGTCGCAACCGTGAAGGCGAAGGAGACGCCAGCGATTCGGAATCCGGCGCCGATGAAGCCGCCGACACCGATCGCGTCGAAGCAGGACCGGCAGACGATGCGGAGCCGGCGGTCGACGCTGTGCCTGCGCAGACCGAGGCCGAACCCGCACCAGCGCCCGAAGCGCCTGCCAAGCGCACACGGCGCAAGAAGGCGGATGCCGAAGCAACGGTTCAGCCCGAGGCCGAACCCGCTCCCGAACCTGCGCCAGTCACCGAGGCGGAAGCTCCGAAAAAGCCTGCTCGGGGCCGCCGGAAGAAGGCCGACGATGCGGTAACCGAAGTGGCGCCTGCCACCGCGGAACCGGCTCCAAAGGCCGCGCCGAAGAAGGCTCCGCGCAGCCGCCGGAAAAAGGCCGACGATGCCGAAGCACCCGCTGCTCCGGAAACGGCCGATACGGCAGCCGCCCAAGCGCCGGCAGCTCCGGCTGAGACCCTGGCGCACGCAACGCCGGCCGAAGTCGCAGTCGCTCCTGCCGCGGCCCCGGGTGCGGCAGCGGCGCAGGGTTCCGACGACGGCATGCCTGAAACCAACGCCGATGGTTCGCCCCGGCGCGGATGGTGGCAGCGCACCTTCGGCACCTGAAGCCGCGTCCCGACAGCAACAGAAAAACGGCGCGAAAGGCAACTTTCGCGCCGTTTTTCATGCCCGGGTCAGCGGCTCATGCCTTCGCGGCGCGGCCCCATTCCATCCAGCCCAGCGCGCGCGGCGTCCCCGGGATGTACTTCGCGCCCATCCCCGTCACGGCAAAACCGTGGCCGGCGATTGCTGTGCCCACCTGCCGTGTCAGGTGGCAATTTCCGGCCAGCCGCATCCACACCGGTTCGATCCGGCGCTGCCACTTCGCCACGCCGGCATCGGGCGCGCTGCCATGCTCAAGGTACAGGAATGTGCCGCCCGGCCTCAGCACCCGCCGCAACTCGGCCAGAACCTTGCCGTGATCGTGCACCGAACAGAGCGTGAAAGTGGAGATGACCGTGTCGAAACTGTCGTTTTCGAATGGCAGTTCCTCACCCACCCCGCTGCGGATATCGGCCGACCAGCCCTTGGCCCGCGCCTCTTCCCGGGCGAAATCCAGTAACTTTGCCGATGGATCGAGTCCGGAAAAGGAAGTCACCTGATGGGCATCGTAGAACGGCTGATTCAGCCCGCCGCCGCAGCCCAGTTCGAACACGCGGCCCCGGGCCAGCGGCACCACTTCGCCGCGCAGCGCCGCGATCGGCTTGAGCCCGCACCCGCACCGCACGATCCGCGGCACCATATGCGCGTCCCACCATTGTGCCAGTACCATGTGTTCCCCTCCCTTGCCACGATCAGGCGGTGACGTTTTGCCAGCGCATTGCCGGCCACAGCCCCCCGCGTTAGCGCTTCAGGCTTTCGTACCGGTCAAGCGGTTCGAAATTGAGGTCGCTGACCGCCACATAGATCGGCTCGAAAAATTTCGACTGGTCGATATCCTCCGAGAAATAGTATTCGGGCCGGTCGGCATAAGCAGTCTTCAGTTCGTTCATGAACTGATCGATGTCGTCGGTCTCGAAATAGTAGATGGACAGGTACTTGAACTCGTTATCCATCTGGAACGGGAACATCTTGGGCATGTCCACCGCCTTGAATCGGCCTAGCGGGACCAGCCCGGGCAGGGTCTTGTACGTCGGATAGGCAACTTCGTCATACCACTTGTTAAACGAATCATCCCGCCCGGGAAGAGCGTTGGTCATCGCCAGAAGTACATGCTTCGCCATGGTGATCTCTCCGCTGGCCATTTCAGGACGACCGGTCATTTGTGCCCGCCTGCCCGGAGTTTTGCATCTGGTCAGGAAGAGAGCAAGCCCGACCGTTCATTTAGAACACCGGCAATGTCGGTGCCTGTCCGAACGAGACTTTGCCCGCATCCTCCATCATCGTTCGCTGGAACACCAGGTGGCCGCACATCGCGGTAACGTCCCGCACGGCAGCCTCGAACGGCAAGCCGGTGAACAGAGCCGACCCGCCGGCGGCGCGCGCGCATAATTGCACCGCTTCCAGGCTGGATTCGACCGCATGCACCACGGCCCGTCGAACCCGCGCCCGCACCGCCCAGGGGGCCGGTTCGCCTGCTTCCGCCAGCGCCCATAACCGGGCGAATGCGTCGCGCAGGTTCGTTCTGCCCGCCTCAACCAGCGCCTCTGCCTTGCCAACTGCATACTGGGCATAGCCGTTGTCGGCGAGCCGGCCCCGCCCCGGCGCGTCCTTCGCCTGTGCCAGGTGCTTCAGCCCTTCCACCGCGCGGCGAGCCGTGCCCAGCGGAACGCCCGTCAGGGCAAAGCCGAAGACCGTCATCGGCAGCCGGAACAGCGCCGCATCGTGCCATACCCGGTCCAGTTCGCCGCGCACGATCCGGTCTTCCGGCACGAACACGTCATCCAGCGTGAACTCGGTGCTGTTGGTTGCCACCAGGCCGCTGACGTCCCAGCATTCATGCACCACCGCCTCGGCCTTGGGTGCGAACGCCATGATCGTGCGGGGCCGCCCGTCCGCCAGCATTTCCGGCGCACCCTCCGCATGAACGAAACAGCCGCCATAAACCCAGTGCGCCTGGTCGATCCCGCTCGCCCAGGAGAACCGCCCGGAAACGCGGTATCCGCCCGGAACCCGCCGGGCCACCCCCTGCGGCGCTCCCGAACCAGCCATCGCCGCCGTATCCCGCGCGAACAGCGCGTGCACCTGTTCGGGCGGCATGAATCCCGAGAAGTAGCCCAGCGCCGGCCCTACCGCCAGATTCCATCCTGCCGAGGCATCGTGGAATGCCATGCGCTCCGACAAGTCGAGGTGCTCCATCGGACCCAGCCCCGCCCCACCAAGATCGGCGGGCACCAGAATCCGGTAAAGGTCGGCGTCGCGGTAGCCCTCAACCACCTCGGGCGGCAGACGCCGCGCCCGCGCGATTTCTGTGCGGTTTCTTTCAACCACCGCGCACAGCAGCTCGAACCGCCGCCACACGTCCGCCGGCATGCCGGGTCCGGGCTCAAGCCCAACTGGCTCCATCACCACGCCTCCTCTCGGTCATTGCCGGTTTGCTGAAGCTGCCGACTAAACCGGATTCCGCCCGGCAGTAAAGCGCCGCCCGGGCCGTCCGCACAGCCTTGGTGTCCGCCTCGGCCCTTTCGGACACTCTTGCCCTCGGCCGCCGAATCGCTAGAGGACGTCCAGACCTTCCATTCACGGACCG
The DNA here is from genome assembly GCA_040387665.1 of Pseudomonadota bacterium. Classification (GTDB taxonomy): domain Bacteria; phylum Pseudomonadota; class Alphaproteobacteria; order Sphingomonadales; family Sphingomonadaceae; genus Novosphingobium. The sequence goes on along the minus strand of JAZKDH010000039.1, from coordinate 50,720 downwards.
GGACCATGGCAACCTTTACCCTTCCCAAGAACAGCAAGATCAACGGCAAGGGCCGGGTCCACCGGGCCGAAGGCGCGGTCAAGGCAAAGAAGTTCACCGTCTACCGGTACGATCCCGACAGCGGAGAGAACCCGCGCTACGACGTCTTCGAAATCGATCTGGACCAGTGTGGCCCGATGGTTCTCGACGCGATCATCAAGATCAAGAACGAGCTCGATCCCACACTCACTTTCCGCCGGTCTTGCCGCGAAGGGATCTGTGGTTCCTGCGCGATGAACATGAACGGCAGCAATGGCTTGGCGTGCACCACCGCGATCGAGGATCTGAAGGGCGATATCCGCATCACGCCCCTGCCGCACATGGAAGTGATCAAGGACCTGGTTCCTGATTTCACGCACTTTTATGCGCAATACGCCTCGATCCGGCCCTGGCTGCAAACTGTGTCGACCACGCCTTCGGGCAAGGAACGCCTGCAGTCGCCCGAGCAGCGCGAAAAGCTGGACGGCCTTTACGAATGCATCCTGTGCGCCTGCTGCAGCACCGCGTGCCCCAGCTACTGGTGGAACTCGGACAAGTTCCTTGGACCGGCCATTCTGCTCCAGGCCTATCGCTGGCTGGCCGACAGCCGCGACGAGATGACGGGCGAGCGGCTGGACGAACTCGAAGACCCGTTTCGGCTTTATCGCTGCCACACCATCATGAACTGCGCGAACGTCTGTCCCAAGGGACTGTCACCGGCGCGCGCGATCGCCGAAATCAAGAAGATGCAGGCCGAACGCCACATCTGACGTGAGCCGTTCGCCAATTGCCAATTTTGTCAGCGTGCCCAGCCCGGACCATCCGGGCTGGTCGACGTTCGGGGTCGATGATCCCTCGCTGTTCAACCCGCAGGTCATGGGCGAAATGCTGGTGCGGCTGGAAGGGCACCGTAGCTGCCGGCTGCGGATGTTTCCTGCCCGCCACCATTCCAACGTCCTGGGTTCGGTCCACGGCGGCGTAATCCTTGCGCTGATCGACATCGGCCTGTTCGGGGCCACCAGGCTGCTGCTCCAAGGCGAAGCGGCCGGATCGGTCACGCTCGATCTGTCGACCCAGTTCATCGGCGGCGGAAAGCTGGACCGCCCGCTCGACACCCTCGCCGAGGTGCTGCGTGAAACGGGCCGGCTGGTGTTCGTGCGTGGCACGGTGGAGCAGGACGGTGAACTGGTCGCCGCCTACAACGGAACCATCCGCAAGCCCGGCCGCACGCCTCCCGCCGCGTCATGACCGGTCTGCTCGTCCGCTACGACCAGCTGGTCGAGGCCGGCGAGCTACGCCGGGATCCCGAGCAAGCCGCGGCAGCGGCCAGGCTGGCGCAGCTTCAGGCGGAACTTGAAACCGCCGACGCGCCCTCCGGAGGGCTGCTTGGCAGGCTGTTTGCCCGCAAGGCCGCGGCGATCCCGCGCGGGATCTACATGTGGGGTGGGGTCGGGCGCGGCAAGTCGATGCTGATGGACCTGTTCCACGAAACGCTGGCCATCACCGAAAAGCGGCGGGTGCATTTTCATGCGTTCATGCTCGAAGTGCACGCAACGCTGCGCGAAGAGCGCAAGAAGGAACGCGGCGATCCAATACCGCCGGTCGCGGCGGCCCTGTCACGGGGGCTGAAGGTGCTTGCGTTCGACGAGATGGTGGTGAACAACAGCGCCGACGCCATGATCATGAGCCGGCTGTTCACGGCAATGATCGTTGATCAGGGCGTTACCATCGTCACCACCTCGAACCGCGCGCCGACCGAACTGTACAAGGACGGGCTGAACCGCGAGCATTTCGTCCCGTTCATCGGCTTGATCGAACGCAAGCTGGACGTGTTAACTCTGAACGGTCCGGTCGATTACCGACTGGACCGGCTGGGCGGCATGGCTACCTGGCACGTACCGCTTGGAAGCGCCGCCACGGCCCAGGCACGCGAGGCATTTTTCCGCCTGACAGACTATTCTCCCGATGATGCCGCCCATGTCCCCTCGACCGAACTGGACGTAGGCGGCGGCCGCATGCTGCACGTGCCGAAAAGCCTGAAGGGCGTGGCGGTGTTCAGCTTCAAACGGCTTTGCGGCCAGCCCCGCGGCGCGCCGGATTTTTTGGCGATCGCGCAGGCGTATCACACCGTGATCATCGTCGGAATTCCCAGGCTTGGTCCCGACCTTCGGAACGAGACAGCCCGGTTCGTCACCCTGATCGATGCGCTTTACGAGCACCGGGTCAAACTCGTCGCCACCGCCGACGCTCAGCCAGAGCAACTCTATCAGGTCGATGCAAAGGGCAATGAAGGCGGACGGTTCGAATTCGATCGAACGATTAGCCGGCTGATGGAAATGCAGAGCCGGGACTACCTGGCGCTGGGCCACGGCGAGGACTGACGCCCGAACGGATCGATGAGTCATGGACGGAGGATTGCTCGCTCCGATGTAACAGCCCGATTTCGCCGCGGGTCTACCTGCCGCGTGGTTTATCATGCCACCACGAACAGAAAGCGCCCCGACCTTCCAGCCGGAGCGCTTTATTGTGATGCGGCATTAACATCCGCGCAACTTTACTCCACCGATCAAACGATTCGCAGATCAGCGGCCCCGTTAACCCCCTTAACCGATCACGACCCAGTTAACCTGAAACAATGAGCGATTTCAAGAGGTTGTCAACCGAGCAGAAACTTCCAAACTGACCAACCACTAGACATGTTATTCAAGCCTCCATGAATGCATGGTGGCTTGCGATTAGCATTAGCTCGTGTGGTTAACAAGTAGTAAACGGACTCCCTAGCTTCCTCTTCGGAGCAGCATAGCGCGCGCGCAGCTGGTCGAACGTCTCGGGCCGGCCGATGTAGTACCCTTGCGCCACGTCGCAGCCCATCTGCCGCAACAGGTCGAACGTGGCCTGATCCTCGATCCCTTCCGCAACCACGACCTGGTTCAGCGCGTGGGCCAGTCCGATTGTGCTGGTCACGATCTTCCGGTCACGCTCGTGATGGACGATCCGCGACACGAACCGGCGATCAAGTTTCAGCTCGTCGCTCGGCAGGTCCGCGAGATAGCACAGCGAAGCCTCGCCGGTGCCAAAGTCGTCGATCGAAATGCGCATGCCCAGCGCCTGCAGCTGCTGCAGATTTCGAATAGCGGCGGGGCGGTTGTGCACGCTGGCGGTCTCGGTGACCTCGATCGTCAGCAGCGTCCAGTCGATCCCGCGGCCACGGACGATCTCGACAATCGAGCTCACCAGCGAGGGCTTGTCGACCATCTGCGCGGAAAGATTGATGCTCATCTGGAACGGGGGATTATACGCATTGAGCGCCTGCGCCGAGGTGATTGCATGGTCCAGCACCCAGTACGTCAGCGCGTCGATCCGCCCGGCCCGCTCGGCCTGCAGGATGAATTCGTCGGGCCTGATCGGTCCACGCACCGGGTCGTTCCAGCGGATCAGCGCTTCCGCCCCGCTCATCCGCGTCTCGTGGTAATCCCACTGCGGCTGATAGGCGAGCCAAATGTCGCCGTTTCGCATGCCCTCGTCGATCCGCGCGAGCAGCGACAACTCCCACGGTGCATTGGCCAGGCGGTTCGCTTCGAACTGCTCGATCGTCCGGCCGTGCTTCACCGCTTCACCGGCGCTAGCCAGCGCGGTGTTGATCCGGGTCAGGGCGTCGAATTCATAATTGCGATCCAGCCCAAAATGCACGTTCGTATCGAACATGTGTCCGCCGACCATCAGCGGAGCGGAGAACAGTGCCCGCATACCTTCGAAATGCTCGGCCTGAAGCTCGGGCGAGCGCGCCGGCTCAATCCATGCGAAATGGCCGCCGTCTCCGTGGTAGATTTCGTTGGTGTGGCATCCAACCGAAAAGCGTCGTGCGATCTGGCGGGCGCATTCTCCGTGGAGCGCCTGGGGCAGCGTGGCCAGCATCTCTTCATAACGGCTGATGGTGGCGACGACCACCTCGTGCGTTGGCGGCAATGTACGATTCGCCAAGGCCACGAAATTCGGCAGGCCGGACGAACCGGTCTGCATCATTCGCTTGCGCCACTTGGACCACAGTCGCAGCGCCCCATAGACACATGCGGCAACGATGCTGGCCGAAGGATTGCTGTAGATGCCCAGTTTCTCAAGCCCGACAGGACCCAGCAGCGTAACGGTCACGACCAGGACGTAGGCGCTCCAGCGCACCCAACGCCGCTCCTGCCTCAACGCCAGCAGTGTCGCCCCTGCAAACAGAACGACCAGTGCGAACCATTCGATGTTGATTGACAGGCCCGAACGCAGCCCCTCAACCCCGGCTATGTCCAGGTAAACGGGGTTGATCCGTCCATGACCGAAATAGCCGATGGGCGCGCTGTTCGCTGAACGGGCGTCGGTCACTATGACCACTCGCCCCGTCAGCAATCCCGGCGAGACGCGTCCCGTGAGCAGCTGGCTGGCGGAAATGCTGCGAACCGAAAGGGGGTCCACGGAAAAATCCGGACGATACGTTTCGTCAGTCGTCCCCGGTTTGTTGGCGATGTGCGCGCTCAGCGTCGGATACGTGCGATTGCCGATCCGCACCGCATAGGGTGCGTTGGTTCCGTAAAGCCAGAAATTGGTGAGCCATCCGGAAACCACGATGTTGGTGTTGCCCACCACCGCCGGGTTGGGCAGTTCGATGGCGCCTGCGGCCAGCGTATCGGATCTGGAAAACCGCGCCACGATCGCTACCCGGCTGTCCAGCGCGCGCAGTTCCCGCGCGATGCCGGCAGCCGCCTGAGGCGAAAATTTGCGATCGAGGTAGATGCGCTCTGGCAATTGCTCGCGCAGCACGCGCAGCAACCTGACCTCGTCGGCTTCGCGAGATGCACTGCCGGCTCTTTCGGTGCCGTCCACTTTGACCAGCACGATCGCCTGGGGCGCCTCGTTCTGCCCAAACAGGAACCGCATGTTCCAGTAAATCTGGTCCAGCGGCTGCGCAAGCGTCAGCAACCCGCACAGGCAGGCCACCAGTGTCGCGATCGCCAGAGGTTGCTTCAGATACGCCCGCATTCCCGCCTATTCCGGCCCATGTCGTTTTGGGGTAGCGGGAAATGGTTTAAGATCGCCTTACCATGTTGCGCGGCCAATGAGCATCGTGCCCCGGGTAATCCGGCACCTCATGCGATACCTAGCCGTTCAAGCGAGCGTTCCAGCATGATCAGTTGCCATAGCACGCGCGAATTGTCGGCGTGCCCGGCGATATGCGCGTCCGCCAGCAGGCGCAGCCGCGCAGCGTCGAACCAGCCGGTGCGGGCCAGCACCCGGCCACCGGCCGCGGCGCGCGCCGCACCCGCCAGCGGCCCGCGCAGCCACGCGGCGATCGGCGTGACAAAGCCCTGCTCGGGGCGCAGCCTGATCTGGTCCGGCAGGTAACGCCGCACGGCTTGCTTCATCAGCCATTTGCCCTGTCCCGAACGGATGCGCAGACCTTCGGGCAGCCGCGCGGCGAATTCGACCAGCCGGTGATCGAGCAGCGGCTCGCGTGCCTCAAGGCCCACCGCCATGCTTGCCCGGTCTACTTTTGTCAGGCCGTCGCCCGGCAGCCAGAACGTGAGGTCCGCATATTGCGCGCGGTCCAGCCCGGACCGCGCCGGGGCCTGCCGCATCCGCTCCGTCAGCGGCTGCTCGGCCCGATATCCGCCGAGCAGTGCACGGAAATGCGCGGTTGTCAGCCAGTCGCGATCTTCCGGTGCCATCACCGCCAGGGCCCGGGCATAACCATCTTCGCTGGATCCTGCCAACGATCTGAACGTCGTTCCGGCCCGCAGCACCTGCGGCGCCCAGTCCGCCCGGGGGTAGACCGAACCGAGCGCGCCGAACAACGGTTGCCGGATCGCCTGCGGAACCAGCGCCCGCACTCGGTCCTCGCTGCGCTGGAACCGGTGCCGCTGGTATCCGGCGAACGCTTCATCCGCCCCGTCGCTGGAAAGCGCCACCGTCACCCGCTCGCGCGCCAGCTGGCAAACCCGCCAGGTTGGAAGCGCCGATGCATCGCCAAACGGCTCGTCGAACATCGCTGCCAAGCTGTCGATCTGATCGAAATCATCCGGCGAGACCCTGCGGCATCGGTGATCCGTCCCGAACCGGGCGGCGACCGCGGTGGCATGACCGCTTTCGTCCAGGGTTTCAGCGTCGAACCCGATGGAGCAGGTTTTCACCGGGCTGCGGCTGGCCTCTGCCATCAGCGCAACCACGGTCGAACTGTCCACCCCGCCCGACAGGAACGCGCCCAGCGGTACGTCGGCCTCCATGCGCGATGTCACCGCCTGGCGCAGCAAGTGAACGAGTTCCGCCTCCAGGTCGGCAGCGTTGGCCGTCGCGCGGTCGGCGAACGACACGTCCCACCAGCGCACCGAAGGCGGCGCGGGCGCGCCGTGGCGCAGCAGCAGGTAATGGCCGGCTGCCAGCTTGTTCGCACCCGCCAGGATAGAACGCGCATCGGGCACGTACCCCCAGGCGAGATAGTCCTCCACCGCCAGCGGATCCGCCTCGCGCCGCAGCAGCGGGTGGGCGCACAGCGCCTTCAGTTCCGATCCGAAGATCAGGCTGCCGTCGCTGAGCGCGGCGTGGAACAACGGCTTGATCCCCAGCCGGTCTCGCGCCAACAGCAACGTGCGCTGCGTCAGGTCGTAAAGCGCAAACGCAAACATCCCGTGCAGCCGCGGCAGACAGTCCACGCCCCAGCGCTGCCACGCGGCCAGAATAACCTCGCTGTCGCCCGCGGTGCGAAACTCCACGCCGCCCGCCACCAGTTCGGCCCGAAGCGCGCGGTAGTTGTAGATTTCGCCATTGAACACCAGCATGGCCCGGCCGTCCGCGCTAGCCATCGGCTGCGGCGACCCTTGCGGGTCGATCACGGACAGGCGCCGATGTCCCAGCCCCACGCCCGGCGCGGTCCACACCCCCGCGCCGTCCGGACCGCGATGGGCGATCGCGTTGCACATCCGCTCCACCCGCGCGGGATCGACCGGCTTGCGCGTCGTCAGATGGAACACTCCGGCAATCCCGCACATGCGAAGGCGTTACCTGATGCCGCCGATGCGGTCCATCTACCAGCCGACCTGAACACGCGTGAATGGTCCCAGCCGTGGCTGGCAAGCTCGTGGCCTGTTTTCGCGTATCGTCGCAGCTGCGTCCAACCCGCGAAGGCAGGCTGTACTATTCGGCGGGGTCGATCGCCCGTTCGAATACGCCCACCTCGAACCATTCTTCGACGTCAACCGACATGCCGTTGATGACCTTCACCGGTCGTGGCCGCGTCAACCGCTCAGGCCGCCGACTGCTGATCGGACTCGAGCCACTCGATCAGCATCGCGAGCGTGTGCTTCACGGTCGCCTCCTGCTCGACCATGCGCGTTTCCAGTTCGCCCAGACGCTTGGCGACCGCCGAGGCGTCAGGCTGCCGCTCGACATGATTGGCAAGTTCGATCAGCGCCTGCTGCAGTTCGGCGAGCTGGTTATCGCGCTCGGCCAGCGCACTGCGAATCTCGTCCCCCGTGAGTCCGCCGGCCGGGCTGCGATCCGCCTCAGGCTCGACGCCGCCGCCGGGCGGTATCGGCGGCAAGTTGGCGGCGGGCTCTGCCACCGCCCGGCCCTCCGGCTGCAAGCGGGCCAGCGGCAGCGCCGAGTCCGTCGCAAGCTCCGCCAGAACCCGGGAAAACGCATCGCCATCGATGTGGTCCAATTGCTCGACTGCACCCAGCAGCAACACCCGGCTCACGATCTGGTTGATTTTGCGCGGCATACCTCCGCTCACCCGGTGCAGCTCGGCAAAAATGTCCGCAGCGAATGCCGGGCGCCCCGCCCACCCGACGCGCTTCAGCCGGTGCTCGACATAAGGCTGAACCTCGTCTGGCTCCATCCCCTCCAGATGATGCGCGGCGATCACCCGCTGGCGCAGCTGTTCAAGCTCGGGACTGGTCAGTATCAGCTCGCGGAATTCCGGCTGGCCCAGCAGCAGCGTCTGCAGCAACGGCTGCGCGCCCAGCTGGAAGTTGGACAGCATCCGCAGTTCTTCCAGCGCCTCAACCGACAGGTTCTGCCCTTCATCCACCACCAGCAGGCAACGCCGTCCGGCCCGCGCCTCGGCATGGAACAGCCCTTCTATGGCAGAAAGTGCCGAAGCCTTGTCATGGCCATCGATCATCAGCCCGAACGCCTGCGCCACCACATGGATCAGCTCGTCGCCGGTCAGCGCGCTTGTCACCACCTGGGCTGCGGTCAGCCGGGCGGGATCGATCGTTGCCATCAGGTGCGCGACCAGCGTGGACTTGCCCGCCCCGATCTCGCCGGTGATGACCACGAACCCTTCGCCCTGCGCCAGCCCGTAACCCAGGTATGACAGCGCCTTGCGGTGCGTCAGGCTTTCGAAATAGAACGCCGGATCGGGCGTCAGCTGGAACGGGCGGCCGGTAAAGCCATAGAACTTGTCGTACATAACCGTCTCCTGCCCGGATCGCCGGGCGCTCAAAAGAAATTGCGCACGCCCACCAGGGCAGACGCATTCCATATGTCTTCCACCCGGTCGCGCGTGATCCCCAGGATCGCCAGCGCCGGAGTGGCCGAAAGGTACTCGATGATCGCGCGGCTGTAGTTACCGCCCGCCCCATACGCTTTGCCCTCGTCGCCAGCCGCAAACCCGCCGTCGTAGCGGACGGAGTAAAGCGAAATGCCGAACACCGACGCGCCGTTGATCCGGCCGGTAAGCCGCGCGGCAATCCAGGTGTCGGTGTCGGTGAACCCGTCGGCCGGGGCCAGCACAGTGCGCGCCGCGCCCGCGAACTTGTGGCGATCAAGCCCGGTGGCCACGCCCGTGCCCAGCCGGCCAAGGTCGACCGCATAGCTCACCTGCGCGCCGCGGGCCCTGAACGCGTCTGACCTCAGCATTTCGTTACGGGGCGAAAGCTCCTGCGAAAAGATCCGTGCCGCTTCGCTGTACGGGGTCAGGCGAAGCTGGCGCGATCCGGATCCGCCAGTGCGGCCGGCCTTCGGCACGGCCCCGTCCGGCGCGGTCGTAGCCCGCTCAGGACCTGCCGGCGCCGAAACCGCCTTGCCCGTCGCACAATCGATGGACTGCGCAGCAGCCCGCCCGGCGCCCGTGTACGCCAGAACCGCAGCGGCCAGCGCTATCAACCAAGGATATTGCCGGCTCAACGCTCTGCCCTGTGGCCGTAATACGATCCGAACTGGCGGCCGCCGGGCGAAAACAGGGCGGCGTTCAGCAGCAGCAGCTGAACATTGGGGCACCACGCCTATCCGCTGCGCCGCGCCGCCGTTGCCGTCCGATGCCCGGGCCCCCGCGCCAAGCTCACGCGCCTGCGCCAGCTGCTGGCGTTTCACGATGCGGAATTCCTCCAGCAGGCCGGTCACGGGGCCGTCCGGCTCGATCAGTCCATGCGCGCGCAGCAGCTTGCGATTGATTGGATGGCGCGTGCCGTCCCGCGCCGCTGCCATCGCGGTGGCTCCAACAGTTCCGCATTCCGGCGATCCGGCCACTTCAGCCCACACTGACGCTTCAGGCGGAACCACCAATGTCGCCGCACCCACAACCGGTGCCGCCCCGCCCGCCGTGGCCAGGTCGAACCCCTCCAGCGCGCGCTCTACCGAAGTGCGCGCACGCCGAACCGGGCGGGCCGGGCCGTGATCCTGTTCGATCATCGGCGGCCCGCTCATTCGACCGTCCGGCGCTGGACCAGCCGTGCCACCAGCCTTGCCACCAGTCTCGGTACGCGGTCGAAGGGCATCCACCTGGTCCTCGGTTCGCGCCGGCAAGGTTGGAAGCAGCAGGCCCCCGCCGCCGCGGCCCTCCGGCGCAGTTCGCCCGTCGGCTATGGCGAATAAGGGTGAACAACCGGTTAGTGATGAATACCGGCGCGCCGGTCCTGATCAGATGAGTATTTCCCGCGCGGGCCCCTGGCCCAGGAACAGCATCGGGCTGGCGGTAGCCCCATAGGCCCCAGCGCAAAACACCGCGACCAGGTCTCCCACGTCGGCCCGGGGAAAGCCGGCCTTGTCGGCCAGCCGGTCCAGCGGTGTACACAGGCAGCCCACCACGCTTGCCTCCTCCTCGACCGGTGCCCCGAACCGGGTGGCGATGGCCACCGGGTAATTGCGCCGCACCACCGTGCCGAAATTGCCCGAAGCCGCCAACTGGTGATGCAGGCCGCCGTCGGTAACCAGGAACACCTCGCCGTGGCTCACCTTCCGGTCAACGATCCGGGTGATATAAACGCCGGCCTCGCCCACCAGCCATCGCCCCAGCTCGATGCAGAACCGCGTTTGCGCCAGTTCGGCCGGCAGGTCGCCAAGCCGCTCGGCAAGCGCTGCACCCACCCGTTCCACATCCACTTCGGCGTCGCCGGGAAAATACGGAATGCCGAACCCGCCGCCCAGGTTGAGATGCGGCAGCGCTGCCCCGGTCGCGCGCGCCAGCCGGGCCGCCAGCTCCAGCGTCTGGCGCTGGGCCTCGATGATCGCCTCCGCCGATGTTGCCTGGCTGCCGGCAAAGATGTGGAAGCCCCGCCATTCGGCGCCGGCGGTGATCAGCATGCCGGCAAGATCGGGGACGCGTTCGGCATCGATCCCGAACGGCTTGGCTCCGCCGCCCATTTTCATGCCCGAGCCCTTGAGGTCGAATTCTGGATTCACCCGGATCGCCAGCCGCGGCGTGATGCCTGCGGCGTCGGCCAGACGCAACGCCCGCGCCGCCTCGCCCTCGCTTTCAAGGTTGATTGTGACCCCCGCGGCAAGCGCAGTAGCAAGTTCGGCATCGCGCTTGCCGGGTCCGGCAAAGCTGATCCGCGCAGGGTCGATGCCCGCCTCCCCCAGTCGTGCCAGCTCCCCGCCTGACGCCACGTCAAACCCGTCGATAAGCTCAGACATCACCTGAACAAGCGGCAGGAACGGGTTTGCCTTCACCGCATAATGGATCGACACGTTGTCCGACAGTGCAGCGCGTAGCCGCTTCACCCGCTGCGTGATTATGTTTTGCGAATAGGCAAACACCGGCGTGTCACCCGCCTTGTCAACGATCTGCGTGACTGGCTCACCAGCGATCACAAGTACGCCGTCCTGACCTTTGTAATCGCTCGGAATAGGTCCAAGGGGCCTCATCCGGCAAGCTCCTGTAGCAAGCCGGTCCGGTCGATCTTGCCGTTCGGGCCGGTGGGCAATGAGTCACGCCAATGCACGGTCTGCGGCAGCATGAAATTGGGCAGTTCTTCCCGCATCGCGTTCAGCAGTTCCTCGGTTCCGCCCAGCCCGGCAGCCGCGCGGCGGACGACCAGGTGGACGACTTGTCCCAGCCGCTCGTCCGGCGCCCCCAGCGCCACCGCTTCCGCCACAAGTCCCGTCGCGAGCGCCGCCTCCTCGATCTCCTGGGGGCTGATCCGGTTGCCCGCAGACTTGATCATCGCATCGCGCCGCCCGACGAAATAAAGCAGACCGTCCGCATCGCGGCGAACCCGGTCGCCCGACCACACGGCCATGCCGCCATAGCGCGAGGCGGGCGGGGCCGGGCGGAACCGCTCCGCCGTGCGTTGCGGATCCTGCCAGTACCCTTGTGCAACCAGCGGACCGCAATGAACCAGTTCCCCTTCCCCGTCATCGGGCGCGACTTGGCCAGTGTCGTCCACCACCAGCACCTCTGCATGCGGGATGGCGGTGCCGATCGACGTGGCGTGTGTGTCGATCAGCCGAGGATCCAGCCAAGTCGATCGGAACGCCTCGGTCAGCCCGTACATCGCGAACAGCCGGGCAGACGGAAACTGACCGCGCAGCCGCTTGACCAGCGCCGGCGTCAGCGCGCCGCCGCTGTTGGTCAATCTGCGCAGCTTGCGCGCCGTGTCCGCCGGCCAGTCCAGTTCAGCCAGTTGCATCCAAAGCGGCGGCACCGCGGCCAAGGTCGTGATATCATGGCGGTCCACCGCCTTCACGACATCGCGCGGCGTCAGATAATCGATCGGAACCGCCGCCCCGCCGGCGTACCATGTCGAAAAAAGTTGGTTCTGGCCGTAATCGAACGACAGCGGCAGCACCGCCAGCGTTCGGTCGGTCGGCTCAAGCGCAAGATATCGGGCCACGCTGGCCGCGCCCAGCCACAGGTTCGCATGGCTCAGCATCACGCCTTTGGGCCGCCCGGTCGATCCGCTGGTGTAAAGGATCGCCGCAAGGTCGGCCGGGTCGCCGGGCGCAGCGGACAGGGCCGCGCCGCATCGAGCGGCCTGGTCCAAAGCAGATGCCTCGTTGACCGAATGATATATATTTTTGATATCATCGGGAATCAACGTGTCCAGCCGGGCTTGCGAAGCGATCAAAAGCCGTGCCCCGGAGTCGTTCAAAATGTGGCGCACTTGCGCACGTTTGAGCAGGGGGTTGATCGGAACATGGACCAGCCCCGCACGCGCAGCAGCCAGTGGCAGCAGGCAGCTAAGCTCTCCCTTCGCGACCCAGCTTGCCACGCGTGCGCCGCGTTCGGGCACAATGCCGGTTAACCAGCCGCTAAGCGCTACGATACGGGACCTTAATTCCCGATAGCTTATGACGCCCGAGCGCAGCACCAGCGCGGGCGCATCGTCCGCACCGCAATGCGCCAACTGGTCAATCGTCCGGATCGATGGGACAGGGTCGGGCGGCGTGGTCATTTTGCTCGTGTCGGGGGACGGTCCTGATTGCCGTAGAATATCTTGATGGCCTGCGCAAAGCCTGCAGCGGCGATCCCGCCCTTGCCGCCGCGTTCGCAGAGTGGTTTGTCACCTGCAAGTTAGACGATCTGGAAGGTCGAAGGCCAGGGCCATGCATTCTATCTCGAAACCCGCCCCGGCGCGCTGCGCGCGAGGCTGGAGCGCAAATCGGCCAAGGTCGAGTATTCGATACACCGCACGCTGGATGATGATATATGAACTAGATATCAATCGGTTTATGCTGAAAGCTGGAAGCCGGCCGAAGGCTCGCATGCATTTCTCAGCCGCTTCGCCGATCACGAAGCGGCCGCTGGTCGGCTGCGCTTGGGGGTCGCCTTCGTCAAGGGTCAACCCGCCGCAGCGCAGTTATGGATGGTGGAGCACGGAACCGCAAATATCCACAAGCTGGCGTATATCCGCGCATTTCGGCCCTTCTCGCCGGCACGGTACTCACCGCGGCGCTGCTGCAGGAAGTGATCGGGCGCGACCGCATCGGGCTGGTGGATTTCTGCACGGGCGGCGATCCGTTCAAGCGTGACTGGATGAATGATATCAGGCTGCGATACCCATAGAGTCACTTCGCATCAGGGCACCGCGGGCATGGCCGCACATCGCCAAAGCCGTGTTGCGCGCGCGTCTGCACGGGGCTAAAGGCCGCGCCACCTTGCCGTCACGACCGGAACCCCGATGAGCACCGATCTCGATCATCAGTTACGCCAGATTCTCGCCGACGTGCTCGGCCTTAAACCGGCGACGGTCTCGGGTTTCAATGCGGACACCGGCCTGTTCGGCCACCTGCCGGAACTGGACTCTATGTCGGTTGCCGGGTTGCTGACGGAAATGGAAGATCGGCTCGGCTTCATCATCGATGATGACGAGGTCGATGGAGAGCTGCTCGAAACCTACGGTTCGCTGCTTGCTTTCGCGCAGATGAAGCAGGCACGGGCCTGAACGCGTGCGGGGCCCGGCTTGATTGCAAGCTGGCCCTGCCGGTTTCGGGCTTCGGAATTTTCCCCGAACATGCGGCCGCCTTCGCGCGCGGCCCCTCCCACCGGTTGCTGATTATCCCGGCGCTGTTTGATGAAGCGAACCGGCTGCGCCGCCTGACGGTACAGATCATGCGCTTGCTCGACGGTGCCGGGATATTCAGCGCGCTGCCCGACCTTCCGGATTGCAATGAAAGCTTGCAGCCGCTGTGCCAGATGGCGCTTGCCACTGGCACGCCGCAACCGCCGCCGCGGCGGACCACTTCGGCTCGACCCACGTGCTCGCGATGCGGGGCGGAGCGCTCTTCGCGCTGCCTCTCGCTGGATGGGTCTATGCACCCGTCGCGGGCGCCGCAATCCTGCGCACGATGATCCGCTGCCGCATCCTCGCCAGCCGCGAAGCTGGCCTGAACCAGAATGCGGGCGCACTGTTGGAACAGGCGATTGCCCAGGGTATCGAGCTGGGGGGTCACACCTGTCAGCAGCGACGGTACGGGGGTTGCAGGCAGCGCTGCCAGGCAAGAATCTTTCCGAATTTACCCAATCCGACATTGGCGGTGCTTCGCTTTGGCTCCGGGCCGAGCCGGACGGCGATCCATCGCAGCCGCAAGCCTTGTGCCGCAAAATTGTCCGGGCTTTGCAATGCTGATGCAGCGCCATTGCACATTCGCCGGCAAAGGCGCTGAACTGGTCGGCACCTTGACCGAGGCACCAGGCCCCGTTGGACTGCTGATCGTGTCCGCTGGTAACGGAATCCGGGCGGGAGCATGGAACGGACCCGCAGGTGCGCACTTGTCCCGATGCGGATCACAGCTTTTCCGATGCCACATTCTGGATATGGTTTAAACAACAACTACTTGAGATACTAAGTCTTGTATCAGGCTGAAACCGTTTCCTTCTGCACGGGGAATTCGCGTTCAGCCACGAATCGCTCCGCGTCTAGCGCCGCCATGCAGCCGGTGCCCGCAGCGGTGACCGCCTGCCGATAGGTGTGATCCATAACGTCGCCGCAGGCAAAGACCCCGGGAACAGAGGTTAACGGCGTGCCCGGCATGACGGAAATGTATCCGCTGTCATCCAGCGCCAGTTTGCCGTTAAACAGTTCGGTTGCCGGAGCATGACCAATCGCCACGAACGCTCCGTCTGTTTCGATGACCGAGACATCGCCGGTCACGGTATCGATCACTTCCACGCCGGTCAGCCCGCCGCCGATCCCTTCGGTTCCGACAAACCGGCGCACTGCCTTGTTCCACTGAACCGAAACGCCGGGATGCGCGAACAGCCGATCCTGCAGGATCTTCTCCGCACGCAAACTGTCTCGCCGGTGGATCAAGGTAACCTGCGGAGAGTGGTTGGTAAGGTACAACGCCTCTTCCACGGCCGTATTTCCGCCGCCGATGACGACCACCTTCTTGCCGCGATAGAAGAACCCGTCGCACGTGGCGCAGGCGGATACCCCCTTTCCCGAAAACTCCTGCTCGCCCGTAACGCCCAGCCATTTGGCCTGCGCCCCGGTGGCAATCACCAGCGTATCGCCTTCGTATACATCGCCGCTGTCGCCGATGGCGCGGAACGGGGAACCGGAGACATCGATGTCAACGATCGTGTCCCACAACATCCGCGTGCCGACATGCTCCGCCTGCGCCTGCATTTCCTGCATCAGCCAAGGCCCCTGGATCACATCGCGAAATCCGGGGTAATTCTCCACGTCGGTCGTGATCGTGAGCTGACCGCCAGGCTGAATGCCCTGTACGACGATCGGATGCATCCCGGCCCGGGCGCCATAGATCGCAGCGGTCAGCCCGGCGGGGCCGGAACCGACGATCAGCATGCGGGTGGTGTGGGTAGCCATGAGCGCATTTTCTCCAGTCAGGGGGCGAAATAGGCGTCACAGTCATGGATTGCCAGACCTGAACGCTGCGTTTTGCCCAATTCGCTCCGGTCAATTGACGGCCGGACCGAGGCACAGCATGGTCCGCGCATGATCGACACCGGCCCGACATCGCACAGCTTCATCTCGCAGCGACTGCGGCTGCACTATGTGGATTGGGGCAATCCGGATGCTCCGCCCCTCATCCTCCAGCATGGTGGGCGGGATCATTGCCGCAGCTGGGACTGGGTCGCACAGGAACTGCGCAAGGACTGGCATGTGATCTGCCCGGACCTGCGCGGCCACGGCGATAGTGCCTGGTCGCCGGACGGGGTCTATACCATTGCCGCGTTTATCTATGACTTCGCGCAGCTGGTGCACACGCTTGGCTACGATCAGGTATCTATCATAGGCCATTCAATGGGCGGAATGATTTCTAGTAGATATACAGGCCTGTACCCCGAAAAGGTAACAAGGTTTGTGAACATAGAAGGGCTTGGCTTGTCACCGGAGGTAATCCGCGAGCGCGAGGAGCAAGGTTACGCCAACCGCATGCGCAAGTGGATCGAAGACCGGCGCAACGCCTCGGGCCGGTTGCCAAAGCGCTACCCAACGCTGGAAGCTGCGTTCGCGCGGATGAAAGCTGAAAACACCTATCTCACCGATGATCAGGCCCGGCATCTTACTATCCATGCCGCCAGCCGGAACGAAGACGGGACCTGGAGCTGGAAGTTCGACAATTATCTGAACATCTGGTCTCCCGTGGATGCATCACCCGGAGACGTGTACAAGGTCTGGCAGGCAATCAGTTGTCCGATGCTGATGATCTGGGGCATGAACAGCTTCTTTTCCAGCCCGCGCGTGGATGGCCGGCTGGAACATTTCCGCACCGCGACCCTGCTGGAGTACGAAAATGCCGGGCACTGGCTGCATCACGATCAGTTTGACCGCTTCATGCACGACATCACCGAGTTTCTGAAGAGTTAGCCCGTTGGACCAACCGAAGTATACGTCGGTTGTCGTCAAGTTCGGCGATCAGGTCGGCGCGGCGGGGCATTTCAGCCAGGATGTGCCGGGTCAGGCGCTCGTAATGACGCACGAAGCGTTCAACGCCTGATCCGTCCATAACCGCCGGACCCTGTCCAAGTTCGCGTTCCTGCTCAAGCCGCCATCGGGCAACCACGTTGAACGATGGTGCTGCCAAAAGCACCAGCGCGTCTAGCCGCTTGAACAGGTCCTGATACCGCCCGGCAAGGCAGCGGTTCGCGTAAAGACGCCAGGACCCGCCCCGATCTTCGTTCTGTTCCAGTGCATTTACTGGCGACAGCAACTCCGCTTCGTCCTGCGGCCGGGCGCCTACGCACCACCCTTCGAACAATACCACCTGGCAGCCGGCCGCGATCACCGGCCATTCCGCCGGCGGCACACGATCATCCAGTGCCTTGGAAAAGCGCGGGAGCTCTACCGGTGACCCGGAAACCAGACAGTCGAGGACGGCCAGGCCCAGATCAACGTCATGTGTCCCGGGCACACCGCGGGTTTCCAGCAATGGATGCACCCGCCGAGCCAAGCCCGCCCGCTCGGCCTTGGTCAGGTACAAGTCATCGAGCGACAGAGTGGCGCAGTTGATGCCTTCCGCCGCGAGCACATTGGCAACGGCGCGGGCCAGGGTGGTCTTGCCGCTGCCTTGGGCGCCGCACAGGCCTATGACCGGCACCTTTTCGCCAAGCTGCGAATGGATCAAATTCAGGACCGCGTCGACGATTTCGCGCGCCGGAACACTGATGTGGGTGTTCATCCCGCGAAAGTATCAACTGGAAATGACGGAGATAACCCCAACCAAGATAAGGATTACGAAAATTCCCAGAATGCCAATGCCAAGTGGGCGCAGGTTGTTGGAATCGTTCATGGCAAACTCCACAGCTTCAACTGCCAACGCGCGGGGGCATCACCCGATCCAGGAGGTCACTTTGCAGCAGGGTCTTGGTTGGCAACGGGTCGGTTGACCCGCACAAGCAGGAGAAACGGTGCCGCGATCAGGCAGAACCAGCCGATCGCGCTGAAATCGTTCAGGTACGCAATCATTGCCGCCTGCCGGTTTACCATCCCGTCCGCCGTACCCGCCGCAGCCTCGGCCATGCGGCCCAGCGCCGTCATCCGATCGAGATCGAGCGGTACGGACATGCGGGTGATGCTCGCCCCGATCTCGGCATGATTGATCTGGATGCTCCGCGCGAGCAGCACTGATGCCGCCGCTACTCCGAACGATGAGCCAAGGCTGCGCGAAAGGCTTATCAAGCTCGATCCATCAGTCCGCGCGGACGCGGGCACGGTGGAGAAGGCGATAAGGTTGAGCGGCATGAACATGAACGCGACGCCCACGCCCTGCATCAGTCCGCTCAGCAGGATCGGCCACATCGGCATTTCGACCGACCAGCGCGTCATTAGCATCACGGATGCCGCCGTCACCAGCAGGCCGAAACCTGCGGCAATTCGCGGGTCGAGCTTGTCCATGTACCGGCCGAACGCAATGATCGACACGAACATGCCCACGCCGCGCGGCGCCAGCAGCAATCCTGCATCGATTGCGGGATAACCGTAGATCGACTGAAGCAGGCCGGGCAGCAGGGCCATGCTGGAATACACGACCAACCCGACCAGGAACGAAAACACCGTGCCGACCACGAAATTGGGGTCCCGGAACAGCACGATCGGGAACAGAGGTGCCCGGGCGGTGGCGAGATGGACGATCGAAAGCCACGCTGCGGAAACGGCGATCACCGCGTAAATCACCACTTCGGCGGAGGAAAACCAGTCCACCGTCTCGCCGCGGTCAAGCAGCAGCTGGATCGAGCACAACGCGGCGCCCACGTAAAGCCACCCGGGCAGGTCCACCGGACGGCGAACGCGCCGGGATTGCGGCATGAACGCGATCAGCAGCAGCAGGCTGATGATGCCAAGCGGCAGGTTGACGTAGAAAACCCAGCGCCAGTTGTAGTACTCGGTCAGAAAGCCGCCGATGATCGGACCCATGATCGGCCCCAGCAGTGCCCCCTGGACATAGATCGCCATCATCCGCGGCCGTTCGCGCGGTGTGCTGGAATCGAGGATGACGGTCTGCGCAAGCGGGCTGAGAAACGCTCCGGCAAGACCCTGAAGGACGCGGCACAGCACCATTTCGTTAAGGCTCTGCGCGGCCCCGCACAACATCGACGCCAGCGTGAAGGCCACGACCGACATAATTATCAAGGTGCGGATCCCCAGCCGGTCGACCAGCCAGCCGGCGAGCGGCATGGCCACCGCCGATGCCAGGACGTAGCTGGTCAACACCCAGGTGATAGTGTCCTGGGTTGCCCCGAGCGATGCCTTCATATGAGGCAGGGCAACGTTGGCGATCGTGCCGTCCAGCGTTTGCAGCACCATCGCCATCATCACGCCCACCAGCATCAGCGGCCGGTTGCGCGACACCAGAGTCGGCGCAGGGTCGTCAGCGGCCGACATGCACCGTGACAGTTGTGCTCAGCCCGGCGATCAGCGGCCGATCGGGACGGCTGTCGATCGCGATGCGAACCGGAACGCGCTGGGTTATCTTCACCCAGTTTCCGGTGGCGTTCTGGGCCGGGAGGATCGAGAATTCCGAACCCGTCCCCATGCCCAGGCTGTCGATATGCCCGGCGATCTTCACGCCTGGATAGGCATCGATCCGGATATCGGCGCGCTGGCCCGGGCGCATGTGTGCAAGGTCGGTTTCCTTGAAATTTGCATCGATCCGCGCACCCCCATCACGCACCAGCGACAGCATCGGAACCCCCGGAAAGGCCATTTGTCCAACCAGCAGCCGGGAAGACTGTGTGACCACCCCGTCGGCGGGCGCGCGGACGACGGTGCGACTGAGGTTCAGCTGGGCCTCGGCCCGCTTTGCCTGCGCCGCGGCAATGGCCGGGTTGATGCCCGGAACTTGCGCTCCGGTTGCCAACTGAGCGCGCGCTTTTTCGACCTGAGCCTGCACCGAATTCAAACGATCGCGCGCGGCAGCGACCCCGTGTTCCGCCTCATCGAGCCGCGCGCGGGTGTTGAAGCCGCGCTCCATCAATGCTGCTTCACGCGCGTGGATTGATTGCGCCAGCACGCGATCGTCGCGCGCGCCGGCAAGATCCGCGGCGTTGGCGCCCACGTCAGATTGCAGCACGGTGACTTGGGCCTGAGCCGAAGCGATCTGTGCATCCGCCTGAGCGATCGCCACCCGGAACGTGGACGGGTCGATCGTGTACAGCACCTCCCCCGCCTTCACGTGCTGGTTTTCGCGCACGTACACGTGCGCCACCATTCCAGTGATTTGTCCGGCGATCGAAACAATATCCTGTTTTATATAGGCATTGTCGGTAGATACCTCGCCCGGGCTGCCAAACCAGTACCAAATCCCGGCTCCGACCGCGAGCGCCGGCACCAGCAGCATGAGCGCCGCCCGCCGGATCTGCGCAACGGGGCTCGTGCGCACCACCGGGCGCGCAGTCATGGCGGGGCGTGGTCCGGTGGCTGGATCGGCTTCAGCCATCGGTCAACTCCGCCACGCCAGAAACTGACGTCGGCGCGCCCGCGGTGTCGCCGGCTTGTGCCGGCAGCGGGCCGATGGCGACGGATTCTTCGAGCAGATTGCAGCGTATCCGGCGAAGGAGCTGGAGCAACTGCGCGTGTTCCGCGTCCGAAATGCCGCCCAGTGTCTCCGCAATCAGCGTGTCTGCGCAGGTCTGCAGCTGTTCCATCAGGGGCGCGGCCATTGGCGTCAGGTACAGGCGCCACGCCCGCCGGTCGGCAGGATCGGCCCGGCGTTCGACCAGCTTCGCCTTTTCCAGGCGATCGACCATTCGGCCCGCGGTGATTGCCTCAACCTCCAGCCAGGCAGCAAGCGCGGCCTGAGTGATCCCCGGGGTGCGGTTGATGGCACCGAGCGCGCGCCACTGCGGTCCGGTAGCGCCGAACCCTCGGCTCATCATGTCGAACCGCTTGCGCATCAGCCGGCTGATGTCGGCGGTCAGGAACGCGACATTGACTTGCATAGCCTGCTTTTAATAGCAGTGCTTACTACGCCCGTATAGAAATTTGCGATGCCGGACATAATGCAAGCCGGCAGATCGCTTAGGCCCGGCGAACTCCCTGTTCTCCCCGCTGATGAGTGCTCAAAGCGTCTTGATGATGCCGGAGAAATCCACCCCGCCATTGCCCGCCTCGGTGTAGGCGGCATAAAGTTTTTCGGCGAGGTCGGCCATCGGCACGTTTGCGCCCACGCTGTGCGCGGCTTCCATCGCCAGACGCAGGTCCTTCAGCATCAGCGCGCTGGCAAAACCGCCTTGATAGCCGTTATCGGCAGGAGTCTGCGGCCCAACGCCCGGCACTGGGCAGTAGCTGGTCATCGACCAGTTCTGGCCCGAGGCCTTGGAGGAGATCTCGAAGAACGTCTGCAAATCCAGACCCAGCTTTTCGGCCAGCTTGAAGGTCTCGCAGGTGGCGACCATCGACGCCCCCAGCAACATGTTGTTGCAGATCTTCGCCGCCTGCCCAGCGCCAAGCGAACCGGCATGGATCACAGTCTTGCCCATCGCGGACAGGATCGGTTCCGCCCGCAAGAAAGCGGCATCGGTCCCGCCGACCATGAATGTCAGCGTTCCGGCGTTGGCTGCCGCGATGCCGCCCGATACCGGCGCATCAACCATTTCATAGCCCGCGGCGCCGGCAGCTTCACCCGCCTTGCGCGCGGTGGCGACATCGATGGTGGAGCAATCGAGCAGTACGGCACTGGCCGGTGCGGTGCCGATCACATCGGCGCCATAGACACTGTCCACGATCTTGCCGTTGGGCAGCATCGAGACGACCGCGTCCACCCCTTCGACCGCCTGACGCACGGTTGGAAACACTTCGCAGCCGTTGCCACGGGCGCGTTCAGTCGCGTCGGCGGACAAGTCGAACGCCCGCACCGTGTGTCCTGCCTTGACCAGGTTGGCAGCCATTCCGCCGCCCATGTTGCCAAGGCCGATGAATGCAATTTTCATGGTGTCTCTCCCAATACCAGTATCGGCCTGAATTTCGCGATCGCGCCAGCCGTTCGGCACGAAACCGTCAGCGGCCCTTCCATTGCGCCGGGCGCTTCTCGACGAAGGCGGCCATGCCTTCGGCCTTGTCTTGCGTGGCCGTCAAGACCTGGAATATCCGCCGCTCAAGGAACAGACCCTGATCCAGCGTAGTCTCGAACGCCGCGTTGACCATTTCCTTGTTGGCCATCGCCGCCACCGGAGACATGGACGCGATCGATTCCGCCGCCTTCATCGCTTCGCCGACCAGATCCGCCAGCGGAACCACGCGCGTCACCAGACCCGAACGCTCTGCTTCCGCCGCGTCCATCATCCGACCGGTCAGGCACATGTCCATCGACTTGGCCTTGCCCACCGCGCGGGTCAGGCGCTGCGACCCGCCCATGCCGGGGGCCACGCCCAGCTTGATCTCCGGCTGGCCGAACTTGGCGTTTTCAGATGCGATAATGAAATCGGCCATCATCGCCAGTTCGCAGCCGCCGCCCAGCGCGAACCCGTTGACCGCCGCGATCCACGGCTTGCGCGTGGACCTTACGATATGGGTCGTCCACTTGGCGAAAAAATCTTCGATGTAAAAGTCAGCCGCCGGTTTTTCCGACATTTCCTTGATATCGGCGCCCGCGGCAAAGGCCTTTTCGCCGGAACCCGTAAGCACTGCGCACCGCTGTGTGCCATCCGCCTCGAACGCTGCAAAAGCATCGATCAGATCGGACAGCACCTGCGAATTCAACGCGTTGAGCGCCTGTGGGCGGTTGAGGGTGATGAGGGTAACGGCACCCCGCTGTTCAACCAGGATAGTTTCGTAAGCCATCGTCATCCTCTTGTCTTGTCAGGCGTTCAGCGCCGGGATCGGGGTCCATGCCCGCACCTTCGGCAGCGGCTCGAAGATTGAGTTGACCAGCGCATCGGTCACCTCTTCGGGCGTGGCCGGGTTCCAGCGCGGCGTGTTGTCCTTTTCGATCAACAGGGCCCGCACGCCTTCGATGAAATCGTGCTGGCGGAATATTCGGTGAACAATCCCGAATTCCAGCCGCATCTCATCGGCAAACGTGCCGACATGAGGGCTCACCACCAGCAGGCGCAAGGTCACCTTGCAGGACAGCGGCGATTTGGAGCGAAGGATCGCAAGCTGCTTTTGCGCCCATTCCGATGGATCCTGCTCCAGCGCCTGCAGGATATCTTCAAGCCGGTCGGATGCGAACAGGCGGTTGATGTCGGGCAGTCGCTCAAGAATCTGCGCGGGTGGCGGTGCTTCGGCCGCCTGGTCGAGAATGCTGACTATGCCATCGGGATGGAGCACGATCTGCTCCTTCACGTCCTCCAGCCGGTCCGACGGGATGTAATGCGTGGCAAGCCCGGTCGCGACGCATTCCGCACCATTCAGCCGGCCGCCGGTCAGCCCAAGGTACTGCGCAAGCCGACCGGGCAAACGCGAAAGGTAGCGACCGCCGCCAACATCGGGAAACAGGCCAATGCCCGATTCCGGCATCGCAAAAACGGTCCGTTCGGTAGCGACGCGATACCGGCAGGGCATCGAAATGCCGACCCCGCCGCCCATCGTGATACCATCCATGAACACCACCCCGGGCTTGAGGTACGTGTACATCAGGTGGTTCATGCGGTATTCCTGATAGAAGAACGCATCGCCAGCCGCGCCATGGCCTTCAGCACTGCGGGCGATCATCACCACGTCGCCCCCGGCGCAGAACCCCCGGCCTTCCGTATGGTCGATCATCATAACCTTGACCTGGGGCGAATCCCGCCATTCCAGCAGTGCATCGGTCATCGATCGGACCATCGACAGATTCAGCGCGTGGACCGCCTTTGGCCGGTTCAGCCGCAGCCGGCCGACCTGCCCCTCGATGAAGCACAGCGCGTCGTTGTTCTGCATGTTCACATCGCGTTCCTTGAATATAAAAGCCTCACTTGCCGAGTACGTAGCTGCCGGGCGCAGCTTCGATCACCTTCAGCTTGCCCCCCCCGGGCTTTCGTGCAGGTACGGTCCCCTCCGGATCGTTGGCATACAGCCACTCAGACCATAGCGGCCACCAGGAACCTTCGTGCTTCGTGGCCCCGGCGAGCCAGGCGTCGGCGTCGTCGGTGGCAGATGAATTGGTCCAGTACCCATGCTTGTTGCGCTGCGGCGGATTGATCACGCCGGCATTGTGGCCCGATCCACCCAGAATGAACTGCACGTTTTCGCCAAACGACTGTATTCCGCGGAACACACTTTTCCACGACGACACATGATCGTCCTTCAGGCCGATGATCGTAATCGGAGACGCGATCTGGGTCAGGTCCAGTTGCTCCCCCAGCATCGTCACCGCGCCGGGTTCGCGCAGACGATCCTCAAGCAACAGCTTGCGGTTGTAGGTGCGCAGGAACGCCTCGGGAATGTGCGCGCCGTCTTCGAACCAGTAGAGCAGGTCGGACGGCGGAGCCTCGGAATCCAGCAGGTAGTGGTTGATGAACGACGACCAGACGAGGTCGTTGGCGCGCATCATCGAGAACAGCCGCTGAAGCTCTTCCTTGGCGATGAAACCGCGTTCGCCGACGTGCACATCGAGTGCCTCGACATGGGCCTCGTTTACGAACGCGGACCATTGCATCATGTCGGCAAAATCGACAAGCGCACCGATCAGCGTGATGGAGCCGATCTTGTCTCCCTCACCGCGCGCTGTCAGCACCGCGGAGGCGATGGAAATCAGCGTGCCGCCCATGCAGAACCCGAAAAAGTCAGCAGTTTCGGCTCCGCTGGCCTTGCGCGCCTGCTCCAGCGCTTCGATCACGCCGATGCCGACGTAGTCCTCCACGCCACAGTGACGATGGTTTTCGTCTGGATTGACCCATGACACCACGAACACGGTATGCCCCTGATCAACCAGCCATTTGACCAGACTGGCCTCGGGCTTCAGGTCGATCATGTAGTATTTGTTGACCAGCGGCGGGACGTAGACGAGCGGGCGCTTGCGCACGTCCGGCGTAGTCGGCTCGTACTGGATCAGTTGCATCAGTTCGTTCTGGAAAACCACCGCACCCGGCGTGCACGCCAGGTTGACCCCCAGCTCGAATGCCCCGGGGTCGCTGCGCCGCTGGACAATTCCGTGCCCGGTCGACAGGTCTTCGAGCAAGTTGGCGAATCCGGCCACAAGATTTGCGCCGCAGGTTTCCACCGTCCGGCGCAGTACGCGCGGATTGGTGAACACGAAGTTGGTGGGCGCGACAGCGTTGAGATACTGCTCGACCAGCAGTTCCGCCATCGCGCGCTTGGACTTGTCCTCCTCGGGAGAAGACTGGACGAGCTTGCGCAGCTGCTGCGACAGCATCAAATGGGTCTTCTTGAGATGCCGGAAATACTGGCTGTCGTCCCATGCAGCATCGTTGAACCGGCGGTCGCCCCGCTCGGGCACAACCGTGGATTCGCCGCCGCCGGGGCTCCACATGTCCTGCCACAGCTTGGACCAGTCGCGGGCCGCGGTCATCTGCGCCTGAAGCAGCTGCTCCGGCTGCCGCATCACGCCTTTCATTACGTCAGACATCGCGGAGAAGACCGAGAGCGAATCGTAGCTGCGCGACGGCTTGACCGCCGGGGGCGAGGCTAGGAAGTGCTGGAACGATGTGGCGAGCTTCGAATACGCCTCGATCATGTAATCGACCGGAGCCGGCCCATTCGTTTGGTCATCAGTTGACGGCATGGCGATTCCCGATTGTTTTGATGTTGCGATGCAGCATACAGGCGAAGCGCGGGTATGCCAATCACTAGTATATTTCCGCGCAGTCCGCGCAGTAACTCAGGCGGCCCACGGTTCCCGAAGGATGCCGCCTGCGGTGCGACCGGCCTTGTTTCGGCGCACGCCGTCACTCGCCGTTCGGTCTAGCGCAACAGGTCCCGACCCACGATCATGCGCATCACCTCGTTGGTGCCCTCGAGAATCCGGTGGACCCGCAGGTCTCGCCAGAACCGTTCGATCGGATAGTCCCTGAGGTATCCATAACCGCCGAACAGCTGCAGCGCCTGGTCGACGATCGCGCTGCCATTATCGGTGGCAAGTTTTTTGGCCATCGCCGAAAAGCGGGTCTTGTCGGGCGCATTGGCCGATACCTTGGCCGCGGCGAGGTACAGCAGCGCGCGCGCGGCCTCGAGATCGGTAGCCATGTCGGCCAGCGTGAACTGCGTGTTCTGGAATTCCGCGATCGACTGCCCGAACTGCTTGCGGTCCTTCACGTACTGGATCGCCTCGTCCAGGCAGCGCTGCGCCCCGCCAAGGGAGCAGGCGCCGATGTTCAGACGTCCGCCATCGAGCCCTGCCATGGCGATCTTGAAGCCGTCGCCCTCGGCCCCCACGCGGTTGGCTACCGGCACCCGCACATCGTCGAAGATCAGCTGCGCGGTGGGCGACGAATTCCAGCCCAGCTTCTTTTCCGGCGCGCCGAACGACAGGCCCGGCGCATCCTTTTCCACCACCAGGCACGAGATCCCCTTCGGGCCTTCGGCGCCGGTGCGAACCATCACGACGTAGATGTCGTTGTACCCGCTGCCCGAAATGAACTGCTTGGTGCCGTTAAGGACATAATGGTCGCCATCGAGCCGCGCGCTCGTTCGCAGCGCCGCCGCGTCCGATCCTGATGCAGGCTCGGTCAGGCCATAGCTGGCGATATGCTCCATCGACACCAGCGAGGGGAGATAGCGCGCCTTGATATCATCGTCGCCAAAGCGGTCGATCATCCACGTCGCCATGTTGTGGATTGAGATATAGGCGCTGGTCGCCGGGCAGCCGTAAGACATCGCCTCCATGATCAAGGCAGATTCCAGCCGGCCCAGCCCGATCCCGCCGCTTTCCTCCGAGACGTAGATTGCGCCGAAGCCGAGTTCGCCCGCGGCCTTCCACACCTCGACCGGATAGTGATGATCCTCGTCCCACTTGGCGGCGAAGGGCGTTATCGCATCGGCGGTGAACTTGCGCGCCAAGTCCTGGATCGCAAGCTGGTCCTCGGTAAGCGCGAATTGATCCGACATCGTGTTCTGCCCTGTTTCGGCAACCGACCCCGTCACAGCGGAGGGTGCAGGCGCCGGCCGCCCGTCATTATCGAGATTCGCCTGGACCCGAAGCGGCGGAGCGGACAGATGTGCGCGCTCCACCACCGCCGGTTCAGCCGATCAGTTCCATGATATCCTTGCCGAACAGTTCTTCGTCAGCCGGAAGTACCTTCGTCTTGGCCAGCGGCTTCGAAATCCAGGTTATGTTCACCAGATCGGCCCAAGTGATGTTGTTGTTGGTGGCGTTGCCGCCCCATGACCCGCATCCGAGCGAGAAAGTCTGGCGCATGCCGTTCCACAGGTTGCCGGAGTTCGACGCGGACTGCGGCTGATTGACCATGACGCGGCTGGTATTCGTGGCCAGCGCCAGCTTCAGGATGTTTTCGTCCGAGCGCGAGTAGATCCCGCAGGAGTGGCCCTGGCCCTGATAGGACTGGATCGCGTTGGTCAGTTCGATCGCGTGCTCCAGATCGCGCGCACGGTACAGTGCCATCGTCACCGTCATCTTCTCACCCGAGAAGGGGTAATCCGGGCCGGCACCGGTTTCCGGAACGATAAAGAACCGCTTGCCCTCGGGCACGCCGAACCCGGCCATGCCCGCAATCTTCTCGGCCGGCTGCGCAACGACGTTCGCGTTGATGTGCCCGTCGACCCAGATCACGTTCTGCAGCAGCTTCTTCTCTGCTTCGCTGACGATATAGCCGCCCTGGTGCACCAGCTTTTCCAGCATCGCGTCATAGATGTCGTCGAGCAGGACCACGCTGTTGTCCGACGAGCAGGAGGCGGCCAGATCGAGCGTCTTGGAGATGCGGATCTTCTCGGCCGCATCGTCAAGATCG
This sequence comes from Pseudomonadota bacterium, assembly GCA_040387665.1. Classification (GTDB taxonomy): domain Bacteria; phylum Pseudomonadota; class Alphaproteobacteria; order Sphingomonadales; family Sphingomonadaceae; genus Novosphingobium. The sequence continues at coordinate 23,191 of JAZKDH010000039.1, read as the reverse complement.
GCCGTGTCATCCACGGTGATGACAGCATTGCCCACGCCCACGCCAAGCGCCGGGGTGCCCGAGCTGTAGGCAGCCTTGACCATCGGCGAGCCGCCGGTGGCCAGAATGCGGTCGCACTGGCGCATCAGTTCGTTGGTCTTTTCAACCGAGGGCGTTTCGATTGCCAGCACCAGGTCGGCCGGCGCGCCCATCTTGACCAGCGCATCGCGCATCAGGTCGCAGATCAGCTTGTTGGTGAGCTTGGCGCGCGGGTGCGGCGCGACGATGATCGAGTTGCGGCCCTTCACGGCTGAAATCGCCTTGATCACCGGGGTCGCCTCGGGATTGGTGGACGGCGAGAGGGCGCCAATCACGCCGACCGGCTTGATGATCTTGATGATGTTGCGGACCGGGTCTTCCTCAACCACGCCGACCGACTTGTCGTTGATGATGTCCATGAGCGTCGCACGGGTCTTGCGGAAGATTTTCAGGTACTTGCCGTCATAGTTGCCCAGCTGGGTCTCATCGACAGTGTGTTGCGCGATCTTTTCGGCGGTGGATTCCTGGGCGACGGCCCAAACCATTCCGCGGATCAACCGGTCCACCTGGTCTTGCGTATATTCCGCGATCTGTGCCTGCGCCGCACGCGACCGGGCAACGAGTTCCGCGATTTCGCGGGCTTCAGACGTATCGTTGATCTGAGCTGCAGCAGCCATGGTGATTCTCAATTCCTGCAATGGACAAGTGGGGGGGGGCCAAAATCGGGTGATTTAACCGGTCGGTTAAAACTCCTGCACATTCGCACGCGCGATGGCAAGATGATTCGCAGGCGCTGCAAAGCAAGCGGCGCCATCCGGGCAGTGCCCTCCCGCTACCAGATCCACTGAACGAGCGCACCGTGGCTGCGCCGTCGTCCCTCAGGGCGAACGCGCGTGCGGATGAGCGCCGCTAGACCTTCAGCTTATGGAGCAGGCGGGGCTGCTGGAAGGGCCGGGTGAACAGCGAACTTGGGCAGACCTTGCGTGCCGGCGCGCCCAGGGACCCGTCCGCATCCGGCTGCAACAGATCGCTGGCCTGCTTGATCGTTCGGATCAGGATATCGTGAACGGCCTGCTGGGCCGCGGTCATCAACTTGTTGTTCAGACACGCGATCGACGTCAGCCCCCTGATATCGGGGTTGATGATGCGACGGGCCTGAACCCGCCCGGCCACGCAGTCGGCATGAATTCCGGACCACGGCATGATCGCATAACCCTGCCCCGATATCGCGATCGCCCGCAAGGCGTTGAACGATTCCGTTTCGAACTGGACCGACAGGTTGCGATTGCGCTTGGCCGCCTCTTCCTCAAGGATCTTGCGCCAGGAGGTGGTCATGCTCGGCATGACCAACGGGTAATCGAACACGCGGTCGAAATCGACCACGCCGCCTTGTGCGCCATCCTCAAAATGACCGACGAGACAGTAATGCTCGATATAAAGCGGGGTGAGCGCAAAACCGACGTTTTCGGGAATGTTGAACACCACCGCGAAATCGATCTTGCCCGATTGCAGCCAGTCGTAGATCGCCGATGAACTCGCATCGAGCAGGTACAGGTTCACCTCGGGCACTTCGCTGCGCACGGCGGCGTGCAGCTGAGGGCCGATCAGTTCGGGCATGTTCGACGGCACCCCGATCGACACTGATCCCGCGGGAGAGGTCTTGCGCTGCTTCAGCGCCAGAATAGCCTCGGTATGATAGCGCAGCATCGCGACCGCGCGCTCGTACAGCAGCTGCCCGTTCTCGTTCAGCTGCACTCCTCGGCTGCTGCGCTCCACCAGCTGAACGCCGAGCTCGGCCTCAAGGTTCGACAGGTGGACGCTGAGCGCCGGCTGCGCGACGTGCAATCGCTCAGCTGCCTTCATCAGGCTGCCCGCTTCGGCAATCCCGACGAAATACCTCAGGTGCTTGATGTCCATGCGATGCAGCCTCCTCCCTTCCGGTCGGATTGTCACCGCCGTCAGATTTGACCAGAATGTTAGCGTAAATCTGGCAGCGTTGCCAGCCCCCGCATATCGGGCGGCTATAGGAACCAGAGCGAAAACTTCTTGGCTCGTTCCGCGATAGCACCGCATCAGACCCGGCAGCTGGCAGGGCCGCCATGCTGCCAGCCATTTCGCAGCAACACGCGGCATGCTAGACCGCGCGCCGATGATTAAACATGTGATGGAAATGGAGACAGCGTGACGGGAGGAGCAAACCTGCTTGCCGGGATCCGGGTGATCGATCTCAGCCAGATCTACAACGGACCTTATGCAACCTACCTTATGGCGCTGGCCGGAGCCGACATCATCAAGGTTGAACCGCCAGGCGGAGAGCCGCTGCGGCGGCGCGGGGTGGTGGGCGGCGCGGCGCTGCCGTTCGCCATGCTCAACGGCAACAAGAAGTCGGTGGTGATCGATCTCAAGACCGAAGCGGGCAAAGACGCGCTCAAGCGGCTGGTGGCCGATGCCGATGTGCTGGTCGAAAACTTCGCGCCGGGCGTAATGGACCGGCTGGGCGTGGGCGAAGATGTGCTGTGTGCGCTCAACCCCCGCCTGATTTATGCTTCCAGCTCGGGCTACGGTCGCGAAGGCCCGTACCGGAACTATCCGGCGATGGACCTCACCATCCAGGCAATGTGCGGGATCATGGAGATCACCGGCTACCCGGATCGCCCCCCGGTCAAGTCCGGGCCTGCCGTGGGCGATTTCTTCTCCGGCATCCACCTCTATGGCGCGATTCTGACCGCCCTGTTTGCGCGCGAACGGACCGGCGTGCCGCACCGGACCGAAGTGGCAATGCAGGACGCGGTATATGCGTCGCTCAGCTCCAACCTGGGCATGGCCTGGGGCGCGCCCGAAGGGAGCGCGCCGCCAACCCGCACCGGCAACCGCCACGGCGGGCTCGCTGAATGTCCGTACAACGTCTACCCGACCCGCGACGGCTACATCGCCATGATTTGCGTGCGCGATGCCCACTGGCAGGCGCTGGCGCGGGTGATGGACCGCGAGGATCTGGCGATCGATCCGGAGCTGAATACGCTCAAGGGCCGCGTCGCGCAGATGGACCGGGTGGATGCGCTGATTGCGGAATGGACCGCCCCGCAGGAAAAGGCGGCGCTGTTCGCGCGGCTTCTCGAAGCGAAAATCCCCAGCGCTCCTGTCCGCACGCTCGACGAGGTGATGAACGATCCCAACATGCACGCGCGCGGTACGCTGGTGTGGCAGGATCACCCCGAACTAGGCCGCATCGTTGTGCAGCATTCGCCGATGCGCTACGATGGCGTGGAGCCGGCCGAGATCACCCCAAGTCGTCCGCTGGGTGCCGATAACGAAACCGTACTAGGCAGCGTAGCGGAAGCATGCAGGCCGTAGTTCGCCGCCCGGCCTGCGCTTCCTGATTCGAAAACCCCGGGGACAGCGCGCCGCGCCGTCCCCGGTCCATTTTCAGACCAGAACGGTCCGGCCGGTGACATGCCCGGCTTTCAGTTCCATCATCGCTTCGTTGGCATGATCCTTGGGGCACAGCGTGACCGGGGTCGGCTTCAGCTTGCCTTCCTGCGCCAGCTTTACCACTGCTCGCAGGTCCTTGAGGCTGCCGGTGTTGCTGCCCACCACCGAATAGATACGGAACACCATCGTCGCCAGCGACAAGGTCAAATCCCCGCCGGTAACGCCGACAATGACCAGCGTGCCGCCCTTGTCGAGCATGGCCATCCCGTTCGTCGCGGTCTGCGAATTGCCGACGAAATCAAGCACCGCCAGCACCGGTCCGCCAGTCGCGGCAAGCACGCGTTCGGCCACGCCGTCACCCGCACCGTCAATCGCCACAGCGCCCGCCTCGTCGGCTGCAGCGCGTTTTTCCGCGCTCAGATCGACGGAATAGATGGCTCTGTGGCCCATCGCCTTGAGCATCGCGATGGCCATCAGCCCAACGCCCCCGGCACCAATCAGCGCGATCGGCGCATCGGGTGACATCGGCATGACCTTGGAAATCGCCGAATAGGTCGTGATGCCGGAACAGGCATAGGTCGCGGCCAGCCCCGGGTCGACGCCTTCTGCGTCAATCAGGTAGCGCGGATGCGGCACCAGCACATGCGAGCCAAAGCCGCCGTTCTGGATCACGCCCAATGCCCGCTGCTTTTGGCACATGTTGTCTTCTTCGGCCTGGCAATGGACACATTCACCGCAGCCCAGCCACGGATAAACCACCCGCTGGTCACCGATCGACACGCCGGTTGCATCAGGGCCCACCGCAACGACGCGGCCCGAAATCTCGTGCCCCGGCGCGCGCGGAAGGGTGACACCGCGTTCGCTCAGCTTCATCACCTTGCCGCCGCCCATGTTGTATTCGCCCTTCCAGAAGTGGAGGTCCGAATGGCACACGCCGGCGTGCGTCACTTCGACCAGCACCTCGCTCCCGGTTGGCTCTGGCGTTGGAAAATCTAGCAGTTCCAGCGGTGCTCCCGCTTCGACGACGGCCCAGGCTTTCATGCGGCGTTTCCTTCTGCTTGTTTGTCATTGCCGCTATGCGGCGCGAATGCCCGGGTGAGTGCTGCCCGGCATTCCCGCTCGAACGCTTGCGCCACCTGGGCAAAACCAATCAGCGCAAACCCATGATACGCGCCGGGATAGAGATGCAGCTCGACCGGCACCCCGGCCGCCATCAAGGCCTGCGCGAAATCAAGGTTCTCAGCCGAAAACAGATCGATGTCCCCCACCCCGATGAACGTGGGGGGATAGCCGGAAAGGTCGGTGGCCCGTGCGGGAACTGCCTCAGCCGGCGGATCGTCGGCGTGGCTTGCCAGAAAACTGGCCCAGCCGAACCGATTGGCCGCAGGGGTCCAAACGTATTGACCGGAGTGCGGGGTGCCGCGCGTCCGGTCGTCCAGCATCGGATAGACCAGCAGCAGGAAGCATATCCGCAAATCCGCCCTGCCCCGGGCACGCAACGCAAGACCGGCCGCCAACCCGCCGCCGGCGCTCACCCCGCGTACCGCTATGCGGTTCGGATCGATGCTCAGTGCGTCAACCGAAGCGTGCAGCCATGCCAGGCCCGCCGCGCAATCGTCTGCCGGCGCGGGATACGGGTGCTCCGGCGCAAGCCGGTAGTCCAGCGACAGGATCACACAATCCAGCGCCGCCGCCAGTTCCAGCATCGCATCATGCTCGCGCGCGGCATCTCCGCAGACGAACCCGCCGCCGTGGATGTTGAGGATCGCCGGACGCGCGCCGCCAGTGCCAACCGGTCGATAGAGCAACGCCGGGACCGGCGGCGTGCCCGGCACCTCGAGCGCCTCGACCTGGACAAGTCCGTGCAGTCCCGGCTCGACCGCAACCCCTTTCAGCAGCGCACGAAACTCCGGCAGGTTATCGCGGCTGATCGTATCGAAATCGGGCAGCAGCGGGATCACCCCGCGCAGATCGGGATCGACGTTACCCGGGCCGGCATCCGCGCTCATTGCCTGATCGCTCATCCTATTCTCCGCCAACCGCCCTTTCAGTTCAGGTCCACCCACACCGTCTTCGACGTCAGATAGTCGTTGAGGTGGGTGGGCCCGCCCTTGGAGCCATAGCCGCTCATCTTGGTGCCTCCATAGCAGGTTGAAGGGTCGGTGATGCCATAGCAGTTGATCCAGGCGATCCCGCTCTGCAACGCATGCGCCACGCGATGCGCCCGGCCGATGTCGCGGCTCCACACCGCTCCGCCAAGTCCGTATTCGGTGGCGTTGGCCATGCGGAGCACCTCTTCCTCGGTGTCGAACGGTATCGCGCAAAGCACTGGCCCGAAAATTTCCTCCCGCACCAGCCGCGAATCGAGATCGGGCACCGCCACCACCGTCGGCTCTACGAAATAGCCGCCGCCGCGATTCTCGGCCGCCTTGCCGCCCGACACGATGTTGAGCCCCTCCCCGCGCGCCACGTCGAAATACCCGGTCACGCGTGCGAACTGCGCCTCGGAGGCCAGCGGACCGATCTGGGTCGACGGGTCAAGCGGGTTGCCCACGCGCAGTCCCCGACCCACCGCCGCGACCTTCTCGATGAAGCTGTCATAGATTTCGCGCTGCACGAACAGCCGCGATCCGGCGTAGCAGACCTGGCCGGTGTTGTTGAAACAGCCCATCGCCGCGCCCACCGCCGCCTTGTCCAGATCGGCGTCGGCGAACACGATGTCGGGCGACTTGCCGCCCAGTTCGACGGCCACGGTCTTGATGTTGCTGGCCGAAGCCTCGATGATCTTGCGCCCCGTCGCGGTCGATCCGGTGAACGCGATGCGGTTGACGTCCATATGCCCCGCCAGCGCCGACCCCGCGGTAGGTCCCGGCCCCGGCACCACATTGATCACACCGTCCGGCACGCCCGCGTCGTGCAGCAGCCCGGCGAACATCAGCGCCGACAGCGGCGCTTCCAGCGCAGGCTTCAGCACCAGCGTGCAGCCGCTCGCCAACGCCGGGCAGATGCTCCACAGCTGGCTGATCAGCGGGCCATTCCATGGGATGATCCCGCCCACCACGCCAATCGGCGCGCGCTTGGTATAGCTCATGAAGTTGCCCGGAAAACTGTTCTCCAGCACCTGCCCGTGAATGCTGACCGCCTGCGCGGCATAGTACCGGAAGGTCTGCTGCATCCACCGCTTGAACATCCCGGTGCGGGCCACCGGAGCGCCCATGTCGATCGATTCCAGCCGTCCGAGATCGTCGTAGCGCTCGTCGAGCATGTCCGCGATGCGCAGCATCAGCACCTGACGATCATACGGAGTCCACTTGGACCACGGCCCCTCGAACGCGGCCCGGGCCGCGGCCACCGCCCGGTCGATGTCCACCTCGTCGCCGCAGGCCACCGTGGCGATGACTTCTCCGGTGCCCGGGCTGATGCACTCAAATGTGCCGCCGTGCGCATCGACCCACTGGCCGCCGATGAACAACTGCTTGGTAGATCCGTCCAGAAACGGATGGGAAACGGCGCGCGTGGCGGTGACGGCATCCTGCATCGGTACGAATCCTTCTTGGCCGCGAATCTGGCGGCGAACACCTTACGCTCTCCCGAGCACGGGCAAACCGCCAATAGCGATTGGCTCTGGCCAAGATAAGCGCGGGCTATACGCTGAACCAGCAAAAACGCCTTGCGGTATATCCGCGGGAGATAGCGCATATACCCGGCCCCTATTTTCTGGTCATAAGCGCGCCTGTTAACGCATAGGCAAGTCGCTGCGGATCGTTTTGGGCCGGCAGCTGTGGAGAGCGAAATGGATGGTTTGGACGCAGTAGTCCTGGGTGCCGGGTTCGGCGGGTTGCACATGCTCTATCGCCTGCGCCAGATGGGCCTGAATGCGATTGGACTGGAAGCCGGTTCGGACGTCGGCGGCGCGTGGTACTGGAATCGGTACCCGGGCGCCCGGTGCGATGTGGAAAGCCTGGTTTATTCGTACTCATTCTCGCCCGAGATCGATGCCGAATGGCGCTGGTCCGAGCGTTATTCCGGTCAGGCCGAAATCCGTGCCTACATGAGCTTCGTTGCCGACCGGCTGGATCTGCGCAAGGACATCCGCTTCAATTCGCGGCTTGAGAAAGCCACGTTTGATGGCGACGCGAACGAATGGACGTTCGAAACCTCGCAAGGCGAGACGTTCCGTGCCCCGCTGTTCATATCGTCGGCAGGGCCGATATCGGCGCCGATTTGGCCCGACATCCCTGAGCGCGACAGTTTCAAGGGAACGCTTTATCACTCGGCGCTCTGGCCCCGGGAGCAGGAGCCGGATTTCACCGGCAAGCGCGTTGCGGTGATTGGAACCGGGTCCTCCGGCACCCAGATCATTCCATTGGTGGCCCAGCAGGCGGCGCACCTTACCGCATTCGTGCGTACCGCTGGGTTGTACATGCCGGCCAACAACCGGCCGCTGGATGATGCGGATTACGAACTATGGAACGAGCGCCGCGAGGAAATCCGCCGGCGCATGCGCTCGTTCGAACTCGTCGGTTCTGGCGACATTTTCATGGACGAGGAACTGGTCCAGATCCGGAACCGCCCCGGCACCGATTTCACGCCCGAGGAACGTCGGGAAATCCTCGACAAGCGGTTCGTGTTCGGCGGCGCCACCGTACCCCGCGCCTTCACCGACGTGGTCACCAACCAGGAAGTGAACGAGCAGATTACCGAATACCTGCGCGAGCAGCCGCGCCGGGTCATCAAGAACCCCAAGGTCGCAGAAATCCTGACGCCGACCGACGTGTCCTACGGCCAGAAACGCGTCGTCGTCGGCACAGAGTTTTATGAAAGCTTCAATCGCGACAATGTGACGGCGATCGACGCGAAGGCCAATCCGATTGAGCGCTTCACCGAAAAAGGCCTGATGGTTGGCGGTGAGGAAATGGAATTTGACGTCATCATCTGCGCCTCCGGGTTCGATGCGCTGACAGGTGCGTTGACGGTGATCGATATCCGTGGCGAAGGCGGCCGCTCGATCAAGGAAACCTGGTCGGACAACAGCGATACTTATCTCGGTTACGGCATCGCGGGCTTTCCCAATCTGTTGATGATCGGAGGCCCCGGCAGCCCCTCGGTGTTGGTCAACGTCGTCGTTGCCAACGAATTCCAGGTCGACTGGATCGGCGACCTGATCGAGTACATGCGTACGAACGGCTTCAGCCGCGTGGAAGTTGATCCCGAGGCACAGGCCCGCTGGGCGCAAACCGTCAAGGACGTGGTCAAGGGCACGATCCTGGAAGGCTCGAAAAGCTGGTACGTCGGTGCCAACGTTCCAGGCAAGACGCAGGGCATCCTCGCCTATGCCGGTGGCCTCGCGAACTATACCCGCCTGTGCAACGAGTGCGCCGAACACGGCTACGAAGGCTTCCGCTTCTCATCCGCATCATAGCTTGCCTGCCCTGACTTGCGCGCCGCTCATTTCCGGTCTTGACCGGGCAGGCGCGGCGCGGGGCTTTTACGCTTGATCTTTCGTGTGCAAGATGCGCTGATCGGGCACATCGAGACCCGAGTTCGCGGCGATTCAGGCCGCACACCGCCCTGGGAGGGGCTTGCCAATGTCACTACAGAACGGCCTGTTGTTTGCGGGCGCCGCCATCTTTCAGCTGATCGGCGTGCTCCTGTTGCCCGCCACCAAGGGCATGACACAGCTTTTACCCACGCTCGGGGTGGTAGTCGGCTACGCCATCGGCGTCACCTGCATGAGCCGCATGATCGTCAGCGGAATGGACCTCAGCCTGATGATCCCGCTGATCACCGTGACCATCATGCTCGCCGCCGTCGCCGCCGGGGTGATCCTGTATGGAGATACCGCCTCGCCGATCAAGATCGGTGCGCTGGTCGCCGCCGGTCTGATGGTGGGCATCGCCTCGCGGTACTGACCGCGCGATCCTTTCTACACAGGGGCGTGCGCCAAACCGCGCGCCTCCGCTCGGTTTGCCGCAATCGTGTTGCGCCCAGTCGTGGGGGAACATATATAGAACGACATGGCGACCGAGACTTTGTCCGAGCGGCTGGTCATCCTTGCGGATGCGGCAAAATATGATGCATCCTGCGCGTCGTCCGGCACCCGCAAACGGTCCAGCGCGGACGGCCGCGGGTTGGGCTCCACGGAAGGCATGGGCATCTGCCATGCCTACGCGCCCGACGGCCGCTGCATCTCGCTGCTCAAGCTGCTGCTGACCAATCACTGTGTGTTCGATTGCCACTATTGCATCAACCGCAAAAGTTCGAACGTCCGGCGTGCGCGCTTCACCCCGCAAGAGGTAGTTGACCTCACTCTCTCGTTCTACCGCCGCAATTACATCGAAGGCCTGTTCCTCTCCTCGGGCATTGCGCGCTCTTCCAACCACACAATGGAACAGTTGATCGAAACCGCGCGCATCTTGCGTGAAGATCACGACTTTCGCGGTTACATCCATCTGAAGGCCATTCCCGAAGCAGACCCTGAACTGCTGGCGCAGGCCGGGGTGTGGGCCGACCGCGTATCGATCAACATCGAACTGCCGACGCAAGGCGGCCTCGCGCGGCTCGCCCCCGACAAGAACGGCGTGCGCATCGAACAGGCAATGGGGGGGATCAAATCGGCGATCGCCGAAACCAGCGATGCGCGCCGGCGTTTCCGCAACGCCCCCCGCTATGCACCTGCCGGTCAGTCCACCCAGATGATCGTCGGCGCCGACGGCGCGAATGATCAGCAGATCGTTGCGAAGGCAAGCGCACTCTATTCAGTATATGCGCTGCGAAGAGTCTATTACTCCGCGTTCAGCCCGATCCCGGATGCCAGCGCCGTGCTCCCGCTGCAGCGGCCGCCGCTGCTGCGCGAACATCGGCTGTATCAGTCTGACTGGTTGATGCGGTTCTACGGTTACACCCCGGACGAGGTGCAGCAGGCCGCAGACCCGGCGGGAATGCTGCCGCTCGACATCGACCCAAAGCTGGCCTGGGCGCTCAAATTCCGGGATTGCTTTCCGGTGGACCTCAATCGCGCGCCGCGCGAAATGATCCTGCGCGTGCCAGGGCTGGGGATCAAGGCGGCCGACGCATTGCTGGCGGCCCGGCGCTATCGCCGGCTGCGGCTGCACGATGTGGCGAAGCTCACCGTTTCGGTGCGCAAGCTGCGCCCGTTCATCGTCACGGCCGATTGGACGCCGACGGCCCTGATTGATCGGGATGACTTGCGCCCGCAGCTTGCCGTGCCGGCCCGGCAACTGGAACTGTTTGCGTGATTGCCGCCGCCCTTGCGGACCCGCACGATTTTGAGGCCTGGCGGACTTGCACGCGCGATCTGCTCCAACGCTGCGTCGAACCCGACCAGATTGTCTGGCCGGATTCGCACGGACCGGCCACAAGCCTGTTCACGGAGCACGGGGACGCGGCCGGGCCGGGCAACGGGCGTCCGGTGCGGGCGAGTTCGGCCTTCATCGAGCTTGCGCGCAGCGTGATCCTGCACAGCGCCCCGGCCCGGCTGGTTGCGTTGTATCGAGTTGCTTGGCGATTGCAGAATCAACCGCGCCTGATGGACGATGCAGCCGATACCGGCGTGTTGCATCTGCGCGCGATGGCACGCCAGGTGCGGCGCGATATTCACAAGATGCGGGCGTTCGTTCGATTTCGCACGGTGGCCGATCCCGAAGGCGAACAGCATTACGTAGCCTGGTTCGAGCCCGAGCACCGGATCGAGCGGCACAATGCGCGTTTCTTTCATGATCGGTTTGCCAGTCAGCGCTGGTCGATCCTGACCCCGCACCTCTCCGTGCACTGGGACGGCCAGGCGATGTCCGAGGGACCGGGAACCTGCCGCAGCAACGCGCCGGGGTACGACGCGATGGAGGAACTTTGGCTCGACTATTATCGTTCGACCTTCAACCCCGCACGCCTGAAGGTCGGTGCGATGCTCAAGGAAATGCCGCGCAAATACTGGCAGAATCTGCCTGAGGCGCGCCAGATCCCGGCAATGGTGGCGGGGGCGCGGCAGCGGGAGTTGGCAATGATCAAAACTGGCGTATCCCTGTTTGACAGCCCCCCTCCACAAAGCCTGGCGGCTGTTGCGGAAGGGGCCATGGCGTGCCGGCGATGCCCGATCGGGTGTAACGGCACCCGCGCAGTGCCCGGCGAAGGACCGCAGCAGTCCAGCGTGATGATCGTCGGCGAACAGCCCGGCGATAACGAAGAGGCAGCCGGCCGGCCATTCGTAGGCCCCGCCGGTCAGGTGCTGAACACCCATCTGGAACATGCCGGCATAGACCGTGCGCAAAGCTATCTCACTAATGCCGTGAAGCACTTCAAGTTCACCCCGCGCGGCAAACGGCGCCTGCACCAGACCCCGACCGCGGGCGAGATCGACATCTGCCGCTGGTGGCTCGATGCCGAACGTGCAATCGTCCGTCCGCGCCTCATCATCGCGCTTGGCGCCAGCGCCGGCCGTGCCGTGACGGGCCGGACGCCCTCAATCGGACGCGAACGGGGCAAGCTCATCCCCGGCGCCGACGGCGCCGGCATCTGGCTAACAGCCCACCCCAGCTATCTTCTGCGCCTCGACGGAGAATCCCGCGCGCGCGAGGAAGAACGCTTCGCAGCCGATCTCGCTGCCGCCGCCCGCATTGCAGCGGCGTAGAAGGAACAACGTTTCGAGGGAGATACCTGGTAGCGGGGAAAGATCTATAAAATGGCTTCAAGTAGCTGTTTAATATCATTAATTTGACATTAACGCCTCATAAGACCCTAACTCGGCTCACTCAATCAAGATAATTCCAACTTGCGTCAGACCGAACCAGCAAGCGAATGATGCTGCGTACGAGCAAGGCGACCGGACATAATCTCACTTGATAAGCGGTCCGACGCGCAGGTCGCCGCCGGGGTCCTTGTCCCGACTTTCATGCTCAGCGCGTTCGCGGTGCGGGCCTATTCGGCCAATATCCTGCTCGACCGGCGCCGCGCGCTCGTCCTGCTGTTCGCCGCGCTGACGATCGCAGGCGGAGCGATCTCTAGCTTCCTCTTTGCGACCAAGATCGACATCGTCTCCCGGCTGACCCTGACAATGGTGTTCGGCGCGTCGGCGGTGATCATGGCGGCCGTGCGGCTGGTATACTGCGCCTATGCCAGCCAGACACTCGGCCAGTCGGTTCATTCGGTGGTGGAGCTGAGCGCGGGCGTTCCGGCCGGTTCCGCGATCGACACCTCGCGCTTTTTCGACCCCGACCGCCCGAATCCGATCAGCCTCAGCGCGCTTTCCCGCGTCATCGGCGATGCCGACCGGGTGGTGCTTCACTGCCCGGCGGCGGGGCGCGCCGCCTGGACCAAGGTACTGCAGAGCCTGGGCGTGCGCGCGGAGGTCGTCGCCGGCGAGCTTGCGGAGCTGACGGTTATCGGGATCGGGACATATCGCGACCATACCACCCTGATCGTATCCCAGGGGCCGCTCAGTCTGCACGACGCCGCCCTCAAGCGAGCCTTCGACCTTGCATTTGCGAGCCTGGCGCTGCTGATGCTCAGCCCCTTCCTGCTGCTGGTCGCGCTGCTCATCAAACTCGACAGCCCCGGGCCGGTGTTCTTTCGGCAACCGCGGATCGGGCGGCGCAACAGCCTGTTCCGGGTGTATGAGTTCCGGTCAATGGCTCAGGCGAGGTGCGACGTCAGCGGCATCGCCTCGACGTGCCGGGACGATCCCCGGATAACCCGCCTGGGGGCGTTCCTGCGTCGATCGAGCGTGGACGAGCTGCCGCAATTGATCAACGTCCTGAAAGGCGAAATGAGCATTGTCGGGCCGCGGCCCCACGCCATCAATTCCACGGCCGAGGATCGCCTGTTCTGGGATATCGACACGCGATACTGGCTACGCCACGCCTGCCGCCCGGGCCTTACCGGCCTGGCCCAGATCCAGGGCCTGCGCGGGGCGACCCAGTGCACCCTCGACCTGACCGATCGCGTCGATGCCGATCTGGCCTATCTGCAATCGTGGTCGTTGGCGGGTGACCTGCGGATCGTCGTGATGACCCTGCGGGTGTTGTTCGATCCGCAAGCCTTCTGACCCGACGTCAACGCAGCCCCTTGGGGGACGCGCCGGCAATCCGTGCCTATCACGTTGCCGAGCGCCTGGCGGAGGCTGGCATCGAGAGTCCGTGGGCAGCGTTGGCAACAGCTAAGCTTGGCTGCACCAGGAGGAACAATCCCTCACTCTCGGCAAGCTTATAGGCACGAACTTTGTTGGCTTTTAGTTCGTTGAGGCCTTGGGCGTACCGGTACGTTTTCATACCCCGCCAAAACACCCCCAAACCCCCGACACAACATCTGGCTGCATGGGGAAGCGCTCGGCGGGACACGGAATCAAATCACCCGCAACCCCCAATAGATCTGCGGTTCCAGGACGATCCGGTAGTCTGTGGAAGCTTCGGAAAAAGCGCTGGTAGCGGAGGAGGGACTCGAACCCCCGACACGCGGATTATGATTCCGCGCGTTTAACCGGGCTTTCGGTGCACTATACTAAATGCTGTTGCATCTGTGTTGCATTTACGAGATTTCTATCGCGTCCCGATCGTTGGCAGTGTCTCAGTTTAATTTGCAACGGGCGCCCTGTCGCATTCCGGTCGCACCTCCTATGTGTGACTCGGAACGCGTGGAGCCAGTCATGATTGTTGTGCGAACGGACGATGCCGGGGAATCCGACTTTAAGGTTTTTGCCACCCGCAAGAGCGCCAGCGATCATTTTCGTCGCGAGCTTTTGGAAGTCCTAGAAGGGGCGTACCAGCGGGTCGCCGTCTTTGATGTACCAGAAGCGAAGAGCGAGCAGGCCGCAATCAATTCGGTCAAAAATGCGGATTCTTCGATACGGCTCCTGCGGGTTGAAGAATCAGAGGGCAGACGTATGGAACGCCTGCTCCGGGAAATCGGCGCCCACCTGCAGTTTGAAATTTGATGCGTAAAGACCCACGCGGATACAAGCGCCCAAGCGATGCCATCTGCCTCGCGGTAATTAAAGATTGACGCACTCGCACCGGAGCCTGAAAAGACGTGGTCCGTAGAAAACCAAGGTCTAAAACAACAAACCCCGGTCGCCTTGTGGGCGCCGGGGCTGGCGGTGCTGAGAGCAGCATCGCGTTGTGTTGGGGCACATAAATTGAACGACTCCGAATGTCAACCTAAAGTTGAATGTCGAGCCTCGTTCTACATCGACGGATTCAATCTCTATCACCCAGTCCACCAGATGGGTGAACCATTTCTGAAGTGGGCTAACCTGTGGAAGTTAGGGCAAATAATCTGCGAACCTCACGGTGCGACGCTCGTTAGGACTGTTTTCTGCACGGCCGTGCCAGCGCACCTCCCAGGGAGCAGAGATCGGCACAACACGTTCAATGCTGCCCAACGAGCACAGGGCGTCGAGATCGTTCCGGGGCACCACGTCCATGACGGAGAGAAATGGAATGAGAAGCAGTCTGATATTAACGTCGCTCTTCATCTGATGCTTGATGGCGTTGACGATAAGTACGATCTTGCGATCCTTCTTAGCGCTGACTCAGACCAGGCGGCGACAGCACGGCTTTTCTGTCAACGCTTTCCAGACAAAAAGCTCATTGGGGTTGCCCCGCCGACGAAATCGGTCCCGAACAAGGTCCAGCCGTATTGCTACGCTCACTTTTCTTTATCGAGACTCACCCTTGAGCGGTGCATTATGGGCGAAACAGTAACGGGAAAGACCGGCTTAATCACAAAGCCGGAAGTATATACGCCGCCGCACGGCTGGGTCCATCCCGACGAACGTCCGAAGAGCAAAGCGCCGAAAGCCCCACCTCGGTCCGCGTGGTCTAAAGGCGTGAAGGGCTAAAATCTAAACTCATACCCTGCTCGATCTTTCATCTTTCAGATTCAAGATCTATGCTCCTGTACCAAGCTGCATAACCTCTAGGCTAGAAACAAGTGCCTCTTGAGCGCATGAAGCTTTTCATTCACTTTTCGGGCATTCTCTTCCAGTGTACGAATCTTCTCTTGCAGGGCGGGTAGTTCCCTGTTCGCAAGCTCGGCATGCCGTTTGATCTCAGCTGACGCGAACCACCCCCAGAAACCCGAGGCATCCTTAATCCATCGCCGCGCGTCATCAGCACGATCGCGCCGCTCATAGATTCCTTGCGACAGAGCCGCTGACGTTCTTTCCAAAGTGGCCAGTTCGTCCGCGTAACTGAGCCGTTCACGGCTGAGTGCCGCTCTCGCCTCGTCGTCCAGTACAATCCTCGGCTCCTTAACGTTGAAAGTGCTCCGTAACCCTCCAAAACTCGTCACCCATGCGCGCTCACGCTCAACCAACCAGCGAGCGAGCGCCAGTCCACTCAATCCCCTCGGAGCTTTCTCCAAGACCTCGGCTCCAAAGACGGCGGCACCCTCAGCCTGCCATGCACGACGAAGTTCTGGATTTGTGTGAATGCCACGACTCAGCTCGTCCCAATGTTCCTCTAGGCGGTTCTGAACATTTATGGACTGGCCAATGTAGCACCGCTCGTAGCGCTTGATGAAAATGCGATATATACCGACGACGCCCACTTCACACACTAAGGGAGCTACTGATTTCTGGATGGGTCGGTCTATCTTCACTGCGACCGGTATCGATCCCGGCAAGCGAGCCCGCGATGTGTCAATACTGATCTGAGAACCAGCGCCGTCATCAAGCAGGGGTGCAATGATGGCTGCTGCCTTCCGGTCAATATGACCAAGCACCATTCCGCCCGAATAGACGGCGATGGCGTTGCTGTCATGAATATTGTATGGGTCGCGGCGTAGTCCCGGCTGCTCTTCTAGAGCGCGCGCGGCTTTTTCGAGCGTGACGCCATAATATTTCATTCCTACCAGCGACGCTTTTATATTGGTGATCACAATAGCTCCCCAACATGTGAATCATTTCTGCCAATACATTCGGGCCACTTATTCAAATTAAAGCGATTAACGCTACGCAAATAGATCCCGGCTAGCCCTTAGCGCCAGTTCCGCATCTTTGTCCGCATCCTTCAGCAGATGCCCATAGGTGTCGAGCGTAAGCCCGATATTCTCATGCCCGATCCACACCTGAAGCCGCTTCAGGTCGATGTTGCTCTCGATCCAGCCGCTCGCCGCCGCATGGCGCAAGGCGTGGAACCTGTATTTGCCAGTAAGAACTGGCTGGCCTGCCTCGTCCAGCATCGGCTCGCCCCCGGCGTTCACCGCAGGCACCCCTAGCCCGGCCTTTACCTGAAGCGGGAAGAACACGCGGCGCAGCATGTTGTTGTGCCGCTGCGGCGTTCCTGTGCTGCTAGGGAACGCCAGGTCCTTTCGCGATATCGGACTCCGCAGCTTCCACGCCTTCAATTCGGAAACCAGCTCAGGCGGGATGGGGATTGTCCGCTTGCCTGCCTCGCTCTTGGGGGGCCCGATCTCGCCCCACTGATCAGCGCGTTGCCGAACGGTGATCGTACCCGCTGCCAGGTCAATATCCTGCCACCGCAGCCCTCGCAGTTCGCTGGAGCGCAGCCCTGTAGTTATGGCAGTGAGGATGAACGGTCGCACCTTGTCGTCGGCAGCCGCGATCATCGCCTTCAGGTCAGCACGATCGGGCACGACGATCTTTTCCGCCTCCCGCTTCAGCTTGCCGACCTTAACCGTTGCCGCGACGTTCTGATTGATTGCCCCGATCTCCATTGCGTTGTTGAGGATCGCAGACAGGGCGCGCAGCACTTTGGCAGCCAGGGCGCGCGATTTTGTCTGCATCAGCTCCAGCCGGAAATCCTGCACGAGCGGCTTGGTCAATGCGGTCAGCTTCAGCTCGCCCAGTCTAGGCGTGATATGCAGGTCCGCCAGCTCGCGATAACGCTTTGTGGTGGAGCGCTCCAGCCGCTCCGCCTCGGAAGCCGCAAGCCAGAGGTTGGCCGCCACCTTTACCGTGATGCTGTCCCGATCATGGGTATGGGTGCCCTGCCGCACCTCGTTCTGGGCGCGGCTGGCGTACTCC
The DNA here is from genome assembly GCA_040387665.1 of Pseudomonadota bacterium. Classification (GTDB taxonomy): domain Bacteria; phylum Pseudomonadota; class Alphaproteobacteria; order Sphingomonadales; family Sphingomonadaceae; genus Novosphingobium. The sequence continues at coordinate 5,742 of JAZKDH010000039.1, read as the reverse complement.
TCGGCCTCTTTCTTGCGGGCGAATTGCTTAGCCCGGCGTTTCCCGCTTTGATCCCGATAGTCGACCAGCCATGCAGTTTTGGTCGCGCCTTCAGGGCTAACCCAGCTACGTTTCCTAACTGTCGCCATGTGTACGCTCCCGCAGAAGCTCGCCCAGCACAAAGTAAAGCGGCGTGGGAGAAAGACCTTCCGCCTCAATTTGCATGAGCCTCTTGTCGGCTAGATATCGCAACGAGACATCCGATAGCTGTACCTCGGCCCCCTCTGCCGCCAGCAACACCGGCACAAGCTCGTCTGGAATCTCCCCCGCAATCTTTTCAGCAGCTTGCAACAGCGCGGGATATAGGTCGGTATAAGGCCGGCGGTCTGCGCCTCTGGCTGCGCGGTCTGCACGAACTTTCTCAGAGATATCGGCCAATTCAGGCCCGAGCGTCTGCAAGACAGCTTGAAGCCTAGCCGTCTGCTCATCGAGAATGGTCTTCAAATCGGCAACCATGTCGTCCCTGCTGCACCACCCCAGGCGCAACTCGATGAGGGCCATTACGCCGCGCACCAGCGGCCCTCCGTTGATTATCAGGTTACGCCAATGCGAGCCTAAGTGACCGCCCAGAGTGGATGAATCGATCGCCAGCTGCTGGATCAGGCTATCTGCGCGGACGGGCTCAATCGCCTCATGCTTGTCATGTTCGCTTTCGCCCTCGACGGTCAGGCCGCGCAACGCTTCAGGCCGGATGAGCCAACACCAGTCATCCGGACTGCCCCCTCCTGATTTGATCGGCTCTGTGCCCGTGAAGCTGTTCAGATACACCGTGGGCAGAACATCACCCCAGTTTGACTCGATCATGTCTATCGCAAACTTGGGATTGATGCCGGCTTGAATCAGTTCAAGAGCCAGAACAGCCCGAAAAATGTGCTCTATCGTGTAAGCTATTGCTTTACCCTTGCCCGGCTTCTCCCTGGTGGGAAACCCCGAGCGCTGAAGATGCTTGAGCCGCCCCTGAAAGGCCACCCGACCAACCGGCGCGATATGATGCACCGTGACCAGAAGCTCCTCTAACTGACCAAACGTGAACGAGCAGCGCAGCATTTATCCCCAATCCTAGAAGGAGAAAGATATTCTTCGCCTTGCGGAGGTCGCGCGGGCGCAATAGAAGGAGAAGTGTATTCTTGTCACTGTAAGGGAGCAAGCGGAATGTTGGGTAATGATCTTATCAAAGGCGCGAAGGGCGTAGAAGCTGATACAAACGGCCTCATCAGCGCTCGGCAGGTGTATCACATGGTCGAGAAAGGCCGGCTGCCCGTCATCCGCAAAGGGCGCGCAATGTATTTCCGGCGCTCCGAACTGGAGGAGGCGTTCCGCTCGGATCAGGATCAGTGAGCTGTGGCGAGGGGGCGCAACCGCAACAAACCTGACGCCACCGGGCGAAACGAGCAGGTGGAGCGGTTCGCCCGCCTCCCCCATCGCATCTTGCTATCGGAAGCTTATCGCAGCCTTGATCCGGTCGCCCGCGCATTGCTGACCGAGTTGGTTATGATCGATAACGGGAAGAACAATGGCTCGCTCTGGCTGTCCATTGCCGACGCGACTGACCGGCTGGGCCTTGCCGATCAGCGCCCTGCCATGAGGGCCTTCGATGATTTGCAGGATCGGGGCGTCCTTGTCATGACAAAGGATGCCCATTTCAGCGTCAAGGCGGGCGAGACGTCGCGGGCGCGATGCTGGCGGATAACGTGGCTGCCATTCGACGGAAAGCCCCCAACCCATGATTGGCAGAAATACGCAGCGCCTCCGCAAACGAAGGCAAGGAAAGCAACCGATCGGGGCCTCAGGGCAATGGCGCGATATCGCAAAGCCTTGGCCGCACATAAAATCCCGACTGTGGATTTCACAGCAACGCCGTCTAAACCGGCCTATTTTACGCTCCCACCGGCTGAGGAATCCGCAACCGCTCTGCCCGCAAATGGCGGAATTCCACCAAAGTCGGTCACTGAGGATTCCGCATCGTATTCAGCTGGTACCATGGGCAATGGGGGAACGGCACGCTCCGCAAAGGTTGCTGTCGAGCCCGGATGATTCAGCACAGTGATATAATAACGGTTAGATACTCGGATCGCCGGGGGCCGTAACTCAACGCAACAGGTGCAACCTAGCCATCACGCCAGCCATGGCGACATCATTCGTCGTCGATCTCATCGAACCGCTCTAGTGCCAATGTAAGGTGCGGCCTAATGCTCATGGTGGCCTCGGTAGCGATGTGGATCAGCCTCGCTCTGGAGCGATATGCCGCCGCTGACCCGTTCGTACGTTCGCCCGATCGTGGGGAACGCGGCGGTCCTACCTGGCACAAGACAGCTGGCAAATAGTCAGGGGTTCCAATAGCTAAGCCCTGGTCGGCTTCCTTCGCCAGCTCCACCACGTTCGCCGGTAGCGCGTCGAACAAGATCAGGGGATTGTCGCCCCGATCGCGGGTCACGCGGCCATGTCCAGCGCTGGCGCGCGGAGCATGATGTTGCGGACGGTCGCCGCCGCCCAGGTGCCGCCCTTGGCTGTCTTTACACCCCGTTCGTTCAGGGCTTTGGCGATGCTGTTATAGCTGGTGGAGCCGGTTGCCTTGATCCGCTCGATTACCGGCAGGACGTTGGCGGCGAACGCGTCGGCCTCGCGCTTGACCACGGCAACGCCTTGAGCTGCGCCTCAGCCAGATTGGTTCGGTTGCCAATCCTAACGCCCTGCGCCTTGCGGATTCCCAGCGCGGCCTTGGTGCGGGCGGAGATCATCTCGCGTTCGTGTTCGGCAAATGCCGCCATGATGTGCAGGGTTAGGCGGTTGGCAGTCGGTAGATCAACGGCGATGAACTCGACCTTGGAATCCATCAGGTTTGCGATGAACGTGACGTTGCACGCCAGTCGGTCAAGCTTGGCAATAACCAACGTGGCCTTGTGCTTCCGGCAGGCTGCCAGCGCCGCGGCGAGCTCCGGGCGGTTGTCGTCGCGCTTGCCGCTTTCGACCTCCACGAACTTGTCCAGCAGCTGCCAATTTCCACCGTTAAGATAGCGGTTCACGGCCTCGCTCTGCGCCTCTAGGCCAAGTCCGGAACGGCCCTGTCGGTCTGTCGAAACGCGGTAGTAGGCGATGAACTTTCCGTCGGCCATGGGCCGGTCCTTAGGGCTTGCACAAACAACCTATCCGAACGTTTAGCCTTTTACGATATGTTCTATCGCCACGTTTTCTCAGTCTCTGCCTCTCCTGCGGCAATTCGGCCCCCTCGCCAGTAAGCCCAACCGACTACAATCAAGCCGGGGACAAGATAATCAAGCATTGTATCAACTAAATCCGATGTGAATGCGATCCATAGCGAAAGGAATAGATACGAAGCTATTGCTGCCCCCACCTTTCTGACAACTGGATCGGCATTCATTCTGCTGAAAGCAGCCCAATCTATAAATGCGTAGAACAGATACAGCGGTATAGTTTGGCCAATCTCATATGCTATTATTGTCATCCAGCGCATTTCAATATTTTCCGATTGATTTCTGCCAAATGGTCCGCCGCTCACGTCGTAGGTGGTCGCGTAATTCATCGGCGTCAGCCGCCAACCGGTCAAGCTCGGCCTCTAGGAACTCCGCCTTGGCTGTAGTCGTCGCCAATTCGATCGCCGTTCCCCGGTGCTGGTCTTTTTCTGCCGTGAGCTGGTCGGTCAGCTTGGCAATGTGTTCCTGCGCCGATTGCAGCGCCGTCGCCAGCGTGTCGCTATCCGTTCGGGTCGGTGTTCGCCCCGTTCGTTCCCCCGCCGAACGCAATACCCGTTCACCCCTTACGCGTTCAGGCTTGGCAATGTCGGCTGCGGGCAACTTCACGCGTACAGGATCGCTAGGGTGATTGCCGGGATCGATGGTCCAGCGCCCAGACTTTACCGCTCTCTTGGCCTTCATGCGCGCGGCACCCGCCGACACGCCCAGCCGGTCGGCAAGCTCTCGATCTGTCAGATGCAGGATGTCGTCGGCCATGTGTTCCCCTCCGAACGCGTTGAACGTATGCCAGCACCAAGGGGCGAACGCCTAGCCCGAACATTCACGCGCGTTGCCGGGGAACGCGTTCGTCTACCTCCGCCTATCTCACCGGCCGCTAAGCGCGGGAAACAGGGTTGTCCTCTATTCGGCCAACTTCTACCATCTCTTCTCAAGACTTGGGGGACGGCATGAACTGGAAGACTGGTGTATCGCGTTTGGAGAAGGTCCTGCTCTTGGCGTGGGTAGGCTTCTACGGCATTGCCATCCTTGGCCTGTTGGGCATGTATGCGGTGAGCCTGGATGACCCGTTAGGACCGGATGCTGAGGCTCTGCAGATGGCAGGCTATGCCCTGATGATGGGCGTAGCAGGGATGATCGTCTACTTGGTTCTCCGCTGGATCGTACTGGGTTTCATCAGCAAACCCGTCGAGTGAGGGCACTTACGCGGTCGCTTCGCGCGCGGGCGAGAAACTGTAATAGCGTTGAATCCACGCTTCAGACACGCCTTCCGTCAGCCTTGCCCTGGAAATCCGATTACCCCCTCCACCGGGAGGAGGACGACTGCACCATCAGAGCATTTCAACGCGCCTCTTGTGTGCGAGCCTCCGCTTCTGCCCGCTTTTTGCGCTGCTGCTGATACACTCCCCCGGCATTGGTCGGTGCATTTGGCCCGAGCGGTGCGATGAGGGTGTTGCCCGCCATCGGCAAAAGTCCAACCTTGAACGACAGCCAAAGCAATCCGAGCAGTACCAATCCCAGCGCGGGCTTGGCGAAATCGTTAGCCAGTACGGACTGCTTTCGGCGACGACGTCTCATTCTCGTTTACCCCCTGAGGTTCCGCAAATCTGCTCGGCTTCGCGGCCGTGATCACGACTTGGTTCATGCCCGGTTAGCCGCATGGCTTGCGCCAAGCTGATTACCGTTGATTGTTTTTCGACGCCTTCAAGCGCGCGGGCCTTGAATACTTGAAGGCTTTGCAACTGCAGGGGTCGCCGGTTCGTTCGTGTTCATATCCCCTGAAAAGCGATTCAAGCCCCGTACAGTGGGTTGGCTTGCTTTTGGTTGTCAAGGTTTGAGGCAGTGCCGTTCATAGCGCCTACGGACGCCATGCGGCCCATTTCGGCCTGGTCCAGTCAAGGCGACGGCCTCTAGGGGTGTGGACAAATTGGCTTGGCATAGTTGCAGGGTGGGATAGCATCTGAGAATGCGTTTTCGACCTATCATGGCTTTGATTCCGCTTCTTGCCGGTTGCGCCACGCACCGAGCAGTCGAAAGCACCCAACCAACCCCCGCATTGCCGACTGTTGAAGAGGTAAGCCGATATGTGACCTCGCACTGGCCCGAAGTGAGCAAAACCTTCGCGCGTTTTGCGAAGAGGCCCGGAGAAAACGCCGAGCTGATTGCGATATCGGAGGTTTCCTGCGGCTACACCTACACGACGCCAGAATGCTGGTATCAGGTAACTGGGCGCTTCGGAGATGAGCCAAATGTTGAGCAACGTCTGTTTTCCCAGTTTGAGCGGGACGATACCGGAAACTTGGTTGAAGTGATCGTCATGTGGCACGAGCGGCGCCGATGATTCAGAGTCCGGACCAAATTCTTAAAGTGATAGAGCACTGCAACAAAGTTGCGCGACGCTGGGATTGCTGTTGGCCGACAGCTCCGGCTGGCGGCGCCTAGCTCAACGCAACAGGCGCAACCTGGCCATCATGCCAGCCATGGCGAGATCGCA
>JAZKDH010000038.1:0-18904 GCA_040387665.1 Pseudomonadota bacterium | reverse complement strand
CTCGTTCACCGAGCTTTCCTTCTCGATGTAAGTGTCCGAGCGCGGCACATAGGCCTCGGGCTGGTAGTAGTCGTAGTACGAGACGAAATATTCGACCGCGTTGTCCGGAAAGAAGCTGCGGAATTCGCCATAAAGTTGCGCGGCCAGAATCTTGTTCGGCGCCAGCACCAGCGCCGGGCGCTGCAGCCGCTCGATCACCTGGGCCATCGTGAAGGTCTTGCCGGAACCGGTCACGCCCAGCAGGACCTGCGTCTTTTCCCCATCCAGCGCGGTGGCGACAAGGTCGGCGATCGCCGTGGGCTGGTCGCCCGCGGGCTGATAATCGGACACGATCCGGAACGGCCTGGCCGGCTCGGTCTTTGCCGGGCGGTCCGGTTTATGGGGGACAAAGCCGCCCGACGTGTCAGGTTCGGCAAGTCCGCGGCGGATCACGAGTTCGGCCATCCGGGGCATATGGCTGCCCACATTGCGTTCCGCAACGTGCAGGCACGTCGCCGGCGCACTGTAATTGGCGAAATCCGTGCCGTTCTTCATCCCGGGTAAGGACAGGGAACGTTTATCATGGATGAAACCACCATCGATCTGCGCCGTTCGGCCCGGCTGGCACTGGTGCTGCTGGCACGGTGCCGCGCGCTTAACGGATTTGGCGACGATGTCGTGATCCACGATCTTTCGCCCGAAGGGTGCCGGATCGTCAGCTGCGCGCTGTCGGTTCGTTGGGGCGCGCGCGTCATCGTGCGGCCGCAAGGTATCGAAGGCCTGAGCGGCATCGTCCGCTGGCTGCGCGGTCATCAGGCCGGGATCGAATTCGACCGTCCGCTCTATCCGCCGGTGGTGGAGTTCCTGCATCGCCGGTACGCCGATTTTCGCGTTGCCGACCGGTCGCTGAGCGGCACCGCACGGCGGCTGGCGGCCTGATCATACCGCTGCGTGCTGACTTTCATCCCCGCAGCTGGCGGTGCGAAATTGGGGCGCCGCCCGCCCCGTTCATCACCCGCACAGCCGAAGGGTGATACCCGCTGCGATGATGATGCTTGCCCGCTTGCAACAAGCCGCTTTCGATGCCGGTGATGGCCTGCGCCGCCGGGCAATACTGGTGCGCCAGCCAGCGCCTCCCGGGGTCCGGGCGCCGCCCCTTGGCCTGCTGTGGCGCGAGCTGGGGGTGCTGTTCGGATCGCGCCGCGGGCTAGACCGGGTGATCCGCGCCGAACGCCCGGTCCCGGTCATGCTGCTGCCTGGCTTCGGGGCGCACCCCGCGCGGATGCGCCATCTGGCCGCTGCCCTGGAACAGGCCGGGCACCGGGTGCATCATTGGGGAATGGGCTTCAATTTCGGGCCCACGGCGGAAAACTTCGAATTCCTGGTTGGTCGGGTCGGCCGGATCGCGCGGATCGAGCACGAGCCGGTGGTGCTGGTCGGATGGAGCCTGGGCGGATTGTTCGCGCGCGAAATCGCGAAGGCGCGTCCCGAAGCGGTGGCCAAGGTGATCACGCTGGGCACCCCATTTTCCGGCGACCGTCGGGCCAACAATGCCTGGCGCGCATATCAGGCGATCACCGGTCATGCGGTGGACCAGCCGCCCATCCACGGCGACTTCGCGGTCAAGCCGCCGGTACCGACCGTTGCGGTGTGGAGCGTACGTGACGGCGTGATCGCCCCGCGCTGCGCCCGCGGCCGCCCGGGCGAGCGCGATCGCGCGGTGGCGGTACGTTGCAGCCACCTGGAATTTGTGGCTAGCCCCCAGGCGATCGAGGCGGTGCTGCGCGAGCTTGATCGGGCCGAGGCACCTTGCCCCTTGCCGTCTGCAGCAGCAGGGCTATCCATTGCCCTGCCCGCCGGTTGACCGCCTGACGATCGCACTGACCGTTCTTCGCAGCTGCAGCAATTGTCGCTTGGCAAACCGCTTCTGCTGGTGCACCGTTGTGTCAGGGGGGGTCTATGCGAACAACCCAAGATATTTGTTATGACGAAATGTTCGACGAAAGCGGCGCCGCCAGGCCAGCCTATGCCGGTTATCATGAATGGTATGCTGCGCAGGATGTAAGCTGGATCAGGAAACAGTCGGCCGAGGCCGAACGCGTTTTCCGCCGCACCGGAATAACCTTCAACGTCTACGGCAAGGACGCTGGCGAGGAACGGCTGATCCCGTTCGACATGGTTCCGCGCGTCATCACTGCCGGGGAATGGCGCAAGCTGGAGCGCGGGATCGAGCAGCGGGTCCGCGCGCTTAATTCGTTCCTCCACGATGTCTACCACCGGCAGGAAATCGTGCTCGCGGGCAAGCTGCCAGAGCGCCTGCTGCGCGAAAATGCCGCCTACCTTCCGCAGATGGCGGGGTTTGTGCCGCCGGGCGGGATATATACTCACGTCGTGGGGGTCGATCTGGTCCGGACCGGGTCGGATGACTTCATGGTGCTGGAGGACAACGCGCGCACGCCATCGGGCGTTTCCTACATGCTGGAAAACCGCGAGACCATGATGGCCATGTTCCCGGAACTGTTCGCCCGGGTCCGTGTCCGTCCGGTCAGCGATTATCCGCGCCGCCTCGCGCGCAGCCTTGCCGCGTGCCTGCCCCCGGCGGCGCGCGTTCCCAGTGGGGAACGGCCCACGGTGGCCGTGCTGACCCCGGGAATCTACAACTCCGCCTATTTCGAACATGCGTTCCTGGCCGACCAGATGGGAGCGGAACTGGTCGAAAGCAGCGACCTTCGCGTGGTCGACGGGCGGATAGCGATGCGCACCACGCGCGGCTGGCAGCCGGTGGATGTGATCTATCGCCGGGTCGATGACGATTTTCTTGATCCGCTGACCTTCAATCCCGCTTCGATGCTGGGGGTGCCCGGTATCATGGATATCTACCGGGCGGGCGGGATTACCATTGCAAATGCCCCCGGTACCGGCATCGCGGACGACAAGGCGATCTACAGCTTCATGCCCGAGATCGTGGAGTTCTACACCGGCGAAAAGCCGATCCTGCAGAACGTCCCGACATGGCGCTGTTCCGAAGCGGATTCGCTCGCGTACGTGCTCGATCACCTGGCCGAACTGGTGGTCAAGGAAGTCCACGGCTCTGGCGGGTACGGGATGCTGATCGGCCCGGCCGCCTCAAGAAAGGAACTGGCCGCCTTTGCCGCAAAGCTGCGGCAAAGGCCCGAAAACTACATTGCGCAACCCACGCTGTCGCTGTCCACGTGCCCGATCTTCACGAACGCCGGGCTCGCTCCGCGCCATGTCGATCTTCGGCCGTTCGTGCTCGTCAGTCCCAACGCGGTGGATATCACCCCAGGCGGGCTGACCCGGGTTGCGCTGAAAAAGGGGTCGCTGGTGGTGAACTCGTCGCAGGGGGGCGGCACCAAGGATTCCTGGGTGCTGGAGGACTAGGCGATGCTGGGACGGTCCGCCAACGGCATCTTCTGGATGTTCCGCTATCTCGAACGCGCCGAAAACACGGCGCGGCTGCTCGACGCCGGGTTCCGCATGGCGCTTACCCGCGGCTCGTCCGTATCCTTCGACGAATGGCGCTCGGTGCTGATCACAATGGGGGTGGAACGCGCTTTCGCCGCGGCGAGCATGGAACGCACGGGGACGGCGGTGTGCAACTTCATCCTGCGCGGCCGCGATAATCCCGGATCCGTCCTGCATATGGTCGAAGATGCCCGCACCAACGCCCGCATGGTCCGCACCGCGATCACGCGTGAGGTGTGGGAAGCCACCAACGAAGCCTGGATGGTCCTGAAGGATGCGCTGGCGCGGCCGGTGCGCGAAGCGACGCTGGGCGACCTGCTGGCGCAGATCCGCCGCCAGACGACGCAGGTGCGCGGCGCGATGGAAGGCACGATGCTGCGCAACGAGATCTTCAATTTCGCGCGGATCGGCACTTTTATCGAACGGGCCGACAACACCGCCCGCATCCTGGACGTGAAGTACCATGTCCTGCTGCCGTCGGTGGCCTGGGTGGGTTCCAGCCTTGATCACGTGCAGTGGGAAACCGTCCTGCGCTCCGTGGCGGGTGACCGCGCCTATCGCTGGCTCAACGCGGGCACGATGGACGCGCGGGGCATCGCCCGGTTCCTGATCCTCGACGGGCGGTTTCCGCGCAGCCTCGCATTCTGCTATGAAAAACTGCGCAGCAACATGGCCAGCCTGGCCCGCGAATACGGCAGCGAAACGCAGGCGCACGACCTGCTGCGCAATGCGGGGTCGCAGCTGCACCAGACCAGCATCGATGAAATCGTGGAGGCCGGGCTGCACCAGTTTATCGTCGCGTTCATCGCCTGCAACGCGCAGGTCGCACGCGCGATTGCGCAGGATTACCGGTTCACCGAATAGAACCCAGGAGCCAGCAATCATGCGCCTCACGATCCGCCACGTTACGCATTACCAGTTCGATCCGCCCCATACGCACGGCCTTCAGCGCGTACGGCTCGTGCCCAAGGGATCGCACGACCAGTCCATCATCGATTGGCGGATGGACCTGACGGGCGGCAAGGTAGAAGCCGAATACGAAGACCACAACTGCAACCGGGTCGCGCTGGTTTCGCTGGTGCCCGAAACGGCAGAACTGACCATCGCCTGCAGCGGCGTGGTCGAAACATCCGACCGCGCCGGCGTGGTCGGGGCACATACTGGCAAGGTGCCAGTATGGAACTTCCTGAACGAATCGCCATTGACCCGGCCAGGAGCGCGCTTGCGCGCCCTGCTGGCGCGTCTCCCGCGTGACGCCGCCGATCCGCTGGGCCAGCTGCACGCGCTGTCACAGGCAGTGCTGGGCGCGGTTGCCTATGAAACGGGTTACACCGATGCCGCCACCACCGCCGAAGAGGCGCTGGTGGCGGGACATGGCGTCTGCCAGGACCATGCCCACATCTTCATCGGCGCGGCGCGGGCGCTGGGCGTACCGGCCCGCTACGTCAGCGGCTATCTGATGATGGATGACCGGACCGAGCAGCAGGCTGGCCATGCGTGGGCCGAAGCCCATGTCGAAGGACTGGGATGGGTGGGCTTCGATGTCTCGAATGGCATCAGCCCGGATGCCCGCTACGTTCGCGTCGCCTCGGGGCGTGATTATGCCGAGGCCGCGCCGGTCACCGGGATCAGTTACGGATCGGGCAAGACAACGCTGTCGGTGAGCCTTGCGGTTGCGCAGCAGGCGGTCCAACAATAACGCGTCCGACAAGGGCGAATCGAATGCCTTCCGCACCCAGCGGGATGCTTGGCCAACGGGAACGGACCTGACCGGATGACCTACTGCGTGGGCATGATGCTCGATCGCGGCATCGTACTGATGAGCGATACCCGCACCAATTCGGGGGTCGATAACATCTCGGTGTTCCGCAAGACCTGTCACTGGGAAGTACCCGGCGAACGCGTCATTGCGTTGATGACCGCGGGGAACCTGGCCACCACCCAGTATGTGATCAGCCAGCTTGAAGAACGCACGAAGACTCCCAAGGAGCGCCACAACTCGCTGCTCGAAGCCGATACGATGTTCCAGGTGGCAGAGGTCGTGGGCAAACTGCTGAACCAGACGATCCGCGAACGGCAGAGCATGAACGGCCAGGAAGGGCAGGGCCGGTTCGCCGCCTCGATCATCCTCGCCGGACAGATCAAGGGCATGGAGCCGCGGCTGTTCATGATCTATCCCGAAGGCAACTTCATCGAGGCCAGCTACGACACGCCCTTTTTTCAGATCGGGGAAACCAAGTACGGCCGTCCGATCCTGCTGCGCGGCTATGACAACGGCATGACCTTCGAGGATGCCAGCAAGCTGCTGATGGTCAGTTTCGATTCGACCCTGAAGGCGAACCTCTCGGTCGGGCTCCCGCTCGATCTGCTGGTGCTCGAAAAGGATCGGTTCACGCCGCTTCACACGCGCCGGATCACCGCGGCCGACCCGTATTTCCTGAAAATTTCATCGGGCTGGGGCGAGGCGCTGAAACAGGCGTTCTATTCTCTGCCCGACTATTCGTTCAACGAGCCCGGCAACTAGCCAAGCGTCACCGGCAGAACGCCCGGCGGCTCAATTCCAGGTGGAAATGATCGTGGTGCGCGGCGTTGTAGGCCGGTCCAAGTACCGTGCCGAACCGCTTGCAGGCGCTGGCGTGCACAGTCTGCAGGAATGCGCGGCTTTGCGGATCGCCGGTGGGCCAGTCTCCCTGCACCGATATCCGCCGGCCGTCCTCCAGCACGAACGCTGCGATATCGATCGCGTTGGCGGTGGCATGGGCCGAAAGGCGCGCCGATCCGGCCACCGTGCGGCAATTGTAGCTGCCCATCGTCTCGATCCGCTTGAGCGGGCTGCCCAGGATCTGCCGCGCCGCGCGGTCCACGCCAAAGCGCGCCCAGGCGGCGAAGCTGCTGGCAAGGGGGCACGTTACGGGGCCAAGGTTCGTTACCCCCAGTTGCGCGGCATCGCTGCGCAGGCTGACCAGCCGGACCGTGTTGAGCGTTGAACATCCCGCGCCGAAATACTGGTCGGGCAAGGGGGAGAATCCGGCATCGGTCCGGCCCAACGTCGCCAGGCACGCGCGCGCCTCGGGACGGGGCGTGAAAACCTGGGTGGAGCGGCGGGCGGATTGCTGATGCCCATCGGGGATTGCCCCGCAGGCAGCAAGAATAGCGAGCAGTGGTCCCAGAATCAGTGTCCGGCGCATGTTCCCGTCCTTGCGCGATTCATGGTGAACATATGGTAACAAAACGTAGAATTCTCCATTTTCGAAACGGTAGACTGACCGCGGATCGCGCAGCGGCGGTTAAACCTTGACTTGCTGCAGTGCGGGACTATCCGCAGCGACGGGCCACGCGGTCCCAACGCCGCGCGTGCTCTCTGTAAGGAGAGACTACATGACTGTGACTGTTCCGGCGCGCAAACCCGCTCGCCCGTTCTTTTCTTCCGGGCCATGCGCCAAGCCGCCCGGCTACTCCCCCAGCAAACTCGCTACCGACGTGCTCGGCCGCTCGCACCGTGCCAAGCTTGGCAAGCAGCGCCTGCAGTATTGCATCGACCTGATGCGCGAAGTGCTCGGCCTGCCCGATACACACCGCATCGGCATCGTGCCCGGATCGGATACCGGCGCCTTCGAAATGGCGATGTGGACGATGCTCGGCGCGCGCGGCGTGACCACGCTGGCATGGGAAAGCTTTGGCGAAGGCTGGGTCATCGACGCGGTCAAGCAGCTCAAGCTGGACCCGACGGTCATGCGCGCCGATTACGGCCAGCTGCCCGATCTGGACAAAGTTGACTGGTCGGACGACGTGCTGTTCACCTGGAATGGCACCACCAGTGGTGTGCGCGTGCCCGATGGGAACTGGATTCCCGATGACCGCCAAGGCCTGTCCTTCGCCGACGCGACCAGCGCGGTCTTTGCCTATGACATCCCGTGGGACAAGATCGATGTCGCTACGTTCTCGTGGCAGAAGGTGCTGGGCGGCGAAGGCGGCCACGGCGTCCTGATCCTGGGCCCGCGGGCGGTTCAGCGGCTGGAAGAATACACCCCAGGCTGGCCGCTGCCCAAGGTGTTCCGCCTTGTGTCCAAGGGCAAGCTGACCGAAGGCATCTTCAAGGGCGAGACGATCAATACCCCGTCTATGCTCGCGGTCGAAGACGCGATCTTCGCGCTCGAATGGGCCAAGTCGATCGGCGGGCTGGAAGGTCTGAAGGCCCGCTGCACCGCCAATGCCGACGCGCTGGCCAAGATCGTCGCCGAGCGGAACTGGCTGGGCCACCTCGCGGCAGATCACCGCACCCGCTCGAAAACCTCGGTCTGCCTGACGGTGGATGGCGCCGATGAAGCCTTCATCAAGGCGTTCGCCGCGCTGCTCGAAAAGGAAGGCGCCGCGTTCGACATCGCCGGGTACCGCGATGCCCCGCCGGGTCTTCGCATCTGGTGCGGCGCGACGGTCGACACCGCCGACATCGAAGCGCTCGGGCCGTGGCTCGATTGGGCATACGCCAGCCTCAAGGCCGCCTGAACCCAAAACATGCGTCACGCCGGTCCCAGGCCGGGGTTCCGCTCCCTTTTCCCTCCGCGGCCAAGCCAGCGGGATCCCGGGTCAAGCCCGGGGTGACGAAGGACAAAATCCGATGACCAAGCCCAAAGTCCTTATTTCCGACAAGATGGACCCTAACGCCGCCCGCATTTTCGAGGAACAGGGCTGCGACGTCGATGTCATTACCGGCCAGACCCCCGAAGAGCTGAAAGCCATCATTGGCCAATACGATGGCCTTGCGATCCGCAGCACCACCCGCGTCACCAAGGATATCCTTGATGCCGCCACCAACCTCAAGGTGATCGGCCGCGCCGGGATCGGGGTCGACAACGTCGATATTCCCGCCGCCAGCGCCAAGGGCGTGGTGGTGATGAACACCCCGTTCGGCAATTCGATCACCACCGCCGAACACGCGGTCGCGCTGATGTTCGCGCTTGCGCGCCAGCTGCCCGAGGCGAATGCCCAGACCCAGGCCGGGCTGTGGCCGAAAAACGGGTTCATGGGCGTCGAAGTCACCGGCAAGACGCTCGGCCTGATCGGGGCGGGCAACATCGGCTCGATCGTTGCCAGCCGCGCGCTCGGCCTGCGGATGAAGGTGGCCGCCTACGATCCGTTTCTCACCCCGGAACGTGCGGTGGAAATGGGCGTGGAAAAGGTCGATCTCGATACGCTGCTGGCGCGGGCGGATTTCATCACGCTGCACACGCCGCTGACGAACGAGACCCGCAACATCCTGTCCGCCGAAAACCTGGCCAAGACCAAGAAGGGCGTGCGCATCGTCAACTGCGCGCGCGGTGGGCTGGTCGATGAGGCGGCGCTCAAGGCCGGGCTCGATTCGGGCCACATTGCCGGCGCGGCGCTGGACGTGTTCGTGACCGAGCCGGCGACCGATTCGCCGCTGTTCGGCACCCCGAACTTCATCTGCACCCCGCATCTTGGCGCGTCCACGAACGAAGCGCAGGTCAATGTCGCACTGCAGGTGGCCGAGCAGATGGCGGATTATCTGGTTCACGGCGGCGTCACCAATGCGCTCAACATGCCTTCGCTCTCGGCTGAGGAGGCGCCGCGGCTTAAGCCGTACATGGCGCTGGCCGAGCAGCTCGGCAGTCTAGTCGGCCAATTGACCCGCGATTCGGTGCCGCGGATCTCGATCCACACCGAAGGCGCGGCGGCCGAGCTCAACGCCAAGCCGATCGTCGCGGCGGTGCTGGCCGGGTTCATGCGAGTCCAATCGGACACGGTGAACATGGTCAATGCACCGTTCCTGGCCAAGGAGCGCGGCCTCGAAGTGCGCGAGGTGAAGACCGAGCGCGAGGGTGATTATCACACGCTGGTGCGCGTCTCGGTCAAGACCGAGGCGGGCGAGCGCTCGGTCGCCGGTACGCTGTTCAGCAATGCCGAGCCGCGCCTGGTCGAACTGCTGGGGATCAAGGTCGAAGCCGAGCTGGCCGGGCACATGCTTTATGTGGTGAACGAGGATGCCCCCGGCTTCATCGGCCGGATCGGCACGCTCTTGGGCGAAAACGCGATCAACATCGGCACCTTCAACCTTGGCCGCCGTTCGGCCGGGGGCGAAGCGGTGCTGCTGCTCTCGCTCGACAGCCCGATCCCGGATGCGGTGCTCGATCAGGCGTGCAACCTGCCGGGAGTGAAGACGGTCAAGGCGCTCGCGTTCTAGCCATCGGTCCGCAGGCTGGCGGGGGAAGGGGGGTGCCGGCTCCCCCTCCGCCAGCCTCGGCCGCAAGCTTGGCTTTTCCACGCCAGCCGCTAAAGCCCGCGCATCATGAACCACTCAGATCGCGATCTGCTGCCCGAAGGGCTTGAAGACCGGCTTCCGGCGTCGACCCCGGCCGCCACCCGCGTCACCCGCGCCATCCTCGATGCGATGGACGGTCGCGGATACGACCGGGTCCAGCCGCCGACGATCGAATTCGAACGGTCGATGGCCAGCCGCATGGCAGGGGTCCAGCCGCGCCGGATGTTCCGCTTCGTCGATCCCGTCTCGCTGCGGATGATGGCGATCCGTTCGGACATCACGGTTCAGGTCGGCCGCCTCGCTGCGACCGGGCTGGCCGGCGCCGTCCGGCCGCTGCGCCTGTGCTATTCGGGGCAGGTGCTCACGATCAAGGGGGACGGGCTCGATCCGGCCCGCGAACGGCTGCAGCTTGGTGCCGAACTCATCGGCAGCGACAGCGTGGCAGCCGCGGGCGAAGTCGTCATTCTCGCGGTCGAAGCGCTGCGCGCCGCGGGCGCGACCGGCATCTCGGTAGACTTCACCCTGCCGGACCTGGTCGATACCCTGGCGGCGCAGGCTCTGCCGCTGCCGCCCGAGCAGATCGAGCCGGTGCGGCGCGAGCTTGACGCGAAGGATGCTGGCGGGCTGGTCGCGGTGGGCGGCGGCGCTTATCTGCCGCTGCTTACCGCGATCGGTCCGTTCGATACCGCGATCGAGCGGTTGGCGGCAATTGATGCAGGCGGCGCGCTGGCGGGCCGGATCGCTGCGCTGCGCGAAATCGCCGCGCGCGTCGGTTCGTCGGCCCGGCTGACGCTTGATCCATCTGAGCGCCACGGCTTCGAGTATCAGTCATGGTTCGGCTTCACTGTCTATGCGGCGGGGCTGCGCGGCGCGCTCGGCCGCGGGGGCACTTACGCGATCCTGCGCGACCGTGACGGGGCCGAACCCGCCACCGGATTCTCGCTGTACCCCGATCCCCTTATCGATGCGCTCGCCGCCGCCGAACCGGCCCGGGATACCCTGTTCCTTCCGTTCGGCCATGATGCTGGGGTCGCTGACCGCCTGCGCGCGGTCGGCTGGCGCACCGTTGCCGCACTGACTGCGGCCGACGATGGCACGGCGCTGGGCTGCACCCACCGGCTGGAGGGCAAGGACGCGGTGCGGCTTAAATAACCCGCGTCCCGTTCGTGTGATGCGGCCGCTTGCCCTTGCCCCCGCTCTCCCGTACGGCGCGCGCGACTTCAATCTGTAATGAAAGAGCCAGGCTTTGGCGAACGTCACCGTGATCGGCGCCCAGTGGGGCGATGAAGGCAAAGGCAAGATCGTCGATTGGCTGGCAAGCCGGGCCGATGCGGTCGTCCGGTTCCAGGGCGGGCACAACGCCGGGCACACGCTGGTGGTGGGCGAACAGGTCTACAAGCTGTCGCTGCTGCCGTCCGGCATCGTTACCGGGACGCTCTCGATCATTGGCAACGGTGTGGTGCTCGATCCGTGGGCGCTGCAGGCCGAAATCGCCAAGCTCGAATCGCAAGGCGTATCGATCACCACCGAAAACTTCGCGATTGCCGACAATTGCCCGTTGATCCTGCCGCTGCACCGCGATCTGGACGGGCTGCGCGAGACGGCGGCGGGCGCCGGCAAGATCGGAACTACCGGCCGCGGGATCGGTCCGGCCTATGAAGACAAGGTCGGCCGCCGCGCGATCCGCGTGTGCGATCTGGCCCACCTCGAAGCGCTCGATTCCCAGCTCGACCGGCTGTGCGCCCATCACGATGCGTTGCGCGCCGGATTCGGCCAGCCGGCGGTGGACCGCGCCGCGCTGCTTGCCGAACTGCGCGAGATCGCGCCGTTCGTGCTGCAATACGCGCAGCCGGTGTGGAAACGGCTGAACACGGTGCGCAAGGCCGGTGCGCGGATCCTGTTCGAAGGCGCGCAGGGGGTTCTGCTCGATGTCGATCACGGGACATATCCGTTCGTCACCTCGTCCAATACCGTTTCCGGCACTGCTGCCTCTGGTTCGGGGCTTGGTCCCGGCTCCACCGGGTTCGTGCTCGGGATCGTCAAGGCCTACACCACCCGCGTCGGCTCTGGCCCGTTCCCGACCGAACTGGAAGACGAAGTCGGCCAGCGCCTTGGTGAACGCGGCCATGAATTCGGCACCGTCACCGGGCGCAAGCGCCGCTGCGGCTGGTTCGATGCGGTGCTGGTGCGGCAGTCGTGCGCGATATCGGGCGTCACCGGAATCGCGCTGACCAAGCTTGACGTGCTGGACGGGTTTGACGTGGTAAGGATCTGCACCGGCTACCGTCTGCACGGCCAGGTGCTCGACTACTTGCCCAGCCACGCGGCCGATCAGGCCCAGGTGGAGCCGATCTACGAGGACGTGGAAGGGTGGAAAGGCACCACCGCCGGCGCGCGTTCGTGGGCGGACCTTCCGGCCCAGGCGATCAAGTACATCCAGCGTGTGCAGGAACTGATCGAAACGCCGGTCGCGCTGGTCTCGACCAGTCCGGAACGAGAGGACACCATCCTGGTACGCGATCCATTCGTCGATTGATCGCGCGCGTCCTGGCCATCCGGCCGGGCGGGTGCCGGGAATATTCATCCGATCCGGATGCAATCTTCTGTCGGCGTGCGGGCCTGCAGCACGCCATCTCCACGTAGAAATGCTTATAGCACACAGGGTTGGCCGTCATGCGGTTCGGGCTTGTTATGTTCCCTCGGATTCTTGACGCGGACCGCATTTGTTCTATTCATGTTCGTATTGGAACGGAGCAGAACAGATGGCCTATGACAACTTTGCTTATGGTACCGCAGCCGCCAACGGCACGGGTGCATCGCTAAGCCTGGCCGTCTTCGCCGATCGTCCCCATGTGCGTCAGCAACTGGCCGAAGATGCCGCGGCGGCGGGTTTCAGGGTGACCGGCAGCGCCTCGGTCGGCACCCTGATCGAAGACGATGCCGCAAAGGCCTTGGCGGAAGTAGTGGTGGTCGATTGTCCCGCGCCGGACGGGGCGGGACTTGCCGCGCTCACCCGGCTCGACGTGCGCGCTCGTCAGTCCGGGGCGCATCTGATCGTCTCCACCACGGTTGCGGCGCTGGAAGATGTATTCGCCTGCCTTGACCAGTCGCAGCCGCAGCTCCTGGTCGATCCGTCCGCCGCCGACATGGCGCTTGCCCTCGGCCGGGCGCTCTCGCTGTCTTCTCCGCACGGGGTGCGCGAAATGGCAGATGAAGACCGCATGCAACTGCTGCACCTGACCGAGCAGGTCAGCCGCATGGCCGCACGGCTTGACGGGTTTGGCACACAACGGGCCAGCGCGGATGGGGTGTTCCGGGTAGAATCGCCGGCATTGGCGTTTCGCAGCGCGGCACCCCAAAGCGCGGACCTCCGGTTGGCGGAGCGTGCGCCGGCCTTGCCCGAGGCTGCGATAGTCCGCCGGATCCTGCGCCAGCGCCAGCAGCGCGGCCGGTTCTTTGATGGCGATCTGTTTGCCGATCCGGCGTGGGACATGCTGCTTGATCTCACGGCCGCGCGGGCGGAACGCAAGCGGGTTTCGGTTACGTCGCTGTGCATCGCCGCCGGCGTCCCCCCTACCACCGCGCTGCGCTGGATCGGACAGATGACCCATTCGGGCCTGTTCCGGCGCGTGGAAGACACGATGGACCGCCGGCGCGCGTTCATTGATCTCACCGATGCTGCGGCTGACGGGATGGCGCGCTACTTCGCCGCGATCGGCGAGGTATCGGCGTTTCCGCTCTGAAGCTCGACCTCGCCGTCAGCGCAACAGGCGCCGCGTCAAAACACGCACCGTCCGGGCGGTTGCAATGCCGTTGCAATGGCGGCCCAGCGCGCTCAGGTGCGCCATTGCGCCAGAGCAGACGTCAGATTGCGCGCAACGTCGTTGGCCTTGTGGGCAAAATCTTCCTGCAAGCCCCCGATAGCGACCGATAAAGCCGGTAAACCCGGTGCAGGCAGGATCGAAGTCGCCACAATCATTGCGTCAGGCCAGGTAAACCCGCGGTCGATCGCATAGCCGGCGTCGCGGATCGCCGCGAGCTGGGTACAGATTTCTGCTTCACTTTGGCGGGCCAGCGAATCATGCCGGGTGGCGTTGTTATGCCGCACGATCAGCCGCATTTCCGGTTCCGCCAAACGCGCCAGCAGCACTTTGCCAAGCGGATTGTACGCCAGCGGGCGCAGTTTTCCGACCGGCAGCCGGCGCATCAGGTTGATTGATCGCGACAGGACGTGGATGTACTGAACATACGCTCCGTTACGCAGGCCTACGACCAGCGTCTCGCCGCTCTCGCGGTGCAGCTGCGTGATCGCGTCGAGCAACGCTCCTTCGCCAAGCACCGCGCTTTCCCCGATGCCCTCGCCCAGCAGCGCGACCCGGTATGTCGGCCGGTAGAGATGGGTGGCCGGCTCCAGAACCACATAGCCTTTATGCACCAGCGCGCCGAGCAGCATCGAGGTGGACGACTTGGGCAGACCCAGCCCGTCACTGATATCCTTGAATTTTGACGGGCCGGACTGACGCAGCAGTTCGAGTATGTCGAGCACCCGCTCGGCAGACTTGACCATCGGCGATCCTCTTCGGCGCGCTAGCTAGGCCGCCTTGCTTTCGAACACGTTGTCGGCGTCCTGCCCGTTGTTCCACAGGAAGTCGAGGTAGGCATTCGCGATGCGCCAGCCATCGGCGGTTTTCGTGAAGTCCCAGCGGTATCGCCCGCCCGATTGATAGTACTGGTCGCGCCTGTTTTCGTCGGGGATCGCGGTGAAAATCAGGTTCGCGCGCCCGGTTGCAGTGTCCTGCCCGGTCAGTTCGAAATCCAGGTTGATCATGATATGCTGCATCAGGTCATAGAACGGATCCATGCTGGACTTGCAGATATCCTTGATCCCCTCGCGGCCGGTCATCTGCCCGAAGCCGTGCTCGAAGTAGAACGATGCGTCATCCACGAACGTTTCGGCCCAGCCGTCCCAGTCGAATTCGTCAGCCCGCTGATGGTACGTGTTGATCAATTTCGTCAGTTGGCGGACCTGTTCGTGTTCATAGACCAGCCGTTCGATATCCGACCCTTCAACCATCCTCAGTCTCCATCATATTAATTGATTATCGGCCACAAATGTTGGTCTTCAATCACAATCAGCGCAAGATGAATCACGCCGTGCATCCGGTCGATATGCCCTTCGCCGGTGCGATCCGCGGCCAGCAGGATGTCGCCCGCGACAAAATGGTCGACCGGCGCAGGCCCGCCGTCGTTGGCGCCGCCGCCGATCTCGATTTCCATGTCTCCCGACAGGAAGATCGCCAGGTTATTGACCACTTCGGGGTGCCAATCGATGAATGCCGCGTCGGGAAAGCGCAAAAACCGGAAGCCGAGGATCGGAGTCACATGGCTCCAGCTATCATCCTCGGCCGGGAAAACGCTGTCAAAGGCGGAAAACCATGTCCGCCCGTCAACCTGCTTGTCCATACGTCGCAGGTTGGGCTCGGTGCGGCGACGCGGTGCGGTCGAGCCTTCGTCCTGTTGCGCCGCATCGGGCCCCGGCCAGTCGGGCCCGACGCCAAGCTGGACGAGTCTGCACCCGCCCGGCGTCTCAACCGACAGCGCGTCTGCTCCCTCGCCGCGCACCAGCAGCAAGTCGCCAGGTTCCAGCGTCGTTTCCCCGTCGCTGACGGCAAGGCGCAGGCTGCCGGAAATAATGAAGTTGAGTGTATCCCCGCCACTTGCGAACAAATCACGGTGCGCGCCAGCGGAGAGGCTGATCGTGCGCAGGCCGGATGACGGTGAAAGGTTCTGCTTCGGCATCGGCAGTTCGCCGCTGGCCTGTTGCCGATAAGGCATGGGATCGACCCAGCCGCCGTCGCGGTGAAGCGAGGGGAAGTGAAGGGGCGCAAGCGCCACCTTGTCATTACCCACCCTTGCTGCCTGCCACGCTTTCATGTCCGCGTTCCTTCTGGATCAGTACGTGGCCCGGCCGCCCGACAGGTCGAACGCGAAACCGGTGGTGAACGAGCAATCTTCGGAAGCAATCCACGCAACCAGCGCCGCCGCCTCGTCCGGCTGGCCGAACCGGCCCATCGGAATCTTGGCACGGATTGCGTCGAACACCTGCGGCGCCTCATCGATTGCCGATTGTGCCAGCGGCGTTTCGAACAGGGTCGGGACGATCGCGTTGACCGTGATGCCGGTCTGCGCCAGCTCCTTGGCGAGCGCCTTGGTCAGGCCGATCACGCCGGCCTTGGCGGCCGAATAGCCCGATTGGAACGCGTTGCCCTCCTTGCCGGCCATTGACGCGGTGGAGATGATCCGCCCAAAGCCGGCGGCCGTCATCGCCGGAATCACGGCCCGGCTGCAATAAAACACGCTGTCGAGGTTGGCCGCCATGCATGACCGCCACTCGGCGTCGGTGAGCTGCGTGAGGGGCACGGTCGGATGCGGGCCGCCAGCGTTGTTGAACAGGATATCGACGCGTCCATGCTGGCCGAGGAAGGCTTCAGTAGCGGCGCAGACCGCTGCGTTGTCAGTGACATCAACCGAGCGGGCGCTGACCGGACCCAAGGCGCCCAGCTCTGCCAGCGCACCGTCCAACGTGGCCTGGCTGCGACCCCAGATTTCGACCGTGGCCCCGGATTGCAGCATTCGCCGGGCCGTCGCGAGGCCGATGCCGCTTCCGCCCCCGGTGATGATCGCGGTGCGCTGCCCAAGGTCAATGGCGTTGGTCACGTTCCCGTTCCTTGCGCTCCGGCGATAATATCCCGCGCGCGGCGGGCGTAGGCCTGGCCCATTCGCCGTCCGAATAGTCCCGAGGCGGCCGAGGTCCCTTGCCCGTTCGCAGCGCGCGAGGCGATGCTTTCGCTGCCGGCTGCGGCGCGGAACAGCGCGAATATCTGGTGAAACGAGGTGAATTGCTGCACCGATCCGGCGCGGCGGTAATAGGCCTGGAGGAACTCGGCCTGACCGGGAATGCCGAGCGCCCCTAGGTTTAACCCGATCAACCCGCCGTTCTCCTCCGGCGCGGTGTGGTACGCCATGCAGATATATCCGGCATCGAAGAACGGGTGGCCGATGGTCGACAGTTCCCAGTCGATCACCGCGGCGACGGCCGGGCGCGTGGGCGACAGGATCAGGTTCGCGAAACGGTAATCGCCGTGGCTGATCGTGCTGGTATCGTCGGCCACCATGTGTGCCTCGAGCCAGGCGATCACCGCATCGAGATCGGCATTGTCGCCAAGGCCCTGTTCGCGCCAGTACCGGGTCCAGCGGGTCAGTTGCCGCTCGTAAAAAGCGCCTGCGCGCCCGTAATCGGCAAGGCCCGCGGCGCGCCAGTCGAGCGCGTGGAGCGCACCCAGCGTTTCGGCCGCAGAGAGGTAAATGGCATGGCGTTCCTCGGGCGAGCGGGCGGGAAGCGCTGCCTCCGGCTCCACCGTGCCTTCAACGCACTCCATAACGTAGAACAGAGTACCGATCACCGAACGGTCGTTACAGAACAGCAGCGGGCGGGGCACCGGGACGGCGCTGCCTTGAAGCGCGGAGAGGATGCGGAACTCGCGATCGACCGCATGAGCCGACGGAGCCAGCTCGCCCGGCGGCTGCTTGCGCAGCACCAGCGTGCGCGGCCCGAAGTGGAGAAAGTAGGTCGGGTTGGACTGGCCCCCGCTGGTGAACGACATGCGCATCTCGCTCGCCGCCAGTTCCGGCCGCTGCGCGATCAGATACTCGCGCAGCGGCTGAGCCGGAACATCGACCGGGGCGTCCATCGCCATTGGCTTAGCGGGCACTGCCCGGGCCGTTGGAACTGTCCGCGCGGCGCCGGCCGAGCAGCGCGGCGGAGATGTTGCGCATCTGGATCTCGTCCGCTCCCTCAGTGATGCGGTAGCGGCGGTGATGGCGATAGATATGCTCGAACTGCTTGGCGCGGCTGTAGCCTATCCCGCCGTGGATCTGCATGGCCTCATCTGCCGCGCGGCAGGCCAGCCGGTTGGCCTTGTAGTTGCAGATCGAAACCAGATGGCTGACCGCCGATGGATCGCTCCGATCCAGTTCCCACGCGGTGCGGAACACGAAATTACGCACCATTTCAACGTCGGCGAACAGGTCGCCCAGCCGGAACTGCATGATCTGGCGTTCGGCCAGCGGCTTGCCGAAGGTCTTGCGGCTAAGCGCGTATTCGATCGACTGTTCCAGGCAGTAGCGCGCGGCTCCGACGCTGGATGCGGCCTGGCGGATGCGGTTCTGCTGGATGAAGCTTTGCGCCATGATCAGGCCCTGGCCTTCCTCGCCCAGCATTGCCGAACGCGGCACGCGGACGTTTTCCAGCCCCACCTCGGCGTGGTCGCTGGGCATGTTGAAGGTCCAGTGGTTGTAGAGGATCTTGAAGCCCGGCGCGTCGACCGGCACGAAGAAGCAGCTGATCCCGGTGTGATCGCCGGGCTTGCCGCTGGTGCGCGCAAAGACGAGATCGACCGCGGCGCGGAAAATCTGGCTGTTCCAGCGCTTTACCCCGTTCAGGATGTAGTCGTCGCCGTCGGCGACGCCGCTGGTCTCGATCCAGGTCGCGTCGCTCCCGTGGTCGGGCTCCGACAGGCCGAACGCGACGTGGTGGTTGCCGGTGATGATGCCCTCAAGATAAAGCGCCTTCTGCTCGGGCGTGCCGAACTTGTTGATCACGAAAACGAGCGGGAAGTTGCCGACGATCGAGCTCTCGTCCTGCAGGTCGTTGTGCAGGCCCAGGCCCTTGGCGGCGAAATGCTCGCGGATTGCGGCGATTTCCAGGTTGGACGCGCCCCCGCCACCGGCGATGTCAGTGGGCAGGCCGTGGCGCAGATGGCCGGCCGCGTCGGCGCGGCGTTCCATCTCGCGGATCAGCTGTTCCCAGGACTTTTGCGGGATGCCGTCGTTCTCCCAGTCGGTCCGGCAATATTCGCGGCGATGGTCGAAGAACTGGATGTTCTCGCGTTCCAGCGGCTTGATCTCGGCCTCGATGAACGCGTCGAGCTCGGCCAGCTTGTCGATAATGGCACGGGGCAGTTCAAAATCCATGGCATAATTCTCCGGGTCGAGACATGCGGGCGTACGCCGCGCGGCGACCGTGTAGGGTATGATCGGGGCCGGTTCAGGCCTTGGTGAAGCGGATCGGCAGCGACTTGATGCCCGAGAGGAAGTTGG
>JAZKDH010000037.1:0-4583 GCA_040387665.1 Pseudomonadota bacterium | reverse complement strand
GCTCTCCAGGGAGGCACGAACCGTCACTTTCTGCACTGAAATCAAAAGGACCCCTGATGCGGCGCGGGCTGATGTCGAGTGCCGCGCAACGCAAGCCGGCGGCGCCGATGTCGGCGACGGCGCGGGCAGAAATCGAGCACCTGCTGGGGCGGCTGGCGCGGCACGACCCGCGGGCGGCGCTGCCGGCCCTGTAGCGGCTAACGCGCCCTCTTCGGCGCCTTGGGCGTGCCCGTCACCCGCGGTGGCAATCCGGTGTGCTGCGTCAGCATCCGCCCCTTGGCCGGGGCTGCCGCCTTGCCCACCACCGGAGTGGAGTTCTTGCGCCGCGCGCTCTGGTAGCTGCCATCGGTGATCGGCTGGAAACTGGGGATCAGGTGGTGCTTGCCGTTGCCGATCAGGTCGGACCGGCCCATGGCCTTGAGCGCCTCGCGCAGCAGCGGCCAGTTGTTGGCGTCGTGGTAGCGCAGGAAGGCCTTGTGCAGGCGGCGGCGCTTCTCGCCGCGCACGATGTCCACCGTGTCCAGCGGGTCAGCGCTGGAACGCCGCACCTTGCGCCGAGCATCGGTGAAGCGCAATCAAACACACGTGCTGCGGTGCGCTCAGCCCGATCTTGGCGGTCTCCTGCTCCGCGATATGGGCGACCAGTTGGCCGGCGCGACGGAAAAGAAATCCAGGCCGCGCATGAAGCTGCGCCAGTGTCGACACCTCGCCGCCCTCACAGGCGTCCGGTTCAGCGGAGGCTCGTTCCCGCGACGCGTTCGCGTCTAATGTTCTATGGCCCATAGCGCTTCCATGCAAGCTTGCAATCATCCCATAATTAGATTTAGTATGTAGGCTTACAAACAATATCCGCTAGCGGCGAGCAAGAATTGTGACCATTCCAGACTGCCTCGGAGCTCCAGCTTCGACACGCCCGCCTTCGTGGACCTTACCCAAAGGCGCGTGGGACACGCACTTCCACGTGCTCGGGCCACAGTCGCGTTTTCTCTATGCGCCGAACCGCAAGTACACGCCGCCGGATGCCCCACTCGATGCATGCATGCGCATGCATGACGTGCTGGGCATCGAACGGGGCTTCGTCGTGCATGCCAACACGCACGGATTTGACAATTCGGTCGACCTGGACGCCGTTGCCCAGTCAGCAGGCCGTTACCTGGCCGTGGTGCGACTCGATGCCAGCGCCACCCCCGCAGCTTGCAAGGCATTGCATCAGGCGGGCGCGCGTGGCGTTCGCTTCGCATTCAATCCGCAGCATGGCGGCGAATTGGATCTGAAAGTTTTCGATCACGTCATGCGGTGCATCGACGGCCTCGGCTGGTTCGTCGAACTTCACTTTGCTGGCTCGGCGCTGCCCCACCTGCGGCCATGGATCGCCAACATCCCAGCGCCGGTGGTGATTGACCACTTCGGCCGCATCGACCCCGGCCTGGGGATGGACCAGGCGCCCGTCAGGGCGCTGCTGGACCTGGCCGCTCACCGGCATATATGGATCAAGTTGACTGGTGCCGATCGCATCTCGCGGCTCGGGCCTCCGTATGCGGACGTCCAGCCGATTGCACAGCGCCTCGTCGAGGTGGCCGCGGACCGTCTTCTGTGGGGCAGTGATTGGCCCCACACCGGCTACTTCGATCCGCAGCGAATGCCCCATGCCGGCGGCCTCCTGGATGCGCTGTGCACCTTCGTTCCTCAGGCGGATCTGCGTGATCGCATCCTCGTCGACAACCCCCTGCGCCTGATTGGCGCAACTTGACCACCCACCACCAACATCCCATCCGAGGAGACAACATGAATCACCCCCGCAGACGCGCCACCCTCACCTGCCTGGCGGCGGGCCTGCTGACCGCAGCACTGCCCGCCGTCTCGGCTGCCGCCTATCCCGACAAGCCTATCCGGCTCGTCGTTCCATTCCCGCCAGGCCAGGGTGCGGACATCCTCGCGCGCCTGATCGGCCAGCACCTGGCCGCAGCGCTCGGGCAACCGATCGTCGTCGAGAACAAGGTTGGGGCCGGCGGCATCATCGGCACCGCCTTCGCCGCCAAGGCCGCGCCGGACGGATACACGCTCTACATGGGATCGAGCGGCCCGTTGGCCATCGGCCCTCATGTCTACAAGGCTGTGGGCTTCGACACGCTCAAGGACTTTGCCCCGATCTCCAATATCGCCTCGGTCACGCAGGTGCTGGTGACGGCGCCAGCCTCGCAACTGGCGTCCGCCAAGGATGTCGTGGAGCGTGCGCGCGCTCAACCCGGGATGGTTCCGTTCGGATCGGCCGGCAGTGGGACGACCAGCCATCTCACGATGGAGTTGTTCACGCAGATGAGCGGCATCTCGCTGAGTCACGTGCCGTACAAGGGCAGCTCGACGTCCATGATCGACGTGATGGCGGGCCGGGTGCCCTTGATGTTTGACTCGTTACCCGGTGTGCTGACGAATGTGAAGTCGGGCTCATTGCGGGCGATCGCGGTCGCCTCGGCGCAGCGCGACCCGTTGCTTCCGAACGTTCCGACGGTCGCGGAGTCCGGCGTCCCCGGCTTCGCCACCAGCGGATGGATTGGCCTGCTGGCACCGGCTCGCACACCGCCGCAGATCGTGGATCAGCTTCATACTGCCGTCGCCAAGGCACTCAAGAGCGAAGCCGTGAAAAAGCGAATGTCCGAGCTCGCGTTCACGCCGATCGGCAACTCGCCTGCTGAGTTTCAGACTTTTCTGAGCAAAGAGGTCGCGCTCTGGGGCGGCGTTGCAGCCAAGGCTGGTGTGCAGAAGGAGTGAAGCCGATGCAACCGTTCATCTACTGCGCCTCGGCAAGTCGCGTCATCTTTGGCTCGGGCTCCGTGGGGCGGGCTCCGGACGAAATCGACCGCCTCGCCGCCAAGCGCGTGTTCGTGATCGGGACGCCCAGTGCGTTGGGCCCGGTGAGTCCAGTGTTGGCCCAGCTCGGCGCCCGCGTCGCCGGGATCTTCGACCGGCCCGAGCCCCACGTCCCGGCCGGGCTCGCAGAGGAGGCGCGCCGAACTGCGCAAGCACTCGGTGCCGACGCCTGCCTGGTGATCGGCGGCGGATCTGCCATTGGCCTCGGAAAGGCGGTGGCGCTCACCTCCGGGCTGCCGCTGATTGTGGTTCCGACGACCTACGCCGGGTCGGAGATGACCTCCATCTATGGGATCACGGACGGGGGCGTCAAGCGCACCGGTCGTGATCCCCGAGTGCTGCCACGCACGGTTCTCTACGATCCGACGTTAACGATGTCACTGCCCTCGAACCTGTCGGCCAGCAGTGGAATGAATGCGATCGCACATTGCGTTGAAGCCTTGTACGCGCAAGATGGCAACCCCGTCATTTCATTGATGGCCGAAGAAGGCATCAGGGCCCTGGCCCAGGCCTTGCCAGGGCTGGTGGCCTGCCCCAATGACGAGAACGCTCGTACGCTCGCGTTATACGGCGCGTGGCTTGCAGGAACCTCGCTCGGGTCGACCACCATGGCTTTGCACCACAAGGCGTGCCACGTACTGGGCGGAAGCTTCGATCTTCCCCATGCAGAGATGCACTCGGTCGTGTTGCCGCACGCAGCGCACTACAACCGCGAGGCGGCGCCCGGAGCGATGAATCGCGTCGCACGGGCGCTGGGCTCGGACGAGGGGCCGGCTGGCCTTTTTGAACTGGCGCAGCGCCTTCAGCTGCCACGCTCGCTGGCATCCCTCGGCATGCCGGAGAGCGGTCTCCTGCATGCGGCACAGCAGATCACCGCGGCCCCCTACCCGAACCCCGCGCCCCTGAGCTTCGACGGAGTCCTCGCACTGTTGCAAGCAGCGTGGTCGGGCGTTGCGCCCGGTACGGTCACCTGAAGCGAGGTAGCGTCGTGGCGACGTGTGCAAGTCCCCGCGGCTCACGCCATCCCTTACCTCGCCGCGGGCGCCGTCGTCTTCCTCGAGCTCGGTAGCGACCGCTGGAAGCACACTCAGGGGCACCTCGTCCAAAACTGCCCTCAGGTGGAAGCGTGTACTTGGGGGCATCAACGCCTGTAACGAGCGTGCGGTTCAACGGTTCGGGCGGGGAAGGCCCTGGGTAGCCGACGCAATGAGCTGGAGAGCAGCAAGCTAGCGAACCTCAGCCTTACTCGCTGAGCGACTGGCGAACACGATCGGGTTGGGACCAGGGGTTACCGGATCGCGCCGGCGGTAGGAGGGTATCGAGTTGACGGCAGCTAACATATTGATCGCAGCGTCGGCCCCGAGTCCCCCGTCAGTTGAGATTGCTCGACCCATTTACCTGGGGCGTGGTGATTGCCGCACCGCAGTGTCTCGTGAAGCTGACCGCTCAGCAGACGCTCGTCGAAACCCGCCGGGCCCGTACGGCCCGGCTGGGGCGAACCATAACAGCCAAAGAAACTACCTTCTGCTTGGCGGCCGTCCTTTAGCTCAGCAATTCGGATCAGCGCCAGACTTTTACCTCAGCCATTCAAAAAGCCGCGCATGGCAACGCGCAAGCCGAGTCTGCCAGCCGGCGCCACACCCGCCGACCTACCCCATGCGCGGGGTCCATTTGATTTCAGTGTCAAAAGTGACGGTTCGCATCGCCAGCAACGG
>JAZKDH010000036.1:0-105473 GCA_040387665.1 Pseudomonadota bacterium | reverse complement strand
CGATGTTCTTGCCGATATCGTGGACGTCGCCCTTGACCGTGGCCATGATGATCCGACCCTTGGCCTTGGCGCCGGGCTGCTTCTCCGCCTCGATGAACGGGATCAGGTGAGCGACCGCCTTTTTCATTACGCGGGCCGATTTGACCACTTGCGGCAGGAACATCTTTCCGCTGCCGAACAGATCGCCGACGATGTTCATGCCGCCCATCAGCGGGCCTTCGATGACCTCGATCGGGCGGCCGCCGCGCGCGGCGATGGCAGCGCGGGCTTCCTCGGTATCGTCGACCACGAAGGCGTCGATGCCCTTGACCAGCGCGTGTTCAAGCCGCCGGACCACGTCCCAGCCGCGCCATTCCTCAGCCGCCTTTTCGGCGGCGGGATCCTTGCCCTTGTAGCGCTCGGCCAGTGCGATGAGGCGCTCGGTCGCGCCCTCATCGCGGTTGAGGATCACGTCCTCGCAGGCTTGCCGCAGTTCAGGGTCGATCGTGTCGTACACGTCGAGCTGCCCGGCGTTGACGATTGCCATGTCGAGCCCGGCCGGGATCGCGTGGTACAGGAACACCGAGTGCATCGCCCGGCGCACGGTCTCGTTGCCGCGGAAGCTGAACGAAAGGTTGGACAACCCGCCCGAGAAGTGGACATGCGGGCAGGCGGCGCGGATTTGCGCCACCGCTTCGACGAAGTCGACCGCGTAGTTGTTGTGCTCCTCGATCCCGGTAGCAACCGCGAACACGTTGGGATCGAAGATGATGTCTTCGGGCGGAAAGCCCATTCCGGTCAGCAGCTTGTAGGCGCGGGTACAGATATCGACCTTGCGGGCTTTCGTATCGGCCTGTCCTGTTTCGTCGAACGCCATCACTACCACGGCCGCGCCGTAATCCATGCAGGCTTGCGCCTGCTGGAGGAACTGGGATTCGCCTTCCTTCATGCTGATCGAGTTGACGATCGGCTTGCCCGGTACGCATTTCAGCCCGGCCTCGATCACTTCCCACTTGGAACTGTCGATCATCACCGGAACGCGGGCGATATCGGGCTCGGCCGCGATCAGTTTGAGGAAGGTCGTCATCGCGTGGACCGCGTCGAGCAGGCCCTCGTCCATGTTGACGTCGATCACTTGTGCGCCGTTCTCGACCTGCTGGCGCGCGACCTCCACCGCTTTCACGTAGTCGCCCGACAGGATCAGCTTTTTGAAGGCGGCGGAGCCGGTGACGTTGGTGCGTTCGCCGATGTTGACGAAGCTGGAGCCGGAGGGGCGGGTGGAGTTGGTTTCGGTCACTGGCATAATCCCGGACGGGGGGTGTATGGTGGGTAGGTCAGGCGGCCATGATGAACGGCTCGAGCCCGGCCAGCCGCGTCACCACGTCGGGCACGGGCACCTTGCGCGGCGGCAGGCCGGCCACCGCCCTGGCCATCGCCGCAATGTGCGCGGGAGTGGAGCCGCAGCAGCCACCCAGCACGTTGACCTGCCCGGCCGCAGCCCATTCGTGCACGAGGCCGGCAGTGGTATCGGGCAGTTCATCATAGGCGCCCAGCTCGTTGGGCAGGCCGGCGTTGGGGTAGACCATGATCAGCGTGTCGGCAATCTCGCTCAGCACCTTCACGTGCGGGCGCAACTGGGTTGCACCGAAGCTGCAATTGAGCCCGATTGTCAGCGGCCGCGCGTGGCGCACCGCATGCCAGAACGCCTCGACCGTGTGGCCCGACAGATTGCGGCCCGAAAGGTCGGTCAGTGTCATCGAGAGCATGATGGGCACCTCGCGGCCCAGTTCGTGTTCCAGCCGCTTCACTGCCATGATCCCGGCCTTGGCGTTCAGCGTATCAAACACCGTTTCGATCAGGATGAAGTCGGCCCCGCCCTCGACCAGCGCGGTAGCCTGTTCCTGATAGACATCGACCAACGTGTCCCAGTCGATCTCGCGGAAGCCGGGGTCGTTGACGTCGGGCGACAGCGACAGGGTCTTGTTGGTCGGCCCGATCGCCCCTGCCACGAAGCGCGGGCGGCCGTCTTTCGCGGCGTATTCATCGGCGATCCGGCGCGCGAGCCGGGCACTTTCGACGTTGATCTCGCGCACCAGATGTTCGGCGGCATAGTCCGCCTGGCTGATCCGGTTGGCAGAGAAAGTGTTGGTCTCGGCAATGTCGGCCCCGGCCTCGAAATAGGCGCGGTGGATCGCTTCGGGCACTTCTGGCTTGGTCAGTGCCAGGATATCGTTGTTGCCCTTCTGGTCCTTGGCGAGGTTGAGCGTGCCGGCATAGTCAGCCTCAGCCAGCTTCCAGTTCTGGATTTCGGTGCCGAACGCGCCATCGGTGATGAGGATACGCTTGGCCGCTTCGGCCCAAAAGTCCGCTCGCGCCTTGCTGGAAATCGTGGTCATGGTTTCGGCCTCAGCCCGAGGAGGTGACAGATTGCATAGGCCTGTTCGGCCTTGTTGAGCGTGTAGAAATGGAAATCGCGCGCCCCGCCGGCGTAGAGCCGGCGGCACAAATCGGCGGCGGCGACGGCGGCCACCAGCGTGCGCGGGCCCGGACGGTCGTCGAGCCCTTCGAACATCGTTTCCATCCAGCCCGGGATTTCGGTGTTCGCGCTCATCCGGCGGATCGCGGCAAAGCTGGTGACGGGCATGATCCCGGGCAGGATCGGTGCACTGATCCCGGCTGCCAGCGCCCTGTCCACAAAGCGGAAATAGGCATCGGTGGAAAAGAAGAACTGGCTGATCGCGCGGGTCGCCCCGGCGTCCAGCTTGCGCTTGAGGTTATCCAGATCGGCATCTGCCCCGGCGGCTTCGGGATGGATTTCGGGATATGCAGCAACGGATATTTCGAAGTCGTGCTGGTGCTTCAGCCCGGCAACCAGCTCGGCCGCGTTGCGGTATCCGTCGGGATGAGGGGTAAAGCGGCCGCCGTCTGCCGGCGGAGGATCGCCGCGCAGCGCGACGATGTGGCGCACCCCCGCCTGCCAGTACTGGTCCGCGATCTCGGCGATTTCGGCCTTGCTGGCGGCTATGCAGGTAAGGTGCGCGGCCGGGGTAAGCTCGGTTTCGCTCACGATCCGGGCCACGGTGGCGTGCGTGCGCTCACGCGTGGTGCCGCCGGCGCCGTATGTGACGGAGACGAACGCCGGATCCAGCGGCGCGAGTTGCGTGATCGCATCCCACAGCTGTTCTTCCATTTTCTCCGACTTGGGCGGGAAGAATTCGAAGCTGACCGCGATATCGCCCGGAATGTCGGCAAACAGCGGAGTATCCGGGGCAATCATTGCAGCACGGCCTTTCGAGTATTTTCGGCACCGGGCAGAGCGTTGCCCTGCCGAGTTCCGGTCCAGATCTTCACGGTGAGCGGCTGGCCGGGACCGCTGCCCGGCACGGCCAGCGGAGGAGCCGCCGCATAGCCTGCCCCCGTCAGCAGCGCCAGCATCTGCTCGTCTGCAAAGCCGAGCCGCGCGTGGGCATGCAAGGAGCGCAGTTCCTCGTGCTCGTGTGCACTGAAATCGACCACCGCGATCCGTCCACCGGGGCGGGTGACACGGGCGGCTTCCGCCAGCACCGTTTCCGGTTCCTGGGCGTAGTGCAGGACCTGGTGAAACAGCAGGGTATCGAACGCGCCCGGCGCAAACGGCAGCGCGGTGAAATCGCCCTGTTGCAGCGCGACCTTGTCCGCCGGCAGGTGCTGAAGCCGGGCCCGCGCAAGCCGGAGCATTTCAGGGCTTTTGTCAAAGGCCACCACGCTTGCCGCCCGGGGACCGAACAGTTCCGCCATGCGGCCGGTGCCGGTGCCGACGTCCAGCAGCATTCCCAGATCGGCCGACCCGAGCGCGTGCGCCAGCGCTTCTTCAACCGGCCCGTCGGGCGAATGCAGCGAGCGCAAGGTGTCCCATTCCGCAGCGTGACGGGCGAAATAGGCCGCTGCCTGCGCCTCGCGCGCGGCGCGGGTTGCAGCAAGGCGCTGACGGTCGTCCGCGCAGCGCGCGGCAAACCCGGCGTCCTCGGCTTCTCCGGCGGCCAGCATTGTGGCCAGCGCACGGCCCAGTACGCCAGACTGTTCCGGGCCGATGGCGGTGCGCAGGAACACCCAGCTGCCTTCCCGGCGACGTTCTGCCAACCCGCCATCGCACAGGATCCTGAGGTGGCGCGACACACGCGGCTGGCTTTGCCCAAGGACTTGCGCAAGTTCGCCAACCGCCAGTTCCATGTCGGCAAGCAGCCGCATGATCCGGAGCCGCGTCGGGTCCGCCAGCGCGCGCAGGGTTGGTTCAAGCTCCATCGCAGAGGTGATATAAAGATATCTTTATATGTTCGCAAGGTCCGCCATTCGGGCTTGCTGGACGCACGGCGCGACCTTACAACGCCGCCGCAGAACAGTTTAAGGTGTCCGGTGCCATGAAGAAGTTTATCCACGTCGCATTCGCGTCCGCCGCCGCCTTGGTCCTTGCCTCGTGCGGGAGTTCGGATACCGCAACCGAGCAGGCCACGCCCGACAATGTCGAGATGCCGGCCGAGGAACCGTTGAATACGGTTGCCGCAATGCCCAGCCCTGACATGGAGCCCACCGCGGCAGCCACCGATCCCAACGCCGGTGCCGCGCCCGAGGATGCAGCGGCCGCTGCCGCTGCTGCCGCGCAGGATTTCGACGCCGCCGCCGATCCGGGTGCCGAACAGGCAATCGAGCAGGCCGAAAAGAACATGTAATGCGGGTGGCCCAGTTCTGCAGGCGGGGTCTGCGGGCGCAGTCCCGCGTGGCGATGAAGCGCCTTGTCCCTGTCGCACTGCTTGCGCTTGCGGCCTGCCAGCAGGATGACGGATCCGAGCCCGGTGCGGTCACGGTGGACGAGGCAAGAGCGCTCGACGAGGCGGCGCAGATGATCGAGGGTCAGGCGGTGCCCCAGCCGAAGACGACGAGCACGTCGCCGGTGCCGACGATCACCTGACGATGTTCCGCTTTCCTGCCGCCGGACATTGACGGCGCAGCTTGGCGCGAACCGCGCCAACTCCTGACCCTCCCGCCTGCGGGAGGGGAACCGGCCGCCCCACTTCTCCTAATCCAGTCGCACCTTGCCCCGACCGGCCTTCACCGCGCCGCGCAGCTTCTTGCCTGCCAGCCGCTCGGTCTTGCCGATCCGGTTGAGACGTGACCTTGCGCGTTTTTCGGGCAGATCGTGCGCATCGCGTACCAGTTCGACCAACCGTGCGCGCGCATCGGTGCGGTTCTGGTCCTGGGTGCGGAAGCGCCGCGCGGTGAGAACCAGTTCGCCACCGTCGGTCAGCTTGCTGCCTGCAAGCTGCCGAAAGCGCTGGAACACCGCCGGGTCCAGCCGCAGCGCGTAGACATTGACCCGCAACTGGACCGCTGTCGCCACCTTGTTCACATTCTG
Source organism: Pseudomonadota bacterium (assembly GCA_040387665.1). Taxonomy (GTDB): domain Bacteria; phylum Pseudomonadota; class Alphaproteobacteria; order Sphingomonadales; family Sphingomonadaceae; genus Novosphingobium. The sequence continues at coordinate 100,105 of JAZKDH010000036.1, read as the reverse complement.
GCCGCCCGGCCCGCTGGCGGCGATGAAGCTTTCGCTGCAGGCCGACAAGGCGCGCGCCACGGCGGCTTCCGCGGGCGCGGAAAGATCAGCCATCGCTGAACCCGAGCCGGGCGAAATCTGCCGGTAGCGGCGCGGCGGCGCGGACCGGTTCCTTCCCTTCACGCCGGACTTCCAGTCCGGCCGCATGGAGCAACGTGCGCTGCGCGCCAATGCCGTCGCCATAGATCGGATCGCCCAGCAGCGCGTGACCGAAGGCATGCGCCGCATGGACGCGAATCTGGTGGGTGCGGCCGGTTTCGGGGCGAAACTCGACCAATGACAGCGGCCCTGTCGGACCATCCTGCACCGCCAGCCTCCGCCAGTGCGTCACCGCCGGCTTGCCCTTGCGGGCAGCGATCATGCGCCAGCCCTCCGCCGCGCTGCTGATTTTGCTGAGCGACAGTTCGATCGTGCCCTCGGCAGACTCGACCGCGCCGGCGACCACGCCAAGATAACGCTTTTCGACCTGCCGCGCCTCAAATGCGGCGCTGAACTTTTTCAGGGCCTTGGGATTGCGGGCCAGCAGCAGGCAGCCGGATGTGTCACGATCAAGCCTGTGCACCGGGGTGGGCAGGCGCTGGAACCCGAAGCGCAGCTGATCGAGGTAATCGAGCAGGCTTGGCCCGCCGGCGCGCGGGGTATCCAGAGGGAGGCCCGCCGGCTTGTCGATCACCAGCGCCTCGGCATCGTCGAACAAGACAGGTAGATCGATCATTGGGTTGTCTCGCTTGCAGGTTGCGCGGTTGTCATGACAGCGCTGCCGCAATCCGGCGCAGCGCTTCGTCGAGCGTGGTTTCGTCCGCCGCGAAACTGAGCCGGAAGCCGTCTTTCCCGCCGAAGCTCGACGCGGCGACAAGCGCCACGCCGTGTTCGAGCAGATGCAGGGCCAGCGCGTCATCGTTGCCGAACCGGGTCATCAGGGGCGCGGCATCGACCATGCCGTAAAACGCGCCGTCGGGCACCGGCGCGGACAGTCCGGGGATAGAGTTGATCGCGGCAATGACCCGGTCCCGCCGGGCTTGGAACCGCGCGCGCCAGTCCGCCAGGTAGTCCTGCGGTCCTTCGAACGCCGCCACCGCCGCGGCCTGCGAGACCGAACTGGGATTTCCCGAGGAATGCGACTGGAGCTTTTCCATCGCCCGGATCAGCCAGCGAGGCCCGGCGGCGACGCCAATGCGAAAACCGGTCATCGCATGGCTTTTGGATACGCCCGAAACGGTGAGCACGCGCGGGGCAAGATCGGGACACTCTGCCGCCAGCGTGGCGTGCGCGCCAGCAGTGTAGCGGATCGGGGCATAGATATCGTCGCTCAGCACCAGCACGTGCGGGCAGGCACGCAGCACCTCGGCCAGCGCACGCAGTTCCGCCGCCGAATACGTCGCGCCGGTCGGGTTGCCGGGACTGTTGAGCAACAGCCACCGGGTGCGCGGCGTGATCGCGGCTTTCAGCTGGGCGGCGGTGATGCGAAAGCCGGTGGCCGCCTCGGTCGGCAGCGCGACCACGTTTCCGCCGGCGAACCGGACGATCTCGGGGTACGACACCCACCACGGCGCGGGGATCAGCACTTCGTCGCCTGGGTCCAGTGTGGCCAGCAGGGCGTGGAAGATCGCCTGCTTGCCACCGGCGCTGACCGTTACCTGGCTGGGCGGCACGTCGATCCCCAGATCGCGGGCGAAGTGAAGGGCGGCAGCCGCCTTCATCCGCGCAGTGCCGCCGACCGCGGTGTAGCGCGTTTCGCCCGCGTCCATCGCGGCCTTCGCCGCGGCAATGACATGGGGCGGCGTATCGAAATCAGGTTCCCCCACCGACAACGAAATGATGTCGCAGCCCGCAGCACGCAGTTCCATCGCCCGGTCCGTCATCGCGGTCGTGCCCGAGGGGGCAATCCGCGCGAGCGCGGCAGAAACGCGTTCGTCCGCGGTGCGCGCGCCTGTCGTCGGAATGGGCATCAGGCGAACAGCCGGGCCGGGATTAGCCCGCGGACGGCATTGCCCAGGAAAAAACCGTGCTCAAGATCTTCGAGCCGCAAGTCGGCCTCTTGCGCGGCCCCGGTATCGAGTAGCGAGCGGCGCAGTATGCCCGGCAGGAGCCCCCGCGCCGCCGGCGGAGTCAGCAACGTTTCGCCGCGTTTGACGAATACGTTGGTGAAGCTCCCTTCGGTCAGCAGCCCATCGTCGCGCAGCAGCAGGGCCTCATCCGCCCCGACTCCGGCGGCGGCGCGGCGGGCGGCGTCATAGAACGCGCGATCTGTCGTCTTATGGCGAAGGCGGAAATCGGCCGGATCAACCGGAAGGTGCAGCACCGCGCACAATGCCCCGGCTAGTGGCGCCGGCATCGGCGCGCATTCCAGCGCGAACGCGCCGCTGCGGGCGACCACCAGGCGCACCTTGGCGGCGGTTTCGGATTCGAAGCACAGCGCCTGGATCGCGTTGCGCACCGCGTGGCGATCGAACGTGAATCCCAGTTCGGCGGCGCTTGTTTTCAATCGTTCAAGGTGCAGTTCCAGCAGGGCGATCCCGGTATCGGGAGCGAACGCCATCGTTTCGATGAGATCGAATCCTCCCGCCGATGCCCTCACGAAACCCCCTTTGACCAAGCATTCCCGCCATTCGGTAATGCCTTCCGAATCGGCGACGATCGCGGAGCCGACACCCAGCACCGCCCGGCCGCCACGACGATCATCGTCCGGCGCGAGCCGCAGGGTGCGGATTGCCACATTGAACGCGGCGTCTCCAGTGCCATTTGCGCCGGCACCGACCGGCGGCGGATCGATCCGGCCAATCGCCCCGCAATACGGGCCGCGCGAGTCGCGTTCGGCCGCATCGATCAGCTCCATCGCGCGGATCTTGGGCGCACCGGTGATCGACCCGCACGGGAACAGCGCGCGCAGCAGATCGAGCGGACCGCAGCCGGGCTTCAGCTGCGCCCGGACGGTGGACACCATCTGGTGCACAGTCGGATAGCTTTCGATCGCATAGGGCGCCTCCACCCTGACCGTGCCAGGGACGGAAACCCGTGACAGGTCGTTGCGCATCAGGTCGACGATCATCAGGTTTTCCGCCCGGTCTTTCGCCGACGCCTGAAGGCTGGCCGCTGCCGAGGCGTCCGCGGCCGGATCGGGATGGCGCGGACGCGTCCCCTTCATCGGGCGGACGGTGGCTTGCCGGCCGTCGCTCCGCAGCGCCACGAACAGTTCGGGCGAGAGGCTGAGCAGCCAGTGCGAGCCGTCGTAGATCACCCCGCCATGCCCTGCCGCCGCTGCCGGGCGAAGCGCGGCGTACACGGCCAGGGGATCCCCCCGGTAACTGCCGACCAATGGAAAGGTGAGGTTGGCCTGGTAGATCTCACCGGCCGCGATTGCGCCGCGCAGGGCGCCGAACGCGGCGGCGTACCGGCCTGGCGCCACTGCCGGATCAAGTGGGCCCACGCTTGCGCCGCCGCGCCCCGAGGCGTGATCGGCCAGCCATTGCGGTACCTGGTCCGCAGGGATTTCGGTGTATCCGGCAAACGCGCCGAACCACAGCAGCGGCCCCGCCGCGCCGGACCGGGCCATCTCTCTTCCAGCCAGGCGCGGTTCCAGCGCCAGGCCGGCCTCATACGCGATATGGCCGGCCAGGTGATGCCCTGCACGGTGCAGAGCGTCCAGGCGGTCAAGCGCGGGAGCAATGTCCTCCCCCCGGCGCGCCACCACGGTCTGCTGCGGATCACGGTATAGCCGGGCCGGGCTGGGCGTGCCCCCGGCCCCGGCGGGACGGGCGTCATCGAGAAGGACAAACGGCTGCGGCATGAACCGGGGCTTCTAGCCGGATGCCTCCTGCTGCGAAACGGCAAATACCCTCTCGTCTGCAGTCCGGCCGGTGCTATGCCATATGCCGGGACGTGGACGCACGCCGCACGAGGGAGCACATCTGCAATGGACCCCATCTTCCTTGGCCTGAGCGCTGACGGTCAGCGACAGACGCTGCAACTTTCGCGGGCCAACCGCCACGGGCTGGTTGCCGGGGCAACCGGCACCGGCAAGACGGTGACACTGCAGACCATGGCCGAGCAATTCTCGGCCGCAGGGGTGCCGGTGTTCCTGGCAGACGTGAAGGGCGACCTGTCCGGTATCGGCATGGCGGGCAGTCATGAGGCACGGAATGCTGCCGCGCTGGAGCAGCGCGCGGCAGACCTTGGCATTGCCGACTATGTTTACCGGGACAATCCGGTGGTGTTCTGGGACCTGTACGGGGACAAGGGCCATCCGATCCGCACTACGATCTCTGAGATGGGCCCGTTGCTGCTGGCCCGGTTGCTGGGCCTGAACGAGACCCAGGAAGGCGTGCTCAACATCGCATTCCGGTTTGCCGATGACCAGGGCCTGCTGCTGATCGATCTGGCGGACCTTCAGCAGGTGCTCATGGCGGTCGCCGGGCAGGCGAGCGCGTTATCGGCGAAGTACGGTAATGTCTCCAAGGCCAGCGTCGGCACGATCCAACGTCAGTTGCTTGCCTTCGAAAGCCAGGGCGCGGACCGGTTTTTCGGCGAGCCGGCGCTTGAGATTCACGATTTCATCCGCCTTGATGACCAGTCGCGCGGCTATATCAACGTTCTGGCGGCCGACCGGCTGATGCAGAGCCCCAAGCTTTATGCGACGTTTCTGCTGTGGCTGCTGTCCGAGCTGTTCGAGGCGCTGCCGGAAATCGGCGATCCCGAAAAGCCCATCCTGGTGTTCTTCTTCGACGAGGCCCATCTGCTGTTCGACGATGCCCCCGCGGCATTGTTCGACAAGGTCGAGCAGGTGGTACGGCTGGTGCGTTCCAAGGGGGTGGGCGTGTATTTCATCTCGCAAAACCCGATCGACATTCCCGAAAAGATCGCCGGCCAGCTTGGCAACCGGGTGCAGCACGCATTGCGCGCGTTCACGCCGCGCGACCAGAAGGCGATCCGGGCCGCTGCCGAAACCTTCCGGATCAATCCCGGGCTTGATGTCGCGACCGCAATCACCGAGCTGAAGGTGGGCGAGGCGCTGGTATCGACGTTGGACCTCGACGGCGCGCCAACGATAGTGCAGCGGACACTTATCGCCCCGCCGCGCTCGCGGCTTGGCCCGGTGACCGACAAGGAACGGGCAATCATCCGCTCGATCAGCCCCATCGAGGGCAAATACGACACGCTGGTGGACCGGGAATCCGCCTCCGAGGTGTTGGCGCAAAAGGCGGCTGACGCCGCTGTGGCCGCCCAGATAGTGGAAGAACGGGGCGCAAGCGTGCAGCAGGCGCAGGAACGGCAATCGCCCAGCATCTGGGGCAGGGCGGGGAAGGCGGCAGCGGGCGCGGCGGCATCCTCGATCGGATCGGTGATCGCGGCGCAGCTGACGGGCCGGAAATCGCGCGCCTCTCCCGCCGCGTCGGCCGCGGGCGCGGTGGTGGGCACGATTGCCACCCAGCTTGGCGGTGCGGCGTTCGGCCGGTTCGCCCGCGGGCTGCTGGGCGGACTGCTGCGGTAGTTTCGGTTGCGACCGGATCGCGGCCGGGGCATGAATCTTCGGAAGGCCGCCCGGGCCCGGTTTGCTGAAAGGTTTGTTCATGCGCGCTTTGCTTGCCGGTTGCATCGCTGTCGCCGCAATGGGTGCAACCTGCGGAGGGTATGCCGCTGCCCAGGCCGCACCTTCGCCTACACCTGCGCCTGACATCGTCGCGCTGGCGCCGGTGCCTCAGGGCCGGCTGACCGATGCGGCGCGCCCGGTGGCCTATCGCATCGACTTGACGGTTGATCCCGCGCAGCCGCGCTTTTCCGGCCGGGTCGAGATCGACGTGCAGCTGAAGCAGGCGGCCCGCTTCGTCGACCTGCATGGCCGGGGCCTGGCGATGCGGCACGTGGAAGCGCGCGTTCGCGGGCAGGCCGTTCCCGGCACGTGGACCCAAGTGGACGATAGCGGTGTCGCGCGCCTGACGTTCCCACGGCCGCTGCCGGCCGGCCCCATCACCCTGGCGTTCGATTACGATGCCGCGTTCGGTGAGGGCCCGTCGGGACTGTTCCGCGCCAAAGTGGGAGATGACTGGGACGTGTGGAGCCAGTTGCAATCGATCGATGCCCGCGCGGTATTCCCCTCGTTCGACGAGCCGGGGTTCAAGCTGCCTTTCACCGTCACGCTGCGGACCCCGCCGGGGTTGATGGCCGTCAGTAACGCCCCGGTGGCCAGGCGCGCAGCGGAACGGGGTTTGGACGCACACCGGTTTGCCCCCACGGCGCCGTTGCCCACCTACCTGGTGGCGGTGATGATCGGTCCGTTCGCCAAGCTGGAGGGTGCAGTGGCGCCAACCCCCGAGCGTGCCGTGCCGCTGCCGCTGCGGATCATCTCTCCGCGCCCGAACGGTGACCGGCTGGCCTTTGCGCTGGACGGCAGCAAGGCGATCGTTGGCCATCTGGAATCCTATTTCGGCGAGGCGTTTCCGTTCTCCAAGCTCGATCAGATCACCAGCCCGGTCCAATCCGGCGCGATGGAGAACGCAGGGGCTGCGCTGTACAATGATGCCCTGATCGTCATGGCGAACGATGCCGCGGTTCCGCAAAAGCGCAATTTCGGCATGGTTGTCGCCCACGAGCTGGCCCATCAGTGGTTCGGCGACCTGGTAACACCGGCGTGGTGGGACGACATCTGGTTGAACGAAAGCTTTGCCAACTGGCTTGGGTATCGCATCGGCAATGCGTGGCGGCCCGATCTCAACATCGGGACCGGGGCCGCGGTAGAAGGGTTTGCGGCGATGCAGACCGATGCCCTGCTGGCCGGGCGCGCGATACGTCAGCCGATCGAGCGCAGCGTGCAGATCGATGCGGCCTTCGACATGATCACCTATGGCAAGGGCGGCCACGTCGTTGCGATGATCGCTGCCTACATGGGGGACGAAAAATTCCGCAGCGGTGTGCGGCGGTACATGGCAGCGCACCGCCACGGCAACGCGACCAGCACCGACTTTTTCCGTGCGATGGCCGAGGCGGCGCAGGATGCGCGGATCCTGCCGGCCATGCGCAGCTTCACCGACCAGCAGGGCGTGCCGTTGGTGACGTTCCAACCCGCTGGCAGCGGGCAGTACGCGGTAACGCAAAGCCGTTATGCCCGGCTTGGCACGGTGCCGCCCCTGACCCAGTGGGGGGTGCCGCTGTGCGCACGGCAAGGGGCGGTGCGCAGTTGCACGCTGCTGGATACGCCGCAGGGCCAGATCGTGTTAAAGGGCGGGGCCGGCCCATTGATGCCCAATTCGGGCGGCACCGGCTATTATCGGTTCGAGTTGCCCCAGGCCGAGTGGGATGCGCTGATCGCCGCGGCGGACACGCTGCCCGGCGGGGAGGCAGTGGCGGTGGCCGACAGCTTGCGCGCCAGTTTCGAGGCCGGGCGCGCCTCGCCCGCGCAGCTGGCGGCGCTGGCGCGCAAACTGGCGCTCAATCCGGACAGTTACGCCAGCGCGGTGGCGCTCGCGGGGCTTGAGGGAATAAATGCGGCCGGATTTTTCGACGCACCGGCGCTCGCCTCCTATCGCCGCTTCGTCCATGGTCTTTATGCACCCCGGCTGGCGGCGTCGGGGTTTGACCTTAAGGCCGGGGTCTATGCGCAGGAGGCCCCGGAGATCAGCCAGCAGCGGGTCCAGCTGGTTTGGACGCTGGCCACGATCGCCCGCGACGCCGCCGTGCGGACGGCGCTGAAGGGCGCTGCAGACGCGTACCTTGGCGGAAATACGCGAGCGCTCGACAACGCCTATCTCGACCTTGCCCTGAAGATGTGGAGCGCGGATGCCGGGCCCGACGGGACCAAGAAGCTGTTCGAACGCGCACTGTCCTCGCAGGATCCGGTATTCCGCCCGAGCGCGCTTGACGCTGTCGGTGCCAGCGGGAATGCCGATACCGCGCGCTGGGTGCTGTCCGATGCGCGCGATCCCCGGCTGCGGCCGACCGAGCGAAATGCGATGATCAACGCGGTCATCCGCACCGAGCAAACCCGCGAGCTTGGCTGGGAGTGGATGAAAGGAAACCTGCCGGAATTGCTGGACGGGGCGGGCGGCATTTTTTTCACGACCCGGCTGCCGCGCATGGTCAGCGGGTTCTGTTCAGTCGCCCGGGCGGACGAGATTGCCGGTTTCCTTAGGCCGCGCCTGGCTGGAAAGCCGTCTGAGCTTGATCTGGAACGCACGATCGAACGGGTTCGCAGTTGCGGGATGCTCAAGGATGCGCGCGCTGCCGAAGCAAGCCAGGCGGTCGCAGCGCTGCCCTGACAGCGGCTGTGACCCGAGTGTTTCGGGCTACAGCGGCAGGCGGATGATCGCCTCCAGCCCCGTGGCGGCTCCGCCGGCGCCCTCCCGGTTGGCCAGGGTCAGCGTCCCTCCGTGCTGTTCAGCGATTGCCCGGGCAAGCGTCAGCCCCAGCCCTGCGCCCCCGGTCTCGCTGTTTCGCGAAGGATCGCCGCGCGTGAACGGCTCCAGCATCCGCGCGATGTCATGCGGCGGAATGCCGGGCCCGTCGTCCGCGATGCGGATCACCGCGGTACCGTTCTCGCGCGTCAGACTGACGTCGGCCCTGCGGCCATAACGCAGCGAGTTGCCGATAAGGTTGCGCAGTGCGCGGCGGATCCATGTCGGGCGCAGCGGCAACACGATTCGCGCGGTCTGCCCCAGTTCGACAGGTTCGCCCATGTCTTCGTACTCTTCCACCACCGAGGCGACGAGGGCGGACAGTTCGGTCGACTCGCGCGCGTCGGTCGGCCGGCCGACGCGCGCCAGCGACAGGATATCGTCCAGCGTCCGGGTTATATCCTCGATCGTGCGGGCCATGCGCTGGCGCTCGGTATCATCGTCGACCGATTCAATCCGTACCCGCAATGCCGCCAACGGCGTTTTCAGATCGTGCCCGATCGCGCCCAGCATCACGTCCTTTTCGTCGAGCAGGGCAACGATTCGGCTTTCCATCGCATTGTGCGCGGCGATCAACCGCGCGACGTCCTCGGGACCCTGCGGTTCCAGTTGGTGAGGCTCCAGCAGGCGGCCGGGGTCACGGCTGCCGGCAAACCGTTCCAGCCGCACCGTCAGCGCCGCAAGCGGCCGGGTGATCCGGCTGAGCAGAAGCCATGTCGCCCCCACCAGCAGCGCGTAGATCAGCAAGGTCTGGCCGAACAGCGTCTGCAACATCAGCCGTTCGCCTGGCGGCACGAAGACCCGCGCGACCAGCCATTGCGGAGAACCCGGCAGGCGCACGGCGGCCAGCAGCACTTGTGCCGGCGGGGGGCCGCGTCGCAGCTGGGCCGCGCCGTTTTCGGCCTGCCGTGCCAGTCGCAGCCGCGCGCGCAGATCGTCGCGAACATCGCGGTGCAGGACGATCGCGTCGTCGACCTGAAAATCCTGTTCGGAAAGGATCTGGCGCAGCTCTGCCTCGGCTGCCCGCTCGCGCCGTTCGCCGCGATTGACCGGAAGAGCGGTGGTCCGCTCGAGCCGGACGCGGCGGTGATCCGGTGGCAGCACGTGGTGAGCCAGGTGCCGCCCCGGCGGGCTGCCATCCATATCCTCTGGCAGGTGCGCATGGCCGGGGTCCTCCGGGCGGCCGGCCACGATCAGCCGGAACGCGGCGTTGTGGAGTAGCGCGCCGGCGATGCGATCGTGCTGGGCGCGGTATAGCAACAGCGCGCCGATGCCTTGCGCCAGGAACAGTGCCAGGGCCATAGCCAGCAACACCTGCCCTTTCAGGCTTCGCGGCCACAGATAATGCCTGGCACGGGCAGCCAGCGATGCCGCGGTCACCGGTTCACCGGCTGCCGGCGGCGGGCGGGGCGGGGGCGCGGCGCACTTCGGCGGCGAGCATGTAGCCGCCGCCCCAGACGGTCTGGATCAGTTGCGGATTGCGGCTGTCTATCTCGATCTTTCGGCGCAGGCGGCTGACCTGGTTGTCGACCGCACGATCGAACAGGTGCGCTTCGCGGCCCTGCACCATTTCGAGCAGCCGGTCGCGGTCGAGCACCTGGCGCGGATGTTCCAGGAATGCCATCAGCAGGCGGAATTCGGCGGACGAGATCGCGACCAGCGCACCCTCGGCGTCGGTCAGCCGGCGCTTGAGCGGATCGAGCGTCCAGCCTTCGAAGCTGAACACTTCCTCGTCGGCCCGGTCACCCGGCCCGCGCGCGGCGCGGCGCAGCACTGAACGGATGCGGGCAACAAGTTCGCGCGGCTCGAAGGGCTTCACCACATAGTCGTCTGCGCCGATTTCCAACCCGACGATGCGGTCGGTCGCTTCGCCGCGCGCGGTGAGAAAAATTGTCGGGAGCTGCCGGCTTTCGACGATGTGCCGGCACAGCGATAGCCCGTCCTCGCCCGGCATCATGATATCCAGCAGGACCAGATCGGGCGCTTCGTCGCGCAGGCGGGTGCGCGCTTCTGCAGCAGTGGCAGCCTGCGTTACGGCAAACCCCTGGCGCGAGAGATACTCGGCCAAGGGCTCGCGTAGCGCCGCCTCGTCATCGACGAGCAGAACCCGGATCGGTGGGGTGTCCGTCATTCAGGTTGCGCCATCGTCAGCCGCAATCGTCAGTTGCCGGGCATGGCGCCGTGATCGTGGGCAGCCGGCGGCGTGGCGGCGCCGTCCTTGTTCATGCCGCCGCGCATTTCGCCCATGTGTTTTTGCATCGCGGCGCGGCGCTCTTCGCTGGTCAGCGCGCCGTCACGATTGGTGTCGGCTGCATCGAACCGCTTGAGCACACCCGCCACGAACTCGTCGCGGGTGATAGTGAGATCGCCGTTGGCGTCCATGCCCATCATCAGCATGCCACCCATGCCCTTGTGGTCCATCCCTTTGCGTCCACCCTTATCGCTAATGCCTTCATGGCCCATGCCTTCATGGCCCATGCTCCCCTGGCCCATGCTCCCCTGGCCCATGCTCCTCTGGCCCCTGCCTTCCTGACCGGCCCCGTCATGGCCCATTTTGTGCCCTGCTTTCGCCTGAGCGTGCGCGGCAAGGAATTCCTGCCGCGACAATGAGCCGTCACGATTGGTGTCCATCGTATCGAAGCGCTGGCCCATGCGCGCGGCACCGTCGGCCGGGTCGAGCTTGCCGTCGCCATTTGCATCATGCTTGACGAACATCTCGGTTGCCTTGGCCTGAGCGTCTGCGCGGGTGATCGCGGCATTGCCGAAGGGATCCTGCATCATGCGGTGCATGCCCATGCCGGCCCCAGCTTGATGGGCGTGGACAACCGCAGCAGAACCGGCGGTGGCAAGTACGGCGGCGCCAAGCGCGAGAACGGTTTTCTTCATCGGTGTACTCCATCAAGGTTGGGCGACCCAGGCAAGGCGGATCATAACAAAGTTGGCACCGCAAGGCACCGGGAAAGGAAGGGGAGGAAACCACCTGGCACCTTGCGGCTCAAGCGGACTATAACGCCGCCATGTCGCGCGATTATGCCGGGAAGTCCGTTAATTGTCGCAAATGGTCGCCGGCCAGTGCTGTAATTAATCCAGGCGCAACCGCGAAAATCAGCCGAGTTGGCTCGGGTCCAGCGGCGCACATTGGGCTTCCAGCCAGGCGCGGGCTTCACCTTCCACCAGAGGACCGACGATTTCCAATACCCGCGCGTGATAGGTGTTCCACCACGCAACCTCGCCCGACTCCATAATCGCGGAATTGAGCAGCGCGCGGTCGATCGGGACGTGGGTCAGCGTTTCGAAGCCAAGGCACGCACCTTCCGCTTCCTCGATCTGGCGCGGTTCGACCAGGACCAGATTTTCGATCCGGATGCCGAACGCGCCGGTCTTGTAATACCCGGGTTCGTTGGACAGGATCATCCCGGACAACAGCTCCTGCTCGGTCCCGGCTTGCGATCCGCTGGCGCGTGCGATGCGCTGCGGCCCTTCGTGGACCGACAGGAAGCTGCCGACCCCGTGGCCGGTGCCGTGCGCGTAATCGATTCCCGCGTGCCACAGGAACTGCCGTGCAAGCGTGTCAAGCTGGCTGCCGAGCGTGCCGGCGGGGAAGATCGCCCGATCAAGTGCGATGTGCCCCTTGAGCACGCGGGTAAAACGGTCCGTCACTTCCGCCGGCGGCTCGTGCGGGCCGGCGATCCACACCGTGCGGGTGATATCTGTGGTGCCGTCGGGATACTGCCCGCCCGAATCGACCAGGAACACGCTGCCCGGCTCCAGCAGGCGGTTGGTTTCGGGACTGACCCGGTAATGGACGATGGCCCCGTTCGGTCCCGCGCCGGCGATCGTATCAAACGACAGGTCGCGCAACGTGCCCGTATCGCGGCGCAGCTGGTGCAGTTTCTGTTCGGCGTCGATCTCGGTCAGCGTACCTTTCGGCCCTTCGACCGATAGCCAGTGCAGAAACCGTACCATCGCCGCGCCGTCGCGGGCCTGGGCGGCGCGGTGGCCGGCCTGCTCCACCGGGTTCTTGACCGCCTTGGCCAGCACGGTGGGATCTTGCACTTCGACCACCTCAGCCCCGGTGCCGGCAAGGGCGGCCGCGACTGCGAACACGGTGCGATCAGGATCGAGGGCCACCTTGCGTCCAGCCAGCGCCTCAAGGCCGGCGATGAAATCCGCGCGGTCGCGCACGGCCACCGCATCGCCCAAATGCGTGCGCAGTTCGGCATCGACCTTTTCCGGCGCGATGAACAGCTGCGCGCTGCCGTCCGCATGGGCGATGAGGAATGCCAGCGTGACCGGCGTCCGGTCGATGTCGGACCCGCGGATGTTCAGCAACCAGGCGATCGAATCCAGCGCAGTGATAACCGCAGCGTCAATCTTCCGTTCGGCCAGCCACGCGCCGAGCGCCGCGCGTTTTTCGTCACTGCTTTGCCCGGCGAAACGTTCGGGATGGATTTTCGCCGGTGCGGCTGACGGGGCAGGGCGGTCCGACCAGATGGCATCCACCGGATTTGTGCCGACGGCCACCAGCTGCGCGTCCTTGTCGGCCAGCGCCTTGCCAGCTGCATCGGCCCAGCGCTTGCCGTGAAGCCAGGCGTCATAGCCGACCTTCATGCCCGGCGCCGCATGTTCGCCCAGCCATTTGACGACCGAGGTCTGCGGTACCGATTCGAAGGCATAAAGCCGGCCGTCAACCTGGTCCTGCACTTGCAGCGTATAGCGCCCATCCACGAAGATCGCCGCACGGTCGCGCAGCACCACCGCGGTCCCGGCAGAGCCGCCGAACCCGGTCAGCCACGCCAGCCGCTGCGCATAGGCGCCGACATACTCGCTCATGTGTTCATCCGAGATCGGGATCACGAACCCATCCAGCCCTTGGCGGCCAAGCTCCTGGCGCAAGGCGTCAAGACGGGCTTCTGCGATATTCATGAGCATGACGGGATGTCCGGGTTGCGGCGGTTACCACGGCAACATAGATGCGCGGGATGGCTGTTAACACCCCCCCCGTCGCCCCGAAGAAATCGCACCGCATCACCCATCACGGCATCACCATCGCCGATGACTATGCCTGGCTGCGCGATCCCGGCTATCCCGAGGTGACCGACAAGGCGGTTCTGGCGCATCTGGAGGCCGAGAACGCCTGGTTCGAAGCGCGGATGGCGCCGCGCCAGCCCCTGATCGACGACCTGTTCGCCGAAATGCGCACGCGGATCAAGGAAGCCGACACTTCGGTGCCGCAGAAGGACGGCGACTGGCTGTACTGGATCGAGTTCGAAGAGGGTGCCGAATACAAGAAATGGTGGCGCAGGCCCGTGGCAGGCGGTCCGGACGAGTTGATCCTCGACGAGGTCGCGCTGGCGCAGGGCAAGGAATACTTCCGCCTTGGCGCGCTGTCCGTATCCAAGAACGGCACGCTGCTCGCTTATGCGATCGACGACAACGGGTCGGAGCGATTTACGGCGCGGATCAAGAACCTGACGACCGGGGAGATGCTGTCCGACGAGATCGAAGGGACGCTATCGGCGCTGGTCTGGGCCGCGAACGACAAGGCGCTGGTCTACAGCCTTGCGAACGAGCAGTGGCGCACGGACAATGCCCGGCTGCACTGGCTGGGCCAGCCGGCGGCGAGCGACATCGAACTCTACCACGAGGATGACGAGGGCTTTCGCGTCGGTTCGGGCTTGTCGGCCAACGAGGAGTGGCTGGTCATCGGCACCAGCGATCACGAGACCAGCGAAGTGCGGCTGGTACCGGCCGCCGATCCGCTGGCCCCGCCGATCCTGGTGCGCCCGCGCCAGACCGGCGTGGAATACGACGTGGACGTGCGCGGGGAGACATTGTTCGTACATGCCAACGACACGCACGAGAATTTCCGCCTCGCGGTCGCGCCGCTGACTGCGCCGGGGGAGTGGACCACGCTGATCGAGGGGACCGACGCATTCTACCTTACCGGGTTCGAGCTGTTTCGCGACTTCTACGTCGTCGAGGGGCGCCGGGCCGGGCTCGATCAGATCGAACTGCGCTGGTACGACGATCCGGGCTGCGTGGAGCCGATCGTGTTTCCCGAAGCCAGCTACGATGCGGGGCTGGGGGACAATCCCGAATGGGACACGCAGGTGCTGCGGCTGAGCTACGAATCGATGGTCAGCCCCGCGACGACCTATGACTACCACGTGGCCGAGCGCCGGCTGGAGGTACGCAAGGTCCAGGAAATACCCTCCGGCTATGACCCGTCGCTCTACGTGACCGAGCGCCTGGAGATTCCAGCGCGCGACGGGACGGCGATCCCGGTCAGCATCGTCATGCGCAAGGATCGCGGCCAGCGGACCGGGGGAACCGGCGGCCCGCTGCACCTTTATGGTTACGGCGCCTATGGCATCGCCATTCCGCCAGGCTTTTCGACCACGCGGCTCAGCCTGGTCGATCGCGGCTTTGCCTACGCCATCGCCCACATCCGCGGCGGCGACGATCTTGGCCGGGCGTGGTACAAGGCAGGCAAGCTGGAGCGGCGCGGCAATACCTTCACGGACTTCGTCGACGTGGCGCAGGGGCTGATTGAACGCGGATTGACGGCGCCGGGGCGGATCTCGATCTCGGGCGGATCGGCGGGGGGCGAGCTGATGGGCGCGGTGATCAACTCCGATTCCCACCTGTGGGGCGCGGTGGTAGCGCACGTGCCGTTCGTGGACGTGCTGCACACGATGCTGGACGAGACGCTGCCGCTGACCCCGGGCGAATGGCCGGAATGGGGCAATCCGGTTGAAGACCAGGCCGCCTTCGAACTGATCCGCAGCTATTCCCCGTACGATCAGGTGTGCGCGCAGAACTACCCGCCGCTGCTGGTTACGGCAGGGCTGAATGATCCGCGCGTGACTTATTGGGAGCCGGCCAAATGGGTGGCCAGGCTGCGCGAGCTGAAGACGGACGGCAACGAACTGCTGCTGAAGACCAACATGGGCGCGGGCCACGGCGGCAAATCGGGCCGGTTCGAATCCTTGCGCGAAACGGCCGAGGAATTCGCGTTCATCTTGTGGCAGCTGGGGCTGGCGGACTGAGCCAGGATTGCAAACGGGGCCGCGACAGGCCCGCTGCCGCGGTCAATGTGTGCGTTTGATAAGGAGCAGGTCGGCGAACGGTATCGCGGCCAGCCGGCGATCATCGTCCTGCAGGATAAACGTGAAATCGTGTTCGATGGTGTAGATGGCAAATCCCATCTGCCGCAGATCCTGTATCAGTCGTCCGGTTTGTTCGTCGCCCATGATCGGGGGGACGAATTCCATCACGACCTTTACCGTTTTCGATCTCGACAGTATTTCGGTCGCTCCCCGGATCATCGACGGTTCGTGTCCTTCGACATCGATTTTCATGACGTCGATTTCCGGAACGTCGCGCATCTCGGCGTCGAGCGTATTGATTTCGACGTCCACGAGGTAGGATTCCTGTCCGGTCTCCTCCCGCGTGTGGTCGATGAACTGCTGGGGAACGTCACGAATGGTCGATGTGGCCTCAAACCCCTTGAACACCCGCAGGGATGCGCTTCCAGGGCGGTCCGATAGCGCGATCTGCCGGCATTTGGCGAGCGGCGAATACCCGCTGGTGTTCATGTTGCCATGGAGAATGGAATAGACGTTCGGATTAGGTTCGAACGCCCAGACCTTTCCGCCCGGATAACTCTGCCACGCGCCCAGAACGCTGAAATACCCCACGTTGGCGCCCACATCGACAAACACGTCACCCGGCCGGATCAGGGAAACCAGGGTTCGCGTGACGTGGGGTTCGTTGATCCCGATATTGATCAGGTGGGGCGTCACGATAACGTCGCCCGTGTACACTGTCATCAGGTGCCCGCTCCAGATTTTGGTGAGCACGGTGTTGCTGCCAAGGTACACGCCGCACAGGGCATCGGCCTTGGCCGAAATCGGGCCGAAATCGGTGTAATCCGGCAGTATTTCCGACAAGGTATATTTCGCCATCAGTGTTCCCTGAAACGGTCACACTTTGCCGGGCGTCAGCGATGCCGTAAAGTTCCGTGAACCGCCTGTCGGCAATATTCACCCCAAAACCGTCCTTGCCGGTATGTGTTCCAGACCCAAAGCCTCTGCCACCGCCGGGTGCGTCACCATGCCCGCGTGGATGTTGAGCCCCGCCGCGAGGTTAAGGTCGGTTTGCAGAGCCTGCTTCCAGCCAAGGTCCGCGATGCGCAGCGCGTGGGGCAACGTGACGTTGTTGAGCGCATATGTGCTGGTTCGTGCCACCGCCCCAGGCATGTTGGCGACGCAGTAATGCACAATGCCATCGACCACGAACGTGGGCGCGTCGTGCGTAGTCGGATGGCTGGTCTCGAAGCAGCCGCCCTGGTCGATCGCCACATCCACCACCACGGCGCCGGGCTTCATGCAGCCCAGCATCGCGCGGGTCACCAGCCTGGGCGCGGCCGCGCCCGGCACCAGAACCGCGCCAATCACCAGTTCGGCCTCGCAGATCATCTGCCCGATGGTGGATGAGGTTGAAAAGCGGGTCTTGGCCCGGCCTTCGAAATGGTTGCTCAGGCGCTCGAGTACTTCGGGATCGCGGTCCAGGATGGTCACGTCCGCGCCCATGCCCACCGCCATCTGCGCCGCGTTGAAACCCACCACGCCCCCGCCCAGGATCAGCACCCGGCCGGGGAGCACGCCAGGGACCCCGCCCAGCAGCACGCCGCGCCCGCCGTGCGCTTTTTGCAGAGCGGTCGCGCCGGCCTGGATCGACATCCGGCCTGCAACCTGGCTCATCGGCTTGAGCAGCGGCAGGGCGCCGCCCGGGCCGGTCACGGTCTCATAGGCGATCGCGGTGACGCCGCTGCCGACCAGTCCGGCCGCCTGTTCGGGATCGGGTGCGAGGTGAAGGTATGCGTACAGGATCTGCCCGGCGCGCAGCATTGCCAGTTCGGCAGGCTGGGGTTCCTTTACTTTGACCAGTAGCTCCGCATCGGCAAACACGCTGGCAGCATCCGGCGCGATGGTGGCACCGGCCTGCACATAATCAGCATCAGTAGCACCAATGCCGAGACCGGCTCCGGTTTCGACCAGCACCGGGTGCCCGTGCGCGCGCAATTCTCGAACACTTTCGGGCGTTAGGCCAACGCGGTATTCGTGATTTTTGATCTCGCGGACCGTGCCGACGCGCATTATTGCTCTCCTCGTCGACTTGGTTACAGACGAAACCTATAGGGTGCAATGGCCGCCGCTTTGCCCCAAGCTGCGCGCAAGATCCGGCACCCGGCGCGGTGTCCTGCGTCCATCTGCAACAGCCCGGGCGAAGCGGGGTCTTGTTCGTCCGATCCCCGGTCACATGCGCCGGTGCAATGTCTCGACCAGCTATGCGCGCGCCGGTTGAGGGTGTGCGTCGTCAGCTGATGCGGTCATAGCGGATTGCCGTCGCTGTCGCGGTAGATTTCGCGCCGGCCGACGTGGTTTGCGGGCCCCACCAAGCCGTCTGCCTCCATCCGCTCAATCCACTTGGAGGCGGTGTTGTAGCCCACCCCCATCTGGCGTTGAATCCAGCTGGCCGAGGCCTTCTGGCTTTCGAACACCAGTTGGCAGACCTGCCGGTATTTGCGCTCTTCAGGAGCATCGGAAGCGGTCGCGTCCAGATCGTCGAACCCGAACGGCGAATCCTCGGGCTCGTTTGTAACCGAATCGACGTATTCCGGGCTGCCCTGTCCGCGCCAGAAGTCCGCGATCCGTTCGACTTCCTCATCCGAGACGAACGGACCGTGGACGCGCTTGATCGGATCGGTGTTGGGCTTGAACAGCATGTCGCCCTTGCCCAGCAGCTGTTCCGCCCCCTGTTCCCCGAGGATCGTACGGCTGTCGATCCGGCTGGTCACGGCAAAGCTGATGCGCGTGGGCAGGTTGGCCTTGATCACGCCCGTAATGACATCGACCGACGGGCGCTGGGTGGCCATGATCAGGTGGATGCCGGCCGCGCGGCTCTTTTGCGAGAGGCGCTGGATCAGCACTTCGATTTCCTTGCCGACAGTGACCATCAGGTCGGCAAGTTCGTCGACGATGACCACGATCTGCGGCAGCACTTCGTAATCGAACTGGTGGTCCTCGAAGATTTCCTCGCCAGTGTCGGGATCGAAGCCGATCGCGATCTGGCGTCCGAGCGGCTTGCCTTTGGCTATGGCCGCGCGGACCTTGTCGTTGAAGCCCGAAATGTTGCGGACCGAAATCTCGCTCATCATGCGGTAGCGACGTTCCATCTCCTCGACCGCCCACTTGAGCGCGCGGACTGCCTTGGCCGGCTCGGTGACGACCGGCGAGAGCAGGTGCGGGATGTTGTCGTATGTCTTGAGTTCCAGCACCTTGGGATCGACCAGGATCAGGCGGCACTGTGCCGGGGTCAGCCGGTAGAGCAGCGACAGCAGAATGCAGTTGAGCCCCACGGATTTGCCCGAGCCGGTGGTACCCGCGACCAACAGGTGCGGCATGCTTGCCAGATCGGCCACGATCGGATCGCCGGCGATATCCTTGCCCAGGATGATCGGCAACAGCGCCTTGGATGCGGCGAACTGCTCGCACGCGACGATTTCCTTGAAGGAAACCATCTGCCGGTCGGCATTGGGCAGTTCAATACCCATCACCGTCCGGCCGGGAATCGAGGATACGCGGGCTGAAATTGCGCTCATGTTGCGGGCGATATCGTCGGCCAGCCCGATCACCCGGCTGGCCTTGATCCCCGGCGCGGGTTCCAGTTCGTACATCGTCACCACCGGGCCCATCCGCACCGCCGTGATCTCGCCCTTGACGTTGAAATCGTCGAGTACGGTCTCGAGCAGGCGGGCGTTCCGCTCCAGCGCCAACTTGTCGACCTTTGGCGCAGAATTGGGCAGCGGATCGGCGAGCAGATCGAGCGGGGGCAGCTCGAACTTGTCGAACAGGTCGCCCTGGCGGCTTCCGGCTGACAGCTGCGCCGGCCTTGCCGGATGGGTCGGATCGGTGATTTCCGGCGCACGGCGCGCGGCTGATACGGGCTCGTCGGTTGCGTCGGGGCCGGCGCGCGGCTCCCGGGCCTTTCGGTCGCGCGGCAACACAATGCCCTGGTATTCCGCCTCTGTCGGCACGGATTCTCGCCGGCGCCGCAGCCGGTGGGGCACGCTCAGCAAGCTGGCCCAATCAAATGCAAACACCCGCGCGGCAAGCGTGGCGCCCACCGCCAGGCACACGAGCGCCGCCGCCAAAATGATCCATCCCTGGATCGATGGCGGTGCCAGCTCCGCAAGCGCACGGATCGCTTTTGATACCACCAGCCCGACCAGGCCACCGGGGGTGGCCGGCAATGTTCCCCCCGGCGCGGTGAACGCGAGGCTGATGACCGCCCCCAGCAGCGCCATTGCGACCAACAGGACGATCGCCGTGGTGGCACACCGCGATCGTCCTCGCGCTCCGCCTCGGTATCTTCGCCATCGGCGAGCCGCCACAGCTTGCGGCCCGAAACGAACAGGAGCGGGACCAGCAGCACCGCGACCAGTCCGAACGCCGTCAACGCAAGGTCGGCTGCCCAGGCTCCGGCCGGGCCCATCCAGTTGAGCACCCGCCCGCCCGCCGCGGTAGAACCCGAAGGATCGGTCTGGTGATAAGTGGCCAGCGCCACGGTGAGGAACAGCGCTGCCACGCACAGTAGCAGCCCGCCGGCAAGTTCGAGAGCGCGCGTCGCCGACCGGCGCAGCGCTTGCCGCCAGTTTGCGCTCCCGCTCCGGGGGCGCCGGGGAGTCCCCGGTCCTTGACCGATCGCGCGGCTAGCCACAGCAATAACCCCTTCCCCTAATTCCGGAGCCATAATGCGCCCGAGGGCGACTTCTCGTCAACAATCCTTCGATTTTCACGGCCTTTTTCGCGCCAATCCGTCAATCGCGGCCCAGCCGGCGCCGGCCAGTCGCCCGGCGGAGCGACCCGTCACGCCGCCCAGGGCGAAAACCGGTACGCGCGAACGGCGGGCCAGCGTCAGGAACCGCACCGGACCGAGCGGGCGGACATGAGGGTGCGAGCGCGTCGGGAAAACCGGGGAAAGCAGCACGGCGTCTGCACGGGAACGGGCCGCGGCCCCCAGTTCGCCCAGCGAATGAGCGGTGCACAGCCGGAGCGTGCGCGGCCCGCGCGACAGTTCCGCGGGCGAACCATAGGCGCCATCCGCGCTCCACCGCACCGCGTGCCGTGCAGGCGCTGCCAGCACGGCTACGAGTCCGCGGGCGCGACATATCCGCAGAATCCGGCCGAAGGCCGCGCGCCGTGCAGCGGGCGCCAGGTGATAGTGCCGGAAGATTACCCCTGAGCCGCGCGGCAGACGACGCAGGCTTTCGTCCAGCACCAGTTCGGTGCGCGCGTCCGTCAGGAGCCACTGCCGCGGCATCAGGGTCTGGCGCATATGCATCGGCCCGTTATAGCGCAGCACGATGGAACAGCCAGCTGCCCTGCTCGACGACGTCCGCCAGCGCATCGCCGCCGCCGCCCGAGTCGCGCGGCGCGCGCCCGCCGAAGTGACGCTGGTCGTGATCACCAAGACCCACGGCCCCTACCGGATCGCGCCGCTGCTCGCAGCCGGGCATCGGGTTTTCGGGGAAAACCGGGTGCAGGAAGCCGCGGACAAGTGGCCTGCGCTGCGCGACGGCTGTCCGGATATCGAATTGCACCATGTGGGCCAGTTGCAATCCAACAAAGCGGACGACGCGGTGCGGCTGTTCGATTGCATCCACGGGGTGGACCGTTCCGCGCTGGTCGCGGCGCTTGCCCGCGCGATGGACAAGGCCGGCCGGCGGCTGCCGTGTTTCGTCCAGGTCAACATCGGCGCTGAGGCGCAGAAGGGCGGCTGCGCAATTGCCGATCTGCCCGCCCTTCTGACCGAGGCGCGCGCGGCGGACCTGCCGGTGATCGGGCTGATGTGCGTGCCGCCGGCCGGGATCGAGCCCGCGCCGTTTTTCGCGCTGCTGGACAAGTTGGCCGCAGACCACGGGCTGGCGGGACGCAGCATGGGGATGAGCGCCGATTATGAAACCGCAATCATGCTTGGCGCAACCCACGTGCGGGTCGGATCGGCGTTGTTCGGCGCGCGGGAGTAGGCTTGCGGTCGGGTGGGCAGCTCCATCACGTGCAGGCCGGCGCGCTCACCGCGAGCGATCCGCGCACCAGCGCATTGGCATCGGCCCCCATCAAATGCTGGAAATCGCCTTGGTCAGCTGCGGTCGCGATCCAGTTCGCGGCCGGACAGCGTGACTATGTGCAGCAGATTCGTTGCGCCCGGCGTTCCGAACGGCACCCCTGCCAGCGCGATCAGCTTTGATCCGGCGGTGCCGAAGCCATGGCGCAGTGCCATGCGCTTGCCCTTGGCGATCATTTCCTCGAACGAACCGATCTCTTTGGTGTGGGCGGGATGTGCGCCCCACAGCAGCGCCAGCCGCCGCGCGGTTTTGGGCGAGGGGGTGAGCACCAGCATGGGCGCACCCGGACGTTCGCGCGCCACCCGCCGGGCCGTCGCTCCGGAGGTGGTGAAAACGATGATCCCGGACAGCGTCACGGTCTCCGCGATCGAGGCGCTGGCTTCGGCGAGCGCGTCGGCGGTGGTGGGATCGGGGCGCACGTCGGTGAAATGTATGCGGGCGGAATAGCCGGGGTCGCTCTCCACCTGCTTAGCGATCCGGTCCATCATCGTGACGGCCTCGATCGGCCAGGCGCCGCTGGCGGTTTCGGCCGACAGCATCACGGCATCCGCGCCGTCATACACCGCGTTGGCCACGTCCGACACTTCGGCCCGGGTCGGGGCCGGGCTTTCGATCATCGATTCGAGCATCTGTGTCGCGACGATCACCGGCTTGCCCGAACGTCGGGTCGCCTCGACGATGCGCTTTTGCAGAGGCGGCACTTCCTCGGGCAGCAACTCGACGCCCAGATCCCCGCGCGCCACCATGATCCCGTCCGCCAGTTCGATTATCTCCTCCAGCCGATCGATCGCGGCGGGCTTTTCGATCTTGGCCAAAAGCGCGACACCGGCGGGCCCCATCAGCCGGCGCGCCTCGGCCACATCGTCAGGACGCTGCACGAACGACAGCGCGATCCAGTCAACCCCGTGCTCGACCCCAAACGCCAGATCGCGCCGGTCCTTTTCGGTCAGCGCCGGCACCGGGATCACCGCGTCGGGCACGTTGACGCCTTTGCGGTTGGAGATCATCCCGCCAACTTCGGCGCTGCACAGGATAGCGTCGGCTTCGGCGCGGATCACACGGAGCCGCAGCTTGCCATCGTCGATCAGCAGCCGCTGGCCTTTCTGCAGGATGCCGAACAGTTCGGGATGGGGCAGGCCGACGCGGTTCTCGTCGCCGGGGGTGGGATCGCGGTCAAGCGTGAAGTGCGCGCCGTGGCGGATCAGCGCCTTGCCCTCGGCGAACGTGCCGACACGCAGCTTGGGCCCCTGCAGGTCGCACAGGATCGCGAGCGGCCGGCCGAACTCCTTTTCGGCGGCGCGGATGTTGGCGATGGTGGCGGCGTGGGTCGCATGATCGCCGTGGCTCATGTTGACGCGGAAGGCGTCCGCTCCGGCTTCGAGCAGGCGCAGGATCATCTCGGGCGAACTGCTCGCTGGGCCGAGGGTGGCGAGGATCTTCACCTTGCGTCCGCGGTGCGTGGTGCTGCTCAAGATTTAATCCTTCCGGTTGCGACCCGCGCTATGGCAAAGCCGCCTGCAAAACCCAAGGACGATACGTCATGAGCTGTTCCGAAAATACGAATGCAGCCCCCGGTGATCTGCTTGACGCCGTCACCGACGATCAGGCCGCTGCGGCGTTCCGCCGATTGGTGCGCCATCTGCGCCACCGCCACGATGCGCAGAACATCGACCTGATGGGATTGGCCGGGTTCTGCCGCAACTGTCTGGCCGACTGGGTGATGGATGCCGGCGCACCGCTCGACAAGGCGGCCGCGCGCGAAGCAATCCACGGAATGCCGGCGGCGGAATGGAAGGCCCGGTTTCAAGCCGACGCCACTCCCGAGCAGCTGCAACGGATGGAAATCAGCATGCTGAAGAACGCTCCCTAGCCGTCGGCCCGATATCCACAGGCCCGCGCTTGGCGGGAACGCGCTGGCGCCGCTATCAGCCGCGCCTTGCCGAATCGCGGCACCACTGATTCTTGGAGAAGACCCCGATGGCTGAGTCCACCGATGATCGCCTGCGCCTGCTGATCGAGCGCGTCGAGCGCCTGGAGGAGGAGAAGAAGGGAATCGGCGACGATATCAAGGACGTCTATTCCGAGGCGAAGTCGGCCGGTTACGATGCCAAGATCATGCGCCAGATCGTTCGGCTGCGGAAGATGAAGCCAGACGATCGCAAGGAGATGGAAGCGATCCTTGACGTCTACAAGGCGGCGCTGGGACTGGGCTGAGCGCTCGCGCGCTGCCACTGGCGCGCCGTGCGCGACAAGCTGCGGAACGCGTTGGCGCGTCTGGCGGTTGATCCTGGGAATTGCCGAGGATCGCAGTCATGACGCGCAACGCCCAGTTCGCCGAACCCGTCCACGAAGATGGCCTGCCCGGGCACGAATCCCGGCTGGATCCAAAGCCCGAGTTCATGCCCCGCTACGCCGGTTCCGGTCGGCTGGAGGGCAAGGTTGCCATCGTTACCGGCGGGGACAGTGGCATCGGCCGGGCCGTCGCAGTGCTGTACGCGCGTGAAGGGGCGAATGTCGCGATCGCCTATCTGTGCGAGGACGACGATGCGCGTGAAACGGCCCGCCTGATCGAGGCCGAAGGGCGCGAAGCGCTGATTTTGGCGGGCGATCTGGGCGATCCGGACCACGCTGCTAGGGTAGTCCAGGCGGCAGTGGACAAGTGGGGCCGGCTTGACGTGCTGGTCAACAATGCCGGCGAACAGCATCCGGATGAGGACATCCGCAACATTACGCCCGAGCAACTGCACCGCACGTTCCAGACCAACATCTACGCGATGTTCTACCTGGTGCAGGCTGCCCGCCCGCACTTGCGCGAGGGCGCGGCGATCATCAACTGCACCTCGGTCACGATGTACCAGGGCAGCAAGGAACTGCTCGACTATTCCAGCACGAAGGGCGCGATCACCGCATTCACCCGCTCGCTTTCTGAGAACCTGGTGTCGGACGGAATTCGCGTCAACGCGGTAGCGCCCGGCCCAATCTGGACCCCCCTCAACCCATTCGGCGGCGCTAGCCCGGACAAGCTGGCGCATTTCGGCGAACAGACCCCGATGGGCCGGCCGGGCCAGCCGAGCGAGGTGGCGCCGGCGTTCCTGTTCCTGGCCTGCGAGGATTCGTCGTACATGTCGGGGCAGGTGCTCCATCCCAACGGGGGCACCATCGTCAACGGCTGACGTTGCCGCGCGCTTCGCAGTCGGCTAGGGGCTCGCAATCGCCACCCTAGCAAACGAAGAACCATGGCCGGCCATTCCAAATTCAAGAACATCATGCACCGCAAGGGCGCGCAGGACAAAAAGCGCTCGGCGACGTTCTCCAAGCTGTCGCGCGAAATCACCGTTGCGGCGAAGATGGGCATGCCCGATCCCGACATGAACCCGCGCCTGCGCGCAGCGGTTAACGCCGCCAAGGCGCAGTCGGTGCCGAAGGAAAATATCCAGCGCGCGATCGACAAGGCGAGCAAGGGCGAAGGCGATAACTATGAAGAAGTGCGCTACGAAGGCTATGGCCCAGGCGGCGTGGCGATCATCGTCGAGGCGCTGACCGACAACCGTAACCGCACCGCCACCAACGTGCGCACCGCCTTCGCCAAAAACGGCGGCAATCTGGGCGCCAGTGGCGCGGTCAGCCACGGGTTCGAGCGGCTTGGCCTGATCGAATATCCGGGCGCGGCCGGCGATGAGGAGCAGGTGCTCGAAGCCGCGATCGAGGCCGGCGCCGACGATGTCGAGTCGGACGAAGACAGCCACTCGATCTGGACCAGCATCGAAAACCTGCACCCGGTCGCGCACGAGCTGGAAAAGGTGCTGGGCGAGGCCGAGGCGGTCAAGCTGGCGTGGAAGCCCAGCCTCAAGGCCCCGGTGGACGAGGAAGCCGCGCGCACCCTGCTCAAGCTGATCGACACGCTCGACGACGATGACGACGTGCAGACGGTCTGGGGCAACTACGAAATCGCCGACGAAGTGATGGAGAGGCTGGGCTGAGGGCGCCCGTCCCATGATGCCGCTGGCGATCAAGGCGCTGCTGTCGGGGTTGCTGATCGCGCTGATTTCCGAGATCGGACGGCGTCTGCCAACGGTGGGCGCGCTGGTGGCGTCGTTGCCGCTGGTGTCGGTGCTGGGGATGATGTTGCTGTGGCGGGCCCGCCCCGATGCGGAAAACATGGCAATCCATGCCGAGGCGACATTCTGGTATGTCCTGCCATCGTTGCCGATGTTCCTGCTGATCCCTGTAATGCTGCGCCATGGCGTGTCGTTTTGGCTGGCGCTGGCAGCCGGCTGCGCGCTGACGGTGACGCTTTATCTCTCGATGATGCACTTCGGGCCGCGGTTCGGTCTGAAGCTGTGAGATGATCATTCTTGGCATTGATCCCGGACTGACCTGCACCGGCTGGGGGGTGGTTGCCAAGGCCGGCAGCCGGCTCAGCCATGTTGCCAACGGCCAGATCCGCACCGACATCAAGCTGTCGATGGCCGAGCGGCTGGTCCAGCTGGACCGGGCGATCACCGACGTAATCCTGCTGCACCATCCCGATGCCGGCGCGGTGGAGGAGGTGTTCGTCAACGTGAATCCGCAATCGACCCTCAAGCTTGGCCAAGCGCGCGGCGTCGCGATGGTCAGCCTGGCGCGCGCAGGCATGCCGGTGGCCGAATACCCGACCAAAGTCATCAAGAAGGCGCTGGTCGGCACGGGCGCCGCCGAAAAGCGACAGGTCCAGCACATGCTGCGGGTGCTGCTGCCCGGCGTCAAGCTGGCGGGCGAAGATGCCGCCGACGCGCTTGCCGTCGCGATCACCCACGCGAACATGCTCGGAAGCCACCGCTAGCGCGGGCCAGAAGCGCCGGCGGTTCATAGCAGCCCTCGCCCGCTTGCCCCCGATTCCGTTCCCTGCCATAGGAACAAACCATGATCGCCAAACTGACGGGCATTCTTGACGATTTCGGGCCGGACTGGGCGGTGATTGACGTCGGCGGCGTTGGCTACCTCGTGTTCTGCTCGGTCAAGACGCTTACGCACCTGGGCATTTGCGGCGATCGCTGCACGGTGTTCACCCAGATGCAGGTCAGCGAAACCGACATGCGCCTGATCGGCTTCGCCAGCGGGGCAGAGCGGGACTGGTTCCGTCTGCTGACGGCCGTGCAGGGGGTTGGGTCGAAGGTCGCGCTTGCGATCCTTTCGGCGCTGTCCACCGAGGAACTTCAGCGCGCGTGTGCCGGGGGTGACAGCGCGATGGTTGCCCGCGCCAACGGCGTCGGAGCCAAGCTGGCAGGCCGGATTGTCAACGAATTGAAAGACAAGGCCGGCGCACTGCCGGCTGCGCCGGGCTCGGCCGCAGCGCAGGTTGCCGCCGGTCCCGCCGGCACCCCCAGCGCCGATGCCGTGTCCGCGCTACTGAACCTTGGTTTCAAGCCGCTGACCGCCGGCGACGCGGTCGCCCGGGCGCTTGACGAACTGGGCGAAGCGGCCGAACTCAATGCCCTCATCAGAGTGGCATTGAAAAGGGCGGCGGGATGATGTGCGCCGCCTCCAATCGTCATCCTGAACCTGTTTCAGGATCCATCGTACCGCGGTTGCGGAACGGATGACCATAGCAATGACTGAAAACCCCGTGCTTACCGCTGCACGCCAGCCCGAAGACCCGGACACGGCGCTGCGGCCCAAGACGCTGGCCGAGTTTGTTGGGCAGGCGGCGGCGAAAGATAATTTGCGGGTGTTCATCGAATCGGCGCGCTCGCGGCGCGAGGCGATGGACCATGTGCTGTTCTTCGGCCCCCCGGGCCTAGGCAAAACTACGCTTGCGCAGATCGTCGCGCGCGAGTTGGGGGTGGGGTTTCGCGCCACCTCCGGGCCGGTCATTGCCAAGTCGGGCGATCTTGCGGCGTTGCTGACCAATCTGGAAGAAGGCGACGTCCTGTTCATCGACGAGATTCACCGGCTCAGCCCGGTGGTCGAGGAAGTGCTGTATCCCGCGATGGAGGACCGTGCGCTCGATCTGATGATCGGCGAGGGGCCGTCGGCACGCTCGGTGCGGATCGATCTGCCACCGTTCACGCTCATCGGCGCGACCACCCGGCAGGGGCTGCTGACCACGCCGCTGCGCGACCGGTTCGGCATTCCGGTGCGGCTGAATTTCTATACCGTGGCCGAGCTCGAACGAGTGGTGACGCGCGGCGCGCAGCTGCTCGGCATGGGGATCGACCCGGAAGGCGCGCGCGAGATTGCCCGCCGCGCGCGCGGTACCCCGCGCGTCGCCGGACGGCTCATGCGGCGGGTGCGCGATTTCGCGCATGTCGGGGGCAGCGACGTCATCACGTGCGAGATAGCCGACGATGCGCTGAACCGCCTGGAGGTCGACGCGCTGGGGCTTGATGCGCAGGACCGCCGGTACCTGCGGATGATCGCAGACATCTACAAGGGCGGTCCGGTTGGCGTCGAAACGCTGGCGGCGGGGCTCAGCGAACCGCGCGACACCGTTGAGGAGGTGCTTGAGCCCTACCTGATCCAGCTCGGACTGGTGGCCCGCACCGCCCGCGGGAGGTGCCTCAATGACCGGGCGTGGCAGCATCTGGGACTGACACCGCCCAACCAGCCGGCTCCGGACCGGCAAACGGGGTTGTTCGACGCCGCCGACTGACCGCTTCTGTCCGTCAGGCCGCGAATGGTTCCAATCCGGGGACATACCTGCGTAACGTAAGCACGCCGTCCGGTAACGTGAGCACGTCGTCCGGTAACGTGAGCAGCAGCAGATCCACGTCGACGTCGTCTTCAACGAGCAGCTCGACATTGTCGTCGACGTCCAGCTCTACCAGTTCCTCGACATCTACCGGGGGTTTCAGCTCCAGCACTTCCAGCTCGATGCTGATCCTGTTCGGTGCGGCAGCCGCAGCGATTGTCGGCTGGCGAAGGTCGCCGGGAGGTAAGGCCCGCCGTCGTGTCCGAGCGAGGAAAGGCAGCGAACGCGGGTCCGGCCGCCACGGCGTGAGGGCGGTCCAGACCGCAGCCAAAGCAAAGGGCGGCCCGTTTCCGGACCGCCCTCATGTGGGTGCAACCGGCCGGCGCTTATGCGGCCAGCTTGCGCAGCACGTATTGCAGAATGCCGCCGTTCATGAAGTATCCGACTTCGTTGGCGGTATCGATGCGGCACAGCGCGGTGAAGCTGAACTTCGAGCCGTCCTTGCGGGTCACTTCCACGGCCACGTCCTGGCGTGGCTGAAGACCGGCGACGCCCGTAATGGTGAACGTGTCGTCGCCGCACAGGCCCAGCGAGCTGCGGGTGTCGCCGTTCTTGAACTGCAGCGGCAGCACGCCCATGCCCACCAGGTTGGAACGGTGGATACGCTCGAAGCTCTCGACGATCACTACGCGAACGCCAAGCAGGTTGGTGCCCTTTGCCGCCCAGTCGCGGCTGGAACCGGTACCGTATTCCTTGCCGGCGATTACGACCATCGGCGTGCCTTCGGCTTTGTATTTCATCGCCACGTCAAACACCGGGCCGACTTCGGTGCCATGGCGGCTGAAACCGCCTTCCACACCGGGGACCATCTCGTTCTTGATCCGGATGTTGGCGAACGTGCCGCGCATCATCACTTCGTGGTGGCCGCGGCGCGCGCCATAGGAGTTGAAATCCGCCTTGGCGACCTGATGCTCCTGCAGCCAGTGACCCGCCGGACTGTCGGCCTTGATCGAACCCGCCGGGCTGATGTGATCGGTGGTGATCGAATCGCCCAAAATCAGCAGCGGCTTGGCCTCGATGATGTCTTGCACCGGGACCGGGGTCATCGTCATGCCCTCGAAGTACGGCGGATTGGCGACGTAGGTCGAACCCGCGCGCCACTGGTAGGTTTCACTGCCGGTGACATCGATCGCCTGCCAGTGCTTGTCGCCCTTGTAGACATCGGCATAGCGCGCCTGGAACATCGGACGATCGACGCACGCGGTCATGGTCGAGTAGACTTCGGCGTTGGTCGGCCAGATATCCCGCAGATACACGTCCTGCCCGTCGCGCCCCTTGCCGATCGGGGTGGTGGTAAAGTCCTCCACGACCGTGCCTTTCAGCGCATAGGCGACGACCAGCGGCGGACTGGCAAGGAAATTGGCACGCACGTCGGGTGAGACGCGGCCTTCAAAGTTGCGATTGCCCGAGATTACCGCGGCCGCAACCAGGCCATTCTCGTTGATTGCCTTGCTGATCGGTTCGGCCAGCGGGCCCGAGTTGCCGATACAGGTGGTGCAGCCATAACCCACCAGGTTGAACCCGACGTTGTCGAGATGCTTCTGCAGGCCGGCCTTCTCAAGGTAGTCGGTGACGACTTGCGAGCCGGGAGCGAGCGACGTCTTTACCCAGGGCTTGGGCCTGAGGCCCAGTTCATCGGCCTTTTTCGCAACCAGGCCGGCGGCGACGAGGACGCTCGGGTTCGAGGTGTTGGTGCAGCTGGTGATCGCCGCAATCATGACGTCGCCATCGCCAATGTCGAAATCCTTGCCTTCCACTGGCACGCGGGCGAGCTTTTTCTTGTAGGTTTCGGCCATGTCCTTGTTGAACACGTCGTCCACGTCGGGCAGCGATACGCGGTCCTGCGGGCGCTTCGGACCCGCCAGCGACGGTACGACCGAGCCGAGATCCAGTTCGAGGGTGGAAGAGAACACCGGTTCTACGGCAGGATCGATCCAGAAGCCCTGCTCCTTGGCATAGGCTTCGACCAGCGCGATCTGATCTTCTTCGCGGCCGGTCAGGCGCAGGTAGTCCAGCGTCTTGTCGTCGATCCCGAAGAAGCCGCAGGTTGCACCGTATTCGGGTGCCATATTGGCCAGCGTTGCCCGATCGGCCAGGGTCAGGCCCGCCAGGCCCGGACCGTAATACTCGACGAAGCGGCCGACGACGCCGTGCGCGCGCAGCATCTGGGTGGCGGTGAGCACGAGATCGGTGGCGGTGACGCCTTCCTTCAACTCGCCCGTCAGCTTGAAGCCGACGACTTCGGGGATCAGCATCGAAACTGGCTGGCCCAGCATAGCGGCCTCGGCCTCGATCCCACCCACGCCCCAGCCGAGCACGCCGAGACCGTTGATCATCGTGGTGTGGCTGTCGGTGCCGACGCAAGTGTCGGGATAGGCGACCAGCTGGCCGTTCTGGTCCTGCGATGTCCATACCGTCTGCGCGATGTTTTCCAGGTTGACCTGGTGGCAGATGCCGGTGCCCGGCGGCACCGCATAGAAATTGGCCAGGCTCTTGGAGCCCCATTTGAGGAAGTCATAGCGTTCGAAGTTGCGCTGGTACTCGATCTCGACGTTCTGCTCGAAGGCTTTGGGATGGCCGAACTCGTCTACCATCACCGAATGGTCGATCACCAGGTTGACCGGGACCAACGGATTGATCTTGCTGGTATCGCCGCCCAAGGTCGCAATGGCGTCGCGCATCGCCGCCAGATCCACCACGCAGGGCACGCCAGTGAAATCCTGCAGCAGCACGCGCGCGGGGCGATACTGGATCTCGCTCTTCGATTCGGTCGGATTCTTTTGCCAGTCGGCAATCGCCTGGATATCGCCCACGGAAACGGTAAAGCCCGCATCTTCGAACCGCAGCAGGTTTTCCAGCAGGACCTTCATGGAGAACGGCAGGCGCGAAATGTCGCCGATCTTCGACGCGGCCGTCTTCAATGAGTAATAGGCGTATTCTTTCGCGCCAACCTTCATGGTGGTGCGGGTGCCGAGCGAATCCTGTCCGACCTGGGTCATGGTGGCGATTTTCCCCTTCGAGGCTTTGTTGCCCGCCGGTGCGGCGCCAAATCCGGCGCGTGGGCGGGGCGGCTGAGTCCGGGCCGCCGATGCGCGTTCGCAGGCGCAACGTCAAGTGTCGGGGTCAAGTGTCGGGGTCAAGTGCCGGGGTCAAGCGACGACGATGCAGGCCAGCGAACGTCCCCCAGGGGTAATCTCGCGTCAGGCTGGCGGCGTGTGCAGTTCGGGGCCGCGCCGGGTGCCAAGCCACACGCCAACAAGGATCAGCGCCAGACCGGCAAGGGTGGAGGCGGTCACGGGCTCGGCGAACCACAACCATCCCATCAGCGCAGACCACCCGAATGCAGTATATTCGATCGGCACCAGCACTTGCGCCTGGGCCCGCGCATAAGCCCAGGCCAGCAGCATCAGCGAGCTGGACACGAGCATCGCGGCAATCGCGATATCGGCCAGCGCGCCCGGGCCTGGCTGACGCCACAGCAACGGCGCGAAGGGAGCCAGCGACAAGGCGATGAACAGGTTCTGCGACAGCGCTACTTCCAGTGGGCCTGCCATCTGGGCCTGGCGCCGCTGGAGCACCAGGTTCCATGCATAAAGCAGGGCGGACAGCAGGATCGCAGCTATTCCCCAGCCGGCGTCGGTCCGGCCAGCGCTTCCACCGATCCGCGTGGCGGCGATCACGATGACGCCGCCAAGGCCGCACAAGGAGGCAAGGATTGCTTCGCGCCGGATCGTTTCACCCAACTGCACGGCAGCGAGATAAAGCGCGATCAGGGGTGCGATGAACGACAGTGCAATACCTTCGGCGAGCGGCGTGCGAACCACACCCCAGAAAAAACAGACGGCCATGCCTGCGTGCAACACGCCGCGTAAGGCGTGAAGCCGCAACAGGGGCCCGCGCGGCGCCCGCGCGCCCGAGAGCAGCCACAGCGGGCCTAAAACCGCCGCGCCCAAAACGCTGCGCAGGAGCAGCGCAGAGTATACCCCGCTGGCGAGCGAAGCGCGCTTCATCACCGCGTCCATTATGGAGAACAGCGCTATTGCCGCCGCGGTGACCAGTATCGGCGGCAGGTTGCGTGCCGCGTACGAGCCGTCGGTCCGATCGGGCGGGGCGAAAATGGTCATCCAGGTTGCTTAAGGCTCGCGGGTGCCGGCGTCACCTTGTTGCAGGATTGAAAGAACCGACGTGCCCAGGGATTCAGGTTCCGGACAGGTGCGATGCTTGATGGGTACGCACGAAACGGGCATGGTCCGGCATTGTCTCCCCCCAGCAGATTCGACCCTGCGGGCTGGCCCGCCGGGTCCAAGCAGGTGAAATGTGATTCGTACTCGCAACAAGCACGGCGCCGGCCACCGGCCTCGGTTTCTCGGCTCGGCGGGGTTGCTCGTCGTGATCACGCTAGGAACGGCATTTCCGGCATACGGCGCCGGAGCGCCCGTGTCAGGCGCGGGCTCGGTGCCAGCGAAAGCGGCCGCGCGCTGGGCACAGGCTCCGACCGCCACTGCTGGCGGCGCCCCGGTGGTGAGCATTCCGCTCCCCGGGCCGACGCCGGCGGCTGGATCCAGTCCGCCGCCCGGATCGACATCGGGTACCGGTGCCGATCCCGTGCTCGCGCCTGAAGTGCTGCCGCCGCCAATTCTGGTGATCGAACCCATCATGAGCTGGCCGCTGGCCGACGCGCAGACGCTGCTGACTGTTATCAACAGCATCGGTGCGGAAGGGCTGGCCCCGGCCGATTACCGGCCGGCCGCACTCAAGGCCGCGATCGCGGAGGGCGAGGGGAACGCGCTTGACGAAGCTGCCAGCAAGAGCTTCGCGTGGCTCGCCGAGGACTTGCGCGACGGACGCACCCCGATGAATGCCCGTGTCCAGTGGTTCGCCGTGGACAAGGACGTCGACAGCAACCCGACCGACGCGATCATGGCCCGGGCGCTGGAAACGGGCGACGTCGCCGGCACGCTGGCGGCGCTTAACCCGACCTATCCAGACTATGCCATCCTCAAGGCGGCACTCTCCACTACGCCGCGCGCGGACGCCAAGGCGCGGGCGTTGATCCGCGCCAACATGGACCGCTGGCGGTGGTTCTCCCGCGATCTGGGCGAATATTACCTGATGACGAATGTGCCCGAATTCCAGCTGCGGCTGGTGCGGCGCGACAAGATCGTGCGGACGTACAAGACCATCGTCGGCAAGCCCGGAAAGACCGCGACGCCGCAGCTGGCGGAAGAGGTCGAGAACGTCATTTTCAACCCGACCTGGACCGTGCCGCAGTCGATCGTGGTCGGCGAAGGGATGGGCGCAAAGTACGTCAACAGCCCGGCGCGGGCCAAGCGGGATGGCTATGCCGTCAGCACCACGCCCGAGGGCATGACCATCCTCGTGCAGCAGCCGGGGCCGAAGAATTCGCTCGGGCTCGTGAAGATCGACATGCCCAATCCGCATGCGATCTACCTGCACGATACTCCTGGGCGGGCCCTGTTCAATACCCCAATGCGCGCCTACAGCCACGGCTGCATCCGCACCGAGCGGGCGCTGGAGCTCGGGATGATGCTGGCGATGCTGAAGGCCGGGAAAACGCCCGAGGAAGTAGCGGCGATCAGCCAGACGGGCAAGTATACCAAGGTCCCGCTCACGAGCCCGATGCCGGTTTACGTCGGGTATTTCACGATGGCGAACGACATCACCGGAAAGCTGATCACCTGGCCCGACCTCTATGGCCGCGATGCGCCCGTGCTGGCCAGCTTCGCCCAGCCGCGCCAGCCCAAGACAGGCGAGCGCACGATCAAGGAAAAGGTGGAAGCGATCTCGGCTCCGGGGGCATAAGCTCCCGCCCGGGCAAGCCCGCCCCGGTCACCCGAGACCCAACCGGTCCGCATAGATCAGGCGGCCGCCGGACAAGTGCCACAGCGCATGGTTGAAATCGGTTTCCGCCATCGCGAAGCACCCGTCGCTGCGGCCGAGTTTTCCCCATTTATCAAGCATATCCGGGTTTGCGTACCAAGCCGGGTGCAGCACGATGTTGCGTTCGAGCGCCATCGAGTTGTCAGGATCAATGCCGTTCAGGCGGATCGAGGTGCCGTAGCGACCGGTGTACCACTCATACGTCACGAAAGCACCGCGCGAGCTGGCCAGGCTATTGGGAACGTTGGAGAAAGTTTTCAAGAACCCATCGTGTTCGGGATCCGATCCCTTGCCGTGGGTGACCAGGAACGAGCGCACCTCGCCGCGTTCGAGGTTGGCGAAATGGAACCGGGGAAGCGCGGAAGGCAATGCGAAATCGACCACGCCGACCACGTCCGTCCGCCACAGCCGGGCTCGGGCGCGCTCCACCTGTTCCTTCGCCACCGCAAGGACCCGGCGGTGCTGGTCGGATATCGAGAGAGCCTGCGCGAACAGCGGCTTGGCGCACGTTGCCGCTGCGCCGGCGAGCGCCGTTTGCCTTATCATCGACCTGCGATCAAGCATGCTCATGCTTCGAAATATAGTCACTTCGGGCTCCGGGCGCCAGTGTCTGCAATGGTTTTCGGGGGCACACCAAGCGGCAGGTGGAACGCGTCTGCAACGGCACTGCAAGCTTCGGTCAGGCGGCGCGCGTGTTCATTGCCCGGTCACTGCGCGGTTACTGCGGCGTCAGTACCATCCGGTCACCCTGCAGCTCGACTTTGCCCAGCCGGCCGAGCACCGATTGCCCGAGCAGGCTGACCTCAAGATCCTTGACCACCACCGCCCCGACATTGCGCAGCTCGGACGTGCCGAGCTCCAGCCGCTCGAGGTTGACGAGGGTGCCGTAGCCGGTGCCCGAGGCGGTGCGGATGATCGGCTGGAACCCGTTGGTGTTCACATCGATGCCCGCGGCCTCGGCATCGGCCACGGTAAGCGCCACCGCATCGGCGCCCGTGTCGACCAGGAAACGCGTCTGGGTGCCGTTCAAACCGGCAGTGACATGGAACTGGCCGGATGCGTCGCGTTCAAGCGTCAGGCCCTCGGGCGAGAAGCGGCCTGCCGCGACCGGCACGGCGCTTGCTTGCGGCGCGCGAGGTGCTTGCCGGCCGTTGCCAAGCGCGGGCTCGGTGCCCACGAACTGGCCCGCGAACAACAGCAGCAGCGTCAGCCCGATGGCCAAAGCGAGAAAATGCTTCATCCTGGCAGCGTAGCACGGAAAATATTACCGGATCATTCCGCTGCGATTGTCGCGGGTGGACCGTGGGCGAGGGTGGTCTTGCCGGCGTCGGTCGTGTCGGCCTCGATCTCGGCGGCCTTGGCCTCGACCAGCGACACGATGTGGTCGAGCATGTGCTCGCTCTGCACATGGTGCGCGGTGACGCCCGACAGGTAGACCATGTGTCGCCCGTTGCCGCCGCCGGTCAAGCCGATGTCGGTTTCGCGCGCTTCGCCCGGGCCGTTGACGACGCAGCCCAGCACCGACAGCGAGAGCGGGGTTTTGATGTGCGACAGGCGCGATTCGAGTGCCTCGACCGTGCGGATCACGTCGAACCCCTGGCGCGCGCAGCTGGGGCACGAGACCACCCGCACCCCGCGCGTGCGCAGGCCCAGGCTCTTGAGGATTTCGAAGCCGACCCGCACCTCCTCCTCGGGTTCGGCCGAAAGCGAGACGCGGATCGTGTCGCCGATCCCGGCCCACAGCAGGTTGCCGATCCCGATCGCGCTTTTGACCGTGCCGCCGATCAGCCCGCCGGCTTCGGTGATGCCCAGGTGCAGCGGGCAATCGACCGTTTCAGCCAGGCCCATGTAGGCGGCGACCGCGAGAAACACGTCGGACGCTTTCACCGCGACCTTGTATTCGTGAAAGTCGTGGTCCTGCAGCAGCTTGATGTGATCGAGCGCGGATTCGACGAGCGCGTCCGGGCAAGGTTCGCCGTACTTTTCGAGCAGGTGCTTCTCGAGGCTGCCGGCGTTGACGCCGATGCGGATCGCGCAGCCGTTGGCCTTGGCCGCGCGCACCACTTCGGCCACCCGCTCGGCGCTGCCGATGTTGCCGGGATTGATCCGCAGGCAGGCGGCGCCGGCATCGGCGGCTTCGAGCGCGCGCTTGTAATGAAAGTGGATGTCGGCGACCAGCGGGACCGCGGCGGCGCGCACGATCTCGCGGAAGGCGGCGGTGCTGGCCTCGTCCGGGCAGGACACCCGGATGATGTCCGCACCGGCATCCTCGCAGCGGCGGATCTGGTCGATCGTCGCGCGGGCGTCGGACGTGAGGGTGTTGGTCATGGTCTGGACCGTGATCGGTGCATCGCCGCCGACGGGCACCGCCCCTACCATGATCTGGCGGCTCTTGCGACGCGCGATATCGCGCCAGGGTCTGATCGAGGACATCCGGCTGATATAGGGGAGCGCGGGGATTGGGGCAATCGCGGTGCGGCGTCTCTCAGAGCATCCGGGCAAACAGGAATTCTTCGTCGAGCTGCTCCCCGACGCGAAAGGTGACATCGGCTACTTTGGCGAAGCCGTACCGGGCGTAGAAGCGCTGCGCGCCGTGATTGCCGGACCAGACCGAAATCTGCACTTCGTCCGCGCCGCGCGCGGCGAATTCAGCCATCGCCCAGTCCATCAGCGCGGCGCCGATGCCCTGCCCGGTGGCGTCCGCTGCGGTATAGAGCTGTTTGAGTTCCATCACCCTCCGGCCGCGCGCGTGCTGGGGGAACCCGCAGGCGAGCCCGAGCTTGCACCAGCCGCGCAGCGGGCTTTCGGCGCGGGCGGGAACGGCCACGCAGAACACGCGCGAGGGATCGGCCAGTTCACGCGCTACCGCGGCCGGGGTGTAGGCTTCGGCCAGATAAGCGGAAAGATCGGCCGGGCGGTAGAGGAGTCCGAACTTCGCGACGAAGGCTGCTGCGCCGAGCACGCCCAGCGCAGCGGCATCGTCGGCGCGCGCGGAGCGCAGCGCGAAGGGAGCACCCGGCGTCGTGGCCGCGGGGGCGGGGGGATCGGCGCGATCGGTCATGCGCGGGACTGCCGACGCGGCGAATCAGCCGGCGCGCGCGGCCAGCATGTCGAGCAGCGGCCGCACCGGGGCAACGTCGTAGCCGGCGCCGGCCGCCGCCGCGGCGAGCTGATCGGGGCTGGCGCCGGTGCTCGCCTGCGCCAGCGCCCACAGCAGCGTGGAGCGGGTGCCCGAGCGGCAATAGGCCAGCACTGGCCCTGGCGCGGCGGCGAGCGCATCGGCCATCGCCTGCACCTGCGGCTCGCTGAAGCCGGCGTGGGTGACCGGAATCGCCAGATAGCCGATGCCCGCCGCACGGGCCGCCGCTTCTATTTCGGGGCCGGGCACCTGATCGGGCGATTCGTCCTCGGGCCGGTTGTTGACGATCAGCGCGATGCCCAACCGCTTCGCTTCGGCCACCTCGGCCAAGCCGATCTGGGGGGCGGCGTAGACCGTGGGCGAGAGTTGCCTGAACATCGGGGTCACTCCTGCACAGCGCGCTGGGCGGCGCGGGCTTTAATGCGACGGTTGCGTCCAACGATGTTGAGCGTCTCCACCAATCCTGAAAAGCCCATCGCTGCGTACACGTATCCCTTCGGGATATGCACCCCGAATCCGTCGGCGATCAGAACCAGCCCGATCATGACGAGGAAAGCCAGTGCCAGCATTACGAGCGTGGGGTTCTTTTCGATAAAACGAGCGAGCGGGTCGGCCGCCACCAGCATCACGCCGACGGTGATGACGACGGCGGTGACCATGATCGGAATGTGATCGGTCATCCCGACCGCTGTCAGGATCGAATCCACCGAGAACACCATGTCGAGCGCGATGATCTGGGCAATCGCCGAGGCAAAGCCGAGACTGGCGCCGCCCTTTTTGTGATCGAGCAGTTCGCCGCTTTCGGGCTCGGCATCGATGTTGTGGTGGATTTCCTTGGTTGCCTTCCACAGCAGGAACAGCCCGCCGGCAATCAGGATCAGGTCCCGGCCGGAGAACGCGGTCTCGAACGACGGTTCGCCGTGGGGGCCGGGCTGGCCGGTCAGCCCCAGGTCAATCAACGGGGCCTGCAGCGTGACGAGCCAGCCGATCAGCATCAGCAGCGCGATTCGCATGATCAGCGCCAGCGCAAGGCCAATGCGCCGTGCCTTTTGCTGCTGCTCAGCCGGCAACTTGTTCGACAGGATCGCGATGAACACGAGATTGTCGATCCCGAGCACGACTTCGAGCGCGATGAGGGTGATGAGCGCCGCCCAGGCGGCGGGATCGTACAGGAGTTCAATAAGGGACATGGCGCCCCATCTGCCAAGCGCACGTTCCGCTGGCAAGCGGCTACGGCCCTTGACGCAAGAACTCGAGGGGGCAACTGCCAGCCTGATGCAGCATCTCGCCACAAAATGCGCGTTTGGCGTGACGTAATGGCAGGAATCTATTCGCTCTGCCGCGAAAATTGAGTTATGCTGAAAAATGCAGAGGACAGGGCCGCGCTGAAGTGTGGCCGCTGGACCTGTCACCCGGCTGGTTTCGTCCACGCTGACCGGGCGATCGTGATGGGGGCGAAACGAAGGTAAGTTCGGGTTTATGAGTTTCGACAGAGGACGTCGCGGCCGGGGTCGCGACAAGCGGGATGGTTTCGGCGAAGAAAGTTTCGACCCTTTCTACGGCGGTGGCGGTGGCGGTAATGATCGTGGCCCGGCTCGCGGTGGCTTTGGCGGCGGCGATCGCGGCGGCTTTACCGGCGGCGGCGCGCCGCGCAGCGGGGGCGGCTTTGGCGGCGGAGACCGCGGCGGGTTCAGCGGCGGTGGCGATCGCGGCGGCTTTAGCGGCGCTCCTCGGGGTGGCGGGATGCCGGCGCAGGTGGTTGGCCAGAGCAAGGGCACCGTTAAGTTCTTCAATGCGCAAAAAGGATTCGGCTTCGTGCAGCGCGAAGACGGCGGCGAGGATGTGTTTGTGCACATCAGTGCGGTCGAGCGCGCCGGGCTCGAAAGCCTGGCCGAGGGCCAAGGGTTGGAATTCACGCTGGTTGATCGCGGCGGCAAGATCTCGGCCAGCGATCTGGTCGTCGTCGGGGACGTGATACCGGTTGAAAAGCGCGAAGTGGCCGCGCCGCAGCGCGAGCTGACCGGCGAAAAGGCGACCGGCACCGTCAAGTTCTTCAACTCGATGAAAGGCTTTGGTTTCATCACGCGAGATGACGGGCAGCCAGATGCGTTTGTCCATATCAGCGCGGTGGAGCGTTCAGGCATGCGCGGCCTCAATGAGGGTGACCGCCTGCAGTTTGACATCGAGGTCGATCGACGAGGCAAGTATTCAGCGGTCAACCTGGTGCCGCATCAGGGTTGAACCTGTTCGCGCCCGTGCCCGGGGATGACCGGGCGCTTGCGAAAACATGATGCGCAAGTGGCGGTCCGGCTGGGCCGCCACTTGTCGTTTGCGGTTCGATACCTTCTCGTTGAGGCCGACTGCGCGGCCAAGTAATTGCGCAGAGGGAGCGCCCGATGTCGATCACCCCGTTGATGCCTGTCTATCCCCGGTGCAGCTTCCGCCCCGTTCGTGGCGAACACTGCCATTTGATCGGTGACGACGGGCGCCGTTACCTCGATTTCGCCGCCGGCATTGCAGTGAACATCCTGGGCCATTCGCACCAGGGCCTGATCGGTGCGATCCAGCGGCAGGCCGCGACGCTGATGCACGTGTCCAACCTGTACGGCAGTCCGCAAGGCGAGCACCTGGCACAGCGGCTGGTCGAGCTGACTTTCGCCGACACGGTGTTCTTTACCAATTCCGGCGCCGAGGCGGTGGAATGCGCAATCAAGACAGCGCGGGCTTACCACCAGCATGTAGGCAACCACGACAAGCACGAACTGCTAACCTTCAACAACGCCTTTCATGGCCGGACAATGGCCACGATCAGCGCGTCGAACCAAGAAAAGATGCATCACGGGTTCCAGCCCCTGCTGCCGGGGTTCAAATACCTGCCGTTCGACGATCTTGATGCAGTGAAAGCCGCAATCGGGTCGCATACGGCTGGGTTTCTGGTAGAGCCGATACAGGGCGAAGGAGGCATCCGTCCTGCCTCGGACGCGTTCATGCAGGGGCTGCGCCAACTTGCGGACGAGCATGACCTGCTGCTTGTTCTGGATGAGGTGCAGTGCGGGGTGGCCCGGACCGGCACGTTCTATGCCTATGAACAATACGGGATCGAGCCCGACATCGTCGCAACTGCCAAGGGCATTGGTGGCGGCTTTCCGCTGGGCGCTTGTCTCGCCACTGAGCACGCTGCACGCGGCATGACAGCTGGTACGCATGGCTCCACATATGGCGGCAACCCGCTCGCAATGGCGGCCGGCGAGGCTGTGCTCGACGCAGTCGCGAACGAAGCATTCCTGTCACATGTGCGGGCAACAGGCGAAAAGTTGCGCACGCGCCTGGAACAATTCATCGGAAACTATCCCGAGCTGTTCGAACTTGTCCGGGGTAGGGGGCTGATGCTGGGCGTCAAGATGAAGATGGAGCCTCGCGGGTTCGTCACGCATCTGCGTGACCATCATCAACTGCTTACGGTGTCGGCGGGAGATAACACGCTGCGACTTGTACCGCCCCTGGTGATCGACGACACGCATATCGATGAGTTCATTGAAAAACTCTCGGCCGGGGCGTCGAGCTATGCCGTGCTCGAAACCGCATAATGGTTCGCCATTTCCTGAATCTGGTCGATGCAGGCGGCGATACAATCGCCGCCATGCTTAATGACGCTCTCGACCGCAAAGCCGCGCGCACGACGTGGCCGAAAGGCCGCGCCGATCCCAACGCGCCGCTCGCTGGTCGCGTTTTGGCCATGATATTCGAGAAGAACTCCACCCGGACCCGCGTTTCGTTCGATATGGCCATGCGCCAATTGGGCGGCACTGCGATTGTGATGGAGGCTGGAGGGATGCAACTGGGCCGGGGCGAGACAATTGCCGACACTGCGCGTGTGCTCAGCCGGATGGTAGACGCCGTGATGATCCGCACCAGCGATCACGCCAAAATCGAGGAGCTTGCGCATCATTCCTCGGTTCCGGTCATTAACGGCCTGACCGACCTGTCGCATCCCTGTCAGATCCTCGCTGATCTGCTGACAGTGATCGAACGCGGCATGGCGTTGCCCGGACTGGAACTTGCCTGGCTGGGAGACGGCAACAATGTGCTGAACTCGATCGTGGAAGCCGCCGGGCTGATGAAATTCAACGTTCGAATCGGCGTTCCAGAAGGTTACGAGCCGGACGGCGCATTCATCGCGCGAGCACGGGCCAATGGCGCGAACGTGACGGTTCACCGCGACCCGGGCGCTGCGGTTCGCGGTGCGCAGGTCGTCGTAACCGATACATGGGTGTCGATGGGACAAGAGCATGCCGCCAAGAAGCTGGCAGCGATGGCGCCATATCAAGTCAACACGGAGCTGATGAGCGCAGCAGCCGAAAACGCCATCTTCCTGCACTGCCTCCCGGCCCATCGCGGCGAGGAAGTTACCGATGCCGTGATCGATGGCGCTTGGTCGGCAGTGTGGGATGAGGCGGAAAACCGCATTCATGCCCAAAAAAGCGTGCTGCGCTGGGTTTTCGGGCAGCTATGACTCCCAGTCGCGCCGACGGGCAGACGTCGGTAGACCATTTGCTGGCGTTCACAGTCCCAGAGCGAAACGCCCGTGGCCGGATCATGCGGGTCGGGCCGGAGCTGGACGCTATTCTGTCGGCTCACGAATACCCGGCGTTCGTAAAGCACTTGCTGGCTGAAGCGTTAGTGCTCACGGCTCTTATGGGGGCATTGCTCAAAGATGCGGACGGGCAGCTGACAATGCAAGCTCAGACGTCGACTGGTGCAATCGAATTGCTGGTGTGCGATTACCGCGGCGGGGAACTGCGCGGCTATGTCCGTCACGACGCCGATCGGCTGGCCGAGCTGGGCGCAAATCCAACTTTGTCCGCGCTGTTCGGAGAGGGTTATCTTGCCATCACCTTCGATCTCGCAGCTACCGGTCAGCGATACCAAGGGATCGTTCCCCTCGAAGGCGCGTCCTTGGCTGAAGCATGTGAAAAATACTTCACGCAGTCCGAACAGGTACCTACTCTGCTCCGAGTCGCGGTGCGATCGAACGGTCAGCATTGCGTCGGCGGGGGCCTGCTGGTCCAGCATCTGCCGGAAGGTGAGGAGGGGCGCGAACGGCTGCATGCGCGCTTTGATCATCCGGAGTGGGAGCATGTCGCCACGATGGCGAACTCTGTTCGGCATGACGAACTTGTCGATCCGGCATTGGCGCTCGACGAAGTGATCTGGCGCCTGTTCCACGAAGAGAGCGAGGTTCGAATCAACGCGCCCTCTACGCTCCGCAAGGGCTGCCGGTGCAACGCAGAACATTATCGGGCCGTGCTATCACGCTTTCCAGAGGCTGAAAGGCTAGAAATGCGTGACAAGGAAGGGGCAATCGTTGTCGACTGCGCATTTTGTTCTCGGCTATTCAGAGTTGAGGTATAGGCCGCCTGCAACGACGCGGGGCCTGGAGCGATTTCAGATTTTAGTATACAAGCATTTTTGGTCTTGATCAGGCTAAAGTTCACCTTGGATGTTGCAACATGCGGAGCGCTTTATCGCAAACAGTGCTGGCGACGTTGGCTGCAACAGCTGTGCTGTACTCAGGTGGCCGCTCTGCTGTGGCCGAAGCCGCGAAAACTCATTCGCTCGAGATCGCCGGCCAGCTTCAACAGGGCCGGTGGGAATTGCGGGACCGACAAGGCCATAGTCTTGGAGAGCTTTGCGTTGGTGAACTGCAGCGATTGATTCAGCTAAAACACCCGGATTTGTCGTGCGCGCCACTCGTGCTCGAAAACACACCGCGGTCGGTAGCCGTGCAGTATACTTGCCCAGGGCGGGGTTATGGCCGCACGTCCATCCGGCGCGAGACAGAAAAACTTGTACAAGTTGAAACTCAAGGCCTTGCGGACGGGTTGCCGTTCGACTTTGCCGCAGAGGGAAGGTGGACCGGCGATTGTGGCCGTGCACAACGCTAGCGATTGCCACCCACGCCAGCTCTGGCTAGCACCGGAACATGCAAGATAGTTCCAATGTCGGCCAACTGGATGCCGTAGTGCTGCTTTCGGGCGGGCTGGACTCGATGGTTGCAGCGGGTTTGGCGCGCGAAGGAGGATATCGCCTCAATGCGCTCACCATCGATTACAATCAACGCCATCGCCGTGAAATAGATGCCGCACGCGCAATAGCGTCGTCGCTTGGAGTCAAGCGCCATGTGATTCTGCCCCTTGATCTTACGCAGTTTGGCGGGTCCGCTCTCACAGATGAGATCAAGGTGCCCAAACACGGGATTTCAGCGGGCGTTCCCGTCACCTATGTCCCCGCGAGAAATCTGGTGTTTCTTTCGCTGACGCTGGCTTGGGCTGAGGCAATTGGAGCGCGCGACATATACATCGGTGTCAACGCGCTCGATTATTCCGGGTATCCCGACTGCCGGCCTGAATTCATCGCGGCGTTCGAGCGGATTGCCGAGCTTGCAACGAATGCCGGAACGAACGGAGCTGCGTTTCGTATCCGAGCACCGCTTCAGAACATGGGAAAAGACCAAATCGTACGAGAGGCAACTCGTCTCAAACTAGACTGTTCGATGAGTTGGTCGTGTTACGATCCTCAACCCAACGGTTCCGCATGCGG
Source organism: Pseudomonadota bacterium (assembly GCA_040387665.1). GTDB lineage: Bacteria > Pseudomonadota > Alphaproteobacteria > Sphingomonadales > Sphingomonadaceae > Novosphingobium. Next base: position 56,117 of record JAZKDH010000036.1, on the reverse strand, counting down.
CGATTGCGATAGTTGTCGCCTTCGCCGTGCCGGGTTCAGCAAGGCGGGACTTATCGACCCACTGGTATACGATAATTGAGAAGCTACGCCTTACCCCCGTTTCAACACGCCGCACGCAACGCGTGACCCGCTGTTTCCGCTTGGATCCGTGAGGTAATCGTCGGCGATGGCATGCGCAACAAGTGCCGTACCATCGTGGTCGAACAGGTCGCGGTCGAGGTCAGTACGCGATCCTGGTAATTCCACATTCAGTTGCGCCAAGCCATCGGCACTAGCGGTAATATTCGGCAAATCGCCCAAGTGCGCACCAGCCGGATTCAGTGCGCCATGCTTGCGGCCGGCCGGATTGAGATGCCCGCCAGCGCTAGTGAATTCCGGTGCGTCGCAGACGCCGACCATGTGCAAGTGAATGCCATGTACTCCCGCGGGCAATCCCTGCAGCGTACCGCTCAGCCGGTATCCGCTGGCGGACGGAACAAGGTCAACGGTGCCCAAGGTAGCGCCGCTGCCTGAAGCAATCACGATCTGCGCGACGCGCGGATTGCGTGGTGCAGGCGACGATGTAACGCAGCCAGCCAATCCAATTGCAAGCGTTGCCCCGATTAGGATAGCTTTCATGCGACACTCCTGAACAACGCTCTGGCTAAATTCAAACAGGGGCCGGATCGCTCCGGCCCCTGGTCAAACTAAGCACGTAGCCAATGCTTACATTCCCGAACCGGGACCGTAAGTAATTTCAACGCGACGGTTTTGTAGTTCGCGGACACCATCAGACGTGGGGACGCGCGGATTTTCTTCGCCGAACGCCTGCGCGCTGATTTCCGTGGCCGAAATTCCCCGGCTCGTCAGATAGGACTGAACGGATTCGTTACGCCGGGCGGAAAGCGCGACATTGTATTTCGGCGAGCCAGAACGGTCTGCGTACCCTGCCAGCATGATCGGAATGCGATCACAATTGCCGTACGCCGATACCGCGCTGTCAAGGATGGTCGCAGCTTCCGGCGTGATGTCCGACCTATCCCAGTCGAAGAACACGATGTACGGGCCCTTGTTGCATACCAGGGCTGGCGGCGGGGCCGGCGGGGGCGGCGGGGGCGGAGGCGGCGGGGGCGGTGGCGGTGGGGCTGCTTCCGGTGCTGCCGCGGTGCCGAAATTGTAGGTCAGCGTGCCAAGCAGGCTATGCGACCGAAACCGGGTATGGATGTTGTTGGAACCGGCATCGATAACATTGACATTATCAACATTGAAAAAGCGATATTTCACGCCAACATCGACATTTTCGGTGACTGGCACCCGCACGCCAGCGATGCCCTGATACGCGAACCGGGTATCGCTGTCATTTATATTGAAGCCGACGGGCGCAGCAGCTTGCACCTTCACGCGTGCAACACCAACACCGCCGCCAATATAGCCTTGCAATCCGTCATCCGGACCAAGGTCGAGCAATCCATTTACCATGAAGCTGAGCGCACTGGCTCCGCCGTCGATGTCCGACTCGGAGTAAGAGGTGCCGCCGATTTCGTACTCGTCTTCATTCGCGCGACGATAACTGCCTTCAGCTTCCATACGGAACATGCCGAAGTCGTAGCCAATAAGACCACCGACATCATAACCGGTTTTGAAGTCAAACTTATTTACATCCTCGACCCCGTTCAGGTCCATGGATAAATCTTCAACCAGCATAGGGCCGCCGTTGACCTCAATGTACCACGCGTTTTCGCGGGCCATAGCCGGTGTTGCGAGGGCTGATGTTGCCAGCACCAAGCCTGTGACCAGTTTCCGCATTATATTATCCCCTTTTTGCGCATTGATGTCACACAATGACCAATCGTCTATCGTCTTCAAAATGGCCATGCAAGCGGGCAAAATCCGCTTCTGTTGCAGAAAAGACGCACAATTGGCGATTTTCACTACCTACGCGCGTCTAATTTACCCTCATGTGCCGCTCAAACGATCATGGCTCCCAGGGGTTCCCGGTCCTTCAGGCGGCGAAGACCCCTGCTTGCCGCAGCGCGTCAATTAGCGAAGCAAGCGAAGCGCGAACTTCCGTATCGATAACGGCGCCTCCGGTGGCTACGGCGGGCGCAACTACACCAATCCAGGCGGCGTTTGCCCGGCGCAAATCTTGCCCGGTCGCCTTGTTGAGCACGCGCATGCCGTCGCGAGGTTCGGCAAACAGCCATTGCCCATTCTGCTGAAGCGCTATCTGACCATCACGGCCCGTCCATGGCCCGATAGCTCCCGGCGCCACAAGCCAGGAGGCGCCAACTGCGGGCGTCGTCGGCGGAATCGCAGCAATGTCTTCAATCGCACAATGCAGTAACCCGTCGATCATCGACAAGGCTTCGTTAACAAACAATTCCTTTTGTGCTTGTCCAGCGAACAACAACGGCAGCCCGAAGCGAGGGCTGGTACTCTCAAAGCTAATGATGTCGGCCATGAAGTGGTCCTTGATGATTCCTCAGGGCAGGTGGTCGAGCAGCAGGGGTGTCGATACCGCGTAGCTGCCACGCTGCCGCACCATCACCACGGCGCCAGCGGCCGCCGAGGAAAGCACTGCGAGTTGCGCGGCGTCGATCGTAAGGGACGGCACGGCGGTCACCCAGCGCGCCACAGGGGCTGCTGGACTACCGACGGTGACGTCGTAAGACTCCGCCTGTTCATGCAGAGGCGTCTCCACCCCGTTCAACCACGCCCATGCGCCGCGCGCGCGACGTGTCCAGCCTAGTGTAAGGCTTCCATCGGCATTGAACTTGGATCGTGGATGTACGGGGGACAGCGGTCTTCGGGTTAAGCCGCGGCAGAGGATCGGCGACGCTGCCGGATCGTCGTCGCCCAACCCTATTGCCACCACGGCCGCGTCGGAATTATCGCCTACCAAGACGGCGTCGAGCGACGTGAATTGCCCATCAAGAAGAACGAACGGCTCTCCGGTTGCGTGCCCTTCGATCGCTTGCTCGGTCCCGCCACGTCCACGCAGCAAGCCCTCAAGGCGCCAATGCAGATCGCCCAACGGCACTGCTCTGGCAAACTGAAGTAGCTCGTTGCCCACAAGGGCGCGATTGGTACCGGCGGCCAGCTGTTTGCTGGTCGCGTCGACCAACGCCATATCGCTGCTCAGCAACGCAACGGTCACTGTGTTGATCCGATCGAACAACAAAGGAGAGCCGCCCCCCAGCACGGTAATGCAATGGCCGAAGGTGCAGCGGATCCTGGGAAAATTTCCAGCCGGTTGCAACTGGCCATCGCCTTGGTCAACGAACAGTGCCGCGCCTGTCCATCCTGCGGCAGTGGAAGATGCTGCGGGAAAAACCGCAGCAGTATCTCCAGTTCCTAACCCGTCCCATGGAAGTTCGAACGCCGCCAGCACCGTGGGCCCATTAAGCGCATCGACAGGGGGAGCTGCTCGGCCCGCGTCTGTCGCAATGCTTGGCACCGACCCAGACGCGATCGGAACGCGCCATAACGCAAGCTCCACTCCGTTGGCGCGCCATTCCCATTCGTTGACCCTCCAAATCCCGGGCTGCTCTGGGATCCGCACAAGTGCTCCCGGCTTGACCAGTGGATCAATCGCCGCTGAGCGCCACGAGATCGACTGTCTTCCCCAACCAGCGCGGCGTGCCGCTCGCTCGATCAGGGCGTGTGCCGCGCCTGACGTTAAAGCGGCGGGCAAATCCAGGCCGGACGGCTGACCCGGCTGAGGCCGCCCCGGGATGCGTTGCAGCCCAGGCTGGTAATCCCGATTGACGTCGTAATAGCGGATTAGGGCGAGCGGACTTTCCGTGAGCGGCAAGCGCTTGCGCGCATATCCTCCATCCTCTCGCATGCCATCGTCGCTCGTGGCTGATGCGGGATCGCTCAATAGAAGCGGCGAACCTGATCCATCTCGCCGCAACAGCAGAACATCCCCGGCCACGTCGCAGCCAGCGGATAGACAGAGTTCAGCTGCGCCAAGGCGTCCGCCAGTGACCCCTCGATCGACATTCCTTGCAGTTCGGCTAGCGGAATTTCAGCATCGACGTTGTCGATGACACCATCCACCAAGTCCGTTACCGAAAAGGAGGCCTCGTCTGCAAAGACCTCAAACGTCAGGGCCGGAATGCGGTTGCCGAAATCGGCCAACTGAAGGCCTTCGAACACGACATAGGACAACCCTCGATACGCTGGGCAATGTCCGCTCGGCTCGGCTGCAAGCAGCAAAGGGTCCGGTGCCTGATCGCCGTGCCCGGCGTGAAAACGCATCTTCCCGCCGACTTTCAGGTCGCCACCCGCGCCGCGGAGCAGGTTTCCATCGGCCCAAATCCGTCCCACTCGCGATAACGGTCGGCTCGACAACACTACGGCGAGAGAAACGCTGTAATTGTATGTGGTAACGGATGGCCGTCCTTTACCTCCCCCTTGGGTGTCCTTGTGCTCTGTCAAATCGGTAGCCCAGACGATCGAGCCTGCAACGCGCATTCGCCCAAAATGGCGTGGTATTGCTGTCCCATAACTTGAACTCGTAACGGCGAGTTCCTTGAGGCGCGGACCTTCGCGCGACGCCGAACCGAAAATCGCGCCGTCGACCTGCCGGCCGATCAGTGCGCCAACGGCTCCACCGAGCGGACCGCCGATCGCAGTGCCGATCGCTGTGAAGATCAGTGTCGCCATGTCGGAGTCCTCATATCTCGGCGCGCAAGCGCCATTTTTGCAAAACCGGATCTGCGAGTGGCCCCGTCGTCATTACGACCCGGCGCAGTCCCGCGTGAGCTTCTACAAATTGGCCGGGCACCAGCGCGGCAATGACGAGGTGCAACTGACTTGGGCCTGGACGCGTGAACAATACATCCCCGGGCAGCGTGGCGCCGGATGCCCGGACAAAACCGTGACTTGCGGCAAGCGTCGGTAAAGCTGCAAATCGGCCGGTTCGGATGCAGTAACCGGTCGGGAAACTTACCCTTACCGCGATTGCCGTCAGTGCCGCCGCCAAGACGCCGATGCAGTCCAGACCCGTCGCGGGCTCTCGCCCGTGAAGCCGAAACTTGCATCCCACCAATTGTTGCGCAGCGGCCGCGAGCGCGGGTCCACCATGGGTATCGCCGGTGGTCGCCATGTCATTGGCCAGGCGCGGCGTACCGGGTGATCAGGTCGTTGCCCGGTAGATACGGCTCGCCCCGGAAATTCACGCCGTTGCCAAAGCGATTTGAGCACGTGGCGATCGTACGGTCACATCCTTCGCGCAAGCTGACGCGAATGCCAGCCGGCAATGCCCCGTCGATCGGACTTGTCAGGACCAATCGCGTTCCATCTACCCCGGAAACGTTAGTGGCAATACCGGCGAGCGGTCCATCGAGCCAGCGCAGCTCTCCCCCTGCAAAAAGCCGCTGGCGCGGCGTTCATTTCCATCGCAACCGAATTGGTGTCGACATCCGCGTCCAACAGCTGGCCAACATTCGTAAACCGCGCGGGTGAAAGCGCGCAATCCGGGCCGCAGAACGCCGCGCGACAGCTGGGACTTGTGCGGGGAATGGGATCACGCTGGAGCTCCGCCTTGCGCGACACGAGAGATGCGGTGAACTTGCTCCCGTCCTCGGCGACCGATCCGATTGCCCCGCGATAAAGAACGAACCGGTCAAGGTTCTCCCAGTCCACCAAGCCGATCGCAACGCGCGCGCCGTCGAACCGGCCCAGGGACAGGTCGGTCGCATCGATCGAGTCGTGGTTTAGGGCGCCTTCCACATCGGCGCTGTCGGGTTCGAAGTCGGCAGATCGGCGGATGGCTGAGGGAAGCATGCCAGGCGCCGCACGGTGGAGGACGCCGTCGAACCACAAGTCGCCGTCATGCGTGGTAAAGCCGAACGTCAGGCCGTCCCGCCGGGCAACCCGCCAGAACATCGCGACAGTCTCAAGCTCTTGTGAGAACCAGATCCTGGTCATGCTCCCTCGCGGACTTCGACGATCGGCACGCTCGGCGCATCGCCGGCAGCAAAGCTCGTGCCCGATACCTGTAAGCGGTCCTCGGCAAACCGAACCGGCACATCGAACAGGAAACCGGCGTGGATTGCCGCTCCCATCGGGGGCGGCGCGGAAAAGGCGACAATTCCCAGCGGGTCCATCGTCCAGCCACTCGTCATCTGAACGTTGCCGACGCTGATCTTGACGGTGCCCGGGGCGGGCCGGGTGATTCGTCGAACTTGCACCGCATCACCGTCCCCGTACCGCTTTATCAGTTGGAAACGGGCAGCCACGCCGTCACCAGCGCCCAAAAGCTGATCGATCGCAGTTGGTGTGCCGGTCATGGCGTTGGAGCTGTGATCGGAGGGATCGCGCAACCGGAACCCACGCGCCGCACCACGCCGTGCGCGGAAAAAGGCAAGCAACACGCCCAGTTCAGCTTCCGAACGCACCCCCGGGCCCACGTCAAAGCGCAGACGGGCGTCGCTCCACAAGCTGTTGCGTCGCTCAAACCCCGAAGCGGTAACCGTGACATTGGTCGAGAATTCGGGTGCCACGCTCGCGTCTCGGCCAAGCGCAAGCGGGTATGGAACATCGTCAAATGCCTGCATGGGGTCTTCATCTCCAGCGAAAGGCAGCCGGACGAAGCCGTCACGGCAAATCTGCGGCAGGGCCCACACGAATATCTCGTGCGTATTTCTGCGCAGGGCGTCGTCGATGCCCGCATCGATCAGCCTCCAGGACTGTGCGTCGGCGGCGTTTGGCACAAAGCCCGCAAGGTAATCCTGCTCGCTCGCGACATAGCCCAGTCGGTAGGCAACATCGGCATACGCGGTGCGCCGCCGTGAGCTGTCTCCTGCGGTCAACCAGTCGTAGTCCTCCACCTGAAGCCGATCGAACGCCGGTTCGGCCCAGCCGGTCGGCAGGTTCGCGCGCCGAGCTTCGGGCATCCGCGGGTCAAGCACGGTCGGCAGGAACGTCAGCAGCAGGACTTCTGCCGGCAGCGGCGAGGCCGCACTGCGGACCGCATCGCGAAGCGCGTGTGTCGAGGCCGAAAGCAGGGCACCTGCTTGATCCAGCAGCCCGATTTGCGCCCCGCTCAAGGGTTCGGCAAGATCGGTGATCGCCGGCGGATTGCCGCCGAACGCAGCTTTTGCGGATGTATCGTAAAGATAGATACGACGGTCGCCGTCGGTCCACCACCAGGGTTCCCCGATCTGAAACCGGACCGGGACGCCGGCATTCTTCATCAACGTTACGAACTCTTGGGCTGCCTTGCGCAGCCAACCCATGGCATCGGCATTTGCCGGCGACAGCAGCGCCGACGGGGGATCCCAGCCAGTTCGCGCAGCAGAGCCATCCGCTGCGCGCTGCTGCCATGCGTCCGGGCAGTGCTGCGCCAGAACTTCATAGGACAGGGAGCATATCGGCGAAAACCCGCGCTCTTTCGCGGCCGCGAGGAAGCTGGAGTGCCAGGCCTTGGCTGGAGTGCACAGCGCGGTCGCCGAATGATCGACAAGAAATCCTGTTCCGCCGGTACTCAGCCGGAAGAAATGGCTCATGCCGACATAATGGAGGATGCTGCCCCGATAACCCAGACCTTCAACGTTTCGCAGCAGGCGCTGCGGCGTCTGCGTTCCGCAATCGTCAAAGGCCGTTGCGCAGGCCAGTCCATGCGGGGGGACGATCACATCGCCGATCTCCACCATCGCCCGCGCGCCGGAACAGCGCATGTCACTTAGTTCGACCCAAGCCTCGACGGGCACTGCCAGCGGCGTCGAACCGCCGCCCACGTATCCCGGCGCGACCAGCGATATGAACATCCGGTCGATCGCTGCCGGATGGACCGGATCGGCTTCGGCCGGATGGAGAAAGCCGCCTGCCAGGGATGAAAAAGGGATCTCGATCCGCGCATCGGTAGGCGATCCGCTGACCGCATAATTCCAGAGTCGGACGTACCACGTGCGCGGCGCACCGTTGGCGTCTTTGCCTTCAATCGTCAGCGTCGGTCCGTTTATGGCGTGGAGCGCATTGATTCCGGCCGAGCGCCAGCGAAACGCCAGCGACGTCCGCGAGTAGTCGCGATCGGTTGTGTACGCCAAGAGCGGATGGTCGAACCGATCGACACTATCCCAGATCAGCCCTGCCAGGTCACCGTTGCTCATGAACGTCGCATCGACGCGTAGTGCATCGGGCGCGGTGACGACGACGGAGGCCATCATCGGCCGGGGAAAATTGACGGTCCAGAAGCGGGGGTCGAAGCGCTGGATCCAGTCGCTGTCTTGCCCGTCGCGGGCCGATGCCAGCCAGAATGCCATACAGTGCTCCTCAGTGTTCGCGCAGCGCGCGGCGTACCGCGCTCGCCACCTGGCGGCTCGATCGTTGCAATGCCTGGGCCGAACTGGCGCCGGCGGATGTGTTGACGGTAATCGCGACGCGGACTTCGCGCCCCCCGCCGCCGGGACTGGCATCGATCCGGCCGGCGCTGGTCGGCACGAACAGTTCCGGGCCGCGTTCGCCCACAAGGTATCCCCGTCCGGGCGCCACCGGCCCGCCGGTGGCGCGGCCGGGCAAACCGAGTACCGCGCCCAGCAGGCCGCTGCCGATGTTCAGCAGTCCCCCGGCGCCACTGCCGGCTGTGCCGCCGAATATTCCGCTCAGCGCTCCGCTAACAGCCTGCGAAGCTATGGAATCAAGGACGTTGAGCGCGACGCGGCGCAAGTCTTCGAAGCCCAGGCTGCCCCGCCGAATCGCGCCTAGTAGCCCCCGTTCCAGCACATTGCCGGCCCTCGAGAACCCCTCGATCAACGTCCCGTCAACGGCTCCGCGCATCGCTGCAATATCGCTCGAAAATCCCTGCGTGTTGGCGCGGACATCGACGAGCAGCGTATCGACTGTGTCAGTCACGGTCGTGTTCCTTCATCCTTGTCTTGCAAGATCAGGCTGGCCAACTCGGCCGTGGTCATCGATGCACTCGCGGCGGCGTCGGCGGCGGGCGCAAGGATGGCCGCGAGTTCGGCCGGGGTGCACCGCCAGAACTCATCCGGCCGCCACCCCAGCAGTCGTCCAGCCGCGCCCGCAAGCCGGCCCGCGGCCGGGGCAAAGCGATCAGTCATCCGGCGCCCTGCAGGATCTGCGCGAGCAGCGTGCGCAACGGCCGGGCGCAGGCAGCAAGTCCTTGGGCAGCTGCAGCTTCGCCCACTGCGTCCCGGGTCAACTGGTCGCGATCGGCCAGGCAATGCCAAAACAGTGACACCATTTCGGCCAGCCGCAATTGTCCAGCGCCAGCGCGTTCCACCAGCGCAAACAGTGGCCCCAGTTCGTCCTCTGCGCCGACAAGCGCGGTGAAAGTAGGACGCAGCAAGCGCGGCACACCGTGCACGATCAGCACTGCTTCCCCGCGTTCCGGGTTGGCCGTCATGCCGGTACCACCGCGCCAGAACTTTCGAGGCTGATCGTGTAGTTGCGCTCGCCGTTGAAATCGCCCGAGTAATCCAATCGCTGGATCAGGAATTTCCCCGTCATGCGCGTACCGTCCTCGAAACTAAGTTCGTAATTGGCTATCGTGCCAGACAAGGCATGGTCGCGGATCTGGTTCTCGGCAGCGCTGCCAAGGAAAATTCCGGCGGCACTTACGGAAACCTGGCGTATCCCGGCGCCGGACAGCAACTCCCGCCATCCGCCGCTGTCCTTGTTGGTGATGACCACCGTGTCGCCGGTGATGGACATTTGCGTTGTTCGCAGGCCGGCAACGGTTCGATATGCTGGGGTAGCGGCACCGTCCGAGATCTTGAGCAGGAAAGCAGCGCCTTTCTGGGCAGCCATGACGGTTCTCCTTGAATGGGTTGAAAGCGGGTTGACCGGCTCAGATGGCCAGAACGCGGAACCTGAACTCGGTCAGGATCGCCCGCACATTGCCGGAACGCTGTTCCGAGCGGGCGCGTAGGAAGCGGCAGGACGCTACCTCGAACCCCTCCTGGGACTCGGGCAGCGCGGCAACGCGCATCTCGATCAAGCGCACCAGATCGGCTGCGGTATCCGGGCGGTCGCCGCGGCAGTGCAGTTCCAGCGCGACGCGGACTTCGCGTCCGTCACGGTCCTTGGTGCTCCAGTCCGTGCTGGCGCTTGCGGCAACGGCCAGCCACGGAATTGCGGCTTTGGCAGGCGTTTCCTCGGTCACCGAATTAAGCTGGGCTGACAGCGTGTTGTCTGATGCAAGCCATGCCATCAGCGCGGCGCGCAGGGCGGATTCCATCGGCGCTTATCCTTTCGTGAATAATGGCCACAGCAACGCCGCGCGGCGCCAGCGGACGGCGGGCGCGGTTTTGGCCAGCTTGGAGGCCTCTGCCCGGGCTTCGCCAATAGCTTTGGCCTGGCGTTCAAGCCGGGCGGCCAGCGCAGCAAAGTCCGAAGTTGCGCGGGCGCTGATCACAGCAAGCGAATCTGGCGCCACGGCCGCCAGGCGGCCGCGACCGCGGCGGGCGGCAGCATGCTCTTGTCGCCGTTCTCACGCTGACGATAGTGATGGGCGGCCAGACGGATCACGCCATGGCGCAACCCATCGGGCAAGCTTGACCAATCAGGAGCCAAGCCTGCGGTGAAGCGCACCGCGATGCGGCTGACAAGGCCCGGGTTGAACACGCGCACCCGGCCGGCCCCGTCCACCGCGAAATCGAGCGCATAGGCATCGCTGGGCAATGCCAGCCGCCCGTTCGTGTCGGAAATGCTCGAGATTTCGGTAATTGCGAAAACGGGGCTGGTCTGAAGGCGCTGCCAGTCTGACCGCGCCGGCAGAAGTTCCTCGCAATCCGCCACCAGCGGCAGCGTGCCCGTGAACGCTTCGCACGTTTCCAGCGCCGCGCGAATAAGCCCGTTAAGCGAACTGTCCTCGGCGGCTGTTGTGATGCCGAGCCAGTCCTTCAATTCCGCCAGCGCCGCCGGCGCCAGGGTAGCGGCAGAGACAATTGCGCGCTTCATGGCGGCCTCCGTGTCATATCGGTAGAAGCAGGAAATAACTGCGCCGCCCTGCAAGTCAGAGCAGGGCGGCGCATGCCGCAGGACCGTATGCGCAAGCGACATCCGGAACCTGCCTGACGACTCAGGTCGCGATTTTCAGCAGCTTGATCGCTTCACTGTCGAGCACCTGGCCGCCAACCCGCTTGGTTGCATAGAAATTCACGAACGGCTTGTTGGTGTAGGGATCACGCAGGATGGTGGTGCTGCGGCGTTCGGCAATGAGGTAACCATTGCGGAAATTGCCGAATGCGATCGGCAAGTTGCCGGCTGCGATATCGGGCATGTCTTCCGCTTCGATCACCGGATACCCCAGGAGCCGGGCCGGAACGCCTTCCATCAGGCCAGGCTGCCACAGGAAGCTGCCGTCGGCCGCTTTCAGCTTGCGAACCTGGGCCAGCGTGGCCGAGTTCATGACAAACACCGCGCCCTGCCGGTGCCCGGACTTCAGCGAGTGAACAATGTCGATCAGCTTCATCTCGGGCGCGGTATCGAAGCCGGTGGCGTTGCCCGAAGCGATGAACTGCAGCGTGCCAAAGGTACGGGTCGCATCGGGCAGATTGCTGGTCGTCGCCTGAAGAAAGCCCTTCGGCTGGTTCACGCCGTTGCCGTTGACGAATGCCGCGCCTTCGGCGCGAGCGAATTCGCTCGCGACTTCACCGGCAAGCCATGCCTCGACATCGAACATGGCGTCGTCCAGCATGGCCTGCGTAGCGGACGGATTGGCGTAGAGTTCGCCGAACGGCGGCGCGATCTCAGCGAACTTGGGAGAATTCGTTTCGGGGCGGGTGGCTGTTTCGCTGACCCACCCGGAAGCGGTGCCCGAAGTCATCACCAGCTTGCGATACCCGGCGGTGCCGACCGGCACTACCTGGCTGATAGCGCGGATTGGGCTGATCTTCTTGAGCACAGCTGCAATTCGCTCGTCGATCGCGCGCGGTACCGTATAGCCACCGTCAACCGAAACTGCGCCCGACAGCGACTTGAGCTCGGTTTCACGGCCCTGACGCAGGAAGCCGTCGACGAAGCTTTTAACTTCGAAGCCAGATTCGCTGCCATCGCCCAGCGCCGGCCGCCCGGCGGCACGGCTCGCGCGGTCAATCCGCGATTTGACTTCGTCGATGTCGGACCGCAGCACGTCGAGTGCCTGGTCGGCGGCATCCTGCCGGGCAACAAGATCGAACGACGTATCAAGCCGATCGACAGGGGTGGCATTTTCCATAGGGGTATTCACCTTTCACACTGATGGCCGCTGAACGCGGTCCTTGAAAGCCAGAGGTCGGTATTGGGCGGGAGAGCGCTGCGGTCAGGTCACCAGATGGACCCGGGCCGCGTCTTGCATCGGGTGAGTAACCAGACTCACCTCGAACAATTCGATATCGGTCAGTTCGCGGCCCGCTGCGTCGGTGTGGTAGCCCCGCGCGGTGTAGCCGAATGAAAGCCCCGTCACCGCGCCGCGCTTCAGGGCTGCGCCAGCACCTCCGTCAGGATTGTCGATCGCCGCGACCACGCGCAGCCCGTGCTGGTCTTCGGCGACGGTCTCGACCCAGCCGATGCGCAGGTCCGGCCGATGCTGCCAGTATAGCGGCAGCGGTTGCCGGCGCTGTGCAAGCGTGCGAGCAAAGGCTCCGGGGCGGATGACATCACGTCCGCTGTCGCGCTTGTCGAACAACGCGGCATACCCAGCAAATCGCAGCGGTGCCTGGCCGCCAGCAGGATACTCGCTCAACGTAGCGTGCCCGGCTGGCCAAGCCGCACGGCAATGCCGACCAGCAGCAGCGCCAAGGCGCCGCTTACGATCCATCCGACCACGGTGTGCCATGCGCTTCGCTTGGCGTCACGCCACGCGGCAAGCAGCTGGCGCAGCTCTGACAGGTCCTCATGGGCATTCGGGTCGTCCAGGCCCATCCGGCTCAGCACGCGTTCCGCGCCCAACTCGCTGGCTTCTTCCACAATTGCGCGAAGCGTGACCAGATCCGTTCCGGCGCTGGTCGCCTGCACCATCAGTCCAGCCAGCAGGTCTTTCCTGTTCATCATATGTTCTCCAGAACTGATCACGCCGCAGGGTCGGCGGCAGAAGCGATTCCAAGCATCGCGCGCTTCTCGTCTGCGCTCAGGAAATCCGCGGCGGTCACCTGGGCCCAAAGCCGCTCGCGGTCTTCGGCAAGCGCAGGCACGTAATCGAGCGCAACGCCCAGCGACGCGTCGGGAAACCAGGTCGTCAGCCCTTCCTGCAGCGCCGACAGCAGCTTTCCCGCCAGTGGCAGCAGCGTCAGGCGCCACAGCGCGCGATTTGCTTCGCGATAGTTGGAATAGGTGGCGTCACCCGGCAGGCCCAGCAGCATCGGAGGGACCCCGAACGCCAGCGCGATGTCACGCGCTGCCGCCGCCTTGAGCGTGGCGAAATCCATGTCAGCCGGCGACAGGCTCAACGATTGCCATTTCAGCCCACCCTCCAGAAGCATCGGCCTGCCAGCGTTCGCTTCGCCCGAAAACGCCTGCGTCAGCTCGCTCTTGAGCCGGTCATACTGCTCGGCAGTCAGCCCTCCCGCTTCCGGAATATCATAAACCAGCGCCCCCGATGGGCGGGCGGCGTTTTCCAGCAGCGCGCGGTTCCACAGGCTGGCTGCGTTGTGCAACGCCACCGCCTGGTCCGCGGCTGACAGGCACCCGGCGCCGTAATGATCGTCTTGGGGATGGAATCCCCTGACGTGGATGATGTTCGGCGAAGCATCATGGTCCAGCGCCGGAATGGTTACGGCGCGCTCGCCTACGCGGTAGCCATACCCGCTGGGCCAGCCATCGGCCCCGGCGATGATGCTTACGCGGTCAGGCCGCAGCGCAAACAGCTCGACCGGCCGGCCTGCACCGTCCTTCAAGATCTGGACGAACCCGTTGCCGTGCAGCAGCATCTGGCTGGCCAGTGTTTCCAGCAACGACTGCCCGGCGCTGGTGGCGTTGACCAGCCGTGCCAGCTCGGGATCGGTGGGCAGCAACGGTGCCTGCCCGATGCTTTCTGCAACCAGCCGTACGGCGCGCTGCGCGACCGGGTTGTCCACATAGGCCCGACGTACCGCACCATTGTATTCGAAGGGTGCGCGGACCGAACCGGTGTCGGCAAAGATCCACGGAGATGCGTAACTACGTGCAAGCGGCACGCGCGCGCCGCCGCCTTTGAAGGCGGCAGCCAGATTCTGGAGGAATGACATCGGCAAGGCCTTTCAAAAGGATTTTCTGGTCAGGTGGCGCGCTCGTTCACGTTCCCGGGATCCACACCCGCGGGGTGGTGCGGCGGCCCAGACACAGTTCGGTCAGCGCCCACACCAGCGCGTCTGCCCGGTCGGGGGACCTGCCCGGCCCCTCATAAGCGCCGCCCGCAAGCAGGCCACAAAGCTGGTCCTCAAGCTGCGCAAACATTCCGGCGTGGCGCACGCGGCCGGCCTCGTACAACGCGGCTACCGGCTCGGCCCGGGCAGATTTGCCGGTCCGGGCATGAACCAGCTTCAGCGGCAGCGTCAGGTCGGCGGCGTGCAGCACGCTTGCCACCATTGCCCCTCCCTGGTTCGCTTCGGCGACCACGCGGTCGGCCTGCCATTCCTGCGCGGCCCGCGCCACGGCGCGTGCCCACCGTTCGGGGCTGGCCTTTTCCAGCGTCACGTCGGCCAGCACCCGCGCCAGGCCGTCCTCGCCCAGCGCGCAGACGATGATGCCGCAGGCGTCGCCCGCCGCCGAAACGGGCGGGTCGACCCCGATCACGGTCCTCTGCGGAGGCGAGGAGGCGGACGGCTCGCGCACCTGTTCCAGCAGGGCGCGGGTCCACAGCGCGCCCTCCCGGTCCAGGATCATCTCGCCGTCCAGTTCCTGCCGGCCCAGCAGACTTTGTCCGAAGGTGCTGCGCATCGCGCGCACGAAACGGGCCGGCAGGTTTGCGGAATTGTCGAAAGTGCTGCCGCGGGTGATGAACATGCTGTCGTCCGGCTCGGCCAGCAGCCGGCGCAGCAACGGCGTGTCGCGCGGGGTGGTGGTTGCCATCGCGCGCGGATCGTCTCCCAGCCGCAATCCCATCAGCAGGTTGTCCCATGCACCGATCGCGCGGTCGCTGCTGTTGTCCCACTTGGCGATTTCGTCGCACCAAGCGTGGCTGTGTTGCGGGCCGCGCAGCGATTCTGGTTCGGCCGCGGAATACAAAGTTGCTTGCGCCCCGTTGGGCCATGTAAGCCGCCGCAACGAGCTTTCGAACAGCGGACGCTGGCTGGGCGGACAGATGCGGCGAATGCCGCTCTCGCCCTCCACTGACACCGCCCGCGCTTCGCCCAGATTGGCCGCGACCAGCGCGATCCGGGCCTCGCCGTCGCGCTCGGCTACGCTGCGTACCCACTCGGCCCCGGCGCGGGTCTTTCCGAAGCCGCGCCCGGCCATCACCAGCCAGGTGCGCCAATCGCCGACAGGCGCCAACTGGGAATCGCGTGCCCAGATCGGCCAGTGCCAGCGCCAGGCGTTGCGCTCGGCCTGAGTCATTTCCGCGATGAAGTCGGCGCGCTGCTGGCCGGTTGCCTTGTCAAGCCATATCAACTGACCGGCATCAGGCGACATTGGCGCACGTCCCGATAATGTCAGCGGCGACCTTCATCGCTTCGGCGTCAGCCGCCTCGTGCGCCTGTACTTGCTCGCGCAGGCGGACCAGCTTGGCATCAATTGAAGCGCGCACTTCCTCGGCGGATACGTTTTCTTGCTGGGCTTGGTACCGGGCCTTGGCGTCGCGGTGCGCCAGCAGCAGCCGGAGCGCCGTGGCATTATCGTACTTTACCGCCGGTACGTCGCGCGCCTCGCCGTGACGCAGCCGGCACAGCAGCTCAAGCTCCAGGTTGTCGTAACCTTCGCACAGCGCGATCAGCCAGGCAGCGGCAAAATCGCGGTCCTCGCGTTTGGTTTTGTATACCCAGCTCAAACTGATGTCGGCGCACTGGGCGGCGGCGGTCACGTTCGAAGTTTCTGCCAGACAGGCAAGGAAGGTTTCGCGCCAGTTCTTGGGCGCACCAAAGCGGCGACGGCGTGCCGGCGTATTGCGCACAGCGGCGCTGTCCGGGAAAGGGATCATGCGGGTCAGGCTCCCGGTCAAGAAGGGATAACATCGCGATTTCGCCGTCGGCAGCGAATCGGTGCATCGCGATGTTCTCTATATGTACCTAAACAGCGTGACGATGTCAACATCTAATAACCGTATTGGTTATAAAGGCCGGCGGGTTGCCGCGCTCGCCTGCGCTCTCTATGGAGCCGCCAGGCAACCGAAGGATATGTTGATGCTCCGCCGCCTGTTCGACTGGACCATGGCCAAGGCAGCGCATCCGCACGCGGAATGGTGGCTTGCGCTATTCTCGTTCGTCGAAGCCAGCTTCTTTCCAATCCCACCGCACCCGCTGCTGGGACTGATGTGCCTGGCCGAGCCGAAAAAGGCGGTGCGCTTCGCCATAATTGCCACGCTTGCTTCGGTCGTCGGCGGCCTGCTCGGATACGCCATCGGTTACTTCGTTTACGAAAGCGTCGGAACGCAACTGCTGCAGGCGCTGGGGCTCGAGCGAAGCTTTCCCAAGGCCGCCTGCTACCTGCGCGAGGTCGGCTTCTGGCTGTTCGTGGCCAAGGGTGCCACCCCGATCCCGTTCAAGCTGCTGACTATCACGGCCGGCTTCATCGCGATGCCGCTGGCAACCTTCATCGCCGCCAGCCTGGTCAGCCGGGCCATCAGCTTCATGATCGTGGGGATCCTGTTCCGGGTGTTCGGCGCTCCGATCAAGGCATTCATCGACAAGTATCTCGGGCTGGTAGTCGCAGCGTTCGTCATCGCCGTTGTCGGCGGATTTGCGGCCATCACGCTGCTCGAGGGCGGCGACCACGCCGCTGCCTCAAAGTGCGAGGCCGCCACTCTACCGCGCTGATTGCAGCTTTACGGGCAGATTGGGCGTGTTCGTTGGCCGTTCGGCGGCTAGTTCGCCCTGCTCCAGCGCCGCCCGTGCGATGCGTCCCATCACCGCGTAGCCCGCTGCATTGGGATGCACGCCGTCGTCCGCGTATCCGGCTCGCATCGTCCCGTCGCTCTGCGCCATCGCGCTCCAGTAATCGGCATAAACCAGGCCATCACGGCTTGCGATTGCACGCAGCCATTGGTTCATCTCCCGGATCCGGTGGACCGGCCCGGCGCGGCTGCCCCAACCGGTGCTGGCAGCCGGCAGGATCGATCCGACGATGACGGGCACACCGCGTGCCTTGGCAATGGCCAGGATTGATTCGATATTGTTGCGGTAATCCTGCGGACGGCTCCAGCCGCGCGTTCCCACTATGTCGTTCAGGCCCACCAGCAGGTGGACCATCCGCGGCTTCAAGGCCAGCGCGTCGGGCTGAAGGCGGACCAGGAGATGCGGGCTCGCCTGGCCTGAAATTCCGCGGCCGACGATCTCGCCCGAAAACAGGGCGGGGTCGTGCTCGGGCCAGAACCGCGTGATCGAATCGCCCAGGAACACCGCGCGCACTTCCTGTCCGCGCCGCATCAGCGCGGCATTGTCGCGCTGGTATATGCACAGCTCGGCCCAGTCGCGCGTTTCGTTCGGGCGTCCGGCAAGCGTCAGAAACATGAGCCGTGCGTTCGCCGCCATCGCCCCCTCGGCCGGCGGGCAGGGCCTTTCCACCATTCCCCGGTTAAGCGGCTCCACCCGGTTGGCCAGCAATTGCACTGCCCCCAGCAGGATCAGGGCGAACAGCACGCCGTACAGCAGCCGATCGGCCAGCCGCCCGATCACGGGTCAAAGGATTCCGGTAGTGCGTCCGGCCCGTTCGAACATGCCGATGATGGTCTGGACTTGGGCGGCGGAATGCTCGGCGCACAGCGAACAGCGCAGCAGGGTCATGCCCGCCGGCGTCGCCGGGGGCCGCGCCAGGTTGACGTACAGACCCTCGTGGAGCAGCGCCTCCCACATCCCGGCGCCGCGCTCCAGATCCGGCATGATGACCGAAATGATCGCGCTCTGCGGGACCTCGGTGCCCAACTGAAAGCCCAGATCGCGCAGTCCCTGGTGCAGCGTGCGCGAGTTTTCCCACAGGTGCGCCCGCTTGCTTTGCGCGTGCATCAGCTTGCGGATCGAAGTCGCCGCCGTGGCAACCACGCTTGGTGGAAGGCTGGCCGTGAACACGTACGGCCGGCACACCAGCCGCATGATCTCGAACTTGGGGTGGTTGGAAACGCAAAAGCCGCCGACCGTCCCGACCGACTTGGAAAACGTCCCGATCACGAAGTCGACCTGGTCCAGCACGCCCTGGTCCTCGGCAACACCCCGGCCGTTGGAGCCGATGAATCCCATCGAATGGGCCTCGTCCACCAGCACCATCGCGCCGTTGGCTTTCGCCACCGCGACCATTTCGCGCAAGGGCGCAATGTCGCCCAGCATCGAATAGACGCCTTCCAGCACCACCAGCTTGCCCGCGCCTTCGGGAATGCGCTTCAGGCGCTTTTCCATCGCCTCGATGTCGTTATGCCTGAAGGGAACCACCTCGGCATCGCCCAGCTTGCAGCCGTCCCAGATGGAAGCATGGCTGTCGATGTCGAGCACGATATAGTCGCCCTTGCCCGCGATCGTGCTGATGATCCCCAGGTTCGCCTGGTAGCCGGTGGAAAACACCATGGCATGGTCCATGCCATAGAATTCCTTCAGCGCCTCTTCGACCGCGCGGTGCCCGGCATAGGTCCCGTTGAGCACGCGGCTGCCGGTAGTGCCTGCACCGAAATCTTCCAGCGCCTGCTTGCCCGCGGCGATCACATCCGGGTCGAACGTCATTCCCATATAGTTGTAGGTGCCGAGCAGAATGGTTTCGCGCCCGTTGCACAGGGCAACCGTGGGCGAAAGCACGCGCTCCATCACCAGGCCGAACGGATCCGTCAGCCCGGTTGCAAGCAGGGTTTCGCGCTGCTGGATCAAATGGTCGAACTTGCTGAAAAGGTCGCTCATCGCCGGTCAGCCTTGCAGTTTCACGACGGCATCGACCAGCTGGCCGTACGTCTCGATCTCGGCCTGCTGGTTCATGCTGATGATGATGTCGAACTCGTCCTCGATCGCGGCGACGAAGTCCATCACCGTAAGGCTGTCGAATTCGAGATCGCCGGCAAAGCTTGCATCGTCGGTAATCGCAACGCCCTTTTTGTTGAACGGCGCGATCAGCGCGGCAATCCGGTCGGCGGTGGCGGCGCGGTCCATGGTATCATGCTCCAGAATGCGAAGGCCGGCGCATGGCCGGGAATTGTGGCGCAAAAGCGGGACGGGCGCGCGCTGTCAAGCGATCGCCTTGTCCAGCAGGCCGCGAACGGCGGTCAGGAACGGTCTGATCGACACCGGTTTTGCCAAGTAACCCTCGGCCCCGGCGTCGCGAATCCGTTCCTCGTCGCCGCGTCCGGCATAAGCGGTAACCGCCAGCACCGGAATATGCCGCAACAGCGGGTCGCGCTTGGCCCGCTCGATCAGTTCCAACCCTGAAACGTCATGCAACTGGATGTCCATGATAATCAAGTTTGGAACAAATTCTCTAGCTCGATCAAGAGCTTGATTTCCGTCGGCAACCGGTTCCACCGCGAACCCCTGGCTTCTCAGCACGTCGCAGAACAGCTTTCGGTTAAGATCGTTATCCTCGACAACCAGGATTCTCTTCGCCACTTCTTTCCCGCCGCCCCAATACCCATCTGGCGTCTGACCTCTATGCCCCCTGAAAGGCTTTGACAATTCTTCGTGAACCTTCATCCCCCACCGACCCGCAGGCCCTTGCATTGGGTGCGCTCGGGTGGCTGCTCGAATGCGAGAAGCGTGCCGAACGGTTCCTGTCGCTCACCGGTCTTACCCCGGACACCCTGCGCGCCCAGATCGACGACCCGGCGGTGCTGGGTGCGGTCTTCGACTTCCTTTCTGCGCATGAGCCAGATCTGATCGCCGCATCCGACGCGCTGGGGGTTGCGCCCTCCGTTCTTGCAGCGGCCGGTGAAAGGCTGGGGCGATGAACAGGGCACTTGTCATCAGCGATTGCGACGAGGTGCTGTTGCACATGCTCCTGCCTTGGCGGGCATGGCTGGAGGCAACCCAGGGCATCACCATGTCTATGGATATGCAGGACTTTTCCAAGTCGATGCGCTATGCCAATAGCGGCGAACTCGTTCCGACAGACGAGATGTGGCGATTGCTCGACGTGTTCTTTACGCACGAGATGGACCGGCAATACCCCATCGCTGGCGCGATCGAGGCAATGCGAACCTTGTCCGAACATGCGGACGTGGTCATCCTGACGAATCTGGTCGACCGCCACCAACTGGCCCGGACCCGGCAGCTTGAAGACCATGGATTGAAGGTGCGCGTGTTCACCAATCAAGGTCCGAAAGGGCCCGCGCTGCGGCGAATTCTGGACGAATTCCAGCCATCGCGGGCTGTTTTTATTGATGACATTGCCCAGCATCACGGGTCGGTCGCGGAAATCGCGCCGGATGTGCATCGGCTGCATTTCTGCGGCGAACCGACCATTGCACCGCTGATCCGCTGCGCGCATGAGGCCGGGCACGCGCACGCCCGGATCGATGAGTGGTCTGCTGCGCTGCCGTGGCTGCTCGGCCGGCTGAACGGAGAACACAATGAGTGACCGCAGCGACGCGGACATCGACTGCAAGCTTGCTACAATGGGAGTGCAGCTGCCGGCACCGGCCGCTCCGGTGGCGGCTTATGTTCCGGTCGTGGTGGCGGGCGGACTGGCGTACGTGTCGGGGCAGCTGCCGTTCATCGACGGACGACTGGTGACCGGCCGGCTGGGCGAGGACCTCTCGGTTGAGGATGGCGCCGCCGCCGCGCGGGCGTGCGGATTGATGATCCTGGCGCAGTTGAAGGCTGAACTCGGATCCCTCTCGCGGGTGGAGCGGGTGGTCAAGCTGGGCGTATTTGTCAGCGCCGTGCCCAATTTTATCGATCAGCCGAAAGTGGCGAACGGGGCGTCGGAATTGATGGCGGCGGTGTTCGGCGATGCTGGAAAACATGCCCGCAGCGCGGTTGGGGTGCCGACGCTTCCGCTAGGGGCTGCGGTCGAGATCGATGCTATTGTCGCCGTTAGCCCTGCTTGACCGCTGGCTAGCGCCGGCGCCGGACGCGGCCAGGGTCGGCTGGCTGTGCGGGCGCACCGTGGCGCACCGGGGTCTGCATGGTGCAGGGGTGCCGGAGAATTCGCTCAAAGCGTTCGCGGCGGCGCTGGAGCGTGGGTTGGGCATGGAATGTGACGTCCACATGTCGCGGGATGGCTGGCCGGTGGTATTTCACGACTGGGAACTGGACCGCCTGACGGGCGAAACCGGCCCGATCGGCGATCGCAGCGCCGAGCAGATCGGCGCGATCGTTCTGGCGGGAAGCACCGAAGGCATCCCGCTGCTGCGTCAGGTGCTCGATCTGGTTGCCGGCCGCCAGCCGTTGTTGATCGAGGTGAAATCCAGGCGCCAGCATCGCGTTGGCGCGCTGTGCATGGCGCTCCGAAGGGATCTGCAGGGCTACACCGGTCCGCATGCGGTAATGAGCTTTGACCCTCGGGTCGCCCGCTGGTTCGCGGCAAAGTCACCGGCGACGGTACGCGGACTGGTGGTGAGCGAGGAGCATGCCAAGACGCTTTTCGGCCGCCTGCGCCGCCACCTTGGGTTGTGGCACGCCCGGCCTGATTTCCTGGCCTACGATGTCCGCGACCTGCCGGGCCGCCATCCCGCAGCGCAGCGCCGGCGAGGGATGCCGGTGGCGACGTGGACCGTGCGCAGCGCGGCGGACCGGGAGCGCGCGGCTGCCCATGCCGACGCGCTGATCGTCGAGGGAGCGGGGGTGCCATGACTGCACCGCAAATCACCGTTGAACTGGGAACCGCTGTGGGCAGTTACCCCGCGGCGGAATGGGATGCGCTGACAGACGGGGGCAACCCGTTCATCAGCCATGCTTTCCTGACGGCGCTTGAAGATTCGGGCAGCGTCGGCGGCAGCAGCGGCTGGGACCCCGCGCCGATCGTCATTCGCGGCGAGGACGGAGCGCTGGCGGCGGCGCTGCCAGCCTATTACAAGGGCCACAGCCAGGGCGAGTACGTGTTCGACCATAGCTGGGCCGACGCGTGGCATCGGGCCGGCGGCAAATACTATCCCAAGCTGCAAATTGCCGCGCCCTTCACGCCCGCCACTGGTGCCCGCGTCCTGACCCGCGATCCCGCATTGGCGGGCCCGCTGCTTCGCGCCGCGGAACTCGTCTGTGCGCAGCAGGGGCTTTCCTCGGCCCACGCCACGTTCCTGACCCCCGAACAGCAGGCCATGTTCGAGGCGGCAGGGTGGCTGCAACGCAGCGACATCCAGTTTCATTTCCATAATCGCGGATACGCAAGCTTCGATGATTTTCTAGCGACGCTATCATCCGCGAAGCGCAAGAATCTGCGCAAGGAGCGCGCCGCCGCGCAAGACGGCGTTGATATCATGGGTCTGACCGGTGCCGATCTGAAGGAGCACCACTGGGATGCGTTCTGGCGATTCTATCAGGATACCGGCGCGCGGAAATGGGGCCGTCCCTACCTGACCCGCGAAGCCTTTTCGCTGCTGGGCGCGCGCATGGCCGACCGGATCCTGCTGGTACTGGCGAGTGTCGGCGGTACGCCGGTGGCGGGTGCGCTCAATTTCATCGGCAGCGATGCGCTTTACGGCCGGTACTGGGGGGCAACGATCGACAAGCCGTTCCTGCACTTCGAACTGTGTTATTACCAGGCAATCGAGGCGGCGATTGCGCGCAGGCTTGAGCGGGTCGAGGCGGGCGCCCAGGGATCGCACAAGCTTGCGCGGGGATACGAACCGGTGGAAACCCGCTCGGCGCACTTCATTGCGCACGAGGGCTTTCGGGCGGCCGTAGCCGCATTTCTCGAGCAGGAACGGGCCGGGGTTGCGGCCGAGCAGCAATGGCTGGGGGAGCGTACCCCGTTTCGCAAACCTGCAGACTGATCGGTCGCGCTCCTTATCACCGGGTTCCCCACGTAAAAGTGGTGCGCAGCGTGCTGGCAACTGGCTGACCACCAGCGCCGCGCGCCGGGCGATAGCGGAATCGCCCGATCACCAGACGGCAGGTGAGTTCATCCAGCAGCGCAGTGCCGCTTGATGCAATGACCGCGCATCGGTCAACCGAGCCGTCCGCCGCAACCTGGAACGATATCGCCACCGTACCCCCGCGCCCGCCCGCCTCGCGGGGATAGTCGCGATCGGACAGCGCGCCCGCGATCCGCTCCGCCGGTTTCGCCAGACCGGCGCCGTCGCCTGCGCCGTCCCCGCCAGCGCCGCTCCCGCTGCCCGTGCCGCCAGAGCCCGATCCCGCGGCAGCGAGGGCCGGGCTCCCTGCCGTAACCGCGGGGCGCGGTGGAGCGAGGGAGATCGCCGGCGGGCGGACAATCGCGGCCGGTGTGCGCGGAACGGCCGGCGCCGCGCGGGCTGCTGGACTGGTCGATGCCGGCTGGGGTTGAGGCTGGGGCTGGGGTGCCGGCAGGGGAATATCGACGACCGTGACCGGCGGGGTGGATACGGGCGGTCGTCCGGACCACTTCGTGGCCAGCCCGGAGATCAAGGCCCACATCAACGCCGCATCGATCAGCACCGCTGCGACCACGGCGGCCAACCGCACCGCGCGAGACGACTGGAAGCGGGAACGGGCAACCATAACATCGACCAAACGCGTGAATGGCGGGTTCGAGCGTGCGGGCTGCGGCGCCAGGTCCGCCCGGCGGCTCAGGCTTCGAGCTCGATGTCCCAGTACAGCCAATCGCGCCAGGTTTCGTGGAGGTAATTGGGCGGGAAGCCGCGTCCGCGTTCCTGCAACTGCCAGCTGGTCGGGCGGATCGGTTGGAGCAGCAGTGGCATATGCGCCTGCTTGGGCGTTCTGCCGCCCTTGCGCATGTTGCATGGACCGCAGGCCGTGGCGACATTTTCCCAGCTTGTCTTGCCGCCAAGCCGGCGCGGAACGACGTGATCGAACGTGAGATTGTCCGGCGAACCGCAGTACTGGCAGCAAAACCGGTCACGCAGGAAGACGTTGAAGCGGGTAAAGGCGGGAAACTCGCCGGGCCGGACGTACTGGCGCAGCGCGATCACCGATGGGATCTGCATCGACCAGGTGGGTGAATGCACGACCCGTTCGTACGTCGCCACAATGTCCACCCGTTCGAGGAACACCGCCTTGATCGCGGTCTGCCATGGCCACAGGCTTAGCGGATAATACGAAAGGGGCGTGTAGTCGGCATTGAGAACCAGTGCCGGGCAATTGGACAAATGCCGGGAGGGGTCTTCCCCCACGCTGCGGAAGCGGGCCGCGCGTTCGATCAGCTCGCCCTTGAGCATGGCCTCCCGTCGCATGGGGAGGTGACGTTTTCGCGACAAGACATGCCCGCAATCGAGCATTTGCGCGCGCGCGGGTCAAGCCTGTCCGCACCGCATAGTCCACAGTCCGCGACAGTCCGTGCAAGCCGCGCTAAAGCCGGGCGGACATGATCCGCTCCCGCTTTGCCCCCAGTCCCAACGGCCCGCTGCATCTGGGCCACGCCTATGCGGCGATCGTCGCGCACGATCTGGCGCGGGCGCACGGCGGCGCGTTCCTGCTGAGGATCGAGGACATTGACGGTGAGCGCAGCTGCCCAGAGCTCGCAGACGAGTTTGCCGCCGACCTCGGCTGGCTTGGCCTGGCCTGGGATGCGCCGGTGGTGCGCCAATCGGCGCGCCTGGCGGATTATGCCGCAGCGGCGGAGCGACTGGACGCGATGGGAGTGCTCTATCCGTGCCAGTGCACCCGCGCGGAGATCGCCGCGGCAGCATCGCGTGCCGGCCCCGACGGACCGGTGTATCCCGGCACCTGCCGCGCCAGGCGGGCGGAGCGGGCGGGGGCGGCATGGCGCCTGGATGTGGCAAAAGCGCTTGCCATTACCGGCCCGTTGATCTGGACCGACCAGCTGGCGGGGCCGCAGCAAGCGTGCCCCCAGTTGCTGGGAGACGTGGTGCTGGTGCGCAAGGATGCGCCTGCGAGTTATCACCTTGCCGCGACGCTGGACGATGCCGCCGACGCGATCACCCTGGTCACGCGCGGCGCGGATCTGTTTGCGGCGAGCCATGTTCACCGGCTGCTGCAGGCGCTGCTCGACCTACCCGTTCCGGCTTGGCACCATCACGCGCTGCTGGTGGAACCGGACGGCCGCAAACTGGCCAAGCGCCGCAACGCGCCCGCGTTGGCTGATCGGCGGCGATCGGGCGAAGACGGCATGGCGCTGGCACAATCCTTGCGCGTGCATGACTTCCCTGCTGGCATTTCGCTCGCCCCGGTCTTACATGGCGAGGCATGACCTATATTCTTGTACCCATTCTCGTCGTGCTGGTCGCCCTTGTGGTCATCAGCTTGGTGCGGGGCATCGTCGCGTTCCTAAACAGTACCAAGCTGGACCTGAACGATGACGATCGCGCCGGGGCCACCGACATGCAGATGCTGCAGAACAAGATGATGTTTGCCCGTATCAAATATCAGGCCGCCGCCGTTTTGGTGGTGGCTGTGCTGCTGGCGGCCACGCGGCCCTGAGGAGCGGCCGGAGGGCGTTGAATGGTCAAGCTGAACAAGATCTACACCCGCACAGGCGACGACGGGACCACCGGCCTGGTTGATGGCTCGCGTTGTCCGAAATACGGGGCGCGGATGGAGGCGATCGGCGCGGTGGACGAGGCGAACAGCGCACTGGGGCTGGCAGCGGCGGCATTGGGCGGCAACGCGCATCACGCATCGATCGTGCGTATCCAGAACGACCTGTTCGATCTGGGCGCCGACCTCGCCACGCCGGGAGACGACTTTACCCCATCGCCGATGGTGCTGCGGATCGTGCCGGGGCAGACCGCCTGGCTTGAACGCGCAATCGACGAAATCAACGAAGTGCTGGCGCCGCTGTCCAGTTTCATTTTGCCGGGCGGAGGAGACGCGGCTGCCCGCACCCACGTGGCCCGCGCCGGGGTACGCCGGGCCGAGCGCAAGATGACCTTGCTGGCGGCACAGGACTCGGTCAATCCGGCGGCGCTGGCCTATGTCAACCGGTTGTCGGATTACCTGTTTGTTTTGACCCGCGCGCTAAACGGGAACGGCGCAGACGATGTCCTGTGGGCGCCCGGGCTGAACCGATAGACCGGGCATTTCGGCACGCGATTTGCTGCAGATAGGGGAGCATGGCGATGGCCAAGGTTGCGGTGATCGGTGCAGGCCAGATGGGCGCAGGAATTGCCCAGACAGCGGCGCAATTCGGGTACGAGGTGCTGTTGGCGGATGTTACGCTCGAGCTTGCGGAGCGGGCCAAAGCAGGTATCGAGCGCGGGCTTGGCCGGCTGGTCGCCAAGGAGAAGATCGCTGCCGCGGACGCAGCGGCGCTGGTGGCACGGATCGTGCCGGTGGCCGACTATGCGCCGATGGCTGAAGCGGCACTGATCATCGAGGCCGCGACCGAGCGCGAGGACATCAAGCGCAAGATCTTCGAGACAGCTGGCAAAGTGCTGGGCGCCAGCGCGGTGATGGCTTCGAACACCAGTTCGATCCCGATCACGCGCATGGCTGCCGCAACTCCGGATCCGGCTCGGTTCATCGGGCTGCACTTCTTCAACCCGGTGCCACTGATGAAGCTGATCGAGGTGATCCCGGGTCTGGCGACCGCGCCCGAGACAATTGCCAGCACAAGGGCGTTTGCCGAAAGCCTGGGCAAGGAAGTGGTGCTGAGCCAGGACGAGCCCGGGTTCGTGGTCAACCGCGTGCTGCTGCCGCTGCTGAACGAGGCGGCTTTCGTGCTGGGGCAGGGCACAGCCAATGTGGCGGATATCGACAAGGGCTGCCGCCTTGGGCTGAATCATCCGATGGGGCCGCTGGAACTGGCCGATTTCATCGGGCTCGACACCTGCCTGGAGATCGTCCGGGTTCTGTTCAACTCCACCGGCGACAGCAAGTACCGGCCCGCCCCGCTGCTGGTCAAATATGTCGAGGCTGGTTGGCTGGGGCGCAAGTCCGGGCGCGGGTTTTACGATTATTCGGGTGACGAGCCGGTGCCGACGCGCTGAGCGCTGCGCTTGGCGCGATGATGCGCTCGCGTCGGGCGGAACGACCCCGCGGTTCCGGGCGTTTCTGCGGGACCTGTTCCGGAGAACCATCATGTCCCCGCCCGATCGCAGACCCCCGCCATCCGATGCAGGCCCCGCCGAGCATCTGGAACAGGAGGATGAGAGCAGCCAGGCCCAGACCGTAGCAGAAGATGCTGCTGACCGCGGCGCGGCAGGCCTTGGGCTGAGCGAGAGCGACAAGGTCAAATCGGGCGACGAAACGGACGATGTCCAGGATCTGGTCGATCACATGAACCAGATGGACCGCAGCGGCATCATCGACATGAGCGCCTATCGCGGCGAGCGGAACGATGACGAGGAGGAAGGCCGCTACGGCTCGGCGGCCGAGGAGGAATAACGCGTGCGCGATGCCGGACGGGAGCCCGGCATCAGGACATGGCTTCGCGCTTCAGGGTGTAGAGCAGATCGAGCGCATCGCGCGGCGACAGCGCATCGATGTCTAGCGCGACCAATGTTTCACGCAGCAAATCCGCCGGCGCAGCTTCAACTTCGCGGACCGCCGCGAACAACGGCAGGTCATCGAGTCCAGCCGCCAGCCCGCCGTTCTGCAGTCTGCTTTTCTCCAATCGGTCCAGTACGGCTTTCGCCCGCGCCAGTACCGGGGGCGGCACGCCGGCGAGCCGGGCAACTGCCAGGCCGTACGACCGGTCGGCAGGCCCAGCGGCAAGTTCGTGGAGCAGCACCAGATCGCCCTTCCACTCGCGCGCGCGAACGTGGTGCAGCGACAGCGCCTCGCACTTGTCCGCCAGCCGCGATAGCTCGTGGTAATGGGTGGCGAACAGGCACCGGCAGCGGTTGGTGCCGTGGATCGCCTCGGCCACGGCCCACGCCAGCGCAAGCCCGTCATAAGTGGAGGTACCGCGGCCGACTTCATCAAGAATCACGAAGCTGCGTTCGCTTGCCTGGCTGAGGATTGCGGCCGTCTCCACCATTTCGACCATGAACGTCGACCTGCCCCGCGCCAGATTGTCGGAAGCGCCGACGCGGCTGAACAACCGGTCCACCAGTCCAACCCGCGCGGTTGCCGCGGGGACGAAGCTGCCAGCTTGCGCCAGCACCACGATCAGCGCGTTCTGGCGCAGGAACGTGGACTTGCCGCCCATGTTTGGGCCACCGATCAACCATAGTCGATCGTCATCGGACAGGCAGCAGTCATTGGCGACGAACCTCTCAGCGGTGCTCGCCAAAGCCTGCTCCACCACCGGATGACGCCCGCCAATTATCTCGAGACATGGATCGGGCCGCATTTCAGGCTGGCACCATCCGCCCTCGGCTGCACGCTCGGCCAGCCCGGCCGCAACATCGATCCGGGCAAGGGCCGCTGCGGTGCGCGCAATCGCCTGAGCGTCTGCGACGGTGCGCGCGACGAGTTCCTCGAAATGGGCTTCTTCGGCCGCAAGCCCATGCCCGCCCGCCTCGCCAATCCGGCTGGCTTCTTCGTGCAGAGCGACGGCGTTGAACCGAACCGCGCCTGCCATCGTCTGGCGATGGGTGAACCCGCTGTCGGGTGCCATCAGCCGGTCTGCCAAGCGGGCAGGCACCTCGATAAAGTAGCCCAGCACCCCGTTGTGCCTGATCTTGAGCGCGGAGATGCCGGTATCGTCGCGATATTTTGCTTCGAGCGCGGCGATCGCTCGCCGCCCGTGGCCCGCTGTTTCGCGCAGAATATCAAGCGCGTGATCGTATCCCGCAGCGATGAACCCGCCCTGCGCGCGCTCGGTCGGCGGGCTGGGGACGAGCGCGCGCGACAGCAGGTCGGTCAGCGCGCCGTGACCGCCCATTTCGGGGAGCAACGTTTCGAGCAGGCGAGGCCGGTCGGCCCGGCGCAACAGGTAATCGCGGACCCGCCGCGCCTCGGCCAGGCCATCGCGCAGCTGGCCCAGATCGCGCGGCGATCCCCGCCCGGCAACCACGCGGCCCAGCGCCCGCCCGATGTCGGGCAGCGCACGCAGGACCAACCGCAAATCGCCGCGCAGCGACGGGTCGTGATGCAGCCACCGCACCAGTTCGAGCCGGTCGGCAATTGCAGCGCAGTCCATCAGGGGGGCGGACAGGTCCTCGGACAGCTGGCGCGCGCCCGCTCCGGTAACGCACCGGTCGACGGCATCGAGCAGGCTGCCCTTGCGCCCTCCAGCGCTCGACTCGACGATTTCGAGGCTGGCGCGGGTAGCTTCGTCCATCGCCAGCGCGGAGCTGCTCGCGCGGGCGACCGGCGGAAGCAACAGCGGAAGTGATCCGCGCCCGACATGGTCGAGATACGCGATAAGCCCGCCGGCCGCCCCCAGCATCGCGGGGGTAAAGCTGCCGAATCCGTCCAGCGTCGCGACGCCGTGGTGCGCGCACAGCCGCGCGGTGCCCGCGCTGCTTTGGAATTCGCGCGCCGGCCGACGCGTTGCGCCCACTGGCGAGGCTTCCAAGCCATTGGGCGCGACAATTTCCGTTGCGCCCAGTCGCGCGAGCGCGGCTTCCGCATCGGTCGCCGGGCATTCCTCCAGCTCCATCCGCCCGGTGGAAATATCGCACGCGGCAATGCCGATCGTTCCGCGCACTTCGCACACGGCAGCCAGGATGTTCGCCCGGCGCGGCTCGAGCAGCGCTTCCTCGGTCAGCGTGCCGGCAGTGACGAAACGCACGATCCTGCGCTCCACCAGCGCCTTCGAGCCGCCGCGCTTCCTGGCCTGCTCGGGCGTTTCGACCTGTTCGGCGATGGCCACGCGATTGCCGGCGCGGATCAGCCGGGCAAGGTAACCCTCGGCGGCGTGGACGGGCACCCCGCACATCGGGATTGGCGCCGCGTTGTGCTCGCCCCGACTGGTGAGCGCGATGTCCAGCACTTGTGCCGCGGCGCGCGCATCGTCGAAGAACAATTCGAAGAAATCGCCCATGCGGTAAAACAGCAGGCAGTCTTCGGCCTCGGCCTTGAGCGCAAGATACTGCGCGATCATCGGCGTAGTGCCGGGAGGAGCCGGGGCGTGCATCGAACCGAATTAGCCTGCGCCCGACCGATTCGGATATGCCTGCCGGGCAGCTTTCCCCTATCGTCTGCACCGCAACCGGGTTAGGGGCGTCGCGCAGCGACAGGGAGGCATTGCGTGTCAGACGAAAGCAACGTCCGTTTTACCGAGCGCGAGGCGCTGTTCTATCACAACACCATCCGCCCCGGTAAGATCGAGATCATCGCATCGAAGCCGATGGCGACCCAGCGCGACCTCAGCCTGGCCTATTCCCCGGGCGTTGCGGTGCCGGTGCGCGTGATCGCGGATGACCCGGCTGCAGCCTATGACTACACCGCCAAGGGCAACCTTGTCGCCGTGATCTCCAACGGCACCGCGATCCTCGGACTTGGAAATCTTGGCGCGCTTGCCTCCAAACCCGTGATGGAAGGCAAGGCGGTGCTGTTCAAGCGCTTTGCCGACGTCGATGCCATCGACATCGAGCTTGCCTCGGAAGATCCGGACGCGATCATCGAGGCGGTCGCCCTGATGGAGCCAACATTCGGCGGGATCAATCTGGAGGACATCAAAGCCCCGGAATGCTTCATCATCGAGCAGGCGCTGAAGGACCGGCTGAAAATTCCGGTCATGCACGATGACCAGCACGGCACCGCGATCATTTCGGCTGCGGGCCTGCTAAACGCCTGCTTCCTGACCGGCCGCGAGCTGAAGGACGTGAAGGTCGTCGTCAACGGGGCGGGGGCTGCGGCGATTGCCTGCACCGCGCTGATCAAGGCGATGGGCGTCCGCCACGACAACGTCATCATGTGTGATCGCTCAGGTGTGATCTATCGCGGGCGCGAAGGCGGCCTGGACCAGTGGAAAAGCGCGCACGCTGTCGATACCCCCGCCCGCAGCCTGGAAGAGGCGCTGGTCGGAGCGGACATCTTCCTGGGCCTCTCCGCCAAGGGGGCGCTCAAGGCCGAATGGATGATGAAGATGGCGCCTCAGCCGATCATCTTTGCGATGGCCAATCCCGACCCGGAAATTACTCCGCCCGAGGCCAAGACGATCCGCCCTGATTGCATCGTGGCAACCGGCCGCTCGGACTATCCCAACCAGGTCAACAACGTGCTCGGCTTTCCGTTCATCTTCCGCGGCGCACTGGACGTGCGGGCAACCGCGATCAACGAGGAGATGAAGATCGCTGCCGCCCGCGCCATCGCCGAGCTTGCCCGCGAACAGGTGCCCGAGGAAGTGGCTGCCGCCTATGGCAAGAACCACCAGTTCGGCCTGGACTACATCATTCCCGCGCCGTTTGACCCGCGCCTGATGGAAGTCGTGTCTTCTGCGGTGGCCAAGGCGGCGATGGATTCGGGCGTTGCGCAGAAACCTGTTGAGGATTTCGAGGCCTATCGCCTAAGCCTCAAGGCGCGGCTCAACCCGACCACATCGGTGCTCACAACTGTCTATGCGCAGGTCAAGGAGAACCCCAAGCGGGTGGTTTTCTCGGAAGCGGAGAACGAGGTGGTGCTGCGCGCCGCGATCCAGTTCCGCGATTTCGGCTATGGCACCCCGGTGCTGGTCGGCCGCACCCAGGCGGTACACGACAAGCTGGTCGAACTGGGAGTGGGCAACCCCGAAAGCTACGAGATCCACAACTCCGCCGTCTCGCCGCTCGTGCCCGAAATGGTTCCCTACTTGTACAATCGGCTGCAGCGGCGCGGTTTCCTGGAGCGGGA
Organism: Pseudomonadota bacterium; assembly: GCA_040387665.1. GTDB lineage: Bacteria > Pseudomonadota > Alphaproteobacteria > Sphingomonadales > Sphingomonadaceae > Novosphingobium. Next base: position 24,306 of record JAZKDH010000036.1, on the reverse strand, counting down.
CGTGCGGCGCATGGTCAACCAGAACCGCAACGTTTTTGCCGCGGCGCTGGTGGCTTTGGGTCACGGCGATGCGCTGATCTCCGGGATGACCCGGACCTTCGCGCAGACGATGAAGGACGTGCGGCTGGTGCTGGATCCCAAGCCAGACCACTTGCCGTTCGGCGTGCACATGATGGTGGCCAAGAACTACACGGTGTTCCTGGCCGACACCACGGTGAACGAGCGTCCATCGGCCGAACATCTGGCGCACATCGCGGTGGAAACCGCGGCAGTCGCGCGGCGGATGGGTCACGAGCCGCGCGTGGCGTTCCTGTCATTCTCCACCTTCGGCAACCCGATGGGCAAGTGGGTGGACAACATCCGTGAAGCGGTGGCGATACTTGATGCCAGCAACCCCGGGTTTGAATACGAAGGCGAAATGGCACCGGATGCCGCGCTGAACGCGAAGGTGATGGCGAACTATCCGTTCTGCCGGCTGTCGGGCCCGGCCAACGTGCTCATCATGCCGGGCCTCCAGTCGGCCAACATCTCGGCCAAGCTGCTGCGCGAACTGGCGGGCAACGCGGTGATCGGGCCGATGCTGCTGGGGATGGAAAAGCCGGTGCAGATCGCCCCGATGACGGCGCTGGCGCCGGACATCCTGACGCTGGCGGTGCTGGCGGCGGGGGGTATTGTCGGCTGACCGATCGGGCGCGGGCGCTGCGCCCGTCCGTCTGTCACGCGGTGCGATCCGGGAATTGTGATGGAAGCCCTGTTCACTTCTACCCTCATCGTCGCCTTGGCAGAGATCGGCGACAAGACGCAGCTGCTGGCGATCGTGCTGGCTGCTCGGTTCAAACGGCCTTGGCCAATTGTCGGCGGGATATTCGGCGCAACGCTCGCCAACCATTTCCTGGCCGCGTGGCTGGGCGAACAGGCCGCCGCGATTCTGGAAGGCCAGTGGTTCCGCTATGCCGTCGCGCTCTCGTTCATTGCGATGGCGGTCTGGACGATGATCCCGGACAAGCTGGATGACGAAGACGCTGTCAAAAGCGAGCGATTTGGCGCGTTCCTGACGACGCTGATCCTGTTCTTTGTGATCGAGATGGGCGACAAAACGCAGATCGCGACGATCGCGCTGGGCGCGCAGTTCAAGGCCGCGTTCCCCGTAACGGCGGGAACCACGTTGGGCATGATGATTGCAAATGTGCCCGCGGTCTTTTTCGGCAGTGCATTGATCCAGCGCGTGCCGCTGCGCATCGTGAATCTGGTAGCGGCGCTGCTGTTCCTGACGATCGGCACCTGGTTGCTGCTGAGCACCGCGGGTTACGTCTGATTCGGATCCACCGTCCGCGCCATCAACGGCGACGAAATCGGAAGTACCAGACTTCATGACCGAGCCGGCGGGCCTTGGCCTCGTACCGGGTTTCGGGCCAGCCGTCCGGCCGCCGCTTGAAATCATCGGGCGTGTCGCACAGCCAGTCAAACAGGGCGCGGTGACGCCGCATGACCATCAGCGCGTGGCGCACGTACACCGGATGGTCGGTTCCAAACCGGAATTGGCCGCCGGGTTTGAGCTTGGCGGCGATCATTTCCACCGGGCCATCGTTCATCATCCTGCGCTTCGCATGCCGCGACTTGGGCCACGGATCGGGATGAAGCAGGTAGGCAAAGGACAGCGCACCATCGGGCACGCGCCCGAGCACATCGAGCGCATCGCCCATGTGCACCCGAACATTCGCCAGCGCCGCATCGCGCACATGGACGAGCGCCTGGGCTACTCCGTTGACGAACGGTTCGCAGCCGATGAAGCCGTGATCAGGCAGCAGGTCGGCCCGGTAGGCCAGGTGCTCCCCCCCGCCAAAGCCGATCTCGAAATGGAGCGGACGCTGATCGCCGAACAGGCGCTGTGCGGTGACCGGGGCCTCGCCGGGCACCGCGAGCTGGGGCAGCAGGCGGTCAACCAGCTCCTGCTGGCCATGGCGCAACGGTTTTCCCTTTGATCGGCCATAGAGCCGGTTGATCGTGGTGGGATCGCCATCCTTGTGCGCAGTCATGACGCGGCCCATGACAGCGGCGCGCGTGGGGGTCAACGCCCGCTGCGCGCGGCGGAGGCCCGGTCAGTCAGGCCGTCCCAGCTTACGCCCGGCCCACTCGCGCGCTGCATCGCCGCCCCACAACAGCCATGCGATAAAGCCGGCCGATGGATCGGTGTTGCTGTTCCAGCGGTGCGTCGCGGTTTGCTGATCGACTGCATGGCGCGCGAAATAGCTGTGCATCGACTTTACGTCAGCCATGCTGATATCATCGCCATTCGCAATCTGGTGCGCGCGGCGGACGCCGACGTCGGTCCCTCCGCGGCCGAACTTCTCACGCAGGCGCAGGCCACGCCGGGCGGCTGCGCGCATGCGCTGGGTGGCGCGAAATGTGGGGTCCGTCATCCGCGGCCGTCCCGCGAAAGTGCCTCCGCCTTGTGCGCGGCCTGTTTGCCATCAGCAGTCTCGACCAGGAACTCGGGGTTGTCGGGCGAGGCCGCAACCTTATGTCCCTTAATCTCCATCGGCTTGGTAATCTTCCGCACTACCTTGCCGTGCGCTTCGCCGCCGTGGCTGGACCAGCGCACTTTGTCACCGGGCTTGAAGGTCTTCTCCATCGCTTGTTCTCCGTTTCTGCACGAGAACAATCGCACGCGGCCGGGCCACGTTCCGTGTGCCGGCGAAACCGGCCTGCAAATGCGAACGGCTCGCCTCCCGCCGGGGAGCCGAGCCGCTGCCTTGATCAGGTTATTGTCAGGCGGCTTCCATCTGGTCGGCAGCATCGCGCAGGACGTAGCCCCGGCCCCATACCGTTTCGATGTAGTTGTCCCCTTCGCAGGCATGCGCCAGCTTCTTGCGCAGCTTGCAGATGAAAACGTCGATGATCTTGAGTTCGGGTTCGTCCATCCCGCCGTACAGGTGGTTGAGGAACATTTCCTTGGTGAGCGTTGTGCCCTTGCGCAGCGAGAGCAGCTCCAGCATCGCGTATTCCTTGCCGGTCAGGTGAACGCGGGCGCCATCGACCTCAACGGTCTTGGCATCGAGGTTCACCGCCAGCTTGCCGGTGCGGATGACCGACTGCGAATGGCCTTTGGACCGGCGGACGACCGCATGGATGCGGGCTATCAGTTCTTCCCGGTGGAACGGCTTGGTGACGTAATCATCAGCCCCGAAGCCGAACGACCGGACCTTCGAGTCCATTTCGGCAATGCCGGAAAGGATCAGGACCGGGGTCTGGACTTTGGCGACGCGCAGTTTTTTGAGAACGTCGTATCCGTGCATGTCCGGCAGGTTAAGGTCCAGCAGGATGATGTCGTAATCGTATAGCTTGCCGAGATCGAGGCCTTCTTCGCCCAGATCGGTCGAATAGACGTTAAAACCTTCGGCCGTGAGCATAAGCTCGATAGCGCGGGCCGTGGTTGGCTCGTCCTCGATCAACAGCACTCGCATGGGTAGTCCCCCTTAAGCCCCAAAACATCCCCCCCTGATGGGGACATTCCGTCAATTAACCATAGGAGTAGTGAACGCGATAGGTTAATTTTTTGTAATAGGACTTATTAGTTCGATTCAATCCAGGGACTTAGGCGGGTGGAGCCGGCAAAGGTCGGGTCATGCCACTGGAACGACTCGGGATTCTTTCGTCCGGCGAAACAGACCGACGCCATGCCGAATCGTCACTTTGTTCGCACCGCGAGCGTCGCAAGCGGGTGATAGGCCTGCGCATTAACCGAAAAACCGGTCAGGCCATCACGCACCAGCGCCCAGCGGACGGGGCTTCCGAGCGGTATGAAGACGTTTGCTGCGCTGAGCGCGGCCTCTGCCTTGTCCAGCAACGGTGCGCGCAGCAACGGGTTTGGCGCCGCCAGCGCCTGTGCCAGCAAATCGTCCGCTTCCTTATTGCAAAGCCCGCGCCGGGCGGCACATGAAAGCTGGCCAAGGAACCATTCGGGGCGATTATACCGGGCGACGGCATCCAGCAGCCGCAGATCGGCGCCCGCCCCTTCGGGCACCCGCAGCAGTTCCAGCCCGACAGCGGCAAAGTCCTCCGCCAGCCGGGCAAACAGCAAATCGGCGCCCGGGCCGCCGGGCAGGGCGACACTCAGGCGTGGACGGAGGGTGCCATGCGGCCTAGCTGCTTCGGCTTGCCAATCCGCGACACGCCTGGCCGCCGCGGCCTGCCGCGCGGGCAGATCCAGATTGGCCCATCGTTCGCCCATGGAAACGGCGGGGACGGCAAGGTTGGCAGGTGCAATGCGCGTGGTCGGCCTCCAGCCGCCGCCGAGTGCGACTGCCAGCGCATCCCGATCGATCGCCATCGCCAGTGATTCGCGGATTTCCGGCGCGTCGAGCAGCCCGTTTTCGCGCACGATCACGAGGCCGAATAGGCCAGGCGCCGGGTCAATCCTGACATGCCGCTGGGTCAACCCGCCGGCTGCTTTGGCAAGGGGGTAATCCTGGAACCGGCCGCCCAGAACAAGATCCAGATTACCTGCGGTGAATGCGCTAACGGCGTTGGCTGCAGCAGCGCCCTGCAACCGCACTGACCGCGCCGCATCCTGCCATCCCGGGGGTTCGGCAAGCCCGCGCATAGCCGGCGGCATCGGCGAAAGCACCGCCACGCGGCCTTGTTCATGCACGGCCATCGGCCCATTGCCGCTGCCCTTGTGGTATAATCCAAGCTCCGGCTGGGCCAACAGTTGCAGCAGATCCGGCATCGGCCGTTCGAGACGAACTTCGACCACCCGGCCGGCCATCGCACGGATATCGGAGACGCTGCCCAGGTCCAGCGCGAGTGTCGTCCCCGCCAATCCCTTCAGCGCCTGCTGCAGCGCCATGCGTACGCTTTCGCCAGAAATTTCCGGGCCATCGGGCCAAACCCCATCGCGCAGGCGGAAGATGTAGCTCAGCCCATCATCGGTTACGATCCAGCGGTCGGCCATTGCCGGGATCACCTGGCCCGATTCGTCGAGTGCGACCAAGCCTTCGGCCGTTGCGCCCCGGACCAACCGGCCGGCGGTCGAAAGGCGGATGCCGCGTTCAAACGGATCGGTTGGCGCTCCTATGGCCACGACCGCCACGGCTTCGGTCGAATCGTCTTTGCACCCGGAAAGAACAGGCGATGCGATCAGCAACAGCGCGCAAAGTCGTGCGATGGCAGAACCGAGCATTGCCTATCGGTACGTCGTGCCGATGGTCCCAGCAAGACGTGACGCGCCGACGCCTTGGCTCAGATGAGCTTGCGGGCCTTGGGACCGGGCGGGGGCGGAGGGGCGGCAAAGCATTTGCGCAGCGCCGCTTCGGGCACGGCGTTTCCGGCCGGTGCGCGGACAACTTTGGGATCTATATCTTCGCGAAACGCTACTCCGAAACGGTTGTCCTGTACCCACGCGACCGTCCCTGCAGTCCATCCGAGATTACGCAGATTGACGTGCACTATCGCGCCGCGCGTGACCCTGACGCTGGTTTCGGCCATCAGCCCGCCGGTGGAGAGATTGCGTATCCTGGCGCTATGCTCGGCTTGCTCGCCATCAACGCGCAGTCCGGCCATGATGAACAAGCTGTCGCGCGGGATTTGCCGATTATCGCTGTCGTTCATGGTCTCGCAAATGCCCGATTTCGTGGCGGGAACCTGGTAGCTGGCCCGCAGCGGCATGCAGTAGACCCTAAACCCGGAATGCGAACAAGCAGTTAACGGCCAATCCCGGACAGAGGACGCGGCACGTTAACTCCGATTTGCCGCTCAATCGTCGCGCGAAATCTTTTCCCGCCGCTCGTGCGCTTCCTGCGCTTCGACCGTCATCGTTGCGATTGGACGCGCTATCAACCGGCCAAGTCCGATAGGCTCGCCGCTGACTTCGCAATAGCCGTATTCGCCTTCCTCAATCCGGCGCAGCGCGGAATCGATCTTGGTGATCAGCTTGCGTTGGCGATCGCGCGTGCGCAGTTCGATGCCCCAATCAGTTTCGCTTGAGGCGCGGTCATTCAGGTCCGGTTCCCGAATCGGGCCGTCCTGCAACTGCTGAAGCGTATCGGCCGAAGAATCCAGGATGGCCTTTTTCCACGCCTGCAACAGCCGGCGGAAATAGTCCAACTGGGGTTCAGACATATAAGACTCGTCTTCGCGGGGTAAGTAGTCCCCGGCGATCAAGCGCTTCGCCTTCACGAGAATATCTATATCGTCAGCTATTGCCGTTGACATGTACTATGCGCCTCCAAGTCGAAGCCGCGACCGCCAGGGTCCGAGGAACTTTCCGCTACCCCACCGCCACGCGTGCCGCGCTATAGTTTGCAGGTTCACCCCGCACAAGCACAATGATCCCGTCTGAAGCACGACACACCCCGGCGCTCCGCCGCCGGGCGGCGTTAACAAATTGTACACCACGTTGATCCAGCATCGGGTTCACGGTCCGACATCGGGGGAGGGCCACAACGGGGGTACGGAGTGATGATTGAGACATGGAGCAAGCCCGTCGATTGCCTGGCGGCCGGCGACGAGGGTACCGATTTGCTGGTGGCGAGCTGCCTTGCCGCTGCGGCTGCCGGCGATATCAGCGCATACTTCGACCTGGGCGTCGCATTGTCGACCGGAAGCTACGGCGTCCCGATCGACATGATAGAGGCTCACAAGTGGTTCAACCTGGCTGCCGTTGGTGGCTATGAAGACGCGGCGCAATGCCGGACCGAAGTGGCCGACGAAATGACCGCACGCGAGATTGGCGAAGCCCAGCGCCGGGCGCGCGAATGGCTGGCGGCGACTGCGCGCCGCGCCGCGTGATCACCGCATTGCGGCGACGGCGTCCCTGCTGAACGCCGGAACGGACGGGACTGCCCGGCTGACTCCGTCGCGGCCATAGGGATCGCTGCGGAACGCGATGGCAGATTCGTTCGCCGGGCCCGTTGATTCGGGAAAAGCGGTAAGATACGTGATGTAAACCGGCACGGGCTTCGGCAATTCAACCCGCTTTTCAGCCCCGGCCACCTTGCGCGGCAGCGGTTTGCCAAACAGCCAGCGGCCAAAGCGCGACGCATCTTCGAGCCGGACGCAGCCTGAACTGAATGTGCGGTCGTCCTTCTGCATCAAATCCTTGTCCGGCGTATCGTGAAGATAGATGCCCAGGGTGTTGGGAAACATGAACTTCACCCGGCCCATGAAATTCGTACCGCCCGGCAGCTGGCGAACGCGAATTTCTTGTCTGCCCTCGGCCACGGCATGCCAATCGACCTTCGCCGGATTGACGACCGTGGCATCGTCGTCCCACCCCGACAGCACCTGGTAACGGCCGGCTTTGAGATAGCTCTGCCCGTGATCGAGAACGTTGCGGGCAATGCGGCTTGCGGCCAGGTCCACCGGCACATTCCAGTACGGGTTGAGGATCGCGAAGCGCAGATACCCGGCCATCATCGGGGTCGGCTCTGCCGTCTTGCCGACCACGACCCGCATCGAATCGACCGGCCGGCCCTTCTCGTACATCCAGAGCCGCTGGCCGGCCGCGTCGACGAGCACGTAGCGATCTGCCGGCCATGCCGGAAGCGCCCTTATCCGCTCGAGGTTCATTTCCACAATGCGGCGCTCGGCTTCGCCAAGATCGGGCTGCAGCAAGGCGCGGCGCAGCGGGGCATAGAGCGGGTGCATCCAACCCATATCGGCGACATGATGATCGAGCGAGGGCGCGCGTTCGGCTTCTTGCAGCGCCGCCCCCGTGGCGGGGACAACCGGGGTCAGCGCCGCGCTTTCATACAGCATCGGCGCCCGCGCGGCGGCGCGGACGGCGCTGACATAGGCGGCGTAAACCCGGGACGCTGCCAGTTCGAGACGGGCGCGGCTTGCCGGGGTGCGGTCCCCGACCCGATCGAGCGCGCGGCGCAGGTCCCTTGTCTTCAGCGTCCCCGGTCTGAGGCCATCGAGGTGTGCGTCTTCTGCATCGCGCAGCAACGCGAAAACAGCCGGACGGACAGTGCCTGTGTCGGTGAGCCAGAGCGGACTCCAGTTTCGCGCGGCATAGAACTCCCTGAACTCTTCGGGAGCACGCTCGGCCAGTTCTGCGTTAACGGCTGAGCGGGTAGTTACCGGTCGCTCGGCCGGTGCCGCGGCGGCGAGAGGCAATATGCCGCTCGCGGCGACAGCGAACGCGATCGACCCGGCGAGCAAGTTGAGCCGCCACCGGGCTCTCAACTTCGCTTTTTGTGCAATCGCGTTCGCCACGGTATCAGCCGCGTTCTCCGGGACGGTTGTAGCTGCCGGTCGGCTGCATGGCCGGCGCGCCTTCATGATATGCGCCCTCGCGCACATAGCCGTCGACGCAGCCGTCGTTGTTGTTGTCAGCCCAGATCGCTCCGGCCAGCCCGCCCACGGCAGCACCGATCACGGCGCCCGCCAACAAGCCGCCACCCGCGACAGCGCTTACTCCGGTCCCGGCTACCGCGCCCACGCCAGCGCCCGCCGCGGCAGTGCCACCCACCGATTTGCAGGTGGGAGCAGGCGAGGCGGCAGAAGCTGACTGGTAGTTCGGATCATACCCGGCCGGCGCGCCCGGATAATACTGACCTTCGCGGACATAGCCATCGGTACGGCCATCACCGTCACGATCGGCCCACACCGCGCCGGCGATGCCGCCAACGGCAGCTCCAATGGCGGCGCCCGTCAAGAGATCGCCTCCGGTCACAGCTGCGACGCCTGCGCCGCCGACCGCACCAACCCCGGCGCCGGTACCGGCACTGGCCAGGGTGCTATCGTTGTTCATGGAAGAGCAGGCGGCCAGCGGCATCGAAGCGGCAGCCAGCAGGCACAAGACAGAGGATTTCATGGGCGTTACTCCTTCGCGACGCCGATCAGCGCGGCGGGGTGGCCAAGCTGCTACGGCCTGTTCCCCTCGCGTAGTGAAGTAACGACGGGCGATGCGGAGTCGTTCCGGCCAGGTGCAATTGCACAGGCGATCGCTAGCGGATGGCGGCAAGCGCCTTTTGCCGGCGGCGCTGTACCGAACTGCCGAGCCCGATCGCTTCGCGGTATTTCGCAACCGTCCGGCGAGCCAGATCGAACCCTTTTTCTTTGAGCAGGTCCACCAGCGCGTCGTCGGACAGGATCGCCTTGGGGTGTTCTGCTTCGATCAACTGGCGGATCGCAGCCTTGACCGCCTCGGCCGAAACTGCGCCATCCCCGTCCGCCGATGCCACCCCGGAGGTGAAGAAGTATTTCAGTTCGTAGGTGCCGCGTTCGCAGTTGAGATACTTGTTGGAGGTGACCCGGCTTACGGTCGATTCGTGCATCGAAATCGCTTCGGCCACCGTTCTGAGAGTCAACGGCCTGAGGTGCGCGACCCCTTTGCGGAAGAATCCATCCTGCTGTTTCACAATCTCGGCGGCGACCTTGAGAATCGTTTTCTGCCGCTGGTCGAGGGCTTTCACCAGCCAGTTCGCATCGGCCAGCTTTTCCGACAACCAGCCCCGGGACGGTTTGTCGGCGCAACTGCCGCGCAGTTCAACGTAGTAGCTGCGGTTGATGATCAGTTTTGGCAGTGTTGCCTGGTTCAGCGCTATGTCCCACCCTCCGTCGGCGCGGGCGGTGATCAGGATATCCGGGACCACGGCCTCGCCCCCGCCGGTCCCGTAGCGCAGGCCGGGTTTGGGATCATAGTTGCGCAGTTCCGCAAGCATGTCGGCAAAGTCCTCGTCATCAACGCCGCACATCCGCTTGAGCCTGCCCAGTTCCCCCCTGGCCAGCAGATCGAGATTAGCGATCATGCGGGCCATGCACGGATCAAGGCGGTCCGCTTCGCGTGCCTGCAGTGCAAGGCATTCGCCAAGGTTGCGGGCACCCACTCCGGTAGGATCAAGCGACTGGACCACTGCCAGCGCGGCTTCCACCACCGCCATGTCCTGACCCAGATCCACGGCAACTTCGTCCAGCGGCAAGCCCAGGTATCCGGCCTCGTCCAGCTGGTCGATAAGATGGTGGGCCGCCAACGCAGCCTCGCGGTTGGGCGCTGCCGGCCCGACTTGTGCGTGGAGGTGCTCGGCCAGGGTCGGGCTGGCGCCGCGTTCTTCGACCGAAAATCCATCAACCGTGCCCGCGCCGTTGCGCTCTGCGCCATAATCGCCTTCGCCGAGCCGGGGGGCCGAGACGAGATCGGGTTCTGCCGGCGATCCTTCGCCGGTGTCGCGGTCATGATCAAGGGCCGTGGGATCGATGTCGAGCGGACGGTCTTCGGCGGCGCGGCCCTCGCCGATCAGCTGATCGACCCGCGACGCCTCGAGCGTGGTACGACGCGGCGCCTCAGCCTCGAACTCGGGTGCATCCGGGCCGGGGCCGCCAAGCTCGAGCAGGGGGTTCGATTCCAGAGCCTCGCCGATGAACGCCTCGATCTCGAGGTTCGACAACGCCAGCAGCTTGATCGCCTGCTGAAGCTGCGGGGTCATGACCAGGGACTGGGACTGCCGTAGATCGAGGCGAGGGCCGAGAGCCATTCAGGCGGTTTCCGGCACCGACATTCGCCGGCAGGCGACCGAGCGCCCGCCGTCCGCCGGACAAATCACAGCGTAAAGCCCTCGCCCAGATAAAGACGGCGGACGTTTTCGTCCGCGACAAGCGCTTCCGGACTGCCCGCGAACAACACCTGTCCGCCATAGATGATGCACGCGCGGTCAACGATGTCGAGCGTTTCGCGTACATTGTGATCGGTGATCAGCACCCCGATTCCGCGCTGTGCCAGGTCTTTTACCAGATGCCGGATATCTGCGATCGACAATGGATCGATGCCGGCGAACGGTTCATCCAGCAGCATTATGGATGGCTTTGCCGCCAGCGCGCGCGCGATCTCGCATCGCCGCCGCTCCCCGCCCGAAAGTGCCATGGCCGCGCTGGAGCGCAACCGGGTCAGGCCGAATTCATCAAGCAGGCGCTCCAACTCGTCGGCGCGGGTGGCCTTGTCCGGTTCGTTCAGTTCAAGCACGCAGGCAATGTTCTGCTCGACCGTCATTCCGCGGAAAATCGAGGTTTCCTGAGGGAGATAGCCGAGCCCAAGGATTGCGCGGCGATACATCGGCAGGTTCGTCACATCGACCCCGTCCATCAGGATCCGGCCCGAATCCGGCCGCACCAGGCCCATGATCGAATAGAAGCACGTGGTCTTGCCGGCACCATTGGGGCCGAGCAGGCCCAATATTTCGCCCTTGCCGACGGAAAGTGAGATGTCGGTCAGCACCGCGCGGTTATCGTAACTTTTCGCAATCGAAATAACTTCGAGACCGCCCTGCGGGGGCGGGCGGACGGTTTGCGCATCATTAGACACGGCGGATTCCGGACGCACGCTGTCTGACAGCGCGCCGTCGGACGGGGGAGCAACATCGGTCATCGCCCGACCGTTTACGGCCCGCCCCCGGCCACATCAAGCCGGGAAAACGCGCGATGCGTCCGGTTTGGCAAGTTTCGTGCATGCGCGGGCTGTTTCGGACGCGAAGCCGCGCCGATGGCCGCTTGATCGATCAGGGGTTTGATGGCTTTATATCGTAGGGCAAAGGAGCGCACGACGGCATGGCTAAAGCCGGACACCACACCGAACCGTCAAGGCGCCCGAAAGCGCGGCCGCTCGACTGGCGCCGGCGCATGAGCGACAATATCGCCTGTGCTCTGCTGGTCTATACCGCGCTGCAGATTTTCGTGACGATGGGCGCGCTGCGCGGGCAATCGCAATCGCTTTTGCCCTACCTCGCGCTGGTGGTGCTGGTCGGGGCGATCATACCCGCGTGCAGATGGTTCGAGCACCGCTGGAACCGGCTTGATGACGATCAGGCCAAGGACCCCGCGATGCATGCGCGCTTCAGGCGCGACCGGGCCGCGCTGTGGGCGTTGGCGGTGGGGCTGCCGTTCGTGCTGACCGGCACGTTCAAGCTGCTGGAAACGTCGTTCGCAAACTGATCACTGGCACAACCAGTCATCGAGCGCTAAATCGCGGTGATGCTTGAACCTTCAGTTGCGCAGGAACGCGCTGCCGCCCTAGTCGATCGCGCCCGCCGTGCGGGGGCCGATGCCGCGGATGCCGTATACGTCGGCGACAGTTCCGAAAGCATCTCGGTGCGGCTGGGCAAGCTGGAAGACGTCGAGCGATCGGAAAGCGAACATGTCGCGCTGCGGGTGTTCGTGGGCGGTTCGGCCGCCAGCATCGGTTCCAGCGACCTGGCCGACGCTGCGCTGGACGAACTGGCAGCGCGCGCGGTCGCGATGGCGCGCGCAGCACCGGAAGACAGGTTTGCCGGACTTGCGCCTGCCGAAATGCTGGCGGGCGGCCCGCTTCCTGACCTCGACACGGTCGATGCCGCCGAACCCAGCCCCGCGCAGTTGCGCGAGGACGCTGCCGCGATCGAGGACGCGGCGCGGGCGGTGGCCGGCGTGACCAACAGCGAGGGAGGCAGCGCAAGCGCCGGCCGCGGCGTATTCGCGCTTGCCACCAGCCATGGCTTTGCCGGCAGCTATTGCTCCACCAGCAGGTCGGTGTCGGTTAGCGTGGTGGCAGGCGAGGGCGCGGCGATGCAGCGGGACTATGCGTGGCGAGCAGCCCGTCACCGGGCCGATCTTCCCGATGCGCAGGAACTGGGCACGCTGGCCGGGGAACGGGCGGTGCGCCGCCTGAACCCCGAACGGCTGACCAGCGGGCCGGCCTCGGTAGTGTTCGACCCGCGGGTGGGCGGGTCGTTGGTGGGGCACCTGCTGGGTGCGATCTCGGGCGCTGCCATCGCGCGCGGGTCAAGCTTTCTGCTGGGCCGCGAGGACGAGCAACTGTTCGATACGTCGATCGCGATCATTGACGACCCGCACCGCCGGCGGGCGCTCCGATCCAAACCGTTCGACGGCGAGGGATTGCCGACGCGTGCCCGTGCGCTGGTCGAAGCCGGACGGCTGACTGGCTGGCTGATGGACAGCGCGGCAGCGCGCCAGCTGGGCGGCGCGCCGACGGGGCATGCCGCCCGCGGCGGCGGCGCGCCATCGATCGGGGCGACCAACACGCACATTGCGCCGGGCAGCGTGACCCCCGCCGGGTTGATCGCGGACATCGCCGATGGCGTCTATGTGACCGAGTTGATCGGGCAGGGGGTCAACGGCGTTACCGGCGATTACAGCCGGGGCGCGTCGGGCTTCCGGATCCGCGATGGCGTGATCGCAGGGCCGGTCGCGGAGTTCACCGTGGCGGGGAACCTGATCGACATGTTCCGCGCGCTGTCGGCGGCAGACGATCTCGAATGGTACCGGGCGATCAACGTTCCGACCCTGCGGATCGACGGGATGATGATCGCGGGCGACTGATTGCGCGCCGGGGGTTCACGGACGGGGAGCGGGGCACTGTGCCGGCGCTCCCCGCGCCGCATCATGCGTTTCCGTTCTGGCGATAGCGCTCGATCGCCTCGACCGTGATCTGCCGCGCTTCCGCCGCATCGCCCCACTTGCCGACGCGCACCCACTTTTCGGGTTCCAGATCCTTGTAGTGGGTGAAGAAGTGCTCGATCTGCTGGAACACGATTTGCGGCAGGTCGCCCTTGTCGTTCACGTCGGAATAGTACGGAAAGGTCGAATCCACCGGGACACAGATCAGCTTTTCGTCGCCGCCGTGCTCATCCTCCAAATTCAACACCGCGATCGGACGGGCCCGTACGACGCAGCCGGGAATGAAGGGAGACCGCGCGATGACCAGCGCATCCAGCGGATCCCCGTCGGGCGACAGGGTGTGCGGCACGAACCCGTAATTCGCGGGATAGCGCATCGGGGTATGCAGGATTCGGTCCACGAACAATGCGCCGGAAGCTTTGTCGAATTCATATTTCACCGGCTCGCCGCCAAGGGGAACCTCGATGACGACGTTGAGGCTTTCGGGCGGATTTTCGCCCGTGGGAATCATGTCGATACGCATGATGGACCTTTTCGAGTGAGCGCGGCACTGGCAGCGCCGCCGATGGAGAGGATTCGCGCTTAGCGGGAGCTTTTCTGCGCTGCAACAGCGACAGCTTTGCGACATTCGAGCAGGGCGGCCAACCGATACCTGGTGCGGTCAGCCTGCTTTTTACGCAACGTTCAGGGTTGGAGGTTCTGCCCGGTGCGGGCTGCGCCGCGCTTTGGCGCGAGCAGCAGATCGAGCCCCGCCGCGCGCGATCCGGCTGCCGGCTCTAGCCAGGGCCAGCGCAGGCCGCCGCGGTAGCTGACCGGGACGGTTGCATAGCGGTCTCCCCGCTGGATCAGCAGCTCCATAGGACTACTGGCGGATTTTGCCGCAGTGATCGCGTCGCGCAGTACGTCGGGGTCGTATGCCGTACCGTTGACCGCGATGATCTTTGCACCGTTGACAATTCCGGCATTGAACGCAGCGCTGTCCCACCGCGACGAGGTTACGCGCCCGTCCTTGTCGAGATTGATGCCCAGCGAGTGGTGCAGTGACAGGAACTTGCCGTGCGCCATTCGGCCCTTGTCGAACGGGTTGGGTTCTTCCTTCCACACCAGGCGGTATCCGGCGCGTTCGATCCCCGCGAGCGGTGCCGGCTGGTCGGGTCGTTCGATCCGCGTGCGCAGGAAACTGGCCCAGTCATGGCGATAGACCGCATTGAGCGCCTGCACCACGTCCGCGAATTCGTAAGTGACGACGCGCCGACCGCCGCTGTCCGCGCCGAAAAATGCGCGTGCGAAATCGTCCAGCCCCCTGCGCCCGCCCGTGCCGGCGCGGATCAACTGGTCCGCCTCGAGCCAGATCAACGCGCCTTCGGTGTAGTACTCCTCACCCCTGGCGAGCGACGCGTAGGGCTTGGACTTGCGCCGGGCAAAGATCGGATCGTGCGTGGTATCCTCGACCGAACGCCACGCCCGCCCGGGTTCCTGGGTAAATTTGCCGGCGTTGTTGGCCAGCATCCCCAGCACAACCTCCTTTGATTGCACGCCCGATCTTGCGGCGAGCACATAGCCCCAGAACTGGTTCTGCCCTTCATAGACCCACAGCAGATCGTCCTGCATCGGCGTGCGATAGTCCGGCGTCCACAGCCGCGCAGGGCGGCGGAACTTGCCGATCCACGCGTGCGACAGCTCGTGGGGAATGACGTTGCGGTCGTAATCCATCCCCGCCCAGTCGATGAAGGTTTCCGGCTCCATCTGGTTCTCGCTGGACCGGTGGTGCTCAAGCCCGATTCCGCCGATCTTGTCCGACAGGGCGAGCAGGAATTCGTACCGATCGAACGGCCGGCTGCCAAACAGGGCGAAAGCCTCGTCCACCAGCGTGCGATAGGTGACCAGGTGTTCCGGGCGGATCTTCAACTGCTTGGGCGCGTCGGCCACCGCGTTCAGGTTCACGCCGTCGGCAAGGGTCCAGCGCGCGGCATGACGCCCTGCAAAAATGGGAGAATCGACCAGGTTCTCATAGTCGGTTTCGGCCCAATCGACGCGGTTGCCCGCCTGCCGCTGGCCGTCCAGCGCGGTGAACACCTGCCAGCCATCGGGGAAGACAACTGAAGGCTTCACACGGATCCGGCCCACGTAATGGCCCGCCGGGTAAAGGCTCATCCTGTCCCATTGCAGGTTCAGCATGTCGGGCGTCATGGTGATGCGCCCTTCCGCACTTTGCAGGGGCGAGGTGTGGACGAAGCGCGCAGTCACGTTGGCGGCTCCCGGCGGCACATCGACGTGAAAGCCGAACACTTCCACCGGATCGCGCCGCCAGGCAAGCGGCTGGCCGCCAGCGAAAAAGCGAAGATCGACAACCTCGGCCAGCGTCCCGGTGGGACCGTGACTGCCGGGAATCCACTGTGGCAGGAACACCGTCAGCCGCGTGGTCCCGGGCGCCACCGGGATTGTTTCGGTCACCCGGTATACCCCGCGGGCCACGTCCGTGGCGTCGATGTCGAGCGCGATGGTCCCCGAATACGGGACATCCTGCGCGGCCGGCGCGGGCTCGCCGGCGGTGGTCGGGCTCGAAACCGCGGCCGGTGCCGGCGACGACCCGGGCTGGGCCGCAAGCGCCCCTGGCGGCAGCAGGGTGATGCAGGCGGCGGTGGCCATCGACAGGCGCGGGCGTTTGATCTTCATCGCAGCAACATGCGCAAGACCGGTCTCGTTCGCAACCTGTCTGCCATGATCGGCTTTCCGGCACCGCGATAACCAGCTAAGCGCCCGCGCCATGAGCAGCAAGAGCGCGCCGCCGGATACGCCGGCGATCCAGAACCCGGCCATCCAGACTCCGGCCACCCAGACTCCTCAGGCCATCCGCGGGACGCAGGACATCTTCGGCCCCGAGGCTGAGGCGTTCGCCCACGTGGTCGAGACGTTCGAGCGGGTGCGCAAGCTGTACCGCTTTCGCCGCGTTGAAATGCCGGTGTTCGAAAAGACGGCAGTATTCTCGCGCTCGCTTGGCGAAACCACCGACGTGGTATCCAAGGAAATGTATTCGTTCGAGGACCGCGGCGGGGAATCGCTGACGCTGCGGCCGGAATTCACCGCCGGCCTGGCCCGCGCCTACCTGACGGACGGCTGGCAGCAGCACGCCCCGCTGAAGGTGGCGACGCACGGCCCGCTGTTTCGCTACGAACGGCCGCAGAAGGGCCGCTATCGCCAGTTCCACCAGATCGACGCCGAGATCATCGGCGCGGCCGAGCCGCAGGCCGACGTGGAACTGCTGGTGATGGCCGACCAGCTGCTGCACGAGCTGGGGATCGCGGACGGGGTGACACTGCACCTTAACACCCTGGGCGACGCACCGAGCCGCGAGGCGTGGCGGCTGGCGCTGATCGACTATTTCCGCGGCCACAAGGAGGCGCTGAGCGAGGATTCGCAGGACCGGCTGGAACGCAATCCGCTGCGCATTCTTGATTCCAAGGACCCGCGCGACAAGACGCTGACCGCAGACGCCCCCAAGATCGATGATTTCCTGTCGGACGAGGCGCAGGACTTCTTCGCGAAAGTCACCGCCGGGCTCGACGCGGCCGGCGTTTCCTGGACCCGTGCACCGACGCTCGTGCGCGGGCTCGACTACTATCGCCACACCGCCTTCGAGTTCGTCACCGACCGGCTCGGCGCGCAGGGCACCGTGCTTGGCGGCGGACGCTACGACGGGCTGATCGAAACGCTGGGCGGCCCGCATACCTCAGCCGTGGGCTGGGCGGCCGGGATCGAGCGGCTGGCGATGCTGGTGGGGGAACGGGGCGAGGCCAAGGCCGATGTGATCGTCGTGGTAGAGGACGATTCGCTCCTCACCAGCGGCATTGCAGAAGTCTCGCGGCTGCGCCGGTCAGGGGTCTCCGCCGAACTCGTCGCTACGGGTTCGCCTCGCAAGCGGTTCGACAAGGCGGTAAAGATGGGCGCTAACGCGATCCTTGCCCTTGCCTTGCGCGATGGACAGCCGGCCGCAAGGTTCCGGATGGACGACGAGGCAGCAACGGCCCTGTCGGATCAGCTGGAGACGGTGGTCGCACAATTTGCCGCGAACTAGAGGTCGCGATATCCGTCACCCCGGGCTTGACCCGGGGTCCCGCTTTTTGTTCCCGCAGCGGTTGAAGCAGCGGGATCCCGGGTCAAGCCTGGGATGACGAAGCAGAGTAACGCCGCATGTCCGTAAGCGACACCCGCCTGGCCCAGATTACCGCCCGCTTCGCCGAACTCGAGGCGCGGCTGGCCTCGGGCACGCTTGAGGGCGGTGACTTCGTGGCGGCGAGCCGTGACTATGCCGAGCTGGAGCCGGTCGCACGCGCCGCTGCCGCCGTGCGCGAGATGCGGGGCGAACTGGCGGCACTGTCCGCGCTGGAGGAGTGCGACGCGGACATGCGGGCGCTGGCGGCCGAAGAAGTCGCGCGGCTGAGGGCGGAGTTGCCCGAGGTTGAACGGGCGCTGGCGATCGCGATGCTGCCGCGCGATTCGGCGGATTCGCGGCCCGCAATGCTGGAAATCCGTGCCGGAACGGGCGGCGATGAGGCGGCGCTGTTCGCGGCCGACCTGTACCGGATGTACGAACGGTTCGCGGCCGAGCAGGGCTGGCGGGTCGAACTGATCAGCGTCAATGCCTCGGACATCGGGGGCTTCAAGGAAGTGGTTGCGAACATCGCCGGGCAGGGCGTGTTCGCAAAACTCAAGTTTGAAAGCGGGGTGCACCGGGTCCAGCGCGTGCCGGTGACCGAAAGCGGGGGCCGGATACACACTTCCGCGGCAACGGTGGCGGTGCTGCCGGAACCCGACGAGGTGGACGTGCAGATCGAGGACAAGGACCTCAAGATCGACATCTACCGTGCTTCGGGTGCCGGCGGGCAGCATGTCAACACCACGGATTCGGCGGTGCGGATCACCCATTTGCCGACCGGTCTGGTGGTGATTCAGCAGGACGAGCGCAGCCAGCACAAGAACCGTGCAAAGGCACTGCAAGTGCTGCGCGCCCGACTGTACGAGAAGATGCGCGAGGAAGCGCACGGGATAGAGGCTGAAGCCCGCAAGGCGATGGTCGGATCAGGTGACCGTTCCGAGCGCATCCGCACCTACAACTTTCCACAGGGCCGCGTGACCGATCACCGCATCAACCTGACACTGCACCGCCTGCCCGAAGTGCTGGAAGGACCGGGTTTGACCGAACTGGTCAACGCGTTGATCGCGGAGGACCAGGTCAAGCGTCTCGCCGCGCTGGACGATTGACGCAGTGGGCCCGGTAGCCGCTGCGATCAGGGGCGCAGCCTTGCGGCTGGCGGCGACGAGTGACACGGCGCGGCTCGATGCCGAAGTGCTGATGGCGCATGCGTTGGCGTGCGGCCGGTCGGAGCTGCTGCTGCGGCGGATGGATGGCCCGGTTCCGGCGTCGTTCGGCGCGCTGGTCGATCGGCGGGCGCTGCACGAGCCCGTTGCCTATATCGTGGGATCTCAGGAATTTTATGGGCTCGACTTGCGTGTCTCGCCGGCTGTCCTGATCCCGCGCGGAGATAGCGAGGTGGTGGTGGAGGCTGCCCTTGCGCTGCGCCCTGACGCGCGGCGGGTACTCGATTGCGGAACCGGCTCCGGGGCGCTGCTGCTCGCGACGCTGGCGCAAGTTCCCGGCGCGCGCGGGATCGGGATCGACCGTTCCGCCCGGGCGCTGGCGGTGGCTGCGGGCAACGCCGCGGCGCTGAAACTGAGTGGCCGGACGGCCTTTATCGAGCGCGACTGGACCCGCGCGGGCTGGACCAGCGGGCTTGGCAGCTTTGACCTGGTATTGGCCAACCCCCCTTATGTCGAAACCGGAGCGGAACTGGACCCGGCCGTCCGTGAACACGAACCCGCCGGGGCGCTTTTTGCCGGGGCAGACGGGTTGGCGGACTATCGATTGCTGGTGCCACAATTGCCGGGATTGCTGGCACCGGGCGGGGCTGCGCTGGTCGAGATCGGCGCAACCCAGGCCGTTACAGTGGCCGCAATCGCGGCCTTGGCCGGACTGACGGCGCGGATCGGCCAAGACCTGGGCGGCCGTGACCGGGTGCTGACACTGACCGCAAAAGCGGGCGAAATCGAATAATGGTGCGCGCCCACACGATTTTCCTTGGCAAGGACGCCCGCTCCTCCTAAATTAGGTGCAGGCCAGCGGATAGACGGAAAGTTTCCTCTCCTGCAGGCCCAAGCTCCAGCATTTGCAATTGGGCAGGGCGGTCAAAGCCACTGCAGCGCAGATGTCGGGACACCGCAGCGGGGAGATACCCGCGCGGTGCGAGAAGAGGCGCTATTTTGCCGGCCGGCCACAAACAGGGGGCTGAGCGGTAATCCGGTGAAGGAACGGTCACCCTTGAATAACAATCGTGGTAACAACCGTCGGCGCGGCCGCGGTAACAGCCGTCCGCAAAGCGGGGGCAATGGCCAGCAGTTAAACCGGATCGACAGCCGCGCGCGCGGAAACGCGCCGCAACTGCTCGAAAAGTACCGCAAGCAGGCTCAGGATGCGCACCTCAACGGGGACCGCGTGACTGCTGAATATTACCTGCAATTTGCCGACCATTATTTTCGCGTGATCGCGGATGCGCGGGTCCGGCAGGAGGATCAGCGCGGCCGCCGTGACGAGCGGTGGCAGGAGTCCGGCGAGGAATCCGGCGACGGCGGGGATTTTACCGTCGAGAGCGATTTCCCCGCGTTCGATCAGCCGTACACCCGCCGCGAACGCGAGGAGCGCGAAGGCGAGCGGTCTGACCGTCCCGAGCGGCCCGAGCGGCAGGAGAAACCTGAGCGGCAGGAAAAACCTGAGCGGCAGGACCGGCCCGAGCGCGACGATCGCCCCCGCCGCGAAGAACGTCCGCGGCGCGAAGAGCGCCCGCGTGCTGAGACCGCTGAGCAGCAAACCGGCGATGCGGCTGCCGAACCGGCGACCGAGGAGCAACTGGCACTGGACGAGGGCGAGAACGCCCGTTCGGTATACGAACCGGTCGAAAACCCGTTTGTCCGCGGTAATCGCGGGCTGCGGCCGCGGCGTGACGACCGGCGCCCGGCGCGGCGCGACCCGGCGGAGCAGACCCCTGCCGGGGACAGTTCGGCTGCGGGGGATAGCCCCGCCTCATTCGATCCGTCGGTGCTCCCTCCGTCAATCAGCGTTCAGCGCGGCGAGGGTGTCGTATCCGATCCGGCAGCGGAAGTGCTGGCCGACGAAGCGCCGGTACCCAAGCGCCGCGGCCGCAAACCCAAGATTGCCGCTGCCGAGCCCGCCAGCGACGGCTGACCGCAGCGGTGCGCCATGGATGATCGGGGCGGGCGGGTAAACCCCCGCCAGTGCCCTCTTCCCAACGCATGCAGCAGGAGTGACAAGGCGGCGTGATGCGCCTGACACCGGATAATCCAGAAGGCGGCCGCCCTTCGCACCTGGACCGCTTGCGCCGCGGGATGCTCGCCGCTCCCATCGTCGGAGCGGCCGGCGCTTGTGGGTTTCAGCCGCTCGGGCTGTGGCCGCTCACGCTCTTGAGCCTTGCCGCGCTGATCGCCTGGACGGCGCGCGCGCGGCGCGCCCGCCACGCCACACTGGCCGGGTGGCTGTGGGGCGTAGGACATTTCAGTGTCGGCAACGGCTGGATCGCGACCGCTTTTACCTATCAGGCCGAAATGCCAGCCTGGCTTGGCTGGATCGCAGTGTTCCTGCTTTCGCTTTTCCTGGCCGCTTTCCCTGCGTTGGCCGCGGCTGCTACGCGCAAGCTGGTGGGTGCGAACCCGCCGCCGACCGCCGTCGTGCTGGCCTTTGCGGGGTTCTGGATCGTCAGCGAATGGCTGCGCGGCTGGCTGTTCACCGGATTTCCCTGGAACCCGGCAGGTGCTGCCGCCCTTGGGCCGTTCGCACGGCCGGGTCTGGCGCAGGGACTGCCGTGGCTGGGAACTTACGCGCTTTCAGGACTTGTGGTCGGGCTTGGCGGGGTGTGGTGGCTGAGCTGGCAGCACCGCGCCCGCTGGCCGGCGGCGCTGGTCGGGGCGCTGGTACCCGCGGCGCTCCTGCTGATGCCGCAACTCACTGGCGCACCGCGTGCCGGCAGCTTGCCGTTCACGCTGGTCCAACCCGGGATCCAGCAGCAGGACCTCGATGATCCCCGCCAGTTCGAAGCCCAGTTTCAAAAAGCCGCCGCGCTGACAGTGATGCCAAGCCCGGGTCGGCCGCGCCTGGTGCTGTGGCCTGAATCCGGTGTTCCCGACTATCTGCGCGATGGATATCCCGGCTGGGTTTATGCCGGCAACACGTATGGCGGCGACCCGCGTCTGGCCCGGACCCGGATCGCTGGCGCGATCGGCGCGGAAAGCTTGCTGCTGACCGGGGCGGTCGATCTGGTGATGCAGGGAGATACCGTCACGGCGGCCCGCAACGTGGTAACCGCAATCGACGGAAGTGGTGCGGTCCGTGCAGGCTATGTGAAAGCGCATCTGGTGCCTTATGGCGAATACCTGCCGATGCGCGGGCTGCTCACTCCGCTTGGCCTGTCGCGGCTCGTGCCGGGATCGCTGGATTTCCAGCCGGGACCGGGGCCGCGCACCTTGGACCTTGGCGCTTGGGGGCAGGCAGGCGTCCAGATCTGTTACGAGATCGTGTTTTCCGGCCAGGTGGTCGATCGCAGTCGTCGTCCCGACTATATCTTCAACCCTTCGAACGATGGCTGGTTTGGCAGCTGGGGGCCGCCGCAGCACCTGGCGCAGGCGCGGCTGCGCGCGATCGAGGAAGGATTGCCGGTGCTGCGCTCCACCACCAACGGGATCAGCGCGGTGATCGACGCCGACGGGCGGGTGCGCCAGTTCCTGCCGCGCCCGGTGGCCGGGCGGCTGGACGGGGTGGTGCCGCCGGCCCGCGCGCCGACGCTGTTTGCGCGCATGGGAAATGCATTGCCGCTTTGCTGGGCCGCAGTTCTTCTTCTTGCGGGGCTGCTTGTCTTGCGCCGCCGGCCCGGCTAGGACTTCGACATAAAGATATCTTTATATCGGAAGAGTCCATGCGCAGCGATTATCTGTTTACCTCCGAAAGCGTGTCCGAAGGCCATCCCGACAAGGTGGCCGACCAGATCAGCGATGCGGTGGTCGACCTGTTCCTGTCCAAGGACCCCGAAGCCCGCGTCGCCTGCGAAACGCTGACCACCACCCAGCGCGTGGTGCTGGCGGGGGAGATCCGCTGCAAGGGCGTTTACGAAAACGGAAAGTGGGCTGATGGCGCACTGGACGAAATCGAGCAGGTCGTGCGTGATGTGGTGAAACGCATCGGTTATGAACAGGACGGCTTTCATTGGCGGACGCTGGTGTTCGCCAACCACCTGCACGGCCAGTCGGCGCATATCGCACAGGGCGTCGATGAAAGCGGCAACAAGGACGAAGGCGCGGGCGATCAGGGCATCATGTTCGGTTATGCCTGCGACGAAACGCCCGACCTGATGCCCGCGACTCTCGATTTCAGCCACAAGATCCTGCATCGGCTGGCGGACGACCGCAAGAGCGGCGCGGCGCCGTTCCTTGAGCCCGACGCCAAGAGCCAGGTGACGCTGCATTACCACAACGGCAAGCCGGTAGAGGCGACCGCGATCGTCGTCTCGACCCAGCACAAGGAAGGCTGGGACGCCGGCGACAAGGAGGCCGAACTGCACGCCTATGTGAAGCGGGTAGTTGGCGAACTGCTACCGGCCGGGTTCCTGACCGACCGGACGGCGTGGCACATCAACCCAACCGGCAGTTTCGTGATCGGCGGACCCGACGGCGATGCCGGCCTGACCGGGCGCAAGATCATCGTCGATACCTATGGCGGCGCGGCCCCGCACGGCGGCGGCGCGTTTTCCGGCAAGGACCCAACCAAGGTGGACCGGTCGGCCGCCTATGTCGCGCGCTATCTGGCCAAAAACGTGGTCGCGGCGGGGCTGGCCACGCGTTGCACGATCCAGCTGTCCTATGCGATCGGGGTGGCGCGGCCGCTATCGCTGTACGTCAACACGCACGGGACCGGCACGATTGATGATGCTGCGCTGGAAGCCGCGGTAGTCAAGGTTGCCGAGGACAGGCTGGGCGGCCTGACTCCCAAGGGCATCCGCGTGGGACTTGGCCTGAACAAGCCGATCTATGGCACCACCGCTGCCTATGGCCATTTCGGGCGCAAGGCAGAGGGCGATCTGTTTCCATGGGAGCGGACCGATCTTGGCGCCGATCTAGAGGCGGCGCTGGGCGCCGAGGCCGTGCTGGGCTGAACCGCCTTATTTGGCCAGTTCGGCATCGATGGCGGCGACCAGCGCCGGATCGTCGGGCGTGACTGCCGGGGCGAAGCGCGCAGCAACCTGCCCGTCGCGGCCGATCACGAACTTTTCGAAGTTCCACAGCACTTCGGGGTCCTGCGTCGGGGTGATCCCGTAGCCGCGCAGCGTTTCACGAAATTCCTCGCCGGGGCCCTGCCGCTCGGGCTGTGCCTCGATCAGCGCGGCGTAGAGCGGCTGCCTGCCCGCCCCGGTGACGTCTGCCTTTGCGAACAGCGGGAACGACACGCCGTAGTTGGCCGAGCAGAACTGGGCGATCTCCTCGTGCGTGCCGGGCTCCTGCGCGCCGAAGTCATTGGCCGGAAACCCCAGCACTTCGAAACCCTGGTCGCTCCGGGCCTTGAACAGCTGTTCCAGCCCTTCGTACTGCGGGGTGAGGCCGCACTGCGAGGCGACGTTCACCACCAGCAGCACCTTGCCCGTGTGATTGGCAAGCGAGTCGGGGCTTCCATCGATGCGGGTCAGCGGGATGGCGGCAAGGTTTGTGGGCATGTCAGTTCCTCCCAGAATCAGGAATGCGGCCGGGCCGTCACTCCACGTAGTGCGCGGTGGTCTTGGTGCGGATTTCCTGCGCGGTGATGCC
>JAZKDH010000035.1:0-2633 GCA_040387665.1 Pseudomonadota bacterium | reverse complement strand
CGCTCGTGTTCGATGTGCGGGTGGTGAACGGCATCCATTACGAGGACATCACACCCTATGCGGCTGACGGGTTCACGCCGCTTCCCGTGCGGCGCACGCCGCTGGGGGAGAGTCACTGGCGCTATTCCGTCGACATTTCCGCGCTGCCCGAGGAGACGACCGTGGCGCTGCTGGTGCCGGATTGTTTCGCCCCGATCAACGTGTTCGGCGATGATGATGGGCTGGAGCGCCGCTCGTTCCTGGCGGCGGGGTGGGCGTTGCAGGAAGCCGCCGTGGACACCGGAACGCCCGGCGCCCATCCTGCAACTGCGATCGCCGCCTGATCAGGCATTGCGCGGCAGGAACAACCGGTCAAGCGGGCTGAACGGCAGGCACCAGAACAGCGCGACCAATGCAGCGCAGGCTATCCCCAGCCAGGGCAGAACCAGTGCCAGCGGAATACCCAGCAGGTACACCGCGGCTGCCGCCCAGCCCTTGCGCTGCGTTGCTATCAGGTAACGGCGGCCGTCGGGGCCGCATTGCCCCGTCCGCATGATCACGGCCTGCAGTGCAGCATAGGCCAGCGCCGGCAGCAGCAGGCTGAGCAGATAGAGCACCGTCGCATTACGCCCGAAATGATGCTCGCCCAGGTACGCGGTCGAAAACGGCACCAGGCTCAGCGTGAACAGCAACGCGATGTTCGACCATAGCAGTCCGCCGGTCACCACCATCGCGTGGCTGAACAGCCTGTGATGGTTCACCCAGTAAATCGCGACGTACAGATAGGACAGCACATAGGCGACGAACGTCGGCCACAGTCCCCACAGCGCGCTCAGACCCGGACGTTCGGGCGCGCTCAGCTCCAGCACCATGATCGTGACGATGATCGCGATCACCCCGTCGGAAAACGCCTCGACCCGGGAAACCCCGCTCCGCCCTTCGTGCTGTTCGTCCGCCATGTTCGAGCCTTCTTGCGTGGGAGCGAACAGCATAAGGGTGCGGGCGAGGGGAGCGCAACCGCCGCGCCGGTAAAACGAAGCGGGCGGAAGGTTGCCCTTCCGCCCGCTGAATCGTGTGGTCGTTGCGAAAGCTCAGTTCTTGGTCTTGTCGACCAACGCGTTCTTGGCGATCCACGGCATCATCGCGCGCAGCTTCGAGCCGACTTCCTCGATCTGATGACGCTGCGAGGCCTTGCGGCTGGCCTTCAGTTCGGGCTGGCCGGCGCGGTTATCGAGCACGAAGTCCTTTACAAACCGGCCCGACTGGATGTCGGCCAGAACGCGCTTCATTTCCTTCTTGGTTTCTTCGGTAATGATGCGCGGACCGGTCTTGATGTCGCCGTATTCAGCGGTGTTCGAGATCGAGTAGCGCATGTTGGCGATGCCGCCTTCGTACATCAGGTCGACGATCAGCTTCAGTTCGTGGAGGCATTCGAAATACGCCATTTCCGGCGCGTAGCCGGCCTCGACCAGCGTTTCGAACCCGGCCTGGACCAGCGCGGTGGCGCCGCCGCACAGCACGGCCTGCTCGCCGAACAGGTCGGTCTCGCATTCCTCGCGGAAGTTGGTTTCGATGATGCCCGAACGGCCGCCGCCGACGCCAGAAGCATAGGCGAGCGCCACGTCATGGGCGTTTCCGGTCGAATCCTGATGGATCGCGACCAGGCACGGCACGCCGCCGCCACGCTGGTATTCGCTGCGCACGGTGTGGCCCGGGCCCTTTGGCGCGATCATGATCACGTCGATGTCGGCGCGCGGCTCGATCAGGCCGAAATGGATGTTCAGGCCGTGGGCGAAGGCCAGCGCCGCACCCGGCTTCAGGTTGGCATGGACGTCTTCGGCATAGATCGCGGCCTGATGCTCATCCGGAGCCAGGATCATCAGGATGTCGGCCCATGCGGCCGCTTCGGCGTTCGACAGGACCTTGAAGCCGGCGCCTTCGGCTTTCTTCGCCGTGGCAGAGCCGGCGCGCAGCGCGATCGCCACTTCTTTGACGCCGCTGTCGCGCAGGTTCTGGGCATGCGCATGGCCCTGCGAACCGTAACCGACGATGGCGATCTTCTTGCCGGTAATCAGGTTGATGTCGGCATCGGCGTCGTAATAAACCTTCATGTCCATTTCCGCTTTCTTGTCTGTTGCCCCCGCGCGAACGCGAAGCGATGGTCAATGTCTGTTTGAAGTCGCTGTGTGAATTCGGCGAGCAGGCCCTTACGCGCCCAAGGCCCCGCGTGTCATCCCCACAATGCCGGTCCGGCCGACTTCGACCAGCCCCAGCTCGCGCATCAGGCCGACAAAGGTTTCGATCTTGTCCGGCACGCCGGTCAGTTCGAACACGAAGCTGCCGGTGGTGGTGTCCACCACTTTGGCCCGGAACAGATCGGCGATGCGCAGCGCCTCCACCCGGCTCTCGCCTTTGCCAGCCACTTTGACCAGAGCCAGCTCGCGCTCCACGTGGGGGCCGATCTCGGTCAGGTCGACCACCTTGTGCACCGGCACCAGCCGTTCCAACTGGGCGCGTATCTGATCGATCTGTCCGGGCGGCCCCTGGGTGACGATCGTGATGCGGCTGACCTGGTGGTTCTCGGTGATGTCGGCCACGGTCAGGCTGTCGATATTGTAGCCGCGCGCGGTGAACAGCCCGGCGATCTTGGCCAG
>JAZKDH010000034.1:14958-29690 GCA_040387665.1 Pseudomonadota bacterium | reverse complement strand
TGGAATGGTGGGCGCGACAGGGATTGAACCTGTGACCCCACCCGTGTGAAGGGTGTGCTCTACCGCTGAGCTACGCGCCCATTCCGTCGGGAAGGGCGCCCTTAGACATCCCGGTGCGAATTGACAAGCGGTCAAAGCGTCTTAGGAGCGCAGCTCATGACCGAAGAAACCGCTTCATCCGCCGCTGGTGCGCAGGACCTGCCCCCCGATCACCTGGCGATCAATCCGCGCAGTCCGCATTTCGATGGCGAGGTGCTGCGGCGCGGCGTGGGCATCCGGTTCAAGGGCTCCGTGCGCACCAACGTTGAGGAATACTGCATTTCCGAAGGTTGGGTGCGTGTTCAGGCCGGCAAGACGATGGACCGCAACGGTCAGCCGCTCACCCTCAAACTGACCGGCCCGGTCGAGGCGTGGTTCGAGGACCTTGGTCCCGAAGCCCCTGTCGCCAAGGCCTGAACCTCCGGCAGCCAGCGCCGGGATCGCACTGCGGCAGCCGTGACGCTTGCGCAAACGCTTGAAAAGCGGCACTGCGCCCGTTCCATGCTCCCCCAGGTCATCATCATCGGACGCCCGAACGTCGGCAAGTCGACCCTGTTCAACCGGCTCGTCGGCAAGAAGCTGGCGCTGGTTGACGACCAGCCCGGCGTCACGCGCGATCGCCGCTTCGGCGAAGCCTCTCTGCTCGGCCTGGACTTTACCATAGTCGACACCGCCGGGTGGGAGGACGAGGATCCCGACAGCCTGCCGGGGCGGATGCGCGCGCAGACCGAGGTTTCGGTGCAGGGTGCCGACGTCGCGCTGTTCGTGATCGACGCGCGCGCCGGCATCACGCCGCTGGACGAGGAAATCGGCCGTTGGCTGCGCCAGCAGGCGATCCCGGTGGTCGTTGTGGCCAATAAGGCCGAAGGCAGCGCCGGCGACAGCGGGCTGTACGAGGCGTTCTCGTTCGGCTTTGGCGAGCCAGTCGCGCTTTCGGCGGAACATGGCCAGGGCATGGGCGACCTGTTCGAGGCACTGCTGCCTCACCTTGATGACAAGCAGCCAGAGCCGGTCGAGGAGGACGAAGCCGGCGACGAGGAAAACTACGATCCCAAGGCGATCCTCAAGCTGGCGATCGTTGGCCGCCCAAATGCCGGCAAGTCCACGCTGATCAACGCGCTGCTTCAGGAAGACCGGCTGCTGACCGGGCCCGAGGCCGGGCTCACGCGCGATTCGATCGCTGTCGACTGGGTGTGGCACGATCCCAAGGCCGACGAGGACCGCAAGGTCCGCCTGATCGACACCGCCGGAATGCGCAAGAAAGCGCGCGTTATCGAAAAGCTGGAAAAGATGGCGGTGGCCGATGCGCGCCACGCGATCGATTTCGCTGAAGTGGTGGTATTGCTGCTCGATGCGACCAAGGGACTGGAGCACCAGGACCTCAAGATCGCCTCTATGGTGATCGAGGAAGGCCGCGCGCTGCTGATCGCGATCAACAAATGGGACATTGCCGAGGACGCGTCCGGCCTGTTCAACGGCATCCGCGCGGCGCTGGAAGACGGGCTGTCGCAAGTGCGCGGAGTGCCGCTGCTGGCGGTCTCAGCCCGCACCGGCAAGGGGCTGGACCAGATGCTCGCCGCTGCGTTCGCGGTACGCGATGTCTGGTCTAAGCGCGTGCCGACTGCGGCCCTAAACCGTTGGTTCGACGATGCGCTGTCGGCCAATCCGCCCCCGGCCCCGGGCGGCAAGCGGATCAAGCTGCGTTACATCACCCAGGCCAAGATCCGCCCGCCCGGGTTCATCCTGTTCGGCACCCGGCTGGACATGCTGCCCGAAAGCTATCGCAGGTATCTGGTCAACGGCATCCGCCGCGACCTGGATTTCGATGCGGTTCCGATCAGACTGACGCTGCGCAGCCCGAAGAATCCGTTCGCCAAGGACTGACCCGCACCGCCCTCAGGCAGGCGAACCAACCGCGCCCTCGCGCGCCACGTCGGCCTCCCAGTCCGCCGCGCCCAGTAGCGTGAAGCTGGGATAATGTGCGGTGAAGGCCGCAACGACATCCTCACGCGGGACATCGTCGAACTCGCCGTGCATCGCCAGATATTCCATGTGTTGTTCGCCAGCGGGGCTGAAAGGGTGCAGTATTGAATCTGCCAGTCCATCAAACTCTAGCGCGCTGATGTTCATTTTTTCGCACAGCTCGACGTTGAACGACGGCGTTGCCTTTACCCAGACGCCGTTCAGCAGGATAGTGGTGTATCCGTGGTAATAGTACGTGTCAGTGCCGAGCGCATCGCGCAGTCGCTGCGTGGACAGGTGATTGCGCACGTTGGCGAAACCGAGCCGCGAGGGGATGCCCGACGCCCGGCACGCGGCCGCCAGCAGCACTGACTTGGGAATGCACCAGCCATAGCCGTTTTCCAGCACGCGGCTAGCGCTGAGACCTGCGGCCGAGAGATCCACGCGGTAAGGATCGTAGCGAAAGCCGTCGCGCACGGCATAGTACAGGCGCACGGCGCGGGCACGGTCATCCGCGGGGCAATCGCTCAATGTTTCCCGCGCAAAGGCTATCACCGCGGGGTGATCGCTATCGACGATCGCGGTAGGGGCAAGGGCAGGGGCCAAGGCCGCTGCTGGATCGGTGTAGCTCATCGTGCAAATACCTGAAAACGGGGCCTCGCACCCGGATCAGCCGATCATGGCGCAGGTATTGGCCCAAGGCCAGCGACATTGACACAGTAACAGCATCGAGTTCATTTTGGCGAACAAAGAGTGCATCCCAAGGCACGCCCGCCGGAGAGAGATCGGATGACAACGTTCGCCAGTTTTGACCACTATCACATGCCGCTAGGACCCGATGGTACGCCGTATGCCTACTACGAAGCGCTGCGCGACATGGCGCTGGCCACTGCGCAGCCCATCGGCTGGAGCGAAGCTTATGGCGGGTTCTGGGTGGTTGTCGGGTGGGAGGAAAGCAAGGCGATCCAGGACAACCAGCGTGATTTTTCAAACGTGGCGGTCACGTTCCCACAATACGCGACCCCCAGCGGCAAGCCATTCTTCTTGTCCGGGCAGGACGAGCCAGAGCATACGAAGTACCGCCGCATGGTCCAGCCCCCGTTTACCCGGCCGCGCGCGCAACGAATGTTGGGGCAAATGCGCGAGATCGGCCGCATGCTGGTGGATGACGTCGTAGGGAAGGAACGGATCGATGCTTGCATCGCCACCGACCGGATGCCCGGCTATGCGTTTTGCGCGATCATGGGCCTGTCGATGGACCATGAGGCGCAATATCGCCGCTTCGTCAAGGCGATGGTCGAAGGCGCTACCGACCCCGATGGCGCCGCACCGGTGATCGCGGAAATGGGGCAATACTGGATTGACCTGATCAACGAACGGCGTGCCCAGCCGGCGGACGGGCTGCTGGACGAGATTATCGCGGCTGAGCACGACGGAGAAAAACTGAGCGAAGAAGAACTGGTAGAATTCTGCACGGTGCTGCTGCTTGGTGGATTCGATAATACGCTGCGGTTTCTGGGCAACGTGTTCTACCGGCTGGCATGGGACCGCGAATTGCGCCGGCGCCTGGTCGCACGGCCGGAACTGATCCCCAAGGCGGTGGACGAATTCCTTCGGCTGGATGCGCCGGCGTCGACTTTCCGGCTCGTGCTCAACGATGTCACCGTTGCGGGGGTCGACATGAAGGCCGGCCAGATCGCCGGGTTGATCCATCCGGTCTGCAACCGCGATCCGCGCCAGTTCGAATATCCCGATGCGTTCCTGCTGGAGCGCAAGGTCAACCACCGCCACATGACGTTCGGTAGCGGGGTGCATCACTGTCTCGGCGCGTTCCTCGCCCATGCCGAGGCGGTGGCGATGATCGAGACCTTTCTGGCCCGCATCCCGGAATTCTCGCTCGATCCCGACCAGCCCTCGCGCGGATTTTCCGGCCAGGTAAGCGGCATGATCGAGGTGCCGTTGCTCGTCCCGCAGCCAAGCTGACCTTCAGCGGCGCAAAGGCACGATCCTGCCCAAGGTCAGGCTGCGCCATACCCACTCGAGCGGGCCGTGGCGGAAGCGCGCCAGCCACGGCGCGCAACAGCCCAGCATCAGCCCCCAGCCTCCCAGCACAAGCGGCCAGAGCCAGCGTTCGGGTATCGTGCCGACCAGCCCCAGGCCCCAGCCATAGAACACCGCGGTCATCACCGCCGTCATGCCCAGATAGTTGCTGAGTGCCATTTGCCCGGCCGCGATCAGCCGGCGGCCGAGAGTGCTTGATGCGAGCATCGGCATGGACAGCATCAATGCCGCGCCATAACCGGCTGCCATGAGCAGGTGCGGCACGGCCAGCCAATATCCCAGTCCTGCCTGCATTGTATCGGGCGGAAAGTGCAGCGGCCAGACCCGGCTGATGAATGCCGCGGTGAGTACGCCGCCAAGGCAAATCCCTCCGAGCATGAGCCGGACCAGCAGCGGGCGCGGCCAGGCCCCTGAAAAGAAGCCGCTGCGCAGCAGCGCCATCCCCAGCATGATCAACGGAAGCGTCTCGCCCATGGCGCTTAATGCGAGCTCAAGCGGGCGCAGCGGCGAACCAGACCATTTTAGCAAGGCCTGAACGCCGAAACCGCTGCGATACCCGGCCAGTTCCTGCTCGGTCAGTACTGCGCTGCGATGCTGCTCCGCGCGGTAATCGGCCGAAACCCCCGCCGGGGCGGTGCCGGCCAGCACATCATGCTCAAGCGATGTGCCCGCGACCGATGACACGCCCAGCAGCGCGTGCCACAGCAGGAACGCCGTAAGGGCGGCGGCTGCGAGCGGGGCGGGCGGCGCCCGCCGGAATGCCACCGCCGCGAACCCGGCCAGCGCGTATCCGAACAGGATGTCGCCCCACCAGAACAACAAGTAGTGGAGATAACCGAATACGGCGAGCCAGCCGAGCCGGCGCATCTGCAGGCTTCCCCCCGGGCTGCCACCCGGCGCGGGCACGTCGTCCGCCTTGTCCATGAACAACAACAGCGATGCCCCGAACAGGATGCAGAACAACGTTCGCATCTTGCCTTCGAACACGAGGAGCGCGAACGCAAACCACGCCTCGTCCGCGAAAGCCCCCGGCGACGGGACGTGCGGCGAAAGGGTGCCGGCGATCGGTCCGGCGAAACCGGTTATGTTGATGACCAGGATTCCCAGCACCGCCACGCCTCGAATGAGATCTAGCGCGAGCAGCCGCTCGGCTGTGCTGCCGACGGCTGGTGCGCGGTCAAGCATCAATCGCGTGTCGGCACACAAGCTAATCTGGACGCGGCCAGCACCGCGCAAGTTGCCGACGCATCCGTCCGGGTTTGATAGCCCCCGGCCTGAAGCTCGTCGCCGGTGTGCGCTTGTCGTGCCGGCTGCAACGCCAGTGCACCGGCTTCCCGGCGCTGAGTCAGCGGAATGAATTCGTCCATCTGCTGAAGCGCGGCTGCTGCCTGCGCAACCCCTGCCGTGTGAGCGCGCGTCACAAGCGCAGACGCGCGAACCCAGTCCGGGGAGGCCAGATCGCCATTGAAATGGGCAAGACCCTGCAGGTATCGTGCGCATGGATCGCCCCGATCGGACGCCGCTTGGATATAAGGCATGGCGGAGGCCCGCTCGCCCCGGTCGAACGGCAGACAGCCGTAATTGTCTGCCGCTGCCGCATGTCCCTTGGCAGCAGCCTTGCCGAACAGGATCTCGGCCCGGGCAAGGTCGCGCGGAACGCCGTGGCCCAGCTTGTGTGCCTGCCCCAGGTTGAATTCCGCGTCGGCCTCGCCGCGCGCTGCGGGGCCATCCCACTTTTTGACCGCGCGGGCATATCCGCCGCGCGCCCAGGCATCGGCGCCGGCCTTTACATCTGCCAGGACGGGCGCCGGACTGACCGAGGCCAGCAGCATCCCGGCGCCCGCAACGATCGAATGCAGCAGTCCACGGCCAGGCATCGGCAAAGACCCCAAGAACACATCGTTCCCGCTGCGTCCTGCCACAGTGCGTGCGGTTGATGCAATTGCTTAGCACCTTGCGGTTATCCGCCTGACCGCCGGCATGATGGATGCTGGCGTTAATCTAATCTTAGGGACCTTCAGGCTTTCCTATGGTTGGGTCGCAGGTGTTTTTATTCGGGGGAACGAACTTTGCGCGTTTTGGCTTTGGCATCTCAGAAAGGTGGGTCGGGCAAGACCACGCTTTCTGGCCATCTCGCCGTCCAGGCGCAGCGCGCGGGCGCTGGCCCGGTCGTATTGATCGATATCGATCCCCAAGGTTCGCTGGCAGACTGGTGGAACGAGCGCGAGGCGGAATTTCCCGCTTTCGCCCAAACCACCGTCAGCCGCCTTGCGGCGGATTTGCAGGTGCTGCGCCAGCAGGGGTTCAAGCTGGCGGTGATTGATACGCCGCCGGCGATCACCATGGCCATTCAGTCGGTGATCTCCGTCGCCGAACTGATCGTTGTACCGACCCGCCCCAGTCCGCACGATCTGCGCGCGGTGGGGGCAACCGTTGACCTCTGCGCCCGTGCCGGAAAACCCTTGATGTTCGTGGTCAACGCCGCGACGCCGAAGGCGCGCATAACGGGTGAGGCAGCCGTGGCGCTGTCACAGCACGGGACTGTCGCGCCGGTAACGCTGCATCACCGGACGGACTTTGCCGCATCGATGATCGATGGCCGCACCGTGATGGAAGTCGATCCCAACAGCCGCTCCGCAATGGAAGTCGCCGCGCTGTGGAGCTACCTCGCCGACCGCCTGGAAAAGAATTTCCGCCGGACGGTGTTTGCCGCGCCACCGGCGCCGGGCGCCGCGGCGGGAGCCAACCGTGCGGCGGCACCACGCCCCGTTGGCGGCTTCGGCCGCCGCGTTGCCGGTTCATGACCCGGCGAATGGACAGTCGCCGCTCGGCCACGGCCCGTACGTTTGCGTCGCTCTGCCCCGACCTGCTGGCGCGCAAGGGCGGGGCGCGCCCTGCGATGCGGTCGCACCCGCAGGGCGACCGGTTCGGAAACCAGACGTGTTCCGACCCAGACAGTGATCTTGGCTGGAATGATTTTGGCGATGACGAAACGTCGTCCCCGGTTGCAAGCGCTGATCCGTCTACGCTCTGCGGCGACACGGCAACGGCTGACATCGTGCCGATCGGCCGAGATGGCGTCGAACTGGCCGAATGGGGAGTGCCCACAGTCAACCGCGGGCGCAGAACGGCCCGCACCGATCCGCGCAGCGAAGGTGCAACCCCGCGCCGTTCCGCTCTCGCGGCCGGGCGGCGGGCCGCCTTTACGCTCAGGCTTGATGCCGAACGCCATCTCAGACTGCGGCTGGCCTGCGCGATCGATGCGCGCAGCGCGCAGCACCTGGTTACCGAAGCGCTCGACCGCCTGCTTGCCGACATGCCCGATATCGCCGCGCTGGCAACTCACGTCAGCGGGCCGGCGAAGTCCTGAACAGCCCGAAGGGGACGACAAATGCCCGAACAGATCACCGAGCGCACCGTTTCCAGAATTGGGATAGCGGCCGCAGCATTGCTTGCAGCATCGGCCCTGACCGGTTGTGCCGGGCCGCATGTTCGATCAGCAAGCGCGCGGCAAAGCCACGAGATGGACAGGGCCCGAGCAAAGACGGACAAGGCGGTGGTTCGGGCCGAACTCGCAGTTCAGCAAGCACCCGAGGCGGTGGCCGCACGAACGCTGCTCGGCCGCGCATACCTGGCCGCCGGCCGGTTCGATTCCGCCGCAACTGCATTGTCAGATGCAGTAACACTGGGCGATACAAGCGGATCCACCGCGTTGGCGCTGGCGCTTTCGCATATCGGGCAAGGCCGTTTTAATTCCGCGGTCGCGGTTCTGGAGGGCGCCCGCACCGAACTTCCGGCCGGCGATCTGGGCCTTGCGCTGGCGTTGGCCGGGGATACTTCGCGCGGAGTGGCGGTGCTGACCGATGCGCTGCGCCGCGGGGAAAACAGCGCGAAATTGCGCCAGAACCTGGCGTATGCGTTCGCGCTCGACGGACGCTGGCAGGATGCCCGGGTCATGGCGGCCCAGGACGTGCCGGCGGATCAACTGGACCAGCGCCTTGCGATCTGGGCGCTATCGACGCTGCCTGACCGCAACGGCGAACGCCTGGCGGGCTTGCTGGGCGCGCCGGTGCGGCAAGATTCTGGCCAGCCCGCGGCTCTGGCGCTGCGAAGCGAGCCCGCCGCCCCGCTGCTTGCGGCGGCAGCCGCATCCGTGCCTGCGGACGTCGAACTTCCGGTGCTGGCGGTTGCAGCGATGCCGCCCGCCGCAGTGGTAGCCATGCAGGCCCTGCAAATGGAGCGGCTGCCGGCCGCCCCGGCGCGGGCCGCACAGCCGCCCCGCAGCGCGACGGTTGCGTTCCGCAGCGATGCGCGTGTGCCGATGACGCGAGTGGTGCGTCCGCAACCAATCCAGCCGGTCCGGGATATCTCCGATGGGCGCGCCCATTACGTCCAGCTTGGCTCGTTCGGCAGCGAACAGGGCGCGCGGCGCGCATGGAGCATCTACACCCGCCAAAACCCGTCACTTGCCGCGTATCGGATGACGATCACCCCGGCTGTAGTGCGGGGGCAGTCGGTGTGGCGGGTCGCTGCCGGCGGGGTTGTCAGCGGGCCTGCTGCCGGGGGGCTGTGCGCGTCCGTCAAGGCGCGCGGCGGGGCATGCTTTGCCTATGCCGCTCCAATTAAGGCACGATCTGTGCCCACGCCGCAGTTCGGCACGTCAAGTGCGCAAATGGCGCGCCGCCGCTAGCGCACTAGGGGTCAGTCATAATGAGACTAGATTTGCCGGCTTATGTATCCATGCAGTCGCTGGCTGTGCTATGTCCGCCAGCAGGCGCAATAAATTGATTGAATTGCAAAGCGCGCCAAAGCGCGCCAAAGCGAGACAAATCGTGAAGTTAGGTTGCTGGAACTGCAAATGGGGCTAGAGCGTTTCTTGGTCGGGAGGCAAGATTCGGCACACGTTGACCGGGGGAAGGGTGCACGAATGCCAATGCGCAAGATATCGCGAAAGCACGTGTTTACCGCGTTGCTGGCATTGTCGGTAATGGTGCCGTTCAACAGTCAGATTTTGTCCGGGCTGGGTCATGGCGCGTCTGCATTGTACGCAGCCCTGCGAAACCCCTCGGCGCTCATCGCCGGGCGTTCGCCTGGCAGCCGCGGCAGCGACCTTATCCAGTCCAAGCCCGTGAAGAAGGTTGCCGACGCAGGACCCACGGAGCGCGTGCTCCCTGAAATTCGTCAACGCCCAGCTGCCGGGGCAATCCCCGTTATCTCGATTGACGCGCCCGCGCTTGCCGGTCTGGCGCCGGGGGCATTTCCCGAGCCGTTCGGTCCCGGCGGCTTGTCTGCCTTATCCGGCGGAGGGACAGGGCCGGGCTTCGTCGGCAGTGTTCCGACTTTGGCGGACGGCGGCGGCGGCGGCGGCGGGGTGCCGCCGGTTGCGCCGCCAACTTCGCCGGTCCCCGAACCCGCGACCTGGATGTTGATGATATTGGGCATCTTTGGTGTGGGCGTTGGCCTGCGCCGGAACCAGCGCCAGCACCTTTGGCGTGCGGACGCCAGGCAATAATTCGCCGCCGTGTCGTTGCTGCGATTGCAGGTTGTGTTGTGGTCGGCTTTGCGATTGCCGCAGGGCAACCCTTTCGCAGTAACCCGGCCATCAACGCGGCGGTCATTCCGATGCCGTCGAACCCTGTGGATGAGCGCGACCGGATCCAACTGCGCCCCGGCGAACGCCTTGTCGTAAACCTTCCCGATGGCTCCAGCCGCGAGGTTCGCAGCCTGCTGAACGTCGTTGGGCCTCAAGGTTTCGGCAGTTTTGTTTGGAACGAAGACGGGGCGGGGACCGGGCCGGTCTGGGCGCGAGTCGATCTTGGTGCGCAGACGCTGTCGGTGTTCCGCGGCATGGATGAGATCGGAACCGCGGTCATAGTTTATGGCACATCCGCCAAGCCTACACCGCTCGGCTGGTTCACGATCCTGGACAAACAGCGCGATTACCACTCGCGTACGTATGACGCTCCGATGCCGTGGATGC
Source organism: Pseudomonadota bacterium (assembly GCA_040387665.1). GTDB lineage: Bacteria > Pseudomonadota > Alphaproteobacteria > Sphingomonadales > Sphingomonadaceae > Novosphingobium. Next base: position 19,648 of record JAZKDH010000034.1, on the reverse strand, counting down.
TGCGGCTTACCGACGATGGCGTGGCACTCCATGCCAGCCAGATCTACAAAGGCCGTGCGACCCACGGCTGCATCGGCGCTCCGGACGAATTTGCCGGCCGGCTATTCGCAGTGATGAACCGCGGCGACAGGGTATTGATTGTTGATACCATGCAGGCGAACCGTCCCAACGGCCCGAGTTCGTTGTCAGGCCGTTAACCGAAGCACGTAACCTCCCGTAGCGCATTGCGCGCGCATTTTGCTGTCCGTGCAACAACGGGGCAACAAGATGCGGTTCGGCCGAACATTCACGTCATGGCGCCTCCTGGCGCTTGGCCTGACGGCTCCGCTTGTTATCGGCGCGACCGGGATCGACGCCGATTTCAACATGCGGATACTCGCTGCGCACAACGAAGAGCGCGGGGCCGTGGGCGTAGCGCCGCTGCGTTGGGATCCAGCGCTTGCCCGGGACGCTCAGCGCTGGGCCGACACACTGGCGGCGAGCGGCCGCTTCCGGCATTCGCCCCAGTCAGCCCGCGCGGACGTGGGGGAGAATCTTTGGGCGGGAACGAAAGGCTATTTCAGGCCGGAAAACATGGTTGAGGCATGGGTGCGGGAAAAGCGCTTTTTCAAACAGGGCGCATTCCCGCACAACAGCACGACCGGCAAGGTCGAGGATGTCGGCCATTATACCCAACTGATCTGGCGTCAGACGGGCGAAGTTGGCTGCGCCAAGGCAGCCAATTCGGATGAGGAATTCCTGGTCTGTCGTTATGCCAACGCCGGGAATTACATCGGCGAAAGTCCGATCTAGGACAAAGCACGTCTGCGCTACCGGATGGGCCCGGTGTGCGCCCCTCGCTCGCGATCAAGGCGCCGATGGGGCCTGATTCGCCGGCCCGTACGGAGACTTGTTTTCGCGGCATAACTGAGCCGGAGGACGCGTACGCCCCGCCGGCTACAGCCTGCTTATCTAGCGAACGTAGCGGCTGGCTGGCACATAAAACGGAAAGCGCTTTACCTTACCGGGGATCAGAAACTTCTTGAGCAAGCGGCGGATTGTTTCCGCCCCTTCCGAAGTCAGGCAGACAAGGTGCGTGCCGCTGATCATCAGGGGTTCGATCGCGCTGATCGACACGCCGGCGGCCAGGCAGCGGGCGGTCACGTCGGCTTCGTTGAGCGTAAGGTTGATCGCGCGGCTCATCGGGCGGCACCCGAGCGAGGAGCCAGCCACGCCGGAAGCTGCGCCGCACCCAGCGACAGGCGCAAGTCACGAATCCGGCGGCCATAGTAATTGACCAGGTCAAAGCGGCTGCCCTGTGAAGGCGGCGCAATTCTTCCGGCATGCCTGATCGCACGCTGCCGCTGGAAAAGAAGTTCGCTGAGGTCCATTTCGGCTCTCCAAAACGCAAGAGCCCGATCGTCTCTCTGCCGTCAATTTGCGTTGTTATGTTTGACGATCCCCGGACCATAGCAGTGTTCGGGGGTTTTGAGAAATGGTCATTGAAGATGCACATGAATTGCCTGCCCACCGCGAATGCCGGGCAGCCGCACTTGCCGAACCTTGCCTGCGGCGGCGAAACCCGAGCTTGAGAAATGCGTTTCGACTTACTGAGACAGGAGAACTGGTCGCTTGCCATCATTTTCCGGAGATCCGCCCGCAGCGGCACAGACAAGTGCGCTGCCAGATCGGCGAGAGTTGGCGCTTGTCGCGGTAGAGCGCACACGCATGCCCATGGTCGTCAGCGACGCGCGTCTGCCAGACAATCCGGTCGTTCTTGCCAATCAGGCCTTTCTCGATCTGACAGGCTACCCCGCAGAGGAGGTGATCGGCCGCAACTGCCGGTTCCTTCAGGGACCGGGCACCGCCGCAGAAGCCGTCGATGCAATTCGGCGGGGCTTGGCGGCTGACGAGCATTTCATCACCGTGGAACTGCTCAATTACCGCAAGGATGGATCGGCCTTCTGGAACCAGCTTTCAATCAGTCCTGTCCATGACGATCACGGGGACGTAATCTATTATTTCGCGTCACAGAAGGATGTCGGTTCTCAGCGGCGCGCCGAGGAATTGGCAGCGATCGAGCGTCTCCTGCTGATGGAGGTTGACCACCGCGCCATGAACGCGCTGGCTCTTGTCGAAAGCATCCTGTCGTTGACGGAGGCCAAAGACGTGGACCGCTATTCAAGCGCGATAAAAAGCCGGATAGCGGCAATTGCAAGAGTTCACCGGCTGCTGGCACGCTCGAGTTGGGGAGGTACCCCGATCGAGCAACTCATCGACGACGAAGAGGCAGACTCGCGGATCGTGACTCGCGGCCCGTCTGTCACACTGTCCCCGCGTCTGGCGCAACCACTCGCAATCGTGTTTCATGAACTGGTTTCCAACGCCGTCCAGCACGGTGCGCTGCTTGACGAAAACGGTTGGGTAAAGGTCAGCTGGAATACCCAACCTGAGACGCTTGTGGTCAGCTGGCAGGAGCATGGCGCCCGCACGCCCACCGCGCCGCCTGTTATGGGCCTCGGTCTCAGCCTGGTGCGGTCAATAGTAGAGCGCCAGCTTGGCGGAGCCGCGACGTTGACCTGGGCAGATCCATTCGAGATTCGCCTTGTAGTTCCCATGAACCGCCAGGAACTGAACGCATAGGTGATCCGGGCAGGCCCTAGCTGGATGGTGCCGATTAAACAGCATCCTGCCGGACGATGGAATTTATGGCTGTCGCAATCGCCACTGATGCCTGTTCGCTCACGTCGGCCGCGTGACATGGACGCTTGGCGCACGCTCGGCGCTGCCCCTTTATTTCCGTTTCAGGTCGATGGACGTCCGGCTGATCGAGGGGCGTCCCTTGAATGAAGCGGAGCACGATCAACGAGTTCATGCAGCCCGAGATTGTTGGAACACCGTCATCTATTCGTCATGCAAGTGTTGCAGTCATGTCTTTCCTGACAACCACCACGCAGCCAGCCATGCGCGATCAAAACTCTTCTCCCGTTGCAACAGCGCAACGCGGCGCTTCTGTCCGCTTCAGCCATGGCGACCTGACCATCGATCTTGTCGCATTCGCCGCGCGCTTTCGCGGCAAGGTGCTCGCGCTGCGACCGAATGAATTTCGGCTGCTGGCCTTCTTCGTCGCGAACCCCGATCGCGTGTTCAGCCGCAAGGAATTGATCGAGAACCTTGGCAAGGACACCGGCCCCATTGATGAGCGTACGGTCGACGTCTGGACTGGCCGGCTGCGGCGTGCGCTCAGAGGACAGGACGTGCCCGACCCGCTGCGGACGGTGCGGGCCTACGGTTACGTGCTGGACAGCATCATTTCTTAAAGTGCGCCGTCAGGTCCAGCCGGGTCAATCTCAGACGGAACGGTATTGTGAGTCCACTCGCAACCGTCTCGAAATGGGGCGGCCCCGGCCAAGGGCACCTGCGTCATGTGGCGAGCGATTGCCGCTCGGCCAGCTAAGGAGTGTACCGTTCGGGACGACAGTCTCGGTCCAAAGGTGCCGCTTCAGCGCCCCACGCCGCGGTATTATTGCCGGGCACTGCAAGCGAACCCGCGGCACCTGATGGCCTCGGGGCTCTTTGTAATTCCGGCCATAATTGTCGATGGGCCACTCGATCAAGGCAGATCAGGGGAAACCTTCCCGCATTTGGTGGCGTTGTAGGAGAATGGCCCCTCAGCCGCGTGCTGTAGGGGACGGGGCCACACTTACAGGAGCTGCCTGATGCCGATACCAGTCACAGGCATTTTTCTCGATACATCCGCTTCCCAGCAGTTTTTGGGTGATGCCGATTTCCAGACCGTAAGCTACGAAAATGCTGACCGCGCGGTAATTGCAAACCTGGCGACCGGTACCAGCTACAAGCTGCTCAAGATCATGCCTTTTGGCGATTCAATCACGTATGGCGTGGTCTCCAGCACCAACGATACCGAAGGCGGCGGGTATCGGAAGATACTGTGGGATAGCCTAAGCTCGCGGTCGGTCACGATTGACTTTACCGGCAGCCTGTCGAACGGGCCCTCAGGGTTCGACGCGGATCATGACGGACATCGCGGCTGGACTCTCAATCAGCTGAACGATGCGGATGCAAATCTGATCGGTCCGGTGCTTCCGGACGCGCTTCTTGTCATGGCTGGAACCAACGATAGCCGGGACGATAGCGTCTCGACCATGCTTCAGGATCTTCGCGCGCTGCTCGTCAGCATCACGGAGAATGCACCGCATGCGGTGGTTTTCGTGGCGTCGGTCCCGCCGATCAGGGTTGGGCAGCAGAGCCAGGCGCGAGCCGATCGGGTCGATGCGTATAATGATGGCATGCCTGCCGTAATAGACGAGCTGCGCGGCTTGGGCCGGAGCATTGTGTTTGTCGACATGCGGTCTTTAACCGTTGACGACATCGCGGCGCCCTCTGTCGACAGCGGCCTGCACCCATCGGCGGCTGGGTATGCCAAGATCGCTGCGCTATGGGAGTCGGCGCTCGAACAGCATTTTGGACTCGACGCTACCGGAATAGGGCCTGAGCGCGACAGCTTCTCCAATATCGCGAATTTGATCGGATCGTCGTGGGGTGACCGGCTCACCGGGAATTCGGGCGATAACCTCCTCATCGGCGGCGCGGGCAACGACACGCTCGTCGGCGGCACCGGCAACGACCGGTTCCTCTTTGCAGCGGGCGACGGCCAGGATGTGATCTCCGACTTCGCTCCGGGGTCGGA
>JAZKDH010000034.1:7154-14858 GCA_040387665.1 Pseudomonadota bacterium | reverse complement strand
TCTTTGCAGCGGGCGACGGCCAGGACGTGATCGCCGATTTCGCTCCGGGGTCGGAGTACCTGCAAATCTACGGCTTTTCCAAAGCGGATGCGATCGTTCAAATCGGCGCGGACACACTGATCGAGATCGGCGGGGGAAACATTCTCCTGTTGAACGTCCTGACAACCGATTTGAATACAGCAAATCTGGTGTTTCTGGTTTGACGGGAAATCGATCGGGGTCCGTCATGTCCTGACACGCCAAGCTTCGACGACCGGTACGTCGGCAGTGCGGCAGCCGGCAACGCGGGACCTGACGCGCGGACTAAGGCGCGGGATCGGCTGCCATGGCCGATGGCACCCGATCACGGTTGGCAAAGCGTTTCATCACTGTGTTAAGCTTTTGCACCCACGCCTCGTCAAGCAACGCGAGAGGGAAAGACGCCACCATCAGGACCGTGATGGAAACCACAAAAGCAAGCGCGAAACTCGCTGCGCCGTATCCCAGTGCCACGAAGATGCCCGACGCCACCGATCCGAAAACCGGTACATGCAGCACATACATCGGGAAGGACAACCTGCCCAGCGTTCGCCCGAGCCGGTTGTCCTGAAATGGAGATTTCTTCCAGCCCCGGACGGCCACCAGTATCATCATCGCCCCCGCCCCGTGAAGGAGCCAGTCCACCCGCAGTGCCTGTGTGCGGACCCAGTCTTCCTGAAGGAGTTCTTCTGGCAAGGACTTGTAAGTTGATCCCAAGACGATTCCGGCAACCAGGAGCGCGATGATGGCGCGTCGCGGCAGTTCGAACCCTGGCTGACACACATATTTGGTCAGAAATACAGTCACTACGCAGACAGACACGAGCGGGTGAACCCATAGCCCGGCGACGCCGATTACCAGGATCACGCAGGCATCGGTTTTCAGCCGACGTACTGAACCGACCGCAACTGCAGTGGCCAGTGCAAAGACGCTGCCGATCAGTTCATACTTCATCGTCCACAAAGCGGAATTGTATTGGCTCCAACCGCGCCAGAACAGCTCGACAGCGTCCAAAATCCCTCCGACAATCGAAGGCGGGGGCATCGCCGGATCTGATTTCACCCCTCCGCTTCGTTCAAGCCAGGACGAGTTGATCACGGCCGCGACATCCTCGTTTGCCATCCATCCGCCAACGAACAGGATGGCTGGAACCACGCTCCCGATAATGGTCAGCGGGAGAAGCCGGGGAAACCGCTTGGCGATCGCAGCGGCTGCGGACCGTAGATCGGATTCGCGAACCAGTTTCACCGTCAGGACATAGCTGGAAAGCACGAAGAAGATGGAGACCATGAACGGCCCGTTGATCAATGCGAGAAGCACTGGTCGATCGACGATGACCAACCGGCCCAGGCCGTTCCAACCGCTCACCTGAGATGTCGGGAGGAAGCCATGCAGGAAATGATAAAAAACCACGCCGAGCGCGGCAAATCCCCGCACGGCTTCCATGTCGTCGAACTTGCGTGATGATGCGTTCACGGCAGCTGTATTGTCCATGGATGAAACGTTACCTTAGCGAATGATTCGAATAAGTTTCGTGATTCCATTGACCTACGGCGTCCAATGGGAATCGCCGGGCAAAGTGTTGCGACTTTAAGGCGACGGGTCGCATCAACCGGCCGATGGCGCTATTAAAGCGCTACCACCCGTGCAATTGACAGGACATACGGCGCGCGCGCCTGCCAGCTTGTACACGAACTCAAGATTGCATCCGCGTATCCCGCGCGGCGGACACGCTGTCTTAGCGGCGCGTCTAGAATCCGTAGGCCATCAGCCGATCGGACGGGCCAAGCCGAGGTTTTCGCGCAAGTTTCAGCGCCATATTCCTTGTTGGAGACGCCGCGGGCGATTGCGACGGTTGCAGCTCGCGGCGATCCCGTTCTGAACTTTCGAAGGGCTGATCTCGAGGTCCAGGTGGACGAAGAAAACGGGGTCTCGGCACCGGGATGGACGCTTGTTGGACAGGAGCAAACATGTATCTATTTCGCCCTTGTCAACCGAACCGGATAAGGCCTGTTGCGTGGTGCGTAGTAACGAAATTCTGGACGTCATCATTGTGGGCACGGGCTTTTCCGGAATCTACGGCCTTCACCGAATGCGCGAGGCGGGCTTCCGGGTTCTCGCTATCGAGGCTGGCGACGATGTAGGCGGCTGCTGGTACTGGAACCGCTATCCGGGGCTTCGCTGCGACGTGGATAGTCTCGAATATGCCTACGGGTTTTCTGAGGAACTGCAGCGCGATTGGCGTTGGAGCGAACGATACGCGCTGCAGCCGGAAATCCAGTCCTATATCTCGTTCGCCGCCGATCGGCTGGGCGTGCGCCAGGATATCCGTTTCAACACGCGCATCGCGTCGGCTACCTTTGACAACGCTGTCGGTATCTGGACTCTGGCGTCGGAGAACGGTGAAACATTCCGTGCGCGCTTTGTCATCATGGCAACGGGTTGCCTGTCCATTCCCAACAAGCCGAACCTTCCCGGCATTGACGCATTCGAAGGACGTCTCATCCACTCGGTGCAATGGCCGGACGAAAAGCCCGACCTGTCTGACAAGAACGTTGCGGTGATCGGAACCGGATCGACCGGCGTTCAGATGATCCCACTGCTGGCACGCGAAGCGAAGCATCTGACGGTAGTCCAGCGCACGCCCGCGTTCTGCGTGCCGGCAAGGAACCAGCCGCTGAACGACGCCCGCATCGACTATTGGCGGACAAACTTCCGGCAGCTTCGCGAGATGGCGCGCAATACCCGGGCCGGCGTCCTGCACGAATACGGCCTCTTGCCCGCCGCAGCCGTTCGTCCCGAGGACCGGATCGCCGATCTTGAGCGGCGCTGGATCAAGGGAGGGCCAAATGTGCTGTACGCCTTCAGCGACCCTTTGCTGGACGAGGAGGCCAACCGGCTGGTCAGCGATTTCCTGCGCGGAAAGATAGCAGAGGCCGTGAATGATCCCGAGACCGCCATGAAGTTGACGCCGCACGAATATCCGGTGGGGACCAAGCGGGTGTGCGTGGGGACGGACTATTACGAAACCTACAATCGCGACAACGTTACCCTGATTGATTTGCGCAGCGAAAAGCTGGAGCGGATCGAGCCGCACGGCATCCGTACCGACAAGGGTTTCCATCCGGTCGACGTTCTGATTCTTGCCACCGGCTATGATGCGATCACGGGGGCGTTGCTTGCCGTCGATATCCGCACGACCTCTGGCAAGTCTTTGCGAGAGGAATGGCGAAACGGACCGGAGACATACCTCGGTCTTGGCATCGCGGGCTTTCCGAACATGTTCGTGGTCACCGGGCCGGGCAGCCCATCGGTGTTCAGCAACATGGTGCTGTCAGGGGAACACGACATGGACTGGTTCACCCATTGCCTCACGTTCTTGCGGGACAACGGCTATAGCACGATCGAGGCCGATGGCCGGGCGCAAGCCGAGTGGATGGACCATGTCGATGAAATTGCGGGCCGCACGCTCGTTAACCGGGCGGCAAGCTGGTATCGAGGTGCCAACGTAGACGGCAAGCCCCAGCGGTTCATGCCTTATGTCGGCGGAGTAAACACCTATCAGGCCAAGTGCCGAGAGGTTGCCGCGCTGGGCTATGAGGGGTTCGTGATCGGCAGTGAATGAGTGCCGTCATCCTGCTATGGCGTTCGCTGCACCGGTAATGATGACAACCCAACGGCGCAGCCGCGGCCTCAACAAGGTCATGCGGCAGTGATCGGCGCGGGTTGCCTTCGCCGGACAAGCCGCCCCGCAAGGCGCCGGTTGCAACACCGTTCTCGAACGTGATCTCGCCGCACACTATCGCCGCGACATAGCCGGTTGCGGTCCGCACCAGCCGCCGGCCGCCGGCCGGCAGGTCGAACAGCATCGACGGACTGCTGCAGTCGATCCGGTCATGATCTATCACGTTGAGATCCACCTTGTAGCCCCGGGCGATCACGCCCCTATCCGCGAACGTAGGCGCGCGCCTTGTGGCTGGTCTGCTTGGCGACAACCGCTCCGACTGACAGCGTCGGCCCGGCCGTTGGAGCAGGAACGCGCCGCGCCATCGTTAACGAAACGGGCGCCGATCTGCGGTGTACCGGTGCCGACGCTGCATGAACGATGCTGCACGCCACAGCATACTGTCTGCGCCAGTGGGACTGTGTTGCGCGAAGGAACAAGGATGCATCCCGGGTCGAGAAGCCAAGCCGAGTCCACGCCGAGGCCTGGGCGCTCAATCGGCGAGTGTTTGGGCGACTCCCATTCCGGCCACTGAACCCGAGCCTCTTCGGACGCACGGCTATGATCGGAAATTATCGGAAACCATTTCAAAGTACCGCCGCGTTAACCACGTTCGTTCATGGGTGACTGACGGCTTGGCGATTATCTGGACGGATACCGCTTTGAAAGTAAACCATGTCTAACCCCCAAATCATCGAACATCAGGAAAAGATCGGCATCGGGACCGTTAACGTGGCCGGCTTTGGGCAAATGATGACAGACGTCGAATCGCTGTCCGCCGACTGGTTTTATAACTGGTCGCCGACAGTGCCGGCAGATGACGTGCAGGGATGGTATATCGGGTCGGGAGCCTCCACCGTCAGCGAGGGTACGGGTTATGCCTTGCGCTTGGTTGGATCTGATGGCTGGGCGATCCAGACAGTCAAATTAAGCGCGGGAAGCCCGCTGACGATCTCGTTTGACGCGCAATTGCATGCCGGTTCGGGCGGCGTGGTTATCGAGTACCAGAACGCCGCTGGCACGGTTGTCTCATCATCTTTCGCGCAGCTTTCAGCCGGCGCCAAACATTACTCAGTGAACACCGTCGCCGGTCCGGATGTAGTAGCGGCCCGGATCGTCACATACGCAACGCCGACTGGCGAGCTAACGATCGACAAGTTTTCGCTGACCGATTCCGCCAACAACCAGATCACCAATGGCGACTTTGAAGCCAGGCCTTCAACGGGCATGGTCACGAACGGCTTCGTACCGATGATCTGGAACGGTGCCCAGATGGGCCAGCTTGCCAGCATAGCGAGCGCACATCCCGGTGAGGCGCTATTGACATTTAACGAGCCCGACAACGCCGCGCAGGCCAATATGACAGTTGCGCGGGCGTTGTCTTATTGGCCAGCCCTGATGGGAAGCGGAATGCGGCTTGGCTCCCCGGCTGTTACATTCGGGAATACGCTGGGGGCAAATTCATGGCTCGGGCAGTTTATGAATGCCGCCGATGCCAGTGGGTATAGAGTCGATTTCATAGCAGTGCATTACTACCCGACCGACCCAAGCGTTTCCGCTTTTGAAGAGTTTTTGAATTCTGTTCATGAAGCATATGGCCGCCCTGTCTGGGTAACTGAGTGGTCGCTCGCCGATTGGAGCAACACCGATCGGTTCACCGCTGACCAGCAGGCGGCGTTCTTTGTCGCTGCCACGCAGATGATGGACGACCTGCCCTTTGTTGAACGCCAGGCCTGGTTTTCGGCTTATGAAGGAATGGACTCGTATTTCTTGAACTCGGGCTTGATCGACGCCGGATCGCTAAGCGTGGTCGGTGACGCTTTCAAAGTATTGGCCAAAACTGAAACGCCCGCCATCCCGCTGGGCACGGATGGCGACGACACACTTGCTGGCGGCGACCCCGCCGACGCGCTTTTCGGCGGGAAAGGCAATGACATGATCGAAGGCCGCGGCGGTGCGGATCGCATCGACGGCGGAGAAGGCATTGATCTGGCGAGCTACGCCAGTTCCGCGGCAGGGGTGCAGGTGGACTTGAGCGTTGCGGCACAGGACGGCGGCGACGCGGAAGGTGATTGGCTGGTCAACATCGAGAACGTGCGCGGTTCCGATCATGACGATGTGCTGACGGGCGATGATGGCGCCAACGTCCTGCACGGTTTGGCAGGGTCGGACCGCCTCTACGGCGGCAAGGGCGATGATTCGCTCTACGGCGGCGATGGCGACGATACGCTTAACGGCGGAATGGGCGCGGACCGGATGGTGGGCGGTCTTGGGGGTGACATCTACATTGTCGATAGCTTCGCAGACGTGACGATCGAGGATGCGGGCGGGGGTACCGACACGGTCAAAACACTGGTTGATAGCTATGTTCTCAGCGCGAACGTAGAGAACCTGGTGCTTGCCGGTACGGCTGGGTTGTCCGGCACCGGCAACGGGTCGGCGAACACGCTGACCGGCAATGACGGCGCAAACGTCTTGTTCGGTTTGGCGGGTTCGGACCGGCTCTACGGCGGGAAGGGCGACGACGCACTCAATGGCGGAGACGACCACGACTTTCTCTACGGCGGTGATGGGAATGACAGGCTCGAGGGCGGCGCCGGCAACGACACTCTCGACGGCAGAGTCGGGGCGGACATCATGCATGGCGGCGCCGGCAACGATATCTACTTCGTTGACGGTTTGGGCGATGTCGTTGCGGAAAGTGCGAACGGCGGTGCGGATACCGTACGCTCACTGATCAGCCAGTACACGTTGGGGGACAATGTGGAAAAGCTGGTTCTGGTGGGCCCCAGCGGCCAGACCGGAATCGGCAACGACCTGGGCAACACGATGACCGGCAGCCTGGGTGCCGACACGCTCATCGGCGGGGGCGGCAATGACGTGCTCGACGGCAACGACGGTGCCGACCATATGGATGGCGGCGCCGGCGACGACACCTTCTACGTCGATGATTCGGGTGATATCGTGGTTGAACGCGGTGCCGAAGGCAGGGACACGGTTCGGGTCGACCTTTTCGATTACACGCTCGCTGCCAACGTCGAGAACCTGATCCTGAGCGGTCAGGGTGACCTTGCAGGAAACGGCAATAGCCTGGACAATGTCCTGACCGGGAATGTCGGTGCCAACGCCATCCATGGCGGTACAGGAAACGACGAGATCACTGGCGGTGACGGAGCCGATCGACTGTGGGGCGACGCCGGTGACGATGTGCTGTCCGGCGGGCTCGGTCGCGATTGGCTGAACGGCGGAATGGGCAAGGACACGTTTAAGTTCGCATTAGCCGACAGCGTCCCGTCTGGCCCGGACAACATCGCAGACTTTCTCGCTGGGACCGATATCATCAACCTGTCCGCAATTGATGCCAACACCGGCAAGACTGGCAACCAGGCGTTTTCGTTTATCGGCACAAGCAGCTTCTCGCAGGCCGCGGGTCAGCTACGTTTTGAGCAATCGAGCACCACAGATGGACAAAGGTATGTGCTCGTCGAAGCTGATATGAACGGCGATGGAATCGCCGACTATGCCCTCCACCTTCAAGGCTCCGCAGGCGCACTTCAGATGGCTGACTTCGTATTGTGATCGAAGCTCAGTAAGTCTGATCACATCCGTCGAAAGTTGAAGCAAGCAAATAGCTTCGTCACCCGCTCACGCTCCATGTGCGGCCTGGTTGCTCTGTCGGCTTTTTGGGGTGACAGAGCCTCTAGTACGCCGGAGTCCGCTCAAGAATGCTGCGTTCCGGCGCGTCGCGCTCCAACGCCGACTACTCCCACGAGACATCCTGGCTGCGCGCCAGACGCGCGACCGCGCTCAAGAGGAGCCGGTTTCGGCCGTCGATCTTATAGCGGGTACATGTGCCGGGGGCTTCTCGCGGAAAAGGAGCCCGTCCAACTTTTCCGTTAAAATTTTGAATTGTTGAAATTCATCGAACCGGGAGGTTCCGTACCCACGTTTTTTCCCACGTC
>JAZKDH010000034.1:3775-7054 GCA_040387665.1 Pseudomonadota bacterium | reverse complement strand
GGCCGCTGCCGGTGCCGACGTGATGACTGATGGTGGCGACAAGTCGTGGAACTTCCTCCAACCGTTCGCGTTCCCAAGTTAGGAACGGCCCGGCGGGGCGCTGCCCGGCCCTGTCCAGTCCGCTCGACTCGATATGCGTATTTACGCAAGAGGAGGACACCATGCCTAATCGGCAAATTACACCTCAACGCCGCGGCTCTCTGGCAGGCACCGGCAGTCCCTTCGGCAGCGGTGGTCGCGGCGGCTCGCTTTTCGACCTCCACCACCAGATGAACCGACTGTTCGACGATCTGTTCGACCGCGGCGGGTTGCCAGCCACGGGCGCTTCAGGCAGTCGTGCAACAATGTCGGCGCCTGCGCTCGAAGTCCATCAGACCGATGATCTGGTGGAGATAACAGCCGAGCTACCTGGCGTGCGAGAGGAGGACATCGACCTTCAGGTAGAGGACGGCGTGCTTACCCTGAGCGGTGAGAAACGCTCGCACCGGACCGACCAGGAGCATGGCTACTCCGAGCGCAGCTACGGCCGCTTCGAGCGTACAATCAGCCTGCCCGCCAACATCGACGAGGACGCCTGCCGCGCCGAATTTCGCGACGGCGTTCTGCGTATCGCTCTCCCGCGCGCCGCTGAAAAGCAACGTGGCCGCAAAATCCCGCTCGGCGGCACCGGGGTTGGTGGGACGCAACAGGTCGGCCAGCAGCAGCCGGCTGCACACAACGACAGCAAGCCCGCACCCTCGCAAATGGCGGCTCAGAAGTCACCCGGCAGTACTGGTCAGCAGGGCTCGGGCGGTCAGGGCTCGGGCGGTCAGGGCTCGGGCGGCCAGGGTTCCAGCTCACAGGCTGGCAGCTGAGCATCGATTACAGGCGTGACTTCGCCCGTCGATACATAGGAAAAGTCGCCGGGGCAGCAATGCCCCGGCAGTCTTCCACCACCATCATGCATGGTGACAGACCGGCCGGCTGCAGTTGCGGCTGCCGGCACAGTTCGCTGGGCGGACGGTCAGCCCTTCGGGGTTGAAACGTATCTCGCGGTTGACGCCAGCGCAGTCAGCGCTTGGCTCATATCACAAAACTCAACAGGCCGGTCTGGGGAGGTGCATTCCCGGCATCGACCATACAACACCGAGACCGGGCTTCTGATACGGCCAGTTTCAGCGGTCGCGCGCGCGGGCGAGAAACTGTGTTTGCGTGTTCGTTGCGCAGTGGAGGCGCCGTCAAATATGATGACGTGGCGATTTGACCTCCCCTCCGGAACCGGCGTTCAATCTGAACCAACGGCGACTTACACCCCGTGCACCCTACGCCCTTTATGGCTGGAACGTTGGGGGAATGCGTACTCCGCCCGAAGGTGTCGAGCGTCGCGGAACCGCTCACATCGGAACAGCATCCAAGAGTGCGCACGCCATGCATAAATCCAGCTTTTTAAATAAAGTAATAAATTAGGAATCAGCAAGGTAGGTTAGCGCAATTTCTTGATAAAACGGATACCTTTTCTCATCATTCGAGTGCAGCGATTCGATCTCGAGTCGGATTCCACTGCGCCTGATTTGTTAGGTGGCGGGAGAAGGGGCCACGGTGATGTGGACTGCCAGCGACTTGTCATATTTTGAAAAGCGCATGCATGAAGAGATAAACCGCGCTAGCACTGAGAGCGATGATGCAATGAAGCAACTGCACTGGCGATGGGCTTCATTGTACCAGCAGCGTCTCAATCCGCATTATTATAGGAGGTGATAATGGCTAGCCTCCATGTGCCGTACACCCAACCGGACTAGGTCACCTTGCGGGGTAGCTCGTGTTATGACGATACCCGCGCGCGAAAAGGGGTCGAAAAACCCATTCGGCCTGGTTCCTCGCCTTACGCCAGCGCCGCGCCAGCCCCATAGCGGTCCACGCCGTCGCGCCTGTCGCCTTCCACCAACGTTTTTGCGAGCTCAACGCCGAGGGTGCACCTTGCTTTCACCAAGTGCACCGTAATGAGACAATTCAGCGAAGTGGCTTTTGAAGTCTACCGAGGAATCGAAGGCAGAACGCCGCACGTGGTCCGTGCCGTTAACTATGAAACCACCAGTTCTTCCGCAAGTTGCCTGCTCTATTGCTCTTGGCTTCTTCCCCGAACATCGTGGGACTTGCGAGCCCGCTTTTAAAGCAATCGAATTTGGCGGTACTCAGATGTTGCCGTTAACGATTTGGTAAGCTAACCGAAACACGAGACCACGTGGGCAACGTAGCTGCCGCGACGGTCGCAAAAAGGGGCGCAGCGAACGATCATTGCCGGGCAGCTTTTCGCTGCTCAACCGAGCACGTGTACGTGCTCCGGGTTGCACTGCGCTGTGAGCTCTTGATGCGCCTCGCTGAGATGCACTGCTCCCGATCCATAAAGGAGCACGCAATGGCTACTGCCGTCACCAATACCACCATCAACACCACTTCGATGTTCAATACGCCTCAAGCCGTTGATGACTCCTATACGCTGAGCGAGGACGCGGTGGTTAATGGCTCGGGCAGTGGATCAGGCTGGACGTACAGCGGCGGCATCTTGACAATGGATGTGATGGCCAATGACCTGGGCGGGAGCGCAAAGCAGCTTTGGTCTGTAACAGATCAAGAAAACAGTGGGCCAATCACATACAACTCCGTTGAGCTTGCCGATCTGGTCTCGCAAGACGCAAACGGAACTTGGGAAAGTGCAAATCCGGGCGCGCAGGTTCGCCTACAAGACGGCAAACTTCAGTACCAAATGTCCGATGCGCTCAGAGCCACGATCGACAAGCTGGGGGCTGGCGAGACTTATACCGACGTTATCAGCTATGCAATTCGGCTCGCAAACGGCACACTCAGCGTTGCGGAAGTTAAGATCACTATTGTCGGTATGAACGATGCCCCCGAGGCGGCCGATGCCACCAAGGCGGGCAGCGAAGACGCCACCATCACCGGCACCGTCACCAGCACCGACAAGGATGATGGCGCCAGCGCCTCCTACTCGGTCGTGGGCACGCCGCCGGCCGGGTTCGCGCTCAACGCCGATGGCTCCTACAGCCTCGACGCCTCGGACGCGGCCTACCAGCACATCGCGGCCGGGGAACACCAGGACGTCGTCGTCACCTACCAGGTCGCTGACGGCAAGGGCGGCACCGACACCGCCACCCTGACGATTACCGTCAATGGCGTGAACGATGCTCCCGAGGCGGCCGATGCCACCAAGGCGGGCAGCGAAGACACCACCATCACCGGCACCGTCACCAGCACCGACAAGGATGATGGCGCCAGCGCCTC
>JAZKDH010000034.1:0-3675 GCA_040387665.1 Pseudomonadota bacterium | reverse complement strand
GCGGCACCGACACCGCCACCCTGACGATTACCGTCAATGGCGTGAACGATGCTCCGATCATCTCCAGTCCAAACGGAGGAACGGATGTCACGATCAACTACGCTGAGAACGGCACAGTTGCGGTTACCACAGTGGTCGCTACGGATGTTGATAGTAATGTAGTGAACTACACACTTTCAGGAGCAGACGCCTCCAAATTCTCCATTTCGACCAGCGGTGTTCTGACGTTCAACGCGTCGCCCAACTACGAAGCGCCCACTGACGCTGGTGCTGACAACACATACAATTTGACAGTCACGGCCTCGGATGGGACCTTGGCTGACACGCAGAACCTGTCCGTGAAGGTCGCCGACCTTCTGGAAAGTGATACCGACACATCGAACGACTTCGACGCGCTCACCGGCGGAACTACTAACACCAGCAACACTGTTACGGGAACAAATGGCAACGACACCTTAACCGGTGGCAGCAACAGTCAAACGTTCAACGTGGGCAATGGGGATGACGTCATCTATGGCGCTGGTGGAAACGACGATATTCGCGGTAGCAACGGCTTCGACAAGCTCTATGGACAAGCTGGGAACGACACACTCCAAGGTGCCGCAGACAACGATACGCTTTACGGTGGGTCCGGCGATGACAGATTAAGCGGTGGGGCCGGTTCCGACAAACTGTGGGGTGGCTCCGGAAATGACACTTTTGTGTTTGGTACCACCGCCGAATCTGCCGCTGGGTCGGTAGATACCGTTGCTGACTTCCATCAAGGGTTCGATAAAATTGATGTAAGCGGATTTGTGCACACATTTTCGGGGAGCACCGCCACTGCAAACAGCCTGTGGTTCACCTACGACGGGGCCAGTAACGTGACGCATATCTATGGCGACACCAACGGCAACCCTGCCTCGGCCGAGTTTCAGCTAGACGTCACTGGCCATGTGAATTTCACGACAAGCGACTTTGTGCTATAATCTGTAGTAACAAACACCAGCGGGTCGGTGGAAAACCACCGGCCCGCTTCAAGTCTTATCGTCCATTCGTAGATCTCCAGCGTCGAGAGCCATTGCTCGCGGTGTTTGCCGTTCTTCCACCCGGCCTTGTGCTCGGCATGGACCAACGCCGCCGCCTGCCGGAACGTCGGGACGCCAGCCGCCTTGCGCCGCTCGGCCACCGGATCGATTCCGACTTCCACCTGTGACCGAATCAATACGGCGCGTCGCGTGCCCGCTTCAAGGATACCTTGGCCGCACTGCCAATGCCTATATCCCGGCGCTTGCCATCCTTCTGGACGCGTACCGTCCAGCTCGCGGAACCGGACTTGCCGACGAGCAACGCCAAACCGTAGCCGTCGCCGTAACGGCCGGGCACCTTCGCGCCCATTTTGGCTTTTACCTCGTTTGCGGCAGCTTGCCCACGCGAATTGCTCCCACACAATTTACCACAGCGTATCGCGGCTGGCAGGAAACAGCAGGGGCCGGGTAGGGACGTGAAAACGCAGCAGCGCCGAGCGTTTGCCGGAGCCTTTGGGCTAGTCAGGAACGGCTGGAAATGGGCTGCTGGCGGAGAAGGAGGCTGCCAATTTTCACTGACAAATAATCATAAAACCGACAAAACCAGCAGAGCCATAAATTTCGTCATAAAATGAAGTTGCGGTATAAGCTATTGGTGGCATCAGACGGGCTGGTCGATGCCTTCGGACGCGACCGTGCGAAGCAGCGGTCGCAGACATTGCTTCAACCCGGTCGCAACTGCTGGCGCATCGCAAGAGCGGATCGGGCTTCGATAATCGTCGATGCCGCCGATTATTACCGCCTGGCGAAACGCGCGCTGCTCAAGGCCCGGCGACAGGTCATCCTGATCGGGTGGGATTTCGACACACGCATCTATCTCGATCGTAACGACCCGGATGACGACGTAGCCGGGGAGGCTCCAAACGAGCTGGGCAAGCTCATCCAATGGCTTGCCGACCGACGCCCCGAGCTTCGCATCTACATATTGAAGTGGGACGTCGGCGCCCTCAAGCTTTTGGGCCGCGGCACAACGCTGTTCTGCCTTGCTTGTTGGACATGGTACAAGGGCATCACCTTCAAACTCGACGGTGCGCACCCGAAAGGGGCCAGCCATCACCAGAAGATCCTGGTGATCGACGACGCCGTTGCCTTTTGCGGCGGCATCGACATGACAGCGGATCGCTGGGACACGCGCGAGCACCAGCATCATGACCCGGGCCGCCGCCGCCCCACCACCCGTCGGCGCTATGGCCCTTGGCACGATGCTACGATGGCGGTGGATGGTGACGTCGCAAAAGCGCTCGGAGAGCTGGCGCGACGACGCTGGTTCAGCGCGGTCGGTCGCCAATTGCCCACGCCGCAAACGGACGAGGACATTTGGCCATCGCGATTGGAGCCTCAGTTCCGCAATGTGTCGTTGGCCGTTGCACGCACCTTGGGCAGCTATAAGCATCAGCAGGAAGTGCGGGAAAACGAACGTCTTTTCATAGTACTAATTGGCTCTGCCCGTCACTTCATCTATGCCGAAAACCAGTATTTTGCCTCGCGTGTGATCGCTGAAGCCATCGCGAGGCGACTTGAGGCGCGGGACGGCTTTGAATTCGTGCTGGTCAATCCGAAAACCGCGGATGGCTGGCTGGAGGAAGAGGTAATGGGATCGGCCCGGGCTGAACTGCTGCGCTGGCTAGGCCCCATTTTTGATGACCACTTTAAGATTTACACTCCTGTCAACAACGCGGGCGACGACATCTATGTCCACGCCAAGATCATGATCGTGGACGACACGGTACTGCGTGTTGGGTCATCCAATATGAACAACCGCTCCATGGGGCTGGATAGTGAATGCGACCTAGCACTCGATGCCGGATACCCCGGAAACGCCGCTGCCGGTCCAGTGATCGAGAGGATTCGGCTGGACCTGATGGCCGAACATCTCGGAACTACCGCGAATGAGGTAAGGCTCGTCCTCGCCGAAACCGGATCGCTCATTAGAACGATCGAGAAGCTCCGCGGAACCGGGGCTGCACTTCGTCCTTTCAGTCCGCCCCATCTGGCGCAGATGGAAAAGGTCATCATCCAGAGCGAAGCGCTCGATCCGGAAAGTTCGCGAAAGTCCTTCGAACCGATCACGCGTAACAGGCTGACGGGTGCTGTTCGTCAGACGGCAAGTTGTCTCGGATGACGAGGCTGTCGCCAACTCGGGCGCGTATCAGACCATGAGCGACTGCCACGCGGCCGACGCGGCCGACGGCGATCTTTGTAGGTTTTACAACCGACGAGGCGGCGTTCCGAGTTGAAGTGGTTGTGCATGCTGGCGTGGGCCGAGGCGAATTTTTGCAGCGACTTCATTCGTCGGAACGGTGTTGTCAAAGCAACCACACTTCGCGGAATGTGATCGCACCTCTCGCCGCCAATTTGGGTCTTTTTTGCAACAACTGACCGTATTCCGGGATTATCTCGGATAGGATGCAGCGAACCGGGCGATCCTCGATCTGCCATGTGCAGTTTTTTGAGAACGCCGAAATTCCAGATCAGGGCTTCTTGCAACCGTGGGAAGTTTACCTGAGAACCCTCATATCAGCCGTGCGATGCTGGGCCTTGCCGCAGCGATCTTCGCCGCAAGCGGGTCAGCCGATCCCGGAATGCCCAGCGCCAGCAGACGTATCGC
>JAZKDH010000033.1:235-4500 GCA_040387665.1 Pseudomonadota bacterium | reverse complement strand
CGGACATCTTCGGCTACACCAGCCGCGAGATGCCCAAGTTCAACTCGATCTCGATTTCCGGCTATCACATGCAGGAAGCCGGCGCGACGCAGGTGCAGGAACTGGCCTTCACCATCGCCGACGGCATGGAGTACGTGAAGTACGGCGTCGCCAGCGGGCTCGACATCGACAAGTTCGCCGGGCGCCTGAGTTTCTTCTTCGCCATCGGCATGAACTTCTTCATGGAAGTGGCCAAGCTGCGCGCGGCGCGCGTGCTGTGGCACCGGGTGATGACCAAGCTGGGCGCACAGGACGAACGCAGCAAGATGCTGCGCACCCACTGCCAGACCAGCGGCGTCTCGCTGCAGGAGCAGGACCCCTACAACAACGTCATCCGCACCACGATCGAGGCGATGGCGGCGATGCTGGGCGGCACGCAGAGCCTGCACACCAACGCGCTGGACGAGGCGATCGCGCTGCCCACCGACTTTTCGGCGCGCATCGCCCGCAACACGCAGATCGTGATCCAGGAAGAGACCGGCATGACCAAGGTGGTCGATCCGCTGGGCGGGTCGTACTACATCGAGAGCCTGACCCAGGAACTGGTCGACAAGGCGTGGGAGATCATCGAGCGCGTCGAGAGCGAAGGCGGCATGGCCAAGGCCGTCGCCGCCGGGTGGCCCAAGGCGATGATCGAGGAAGCCGCCGCCGGCCGCCAGGCGCGGGTAGACAAGGGCGAGGACGTAATCGTCGGCGTCAACAAGTACCGCCTTGCCAGCGAAGACCACCTCGAAACGATGGAGGTTGACAACCATGTGGTCCGCGAAGGGCAGATCGCCCGCCTCAAGCACACCCGCGCCAATCGCGATGAGGGCAAGTGCCGCGCCGCGCTGGCCGCGCTGACCGAAGGGGCGAAGGGCGGCGGCAACCTGCTCGAACTCGCGGTCGAGGCTGCGCGCCACCGCGCGACGCTGGGTGAGATTTCGGATGCAATGGAGGCGGTGTTCGGCCGCTATGGCACCCAGCCGACCCCGGTGAAGGGCATCTACGGCGGCGCCTATGCCGGTGATGCGCGCTACCAGCAAGTGATGGACGGGGTTGAGGCGGTGAAGCGCCGCCTTGGCCGCACCCCGCGGCTTCTGGTGGCCAAGATGGGGCAGGACGGGCATGATCGCGGGGCCAACGTGATCGCCAGCGCGTTTTCGGACATGGGCTTTGACGTAACGTCCGGCCCGCTGTTCCAGACCCCGCAGGAAACGCTGGTGCTGGCACTCCAAAACGACGTGGACGCCATCGGCGCTTCCAGCCTCGCCGCCGGTCACAAGACGTTGATCCCCGAACTGATCAACCTGCTGCGCGAAGCGGGCCGCAGCGACATCAAGGTCGTCGCGGGCGGCGTGATTCCCCCGCGGGACTACGACTATCTGCGTGAGGCCGGGGTGCAGGGGATTTACGGCCCGGGCTCGAACGTGGTGGAATGCGCGGCCGACATGCTGCGGCTACTGGGGCACAACATGCCGCCGCTGGGCGAGTAATCATGACCACGTCGCCGCCGCTGTGGACGCTGTGCGCCATCATGGTTCTGTCCGGGGTTGGTATTCCGATCCTCGCGACATGGAATTCGGCGCTCGGCCACCAGCTTGGCAGTCCGGCGGCGGCAACGTTCGTGCTGTTCGCGGTGGGTTTCATCCTCAGCGGCGCGATTGTCGTGGCCGTGGGGCTGCCACCGCTGACGGCGTTCACGATGGAACGGCCCCACATCTACTTCGCGGCGGCGTTCATGCTGTTCTACGCGCTGGCCGTGACCTGGGCCGGGCCGAAGATGGGCATCGGCAACGCCGTGTTCTTCGTTCTCCTCGGCCAGATCATCGCAGCCGCCATCATCGATCATTTCGGACTGTGGGGCGCAATCAGGTCGGAGTTTACGGTGCGGCGGATGGCGGGTATCGCGCTCATGGCCTTGGGCATCTACCTTGCGCGGAAGCCGGTGTGATCGGATGAGGACGCCGACCAATACCTATTATGCTGATGCTTCAGCATCCGTGTCTCGTGCTGCATGGTCCGTGCGGGGGGGGAATGGACTCGGAAACAAGTTCAGGTGACAAGACTTCGGCAAGTGCTCAATGAGTTCAAGTCGTAAAATTGGCTGCTTGATGCTCAGCCTCGTAGTGGGCGTAGTGGTTCTGTTTCTCATGGCTGCCGCAGCACTCGGAGACTGCCCCAGCGAAGATCTTTGTTTGAGCGAAGCGACAAGAAAGTTGATGTTTTACGGCTCGCCTGTGGGTGGCCTCGTAGTCCTGATGCTGGCTTATCGCTGGCTCTTGAAGGGTGGCAAATAGCTGATGTTCAAGAAAATCCTCATCGCCAACCGTGGCGAAATCGCGTGCCGGGTGATCAAGACCGCGCGCCGGATGGGTATTGCCACCGTCGCGGTCTATTCGGACGCCGACGCCCGCGCGCCGTTCGTGGCGATGGCCGATGAGGCGGTGCATATCGGGCCTTCGCCAGCATCGGAAAGCTATCTGATCGCAGACAAGATCATCGCTGCAGCCAAGCAGACCGGCGCCGATGCAGTCCACCCGGGCTATGGCTTCCTGTCCGAACGCACCAGCTTCGCCGAGCAACTCGCCGCGGAGGGCATCGCCTTCGTCGGCCCGCCGGTGAACGCGATTGCCGCGATGGGCGACAAGATCGAATCGAAGAAGCTGGCCCTCAAAGCCGGCGTCAACGTTGTCCCCGGCTTTGTCGGTGAGATCGAGGATACCGAACACGCGGTGCGCATATCGGCCGAGATCGGTTATCCGGTTATGATGAAGGCCAGCGCCGGCGGCGGCGGCAAGGGCATGCGGCTGGCCTACAACGAACAGGACGTGCGCGAGGGGTTCGAGGCCACCAAGCGCGAGGGCCTGAATTCTTTCGGCGATGACCGCGTGTTCATCGAGAAGTTCATCCTCAACCCGCGCCACATCGAAATCCAGATCCTGGGCGACCAGCACGGAAACGTGCTCTACCTAAACGAGCGCGAATGTTCGATCCAGCGCCGCCATCAGAAGGTGGTGGAGGAAGCCCCGTCACCGTTCGTGACGCCGAAGATGCGGCAAGCGATGGGCGAACAATGCGTCGCTCTGTCGCGCGCCGTGGGGTATTATTCGGCCGGCACGGTCGAACTGATCGTGTCGGGCGCGGACCCCAGCGGGGAAAGCTTCTATTTTCTCGAAATGAACACCCGGCTTCAGGTTGAACACCCCGTCACCGAATGCATCACCGGTATCGACCTCGTCGAACAGATGATCCGCGTCGCTGCGGGCGAACGCCTTGCCTTCACGCAGGACGACATCAAGATCGACGGCTGGGCCATCGAAAACCGCGTCTACGCCGAAGATCCCTATCGCGGCTTCCTGCCCTCAACCGGCCGCCTCATCCGCTATAACCCGCCCGTTGATGGCTGGGAGGATGACGGCGCCGAGAATGGCCGTCGCGGCGTCGATGGCGTGCGCGTGGACGACGGCGTTTATGAAGGCGGCGAAGTCTCGATGTTCTACGATCCGATGATCGCCAAGCTGATCACCTGGGGCGAGACGCGCGACGAGGCGGCGGACAAGCAGATCGCCGCGCTCGACGCGTTCGAGATCGAGGGGCTGGGCCACAACATCGATTTCGTCAGCGCGATCATGCAGCACCCGCGCTTCCGCTCGGGCGAGCTGACCACCGGGTTCATCGCCGAGGAATATCCCGAGGGGTTCGAAGGCGCGGCGACATCGGACGAGACGCTGACGCACCTCGCCGCGATCGCCGGGTTCGTCGCCACCGCCCGCGCCGACCGCGCACGGCAGGTCGATGGCCAGCTCAACGGCCCGCTTGAGCCGCCTTATGCGTGGAGCGTCAAGCTGGGCGGGCGCGAGTACGCGGTCGAGCTGGGCGAGGACGAGATGACCGTCGACGGCGAGGCGATCAACCTGGCGATGGAATACACCCCCGGCGATACGCTGGTCGAGGCCGAGATCGATCAGGCAACGTATGGCGTGAGGATCGCGCCCACGCGCACTGGCCTGCGCCTCACCACCCGCGGCGCGAGCCACGAAGCGCATATCCTGCCCGCGGGCTTGGCCCACTTGCGCGCGCATATGATCGAAAAGGTCCCGCCCGACCTGTCGAAGTTCCTCATCTGCCCGATGCCCGGGCTGCTCGTCGCGCTGCATGTCGGCGAGGGCGATGCGGTCCAGCCGGGGCAGCCGCTGGCGGTGGTCGAGGCGATGAAGATGGAGAACATCCTGCGCGCCGAGAAG
>JAZKDH010000033.1:0-225 GCA_040387665.1 Pseudomonadota bacterium | reverse complement strand
CGCCCACGATCCCGCCGCGCCGCCGGGCGAGACGATCGCCTTCGACGACTTTCTCAAGGCCGACATCCGCGTCGGCACCGTGATCGCAGCGGAAACCTATCCCGAAGCGCGCAAGCCCACACTGCGGCTGCGGATCGACTTCGGCCTGGGCGTCGGCGAGAAGCGCAGCCTGGCGCAAGTCGCCGCGCTCTACAACCCGCCATGGCCGGACGATCGCATGGCCTT
>JAZKDH010000032.1:0-73972 GCA_040387665.1 Pseudomonadota bacterium | reverse complement strand
CCTTGGCCGACATGCCAAGCAGGTTGTTCGAGTGCATCTCGATCGGCTTGCCGTTGGCAACCTTCACCAGTGCGGGCACCAACGTGGACAGCCGCTCACGCTCCAGCACACCGGCGGTGTCATACAACAGGATCGAATCGATATTTGGATCGGCAGCGAGGATGGCCGCCTTCTTGATGAAGTAGTCATCCGTATGCACGGGCGAGAGTGCGAACATGATCGCGCCCGCAACCTGCGCACCGTTGGCCGCCTTCGCTTCCTTGGCGAGACGGCACATGTTTTCAGTGCCGAGGAGAACGTCATAAAGCCAGAACGAACGAACGCCGTGCGCACACAGGCGACGGACCCACAAGTCCATCAGCGCTCGCGGCGTGATGCCAAAGCTGACGTTGGCATTGGCGCGAAGGCCCGCGCGGACCGGGGTATTGGGCATCGAGGCGACCAGCAGGTCGAGCCCTTCCCAGTAATTTTCCTGGCAATAGCGGGTCAGCACGTCAAGCATGCCGCCGCCGGTCAGATCGATGATCTTGAACCCGGTCTTGTCGAGCAGCGGCGAGACCGGCAGCGCCATCCCGGCGCGCATCCGCAGGCCCCACAGGCTCTGCTGGCCATCGCGCATGGTTTCGTCGAGAAATTCGATGTGGGCCATTCCCACGCACTCCCTGAAAGCGCCGGCCCGAACGAACCGCGCGCGAAAATATCAATCGGCGGCGATGTAGAAAAGGATCGTATCGCCTTCGACCAACTGCGCATCCACCGCGCAGACGCGCTTGATGGTGCCGGTGACCCCCGCCTTGACCGAGGTGAACAGCTTCATCACCTCAAGCAGGCAGACTTCGGTTTCGGCGCTGACATGCTGGCCGATTTCGACGAATGGGGAGGCGCCAGGCTTCGGCGATCGGTAGAACGTGCCCAGGTTGGGCGCGCGGATCGCGATCCAGCCGGGTTGGACCGGCCCGTCTGCAGCAACCTGTGCGGCCGGAACTACCGGCGCGGACGCAGTCGCGGGAGCCGTCACGGGCGCGGTTGCGGCCGGAGCCGGGACCCCGGGAAACGGCACTTCCCCCCCAAGCGCTGCCGTGGCTACATCCTCCGACAGGAGCAGCGAACCGCCGGGAAATTCGACGCGCAATTTTTTCCAGCCGCCCGCCTTGAACAGGGTCGCGAGCGTCTGGACATCGCGCAGGATGGATTCGTTGCTCATGCCGCAGTTTTCACGGCCGCGTCCTCGGCGGCAAGCATCGCCAAGGATTCTTCAAGCAGCCGCTCATTGTGCCATGCCGTGCTGCCGAACGCGTGCTCGATCACCTTGGCGCGGCGCAGATAGCGGTGCAGGCCCAGTTCCCAGGTGAAGCCCATGCCGCCGTGGATCTGGATCGCCTCGTTGCAGATCTTGCGCGCGACATCCCCGGCATAAGCCTTTGCCATCGAGGTGGCGCGAGCGCGCTCCGCCGAATTTTGCGACACGGTCCACATTCCGTAATACGTGGCCGAACGCGCGCTATCGAGCGCAACGGCCATATCGGCGCAGCGGTGCTTGAGCGACTGGAACGAACCGATCGCCTGCCCGAACTGCATCCGGGTCTTGGCATATTCGATCGTGGTGTCGAGCATGCGGCTGGAAATGCCGGTGAGCAGTGCCGCATGGAACGCTGCCGCGCTGTCAATCAGCCGGGACACGGCCTCAGCCGGTGCATCCGCGCCGATCAGCGCATTGTTGCCAACGGACACGCCGGCAAAGGTGATCGCGCACAGGCCGGCGGTCGGATCGATGTCGTCGTGCGGTGTGACCGTTACGCCGGCGGCATCTCGCGGCAAGAGATAGAACCCGTCCTTTGCCAGCACCAGGACCCTGTCGGCGCTGGCAGCATCAGCCACGGCGATCTTGGTTCCGTTGAGCATCCCGCCGCTGACGGCGGCGTTGACAGTGGCCGGATCATAGCCCTGGTCGGCTTCGAGCATCGCGATGGCGATGCGCAGTTCGCCGCCGGCGATGCGCGGCAGCAGATCCGCCTGCTGCTCGGCCGAGCCGTGGCGGGCGATCAAGTCGGTGGCCAGCAGCGTCGACACGGCCCCCGCCGGAGCGAGCGCCCCGCCCATCGCTTCGAGCGCGAGCGTCACGTCGATGGGACCAAGTCCGGCTCCGCCGTGATCCTCGGGAACCAGCAGCATGAACAGGCCGAGTTCGGCCAGCGCCTGCCATACCGCCGGATCGGCAGGGGCAAGATCGGGGGAAACCAGTGACGGGTGATCGGCCAGCAGGCGGGCGATGGTATCGCCCAGGCTGACCTGTTCTTCATCGAATGCAAAATTCATGGCGATGTCCCTTTGGCGGGGCCAAAATTACCGGGGAAGGCCGAGCACGCGCTCGCCGATGATGTTGCGCTGGATTTCCGACGATCCGGAATAGATCGTGAAAGCCTTCGACTGGAACCAGCTGATCTGAAACTTGCCGAGCGCGGCCGCCTTGGGATCGTGACCGGAAAGCGGCGCGATCGGTCCCAGTGCATCCATCGCCACTTCGTACATATTCTGTGCGGCGTGGCTCCAATAGAGCTTGGTCATCGACGCATCGGCCCCGCGATCTCCGCCGGCTTCAAGCTTGCTGAAGCTGCGCAGCGCATTGAGCCGCACGATCTCGATTTCGGAGAGCGAGCGTGCGAGGTTCTGGCGGATCGCCGGATCGGAAATCGCGCTGCCGCTGCCGCGCTTCTGCTGGACCAGCGTGCGGAGCAGCTTGTCCATTTCCTGCTTGAAGCGGATCTGCCGGCCAAGCGCATCTTCCGGCCCACGTTCGTACGCGAGCGTGGTCATCGCGATCTTCCAGCCGCCATTCAGATCGCCGACAAGGTTCTCGACCGGGACTTCGACGTTGTCGAAGAAAGTCTCGTTGAACTCGAACTCGCCCGAGATCTGGCGCAGCGGCCGGATGGTGATCCCTGGCGACTTCATGTCGATCAGCAGGAAGCTGAGACCCTTGTGCTTGGCGACATCGGGATCAGTTCGCACCAGCGCAAAGCACCACTGGGAATACTGGCCAAAGCTGGTCCAGATCTTCTGTCCATTGACGATGAACTTATCGCCGATGAGCTCGGCCTTAGTGCGCACCGAGGCGAGGTCCGACCCGGCGTTCGGTTCGGAAAAGCCTTGGCACCAGACTTCGTCGGTCGACAGGATCTTTGGCAGGAAGCGCTTTTTCTGTTCCTCGGTCCCATGGGCGAGGATTACCGGCCCGGCCAGGTTGTGGCCAATGATATTGATCGGCTCGGGCGCGCGGGCGCGGGCCATTTCCTCGGCAAAGATGCCCCGCTCGATCAACGTCGCGCCGCGGCCGCCATATTCCTTGGGCCAGTTGATCCCGGCCCAGCCACCCGCGTGGAGCTTGCGCTCCCAGTCAAGGCGGGCCATCGCGGCCTCGTCCTCGTCCTCGGGCAGGAACACGGTTTCACCCCAGCCGGCAGGCAGCGCGTCGGCCAGCCAGGCACGCAGCGCCATGCGGAATTCGGTCTCCGCGGGCGAATAGGTGAAGTCCATCGCGCGTTACTCCTCCTCAGAAGGCGTTCAGCCCTGCCCGGCAGCGGCGCGTTCGGCTGCGCCAGCAAAGTCGGGCGTACGCTTTTCACGGAACGCGGTTACACCTTCGACGTATTCCGGCGTCAGGTAGGCCACCGTCTGCGCAAAGCCTTCGAACTCAAGCATCTGCTCGATCGTGGCCGACTGCGCCATATTGAGCAGGCGCTTGGTCATCGCCATGGCGGTCGGCGAACCGGCGGCGATTTGCGCGGCAATGGTGCGCGCCTCGCTCATCAGATCGTCATGCGGGACCACCTTGTTGGCGATGCCGATCGCCAGCGCCTCGGCCGCGTCGACTTTGCGGGCGGTGAAGCACAGTTCCTTGGCTTTGTTGATCCCGACCGCGCGGGCAAGGAAGAACAGCCCGCCCAGATCGGGCACCAGGCCGACCTTGGCAAAAGCCTGCAGGAACGTCGCCTTCTCGCTAGCGATGATGAAATCGCACGACAGCGCGATGTTGGCGCCCGCCCCGGCGGCAGCGCCGTTCACCGCCGCGATCACAGGCTTTTCCAGCTTGTAAAGTGGCTCGAGCACGTCCCGGAGGATCCAGCGGTGCCGCGCCCGGCGCTGGATCGGGGTGAGGTTCGGGTTTGACGCTTTGAGGTCAGCCCCGGCGCAGAAGCCCCGCCCGGCCCCGGTGAGGATAACGCAGGACACGCCGGTGTCGGCGGCGATTTTCGGAATGACGTCCTGCATTTCACGATAGAGGTTGTCGGTCGTCGCGTTCATCGCGTCGGGCCGGTTCAACGTCACGGTCGCGATGCGCTCGCTCACCTCATAGATGATGTCTTCGTAGCTCATGTCAGGCCCTCGTTGGGGGAACGGATCAGTCTTCCGGCGGCTCGTGCGAGATGTCGCCGGCCATGCTTTCCGGCACGGCAAACCATTGCTCGGGCATCCGCACCGGAATGCGGAAATCGTGCGCGGGCACGACGATGTCGGTGTTGGCCATCACGCGGTGCATCGCGTTCTGCCAGTCCCGCTCGCTTTCGCTGCGAATGTTCCCGGTCAGGAACGAGCCGGTCAGCGACCGCTGTGGGTTGGGTGTGGCGCGCGGATCGGTCGGGTACCAGTAGCGATAATGATCGCCCAGGTCCGAGACCAGCGCGGCACGGCCCTTTTCGGTGGTGACGACCACCACCTGCATGCCTTCGGTGTGGCTGGGCACGCTGAGGATGCGAATGCCGGGCAGGAAATCGCAGTCACCATCAAGCAGGCGAATCTCATTCGGCTTGCGCCCGACAAGATGCAGCGCGGTCGACTTCCAGTAGAACGGGCGCTGGGTCGGCACCGGGTCGATCAGCGCGAACAGTTCCTTACGCTGCACAACGACCAGGGCGCCCGGAAACAGGTCCAGGTTTTCCCCATGGTCGAAGTGCAGGTGGGTCGCGATCACCGTGTCGATGTCGGCCGGGGTCAGACCCTCGGCCGCCAGGACGGCGGTCAGGTAAGCGTGACCGCCTCCCTTGCCCGAGACCTTCAGCCGCTGCTCGATCACCGCGATATCGGTCATCCCGCTATCGACCAGGATATTGCGGCGCTGGCCGTCGACCTCGCCGCGCACCAGCCACACGTTGACCGGATCGCGCATGATGCTGCCGGCATGCGGCAGGTACAGCTCGCCAATCCGCAGCGTGGTGATCGTCCAGTTCGTCATTCGGGGATCACCTCGAAGCGCTCGATGTCGGCGACCGAACCCTTGCGCTCGCCCGAAGTCCAGACCGCCTGCACCCGGGTACCCGGCTTGATCGTCCGCTTGGCGGTTTCCAGATCGTCGATCTCGATGATGTGGATCATGCGGGTCGACGCGCCGTCGAGCACGACTTCTGCATAGACATATGGGACCGGGCGGGTCTGGCCGTAGACTTCCATGTTGATGATCGAGCAGGCGCGGATCGTGCCCGTGTTGGCGCACGCCTTCCACGTGCCGGTACGCTTGTGCGAGATGTCGTCGATCTCGCGCGGGGGCAGCAGCGCGGAATCCGCGGCAGGCAGACGCACGCCCATAACGCGGCCGTGTTCGCGGATCTCGTCGAACATGCGGCCATAGTACGGGCCATAGGAATGCTGGTAATCAAGTGTCATCGAGTAGTTGATGACCCCCAGCGCCTCGGCCGGATCCGACAGGTCCTTGACCGCGCCAACGGGTATGTCGGCGCCCGGGACGAACCCGGCGATCGACATGATCGAGGTGCCGGCCGTGTCATCCCACTGCGCCGCGACCCGCTGGCCCACTTCGAGCGAATCCATGTCCGCCAGGATCTTGTGAGCGAAATCGTTGTCGCAGCCGTCAAGCCGGATCAGACCGATGACGGCACCGTCGACGCGGGTAAACGCGGTAAGGACGCCGGTATGCGGCGCCTCGATCATCGCCACCGGCTCTTCACCGTTGACCGGTGAAAAGTCCTGCGCCGGAGCAATGATCTTGCCGTTCGCGAACTTTGAACCGACGATCCGGCGGTTGGGCATTTCCGCCAGGAAGGTGCCTGCCCCCCGGCCCGGGGTGAGCGTGTAGGGCAGCTTCATCTGGCTGTGGAAGGTGGGCAGGTCAATCGGATAGGATTCGGGTGCGTAGAACATCTTGGTCCCTCCTCAGGCGCTCAATACGGCGCAGCCGCGCAGGTTGGCCCAGCCCCCGCCCGATTGGACGAGCGCCAGCTTGGCGTCCTTGATCTGGTGCGTTTCGTTGCGGCCCATCACCTGGGTCGCGGCTTCGATCAGGCGGATAACGCCGACCGCGCCGATCGGGTTGGCGCCCATCGTGCCGCCCGACGGGTTGACCGGAATGTCGCCGTCAAGCTGCGTGGCGCCCGACGCGATCAGCTCGGCCGCCTGCCCCGGAGGACACAGGCCCAGGCTTTCATAGTAGTTGAGTTCGAAGCACGAATACGGCTCCTGCACCTCGACCACGTCGAACTGGCGACGCGGGTTGGTGATGCCGGCGGCACGGTAAACCTGGCGACTGGCGATCGCCAGCGGCTCGGACAGCATCAACGAACGCTCGGCCGCGTTGTCCGCCTCGCAGCAGTAAGCCATGCCACGGATGAACGCTGGCCGGCTGGTAGAATGGTGCGCAACCTTGTCCGATGCGAGGACGATTGCCGCAGCGCCGTCCGAAATCGGGGGAACGTCGAGCAGTTTGATCGGCCAGCACAGCGGCTTTGAATTCAGCACGTCTTCAACGGTGACGGCCTTCTTCTGATGCGCATAAGGATTGGCGATCGCGTTGTTGCGGTTCTTGGCCGCAACCATCGCCGCCGCTTCCTCGGTATGGCCAAGCACTTCCATGCGCGCGCGCCAGTAGGCGGCGGAAAAGCCCATGATCCCGACTGCGAATTCACGGCCCCAGAACGGATCGTACAGCGTCGAGATCGAGTACTGCAACTGGCCTTCCGACAGCTTGTCGTACGCGACAACCAGGGTACGGTCAGAATAACCGCCCGACACCTGGTAGTAACCCGCCAGGGCCCCGGCAAAGCCGGCACCACCGCCGCTGGTCAGCCGCACGACCGATTTGCCCTGCGCGCCGATCGCGTCGACCACCCACTTTTCAGGCTGGTTGACCGCGCCGAACAGCACGGGGCCGGTGGCAACCACGACCGTGTCGATATCATCCATCGAAAGGTTGGCGTCGGCCAGCGCCCGGTCCACGGCTTCGCGTACGAGACCAGCCTGGCTGACATCGGTCCGGCGGCGCGAATGATGCGTCTGCCCGACGCCGACAATTCCTACTTCACGGCCCATGATCAAACCTCGAGAGTGAAAACGCAGTTGGTCTGCATCGCGACACCGCCGGTGCCGTGGACGATCGCCTTGGTCGGCGCGGCCCCGCCGGGGCTAGCCGGCGCGGCAAGCTGCTTGGTCGCTTCGGCAAGCCGGATCAGACCCGTCGCCATCAGCGGATCGGCCGGCAGCGCGCCGCCAGACCGGTTGACCGTGTCGGCCTGCGCCGCATCAAGACCCTTGCCGGCGTCCGCCAGACCGAGCCCTTCAAGCGCGAGCAGTTCGCCGATGGCCGAACTTCCGCTCATTTCAATCAGGTCCGCATCCTTGGCGGATGCCCAGCCGGCCTTGCCAAGCGCCATTTTGGTGGCTGCAGCGACCGAATCGATCTTGTTGGAAGTGCGTTCGGCGAACGAATGGGTGTCCATGCTGGTCCCCATCCCGGTGATGAACACCGGGGCCCGGCCGTACCGCCGCGCTACATCCTCGCTGCCGATCAGTAGCGCCACGGCGCCGTCCACTGGCCGCGAAATCATCAGCTGGGTCAGCGGCGTAGCGGCATCGCCCGAGCCGAGGACCGCGTCGGCGTCGGGCGCGTTGTCCATCGATACCTTGCCGTTGGTCGCAGCAGCGGCCCACCGGCGCGCCACCACGTCAGCCAGATCGCGATCCTTGATGCCGTGCGCAGCAAGATAGCGCTGCGCCTGGATACCCAGTGCCGCCTTCTGCCCGAAGCCCACTGGCCGCTGGTAGAACGGCTCGACCATCGACGACCAATAGAGATCGACGTCGGATTCCGAAGGTTTGGAATAGGCGACGATCAGTCCGATCTGCGATCCGCCCGAGCGGATCTTGTTGACGCCGTACAGCGCGGCCCAGAGGCCGTCTTCCTCGACTCGCGCTTCCTCCTTGTGGTGCGCGCCGAGCGCGCCAAGGAAGCCGCAGTTCGAAATCGAGCGGCCGTCCAGCACGTCACTGCCTGAGTCGATCACGAAATCAACGTCGTCGAGCGAGAGCCCGGTTCCCTTGAAAACATTGGTCACGACCGCAGAAATAAGGTCGATATGCTGCGCATCATTCCACGCCGGACGCAACTCGGTCTGCGCGGAGGCAAGCACTGCCACCTGACTGAAACCCATCGGGAATCCTCACCAAAACACCACATCGGCAGCAATAAGGCGACTCACTCGCCAAACCACTGTCCCGACGTCTGTCCTAGCTTAGGGCGAACAGTTTTGTCCTGTCAAAAAAAATCGATCTTTTATCGGATTTTTGTGGCAGACCCGACGCGCGGCATCACACATCATCGCGCTATAGGCCTGCTTTCGGACTTGATTTTTTGCAATCTCCGAAACATCATCGGAACGAGCGGGATAAGGATAAAGCGCAATGGGTTTGGATGTCACCGGGCGTTATCGCTATCCTGCGCCGGCGCCCGCCTGGCTGCGGCTGACCGAAGAACCCGTAATCGCGCCGGAAGCGCCGATCATCGACGCCCACCACCACCTGTGGACGGAGGCCAATGTCCCTTATCTGCTGGATGAGTTCGCGGCCGATCTTCTCAGCGGACACAATGTCGTCGCCTCGGTGTTTGTCCAGGCGCATTACGGCTACCGCACCGATGGTCCGGCGCATCTGTTACCAGTCGGAGAAACCGAGAAGGTCGCCGCGCTTGCAGACACGGCCGCGCAGCGCGGCCTGCCCCGGATAGCCGAGGGCATCGTCGCCTTTGCCGACCTGATGCGGGGAAGCGCCGTGGCCGAGGTGCTCGAGGCGCATGAGGTGGCCTCCGGCGGGCGTCTGCGCGGTATCCGTCACAGCGTCTCGCGCGATCCCGAGTTTCCCGATGGCATCGTCCTGCGTCCGGCACCGGAAGCAATGCTGGCGGACCCCGCCTATCGCGACGGGCTGCGCGAAGTCAGCCGCGCGGGACTGAGCTTCGACGCGATGCTTTATAGCCGCCAGATCCCCGAGCTGACCGCGCTGGCCCGGGCGATGCCCGACCTGCCGATCGTGCTGGATCACATCGGCTGCGTGATTGGCGTCGGCCCATACGAGACGCGGATGGACGAACAGTTTGCGGTGTGGCGCAAAGCCATGGCAGACCTTGCACAATGCCCTAACGTGGTCATCAAGATCGGGGGCTTCGGTATGATAATCTGCGGCGCCCGCTGGCACGAAGCGCCGGCTCCGCCCTCCTCGTCAGCCCTGGCTGCAGCGTGGCAACGCTGGTTCGACGCATGCGTCGGCCTGTTCGGGCCAAGCCGATGCCTGTTCGAAAGCAACTTCCCGGTCGACAAGGCGATGTACTCGTATCGCACGCTGTGGAACGCTTTCAAGCTGCTCGCCGCCGATTTGTCAGACGATGAACGCCACGCCTTGTTCGCTGGCACCGCGGCGCGAGCCTACCGCATCACCGATCCGGCCGCGGCGCTGGCGGCGCCGGCCCGTGGCTAACCGCGCCCAGGCGCTGGTCGCCCATGCAGCGCGCGAACCCGGTCGAACGGCGGTCGTCTACGAAGGGCGTGAAATCACCTTCGGGGAGTTGGCAGATCGGGTCTATGCTGCGGCCGGGGCGCTCGCCGCTAGGGGAGTTGAACAAGGCTCGCGGGTCGGCCTGATGATGCCGGCCCAGCCGGAGTTCATTGTCCTCCAGTACGCACTGTTCACTCTTGGCGCAGTGTTCGCCCCGCTCAACATCCTTTACCGGCCGGCCGAGGTCGCTCACGTCGTCGATTGCTGCGAGCTGGACTACCTGATCCTAGCAGACCACCTCGCGGATCGCCGTCCGCCCGAAGGCATTGGAAACACCCCCTCGCTGAGTGCGGTTCTGCCCGCGGGCGAACTGCTTGACGTCGCATCGGGCGCAGCGCCGGTCAGGACACTGGCATCGGTCGCGCCGCAGGACACTGCGATGCTGTTGCAGACCAGCGCGACCACCGGAAAGTCCAAGGGCGTAGTGCTGACTGCAGCAAACCTTGCGGCCAACTATGACCGCACGCCCGGCTGGCTTGGCATCGGGCGCGAGGATGTGATCATCTGCGCGCTGCCGCTGTACAATACGTTCGGGCTCAATCAGTGCATCAATGCCATGATGTTCACCGGCGCCAGGCTTGTGATCCTGCCAAAGTTCGATGCGGCACGGGTGATCGAAACGGTCGCGCAGCAGGGCGGCACTTTCATGCCCGCCGTGCCCACGATGCTGCAGAAGATCGTGGACGAACCCTCGCTGCGCGCCGGACAGCTTGCCTCGCTGCGCCGGATCATGACGGGCGGCGCGCCGGTGCCCGCCGCGCTGCTCGGGCGCGTCCTGGCGGTGACGGCGGCCGATGCAAAAGTGCTCACCGGCTACGGCCTTACCGAAGCGTCTGCACTCGTCACGTTGACCGAGGTGAACCTTGGTGCCGATGGCCAGCTGGCCAACGGCAACACCATCGGCAAAGTGCTCGACGGGATGGAACTTGCAGTGGTCGATCAAAACGGCGCGACGTTGCCGGCCGGGGCCAGCGGCGAATTCATCGTGCGCGGGCCGAACCTGATGGCCGGCTACCATCGCGCTCCGGAAGATACCGCCGCCGCGCTGCGGGGCGGCTGGCTCCACACCGGCGACATCGGCTACATCGCGGAAGACGGCTATGCCTATATCGTCGACCGCAAGAAGGATGTGATCATCCGCGGCGGACAGAACATCTATCCGGCCGAAATCGAGGAAGCGATCTACCGCGTGCCGGGCGTGGCCGAAGTAGCCGTGGTTGGCGAACCCGACGACATGCTGGGCGAAGTCGCGGTGGCCTGGGTCGCCCCGGCGCAGGGCGTGGTGCTTGATCCGGCTGACCTTTCGGCGCGCTGCCGTGAGGATCTCGCGACGTTCAAGCAGCCGGCCGCGTTCCATATCGTGGCCGAACTGCCAAAGGGACCCACCGGCAAGATCCTTCGCCGGGCGCTGCGCGGCGCAGATCCGGCTACGGGCCGCCCCGCATGACGGAGCCGAGATCACTGACCGTACGCGCCGGAGACATGCGCATCCACGTCTCGCAATGGGGCGATCCGGCCGCGCCGCCGGTGCTGCTGATCCACGGCCTGCGCGATCATTCCCGCAGCTGGGACTGGACCGCAGCGGCACTGCAAGACCGCTACAACGTGATCGCGCCGGATCTGCGCGGCCATGGCGACAGCGACTGGACCGAGCTGGAAGGATATGCGCTGTCGAGCTACGTGCTAGACCTCGCCGACGTTGTCTCTGCCTTCGGACTGGAGCGCTACGCCATCATCGGCCACTCGCTGGGGGGCGCGCTTGGCCTGCGGCTGGCGGCTGCCTTTCCCGACAAGGTGGTGGCCGTTTCGGGGGTCGAATGCGTCGAGATGCCGATCGTACGGGACGAGCGGGACAAGCCCCGCCCCTATCCGCAACGGATGCGCGAATGGATCACCCAGCGCCAGTCCAACCGCGGGCGCGCACGGGGTGGCTATCCGTCGATCGCGGCGGCCCGCGCCCGGATGCAGCGCGAACAGCAACTGCTCGATGACGCGACGCTCGATCACCTTGCCGCGCACGCCGTGCGGCTTCATGGCGACGGTACCTGGCACTGGAAATTCGATCCGAACCTGCACCCGCGCGCGCCCCATGACCAGTTCGGGCTGGAGCAGGACCAGATCCTTGATGCGATCGAATGCCCGGTGCTGCTGCAGTATGGCGATGCGGGCTGGGTACCGATGCCCCCGGCAGAGCGGCTGGCCCGCTTGCGAAATCACCGGATCGTCCCATTTCCCGGGGGAACGCACTGGCTCCATCACGAACAGCGCGGCAAGTACATCCAATCGGTCACCGATTTCCTTGAACTCGAATACTGGAACAAGTTCTGATGCGTGAAGCTGCCATTGTCTCGACCGCCCGCACCCCGATCGCCCGCGCGTTCAAGGGCGCGTTCAACGATACCGATGCACCGCGCCTTGCCGCCCATGCGATCAACGCGGCGATCGAGCGCGCGGGGATCGATCCGGCACGCATCGACGACATTGCCTATGGCGTCGCCAGCCAGTTCGGAACGCAGGGCAACAACCTGGGCCGTACTGCCGGGTTTGCGGGCAACCTGCCGTTCTCGGTGCCGGCCACCACGATGGACCGCAAGTGCGGCTCGGGCCTGACCGCCGTTGCCTTTGCGGCGCGCGGAATCATCGCCGGCGATCTTGACGTAGCGGTCGCTGGCGGCGCGGAATCGGTCACGCATACCCGTAACAACCATGCCCCGACCTACCGCGCCCAGCCGGCCGAAGTCATTGCAGGCGCGCCGCATGCCTACATGGCGATGATCGAAACCGCCGAGATCGTGGCCGAACGCTACGGCGTCAGCCGCGAGGCGCAGGACGAGTTTGGCCTGCAGAGCCAGCAGCGCGCTGCTGCCGCGCTCGCGGCCGGCCGCTACAGCGATGAGATCGCGCCGATCGCGGTGCGCAAGAACCTGATCGCCAAGGACGGCTCGGTCACTGGCACCGAGGAACTGACGCTCGCCAACGACGAGGGAATCCGCGCCGACACAACGCTCGAAGTCCTCGCCGCGATGAAGCCGGTGTGGAAGGACGGGCAGGTCATCAAGGAAGGCAAGTACGTGACCGCCGGCAACGCCAGCCAGCTGTCCGACGGCGCATCCGCTCAGGTGCTGATGGACCGTGCGCTGGCCGAACAGGAAGGTCTGCCGATCATGGGCATCTTCCGTGGTTTCCAGGCGGCCGGCTGCGCGCCGGAGGAGATGGGCATCGGTCCGGTCTTTGCGGTGCCCAAATTGCTCGACCGCGCCGGGCTCAAGGTCAGCGACATCGGCCTGTGGGAAATCAACGAGGCGTTTGCCAGCCAGGCGCTCTATTGCCGCGACAAGCTCGGGATCGATCCGGCCATCCTCAACGTCAATGGCGGCGGCATCGCGCTGGGCCACCCCTTCGGAATGACCGGCAGCCGGCTGGTCGGCCATGCGCTGATCGAGGCCAAGCGGCGCGGGGTGCGCTATGCGGTCGTCTCGATGTGCATCGCGGGCGGCATGGGCGCCGCGGGCCTGTTCGAAATCCCGGCCTGACAGCAACACAAAAAGACGGCAGGTTCCCGCGCGGACCGGACTGACAAGCGGAGAGGATAGACCGGCATGATGATGCGATTTGACGATGATGTCGTGATCGTGACCGGGGCCGGACGAGGCCTTGGCCGTGCGTTTGCGCTGGCGTTTGCCGAGCGCGGCGCGGCGGTGGTCGTGAACGACCTTGGCAACGAAATGGACGGGAACGGGGTTTCGCAGCCTGTCGCGCAGCAACTGGTTGACGAAATCATTGCTGCGGGCGGCCGCGCGGTGGCAAATACCGACGCGGTGGGAACCCGGGCTGCGGCTGATGCGATCGTCAAGTCCGCAATCGACGCGTTCGGCAAGGTCACGGTGCTCGTCAACTGCGCCGGCATCATCCGGTTCGCCCCGCTGACCGAGATCGATGAAGAGCACTGGCGGCTGACCCAGCAGATCATGCTGGAAGGGACGTTCCACCTGTGCGCGGCGGCGTGGCCGCATATGGCCGCGCAGAATTATGGCCGGATCGTCAACATCACCTCGAACTCGGGCTTTGCCGGGAACGAAACGTTGATCCCATATGCCTCGGCCAAGCTGGGCGTGGCCGCGCTGACCAAGTGCCTGGCGCAGGAAGCCGTCGGCACCGGGATCACAGTAAACGCGATTGCCCCGATGGCCGTCACGCGTATGAACATCGAAGTGTTCTTCGGCGGCAAGGCACCCGACAGCGACGACTGGCAGACCGAAATTCGCGAAGGGCGCGTGCCGATGGGCCCGCCTTCGATCATCGCGCCGACCGTGCTGTGGCTGGCCCACCGCGACACCTTGATCAATGGCGAAATCTACAGCACCTCGTCGGGCAAGGTCGCGCGGGTCGGGTTCGTTATCGGTGAAGGGTATTTCAACCCCGACCACACCCCCGAGGACCTGGCTGCCCACGTCGACCAGATCCGCACGCTCGGCAATTATCTGGATCCGTCGTGCACCGGGGATGAAGTGGGGATCATCCCGCCACTGTTCATGAAGGGCTGACCTGCCCGCCGGCTCAGGCGGGAACGTTGCCCTTGCCTGCAGCCTGCCGGGGCCTGGGAAGCACGGTGATCGCCTGGGTCATCATGTCGAGCAGTTCCTCGAAATGGGCTTCGGCGGAAATCCCGGCGCGGCTGGGATTGGCATCGAATTCGGCCATGCCGTACAGCAGCATCGTTCCGACATATTCAAGTCGCAGCGCCGCGCGCCCGGCGCCGAGTGGAGACAGTCGGTGCTCCAGCAGATCCATCGCCTCGCGCATCGCCTGCGTGGCCGGGCTGCCCCGATCCACCGGATGTTCGACTCCGCGGGGCCGGTGGGTGGTCAGATACGCAGCATGACAGCGCAGGAAGTAGCTGTTGCCCTGTTCGGTATACAGGCGGAAATTTGGCTCGAACAGCACGCGCAGCAGAAAGCGCACATCATCCAGCCGATCATCCCGGCGGCCCTGTTCCAGAAGTTCGCGGCGCCGCGGCTGCAGCTGCGTTTCCCTGTATTCGAACACCGCATAGAGCAGGCCGGCAAGGTCGCCGAAATGGTACTGCACCGACCCGGCGAATTTCTGCTTGGCCGCGTCGCAGATCATCCGCATCGTCACTCCATCGATCCCGCGCTCGGCGAACAGGCGTTCTGCCTGGATAATCAGACGTTCCTGGGTGGCGGACAGCAGCGACACCGACCGGGTTGGCCCCTTGGTCCGGGGCGCTGCCCGGGTACGGACCGGCGCATTGGGTTTTACAATGGTGGCAGCTGGCATCGACGCTTTGGGTAGGCATGCAAATAACGTTGTCAAGGCATATGACGATTGTGATAATGTTGGTGCCCGCCAATGCCATGCGGACCGAATCGGCTTGACCGGGCCAGATCATTTTAGCACATGTGTGATATCTAACCGGCTTAGACCTTGCTGCAATTGACCCGATAGAGTCGGGCAAATCAAATCACGGAGAGAATTCCATGGAAGTAGGCATGTTTCAGACGCCATACTCGGAACCGCATCGCACCCCCGCGGACGTGTTCGAGTGGGCAGTCTCCCAGGCGGTCGCATCCGAAAAGGCCGGATTCAGTGAATACTGGGTAGGAGAGCATGCCACTTTGATGTGGGAAGCCATCCCCAGCCCCGAACTCGTCATCGCCGCCGCCGCGCGGGTAACTAACACGATCAAGCTGGGTCCGCTTGCACACTTGCTGCCTTACCACCACCCGGCCACGCTGGCCGTGCAGTCGGCATGGCTCAGCCACATCTTGAAGGGCCGGTACCAGATGGGCGTGGCGCCGGGTGCATATCCGTCCGACGCGGAGCTGCGCGGCATTACGGATCTATCGCAGAACCACAAGATGATGACCGAGTCGGTCGAAATCATGGAAATGGTCTGGGCGAACAAGCCGTTCGAACATAAGGGCCAATTCTGGAACGCGGGGCTTCCGCACGGGGATGAAGCCCATCCGGTGCGCGATCAGAGCCCTTGGGGCGGGACGATGCCCATGGCGATGACCGGGCTCAGCCCCAATTCGCCATCGATCCGCTATGCCGGCGCGCATGGGTATTCGCCCGCGTCGGTATTCTCTTCAAGCTCGGCCGTGCTCGAACATTTCGATATCTACCGGGAAGCTGCCGCAAAGGCGGGCCGGCCCACCGCCGGCACGCGTGCCCGGCACCGCGTCGTGCGCGACGTGTTCATTGCCGACACCGATGCCGAAGCCAGGAAGCTTGCGCTCGAAGGCGGAATGGGACGCGCGTGGACAGAATATCTGCTGCCCACCTACCACCGCTTCGGAATTGCCGAGGCGATTGTCGAGGGCACCAGCTATTCGGTCTCCGACGTTACGCCGGAATTCCTGGCCGACAACTTCTGGCTGGTCGGTTCGCCCGAAACCGTGCGCGAGAAGATGGAGAAGTGGATCGACAAGCTGGGCGGTGGCTTCGGTACGCTGCTGATTTACAGCTACGATTATATGGACAACCCCACTCCGTGGGAAGAATCCATGACCCGCCTGGCGCAGGACGTGGTTCCGAGCCTGCCGACGGACGCCTTCGTCGCGGCATGATGCTGCCTGCCCGGCCCTGATCACGACATCGGGGCCGGGCGCCGGCACGGACAGCGGCGACACAAATTATCCGACGATCCGTCCGGATTTTGTTGACCGGACATAGCGTAGCTTGCGATGCTGCACCGCTGGTGCAGGCCGCGCTGCGCCTCGCGTCCGAGCGGGCGGGTAACTCCGGTTTCGCATGGTTTTGCGGTGAGGACGCGGATGGTTTGGACAACGTTCGCCTGGCTGGCGGCGGCTTACGC
Organism: Pseudomonadota bacterium; assembly: GCA_040387665.1. Lineage (GTDB taxonomy): Bacteria > Pseudomonadota > Alphaproteobacteria > Sphingomonadales > Sphingomonadaceae > Novosphingobium. The sequence goes on along the minus strand of JAZKDH010000032.1, from coordinate 57,303 downwards.
GGTTGGGGAGTGCGGCTGGGATGAAATGGTCACTGTTGTTGAAAGATGTCCTGCAGCGTGCCCGGCAGGAGAGCGACCGCAAGCAGGACCGTAGCCGGCGCACCGAACAGCAAATCCTGGGCGCCGCGCTGCGCGTGTTCGGGCGGGACGGGATTTCGCGCTCGCGCATCGCCGATATCGCGGCAGAGGCCGGCATCTCCACATCCACGCTGTACGAATATCACACCAGCAAGGAGGACATCGCCTATGCGGTGCCTTCCGCATATCTCGCCAAGTTCTACGAGGAATTCGCCGAGGCGGTGGTGGGCAAGCAGCGAGCGAAAGAGCGGATCAGCATCTATCTGTCACTGATTGCGGATTTTGCGCGCCGCAACCCCGAATGGGCCCGCCTGTTCTATCTTGAAATCTGGCCGTCTGTCCTGGTCGGCGGAACCGAGCTGAGCAAGAGTGTGGACGACTTTTCGCGCATCCTCATCTTCCTGATCAAGCAGGCGATCGAGGAAGGGGAATGGTCCGACAAGCTGGACCCCTACGAGACCGCGGCGTTGCTGATCGGCAGCCTGAACCACGTGGTGATCACGTGGCTGCTCTATCGCCGGCCCAAGAACCTGACCAAGGCCGGCGCCGGGGTTGTGGATCGCACACTTGCCATGCTGGACATGGAAAGTGCGGCGCTGGGCGTGCCGATGGCCAAGGCAAGCCAGGCCGGCTGACCAGACTAGCTCAGCGTGCCTTGCTTACTGGGCAGTTATGCCACCATCGATAATGTGTTCGGTGCCGGTGATGAACGCGGATTCGTCCGAGGCGAGGAAGACCATCAGGCTTGCAACCTCGTCCGGTTCGCCCACCCGGTGCATCGGCACCGAGCCCGCGGCTTGCACGATCTGTTCATCGTTTAGCGTGTCGGTCATCATCTGGGTGCGGATGTACCCCGGGTGGATGGAATTGACGCGGATCTTCTGGGCCGCGAATTCCATCGCCGCGAACTTGGTGATGCCCCGCACGGCAAACTTGCTCGCCGCATAGGCGACGTTGGGCGTCCCGAAGATGCTGACGATGCCCGAGATCGACGAGATGTTGACGATGGAGCCCTCACCGGCGCGCTGCATCGATGGGACCACGGCGCGGATGCCCAGGAATACCGCTGTCTGGTTGATCGCGCAGACTTTCTCGTACTCCGCGACCGAAAAGTCAGTGGTGGCGCAGTTCGAGCCCGTAATCCCGGCATTGGCCACCAACACGGTCACTGGCCCGAACGCCGCTTCCGCTGCTGCAACGGCGGCTGTCCAGCCACTTTCGCTGGCAACGTCGAGCTGGTGGGCCAAGGCATTATCACCAAGTTCGGCGGCCAAGCTCTGGATGGCAGCGGTGTTGATATCGGTGACCAGGACTTTCGCCCCCTCGGCCACCAGCCGCCGCGCATGGGCCTCGCCCATGCCCTGACCGGCGCCGGTGACGATCGCAACTTTACCATCAAGCCGGTTCATGCATCCATTCCTTCCCAGGACTGTGTTCTGAAAACAGGATCGGACGGGCGCTTGCGTGCCCGTCCGACCTTCGCCTTAAAGCTATTCCGCCCGCATCAGAAGCGGAACGATACCGACGCACCGTACGTCGCCGGCATTGCGGTCAACCGGTAGATCGAATCGAACGACTGCGTGGCATTGGTCCAGTAATACGTGTTGAACACGTTCTTGCCCCAGATCCAGGCCTTCCAGGTGTTGTCGGTAGCCTTGACGCCCAGCTGAGCATCGACCGTGGTGTAGGCCTTGATGTCGAAGGCATCGCTTGGAACTTTAACCCCGGGCTTCAAGGTCGGGTCCAGGTTGATGTTCGACAGCAGCGCGCGGTCGGCGAACAGGCCCATCGTCTTGCTCTGGTACAGCATGCTGGCGCCGATGAAGGTGGACAGCGACGAGGTTACCTCGCGTTCGTAGTCGATTGCCGCGGTCACGTTCCATTTTGGCGTATTCGGGAATTCCAGCCCGCGATAGTTGATCTGGTTGCCCACCGGATCATAAAATCCGGCCGTGTCGCCGGTCACCTTGGTGTCGGTGTACGAGGCGCCGACGTTGATGTTCAACCCATCGACCGGAGCGGCCTGGACCTGGATTTCGCCGCCCCACACCCGCGACTTGGGAATGTTCAGCAGCTTGTCGAGCACGCCGAAGAAGCCAAATGGGTCAAGAATGCGGCCGCGCAGCTGCTTGTTCTTGTAGTCGTTGTAGAAGCCCGCGATGTTCACCTGCAGGCGACGGTCGAACAGGCCGGCCTTCACGCCGACTTCGTATGCGGTGATCGATTCCTGGTTCACCGGCTCCAGCTGGACGTTTGCGGCGACGTGGACCGCCGGGAAACCGCCCGACTTGTAGCCACGCGAAACGTTGGCATAGAGCAGCGTGGTTGGTGTTGCCTGGAAGTCCACACCAAAGCGCCAGCTGACGTTGTCTTCTTTGAGCGTATAGTTCGCCAGACCAGGCAGGAAGTAGCTGCCGGAAGGATTGGCGGCAGTCACCAGCGAAGGGTCGCTCTGCGTATTCGATGAGGTGCAGCCACCGGGCTGGATGTTGGGCGCGAACGCACCTGTCAACGAACCATAGGGGATGCCGAACACCGCCTGGTTCACCGCCGGGATCACGATGTTGAAGGCGTTGCCCTGCACACCGTCGCCATAGTCCCGCGTACAACCCGAGTACGACCGCTTGTCGTTGGTATAGCGGACACCGGCGTGCAGCGTGATCGCATCGGTCGGTTGGAAATCGACGTTGCCGAACGCCGCAATGGCCCGGATCGGCGAGTTGAAGAACGCGCCCGAGTCGCTGTTGTTGATGAAGCCGACATAGACTGACGACTGATCGACGTAGTAGCGATTTTCTTCATACACGGTGTGACGATCGTAGTTTCCACCGAGGATGAATTTGATCGCGCCATAGTCACCGGTGAGACGGACTTCCTGACCGAACGAGTTGGCCTTTGCCGTATCGCCGATAGAGAAGTTCGACAGCGCTGTGCCGTCAACGTCCAACCCGAACTGTTGGCGATACGTCGAATAGGCAGTGATCGACGTGAACGTCAGGTCATCGGTGATCTTGTAGTCAGCGCGCAGTGAGGCCTGAAAGAAGTTGTCGTCGCGCTGCAGCTTTTCCTGCTTGCCAATCGAAGCCGGGATGCGGTTCGTGTTCAGGTACGGATCCCAATCGGCCGAACGTGCGTCCTGCGGGGGCGTCGGATAGCGGTTGTACGGAATGTACGGCGCTGTTGCCTGCAGCGGGAACGCGTACAGCAGCTGCGCCGCCTGGGTGTCCGACTTGTCGACCCAGCCGTTGACGTTGAGGTTCAGGGTCAGCCGATCGGTCGGCTCCCATTCGACCAGCATCCGGCCAGCGAAGCCGCGCTTTGCACCAAGATCGTTCTGGTAATTGCGGCCAAGCGGAACTTCGGTGAGGTTGTTGGCGATGATCGTATCAACGCTGTCCGTGCGAGCAGGATCGTTGATCAGCCCGGCAACCGCGGCCGGACCATTGACCAAGTCGTTATAGGCCAGGCCTGTCTTGCCGTTGAGCCAGCGGTTGGTCTGCCAACCGCTGGAGTGAACGCCCATGAAGCTGAGACGCGCGCGCAAATTGTCGGTCAGACCGCCGCTGATGAACGCGCTGCCCTGAACGGTCTGGAACCGGCCGTAGCTAAGATCGGCGCCGGCGCGCAGTTCCTGGGTGGGCTTGGCGGCGATGAAGTTGATCGCGCCGGCGGTCGAGTTCTGGCCGAACAGAATGCCCTGCGGGCCCTTCAGCACTTCGACACGCTCAAGGTCGAGCGTCGGGAAGCGATTTTCCATTGGGAAGGGAATTGACACTTCGTCAACGTAGGTAGCGACGGTCGAGGCCGAACCCACGGTCGAATCCTGGAAGCCGATGCCGCGGATCGCGAAGACCGGGGTGCCGCGCGGCGAATCCGTGAACGTGAAGCCGGGAACCACCTTCTGCAGTTCCGAAGCGGAAGTTATGTTGGCCTTGACTAGCGTGTCTGCTGTGACCGCCGTGATCGACAAGCCGACCTTGTTTATGTTTTCAGACCGCTTCTGCGCAGTGACGACGATTTCCGTCAACCCGCCGGTTTCCGCGTCGGCAGGTGCGTCTTGCGCGTAGGCCGGGGCGCAGCACAACGCTATCGCCGAAACGCCCGTCAGAGCTGAAGTAAACTTCCTCATATTCCACTCCTGGATGTACAAAATTGAAACAATCATCATTTTGTGCATATTTTTGAACTTATAGCCGATAATTACGCGCACTCGCACAGCAAAGCGCCGCAATATGCTTTTCTCCAGCAACCAATTCCGTCAGGCGATAATCGGCATTACTGATATTTTACGCAACCGATTACACGGGCTCTAAAAATTATCGCCGGTTATCTCGATAAAGACGCACCGCTAACGAGGCTTTTCTATTGACTGTCGGAAATTAATCCTCACTCTCCTGCAAATACCTGATTTTCCGACAGGTCATTCGCCCGTCTTGAATTCTTACATCTGTGATAGCGCTGGGTGTGCACACTGTCAACGGAACCCAAACGTTCGTCGGCTTCCTAAGGGACGCCTATTCGGCCCTAAGACATTCAACTTGTGCAAAGTTCACAAGCATGAACGTTTTGAAAAATTGCGCGACGCCGGCATGAGACAGATTGCAGCATTTTTAGACGATGCATGGGACGCGCGGCGGTAGAGCGCGGTCGCTTCGTTCCGCCCCGTCAGCAGACGCGCCAAGGCGCCGCCGCTGCACGCGCTGCAGCTTTCAGTCTTTATTCGGCGATTGAAATCGACTATTTATCGGATTTTGGCAGGCGCGGGCAAGCGACCGCCATCCTGACGAGAGGATCGAGCCTTGGCAATTGACACCCGGATCACCCGACTGCTCGATATCGAACACCCGATCGTCCAAGGCGGGATGCAGAACGTGGGCGTGGCCGAACTGGCCGCTGCGGTATCCGACGCGGGCGGCCTGGGCCTGCTGACCGCGCTGACATTTTCCTCACCCCAAGTGCTGCGCGAGGAGATCGCCCGCTGCCAGGCGATGACCTCCAAGCCGATCGGCGTGAACATCTCGGTCTTTCCGACGGTGAACCCGCCCGACTATGCCGGGATCGTCGCGGCAATCGCCGACGCCGGGATCGATATCGTCGAGACTGCCGGCACCCCGGCGGTACAGGAGGTGTGGGACATGATGCGCCCGCACGGGATGCGCGTGATCCACAAGTGTACCTCGATCCGGCACGCGCTCTCGGCCGAGCGGCGCGGGGTTCACGCGGTCTCGATCGACGGATTCGAATGCGCCGGCCACCCCGGCGAGGACGATATTCCTGGGCTCGTCCTGATCCCGGCCGCGGCCGACAAGCTGAAGGTGCCGCTGCTGGCCAGCGGGGGTATCGCCGACGGACGCGGGATGGCCGCTGCACTGGCGCTGGGCGCCGACGGGATTAACATGGGCACCCGGTTCTGCGCCACGCAGGAAGCTCAAATCCATCCCAACGTGAAGCAGGCCTACGTTGACGGAAACGAGCTTGGCACCGTCATCCTGTTCCGCAAGCTGCGCAACAGCGCGCGCGTTGGTCGCAACAGCGTGGCGATGAAGGTGGTTGAAATACTCGATCGCCCTGAAACCACATATGCCGATGTCGCCCCGCTGGTTGCCGGTGCGAAAGGGCGCGAACTGCTGCAAACCGGCGATCTGGATGCCGGGATCTACTGGGCTAGCCTGGCGCTGGGATTGATTCACGATCTGCCGACGTGCCGCGAACTGATTCACCGGATCGTGGCCGAGGCGGAGACGATCATAACCGACCGGCTGGCGGCGATGGTACAGCCCGGCCGCAGGGTTGCGGCGGCCTAAGCGGCGCATGCACGACGGGTGCGAATCCGAAAGAATGTCGTAATCTGCGTTGACAGCGTTTCGCCCCCGCCATAACTTTCGCGGGTGCGGCACGCGCCGAATGGCTGGTTACGCGCGGCTTGCTGGGAACAGGATGGCATGATCGACAAGCGGTACGAGAGCGCACGCGAAGCGCTGCACGATGTCTTCGACGGGGCATCCATCATGATCAGCGGCTTCGGGGATGCCGGAGTGCCGCATGAACTGGTCGATGCGCTGGTTGATCAGGGCGCGACCGACCTGACCGTGATCAGCAACAACGCCGGCGGCGGCGAAATCGGCATCGCGGCGTTGATGAAGATGAAGCGGGTGCGCAAGGTGATCTGCTCGTTCCCGCGGATGGCGGCCTCGCACCATTTCGAGGAACGCTACCGCGCCGGCGAGGTCGAGCTGGAACTGGTGCCGCAGGGCAATCTGGCGTGCCGCATCCAGGCGGCGGGCGCCGGCCTTGGCGCGGTCTTCACCCCCACCGGTTACGGCACGCTGCTGTCAGAAGGCAAGGAAACGCGCGAGATCGATGGGCGGATGTACGTGCTCGAATACCCGATCAAGGCCGATTTCGCGCTGATCAAGGGGCTCGCCGGCGACCGCTGGGGCAATCTGATCTACCGCAAGGCGGCTCGCAATTTCGGGCCGATCATGGCGATGGCGGCAGCAACCACGATCGCGCAGGTCTCCGATATCGTCGAGCTCGGGCACCTCGATCCGGAAGCCATCGTGACTCCCGGCATCTTCGTCAAGCGTGTGGTCCGGTTGACGCCCGCGGCCTCTGCCATCTCCGCCTGAGAAAGGGACTCCCGATGCAGCGCATGACCCGTGAACAGATGGCCGCCCGCGTGGCGCAGGACATCCCCGAGGGGGCCTATGTCAACCTTGGCATCGGCGTGCCCACGCTGGTCGCCAATTTCCTCCCCGCCGACCGGGAGATCGTGCTGCAGAGCGAGAACGGCATCCTGGGCATGGGCCCCGCCCCGGCCGAGGCGGAAACCGATTGGGACCTGATCAACGCCGGCAAGCAGCCGGTTACTCTGCTCGCGGGCGGCGCGTTCTTCCATCATGGCGACAGTTTCGCGATGATGCGGGGCAGCCACATCGACATCTGCGTGCTTGGCGCGTTCCAGGTTTCGGTGACGGGCGACCTTGCCAACTGGCACACCGGCGCGCCGGGCGCGATCCCGGCAGTGGGCGGGGCGATGGACCTGGCCGTGGGGGCCAAGCAGGTTTTCGTGATGATGGACCTGATGACCAAGACAGGGGAAAGCAAGCTGGTCCCTATATGCAGCTATCCCCTCACCGGGATCGGCTGCGTCACCCGCCTGTATACCGACGTCGCGATCTTCGAACTTGGGCCGCAGGGTGCAGACGTGATCGAGATGCACGGCGGGCTGTCGCTGGCCGAGCTTGAGGCGATGACCGGCGTCCCGCTGCGCAGCCGCCTGCCGGCCTGAGCGCGCCGGGCGGCCCGCAATTTCCGGCACCCGCAAGCGCGGGGCCGTCATGGAGAGAGGACTGGCGCATGACCGATTCCAATCCCGACCCAGCTGCTGCAGACTCCCTGCGCATTCCTGCGTGGGCCCACGCGGCCGGCGTTCTCGATCTTGGCCCGGCCGTCCGCACCGAAGGGCCCGATGCCGCGATCGACCGCGCGCTGATCTGCGAGCGGATCGCAAGGTACTGCTGGTCCTATGACGAACGCCGGCTCGACCTCCTTACCGGCTGCTTCACCGAAGACGCGGTTTGGGAAGGCAATGTGCTTGGCCGCATCCCGATCGGGCCGTTCGTCGGACGGGAACGCATTGGCGGGTGGCTCAGCGAGTTTTGGCCCCACCAGCACGATCAGCGCCGCCACATGCTGCTCAACACCATCGTCGAGGAGCAGACCGGCGATACCGCCACCACGCTAAGTTATCTGCTGCTGATGGCCAGCAACGGCGCCGCCGCGTCGATCGAGTCGATGGGGTTCTACAAGGTAAGCTATCGCCGCGAAGGTGGGCACTGGTTCATCAGCCACCTCAGTGCCGGGTTCGACAAGCCGTTCTGGCCAGGCGACCTGGAAAAGATGAGCACCCGGGGCCGCGCGCGCCACGGCGTTGCCGAACAGGCTTGAGCACGCTGGAAACCGGGGAGAACACACGATGATTCGGCTGGTCCAGCTGCTGCGCCGCCCCCACGGCATGTCGCATGACGAATTTGCGGCGATCTGGCGCGACGAACACGGGCCGCTGGTGGCCTCGCTCCAGACCACGCTCGATCTGGTGCGCCACGTCCAGCTGCACCCCGATCCGGCGGGGCAGGGACTGGACGCTGCGGCGGCCGCTGCGCGCAGCGGGATGCAGCCCTCATTCGACGGCATCATGGAAACCTGGTGGCGTTCTGAAGCCGCTCTTCGGGCAACGCTCGAAAGCGATGTCGGCAATGCCGCGCACGCACTTCTCGTCGAAAACGAGCGGCGCTTTCTGGATATGGCCGCATCGCCGCTGTGGCTGGCGCGCGAATATCCGCAGGTCGCCTCCGGCTTCGCCCGCCCCGCCGCGGGCCTCCGCAGCGGGGTAATGCGGCTCCACTTCGCGCTCCAGCCGCTCCCCCACCTGACCGATGACGCCGCCCGGCGCTATTGGCTTACCCAGCATGGCCCGCTGGTCCGCTCGCATGCGGTCGCGCGCGGGACGATCGCCTACAATCAGGTCCACCGGGATGATGATCCGGCCGCCGCGCAGCTGGCAGCGGCGCTTACCGGCTCGCGCGGCACCACCGCTGCTCCTTATCTTGGCCACGCCGAAGCCTGGTTCGACCGGCTTGCAGGACACGCCGGTCCGGAAAAGGACAACGGTGCGGGCGGGGCGCTGGCGGACGAGCGCAATTTCATCGACTGGGACCGCTCCACCCTGCTGGTCGGCAAGGAACTGGTCTTCGTCGAACGCGAATGGGCCTGAACCACGCGGCCGCCACAAGGCCACCCACGACAAGGCCACCTACAATAAGGAATGCCGATCATGCGGATGCAGGGTAATGTCGTTCTGGTTACCGGTGCCGCCCGCCTGCGCGGGATTGGCCGTGCCATCGCCTTGCGGGTGGCTGAGGAAGGCGCGGACGTGATCGTGACCGGGCTTGCCCGCGATCCCTCGCGCCTGCCGGAACACGAACGCGAAGCAGGCTGGCAGGGCGTTGAGTCCGTGGCCGAGGAAATCCGCGGCATGGGCCGCAAGGCGATCGGCGTGGTCTGCGATGTGACCAAGCCCGACCAGATCGCCGAGTGCGTTGCCCGCGCCGAAGCTGAAGTCGGCCCGCTGACCGGCCTGGTCAACAACGCCGGGATTGCCAGCGAAGCCGCCGCCGCGCCGATCCTCGACATGAGCGACGAGCTTTGGCACCAGACCCTCGATATCAACCTGACCGGCGTCTACAACATGACGAAGGCGGTCGGGCGCGCGATGCGGGCGGGCGGCATTTCCGAACGGCCGGGCGGCGGCGCGATCGTCAACATCTCGTCGCTTGCGGGGCGGTTCGGCTTCGCCAACTATGGCGGCTATTGCGCCAGCAAGTTCGGCGTGGTGGGCCTGACGCAGCAGCTCGCGCTCGAACTTGCGCCGCTGGGCATTCGCGTCAATTGCATCTGCCCCGGATCGATCGATACTGACATGCTGGACGGCACGATGGGACGCAAGGCGAGGATCGCCGGGATGGGTACCGAAGAATTCAAGGCCGGCTATAACCTCGGCATCATCCCGATGCATCGGCGCGGCACGCCGGCGGAACAGGCTGCGGCGGTTGCGTTCCTGCTTGGCCCCGATGCCAGTTACATCACCGGCCAGACGCTCAACGTCGATGGCGGATACCGGATGGATTGAACGGGCGGAGAGCGGCGCGGTGAAGCAATTCCACTCAGTCTACGTCCAATGCCGCCAACCCGGCATCTCGCGCAGCCAATTCCAGCGGTTGTGGCGCTCCCACGGGGACTATGCGGCCAGCGTGCCTGCGTTCTGGCGCAACGTGGAGCGCTATGTCCACAACGATCCGGTCGACCCCGCCGCCGGAGTGCCGGCAGACACTGCCCGCTTCGACGGCGTCGGCGAGCTGTTCTACACCAGCTTCGACATCTGGCTGGGGATGCGCGACGTTATGTGGAACGAGGTCGCGCCCGATGAAAAGCGCGTGTTCGCTGGTCCGCCCACTGTCTCGACCCGGGGCACGCGAACTGCCTATCAACCGCCGCGCGGCACCTGCAAGCTGTTCACGTTCGCCGCGCCCCGCCCCGGAACCGACCCCGACCGCCTTGACACGATGCTCGACGATCATGCCCTAACCACGCTGGCGCTGACCGGCTTTGGGGGACGTCTTGCTGGCTATACCACCACACGTGCGCTCCGGCCCGACGCGGGCAGCGGAATGCAGCGCATGGCGCAAACCTCTTCCAGCCACGAACTGCTGTTCATCCACCACTTCGAAGACGAGCACGCTGCCCTGGCCGCATTGGCCAGCGCCGACCATGCCCGGCTGGAGGTGGCGCAGGACGCCTTGTTTGACTGGGACACGCGCGTCGTAATCCTCACCCATGGCTGGGTGTTGAAGGGCGATATCGGCTGAGGCCGGGGGTTCGAGGCCGCAGCTTGCGCTCCGATCCTGCAAGACGCGGCTGGACGGGTTTCAGGCACATGCCCGGAGGCATCTACAGTGGGCTTAGCAACGTCTTCTCACACTTGTCACAACGGCGGAAATCGGCAAGGGGACTCGGGTAATCAACCGTGCATCCCGGCATGAGAATCGCTTTCACGCAGTGTTTCGCGGAATTCGGGAAGACAGGATAAATCGTATGACGATCTCAGACACCGTTGTCCGTCCGGAAACCCCTGCCCTGACCGAGCCCGGTTATCGCACCGACTGGTCGCGCGACGAGATCGCTGAGCTGTTCGCGCTGCCGTTCACTGAACTGGTGTTCCGCGCGGCCGAAGTCCACCGCGCCCATCACGCCGCGGGCGAAGTCCAGCTGGCCACGCTGCTGTCGATCAAGACCGGCGGCTGCCCGGAAGACTGCGGCTACTGTTCACAATCGTCCAGCGCCGAGGCCGGGGTGAAAGCGACCAAGCTGATGGACGTGCGCGAGGTGTTGCAGAACGCCGCGCGGGCCAAGGACAACGGCAGCCAGCGGTTCTGCATGGGCGCGGCGTGGCGTAACCCCAAGGACCGCGACATGCCCGCGATTGTAGAGATCGTGAAGGGCGTGCGCGCGCTTGGACTTGAAACATGCATGACGCTGGGCATGCTCACCCCGGGCCAGGCCGAACAGCTCTCCGAAGCGGGGCTCGATTACTACAACCACAACATCGATACCGCGCCCGAACGGTACGGCGACGTCATCACCACCCGTACGTTCGAGGACCGGCTGGAGACGATCGGCAACGTCCGCAACGCGGGGATCAACGTCTGCACCGGCGGGATCGTCGGCATGGGCGAAAGCCGGTCCGACCGGGTCGGCTTCATTCACGCGCTCGCCACCATGCCGCGCCATCCGGAAAGCGTGCCGGTGAATGCGCTGGTCCCGGTGAAGGGCACCGTGCTGGGCGACATGCTGGCCGACACCCCGCTGGCGAAGATCGACGATATCGAGTTCGTCCGCACCGTCGCGGCCGCGCGCATCACCATGCCGCTGTCGATGGTGCGGCTTTCGGCAGGGCGTGAATCGATGTCGGAATCGACCCAGGCGCTGTGCTTCCTCGCCGGCGCCAACTCGATCTTCACCGGCGACAAGCTGCTCACCGCGCCTAACGCCGGGGATGACAGCGATGCGGCAATGTTCGCCAAGCTGGGGCTGAAGCCGCTGGCCGGACCGGAACCTCAGGCCAGCACCAAGGCGTCGCGGGCGTCCTGCGGCGGGTGAAGCCGAAACACCCGCTGCGCCGCGTGATCACGGCCGGATGAACACTATCGACGAGCTGATCGTCAATGCACTCGCCGCGATCCGCGCGCGGGGCCATTGGCGCGAAATGGTCCCTGCCCGCCTGCTCCACGGAGGCGGGATCATGCGGGCGGGCTCACGGATGACCGACTATTCCAGCAACGATTACCTCGGACTGGCGCGCCATCCGCTGCTGGCTGAACGCGCCCGCTTTTTTGCTGCCGAATACGGGACCGGGGCGGGAGCATCGCGGCTCGTTACCGGCACCAGCGACGCGCACGTGGCGCTGGAAACCAAGATAGCCGCGTTCAAAGGGACCGAGGCGGCGCTGGTGTTTGCCACCGGCTGGCAGTGCAACGCCGCCGTGATCCCGGCACTGCTGGCACTCGCCCCGGGTGCGGCAGTGTTCACGGACAAGCTGATCCACGCGTCGATGCACAGCGGCCTGGCTGCCGGGCGGGTGCGGCAGATCCGCTTTCGTCACAACGACCTGTCCCATCTTGCCGAACTGCTGACGACCCGCGGCAAGGACGCTCCTGCGCGGTTCATCTTCACCGAAAGCGTGTTCTCCATGGACGGCGACCGCGCCGACGTTGCGGCGCTGGCCGCGCTGGCCCGGGACCACGATGCCTTCCTGTTCATGGACGAGGCGCATGCCACCGGCGTTCTGGGTCCGCACGGCGCTGGCCTGGCTGCCGGGGTGGCGGGCGTCGATCTGGTCATGGGCACGTTCAGCAAGGCACTGGGCGGGTTTGGTGCCTATGTCGCCTGCTCTGCGTTGCTGCGCGACTATCTGGTCAACGCGTGCGGCGGGTTCATCTTCACCACCGCCCCGCCGCCGGCCGTGATCGGCGCGGCTGACGCGGCGCTTGATCTGGTTCCCTCGCTCGGCGCCGAGCGCACGCATCTCATGGAACTGGCAGAACGGCTGCGCGCCGGGCTGGCGGCGCTCGGGATCGACACCGCCGGCTCGACCACGCAGATCGTCCCCGCGATCATCGGCAGCGAAGATGCCGCGCTGGCGCTCGGCCGCGCTCTGGCCGAGCGCGGGATCATGGCGGCCGCGATCCGCCCGCCGACAGTACCGCCGGGCACCAGCCGCCTGCGCCTGGCGCTGCGCGCCGGCCACGTGGCAGACGATATCGACCTGTTGCTCGCCGCGCTGCGGGACCTGCGGTGATCCTGCTGTTCCTGCATGGCTGGGCGTTTGACCGGACGCTGTGGCGAGACGTGATTGGACTGTTGCCCCGGCTCGACTGCCGGCTGGCTGATCGCGGGTACTTCGGCGCGCCGGCCGTGGCCGACTGCAGCGACGACGTAGTGGCGGTGACGCACAGTCTGGGAACGATGCACCTTCTTGCGGCCCCCCCACCCCACTGCCGCGGACTGGTTGCGATCAACGGGTTCGACCGGTTCTGTGCCGCTCCCGGTTTTCCCGGGGTGCCACGGCGCGTGGTGGATCGGATGGCCGTCCGGATGGCGGCTGATGCCAGCGCTGTCGTGAACGATTTTCGCGCGCGCTGCGGCATGGGCGGTGCGCCAGCGATGCAGGCAGCCGATGTCCTTGCTGCCGATCTGGCACTGCTGCGTGACGGTGATTGCCGCGAACAGGCATCACGCTGGCAAGCGCCCTTGGTGCTGCTGGACGCCCACGACGATCCGATCCTTCCCGCTGCGCTGCGCGGCGCCGCATTTGGCGGAACCCCCGGCGCACGCCGGATCATGCAGGAGCGGGGCGGCCATCTGCTGCCGGTTACCTTACCGGGTGCCTGTGCCGCGGCCATTTCCGAGCTGGTGGAATCGCTGGGATGACGGACCTTCGCCGCCAGCGGATCGACAGCGCGTTCTCTGCCGCGCGCAATTACGACAGCCATGCCCGCGTACAGCGCGTGGTCGCGCAGGCGCTGGCCCGGCGGATCGCCACGCTGGACCTGCCCTCCGCGCCGCGCGTGCTTGAAATCGGGTGCGGAACCGGGTTCCTGACCGAAGCACTGATCGATCGCGCCGTTCCGGGGGAATGGCTGGTCACCGATCTGGCTGGCGCGATGGTGGACCGCTGCCGGGCCCGGGTGGGGGAAGCGGCCGGACGCCGGTTTGCGCGGCTTGATGGCGAGTACGACCCCCGCCCTTCCGGACCCCCGTTCGACCTCATCTGCTCCAGCCTTGCGCTGCAATGGTTTGACGATATCCCGGCGGCAACGCAGCGCCTGCGCGGCTGGCTGGCTCCTGCAGGCCATCTGATCTTCACCACGCTGACGGCCGGCACATTCGGCGAATGGCGCTTGGCGCATCAGCGGCTGGGTCTAAGCCCCGGTACCCCGCGGTTCCCCGGAGCGGACACCTTTGGCCCCACCGCCAGCGCCGAGCGCCACGTCGAGCTTTTCGCCAGCGGACACGAATTCCTGCGTTCACTCAAAGCGATTGGCGCGGGAACCCCCGCTTCCCGGCACCGGCCGCTGGGTCCAGCCGATCTGCGCCGCGTGATTGCCGAATTCGAGCGCGGTTCAGATGCGCCGGAGTCAGATGCGCCGATGATCGCGGTGACGTATGAGGTGGTGACATGTCACTTGCGCGCAAAGGAGCCGCGATGAACACAATCGTGGTGGCCGGAACCGATACCGGCGTGGGCAAAACGGTGTTCGCGGCCGCGCTCACGGGCGCGCTGGGCGCGCATTACTGGAAGCCGGTTCAGGCTGGGCCCGACGAGGACGGCGGCAGCGACAGCTTGCGCGTGGCCCGGCTGGCAGCCGTTCCGGATGGGCACATCCTGGCGGAAGCCTACAGGCTTGCCGCGCCCTGCTCGCCGCACCGCGCGGCCGAGCTTGACGGTGTGGCGATTGATCCCGCGCGACTGGCGCTGCCGCGCGTAGAGGGCTCGCTCGTTGTCGAAGGTGCGGGGGGTGTGCTTGTGCCGCTGACGCGCGAGCGGCTTTATGCGGATCAATTCGCTGCGTGGGGCGCGCCGGTGGTGCTGGTGGCGCGCACCGCACTGGGGACAATCAATCACACCCTGCTGTCGCTCGAAGCTCTGCGCGCACGGGGCGTGGCGGTGCTCGGCGTGGCCTTTGTCGGCGATGAAAATGCAGACAGCGAAGCCACGATTGCGCAGATGGGACAGGTCAGGCGCCTGGGGCGACTGCCGCATCTGGCGCAGATTACGTCCGAAACGCTGGCCGCCGCCTTCGCCGCCAACTTCTGTGTCGAGGAATTCCGCTCGTGACCGGGGATGGGCCCTCCCCCGTCTGGCACCCGTTCACCCAGCATGGACTGGGCGAGCCGATCCCGCTGATCGAACGAGCCGAAGGCGCGCTGCTGTTCGGGGCGGACGGGCGGACGTTCGTGGACGCGATCTCGTCGTGGTGGGTTACCACGCACGGCCACTGCCACCCCCGGATCATGGCAGCAATCGCTGATCAGGCGCAGCGGCTGGACCAGCTTATCTTCGCCGGGTGGACGCACGAACCCGCGGAAACTCTGGCACGCGGATTATGCGAAATCATGCCCGCCGCGCTTAGCCGCGTGTTCTTCTCTGACTCCGGCTCGACCAGCGTCGAGGTGGCGTTGAAAATGGCGCTAGGATACTGGATGCACCGCGGCGAACCGCGCCACGGGATCGTGGTGATGGAACATTCGTATCACGGCGACACTATCGGGGCGATGTCCATCGGCGCGCGGGGCGTGTTCAACCGCGCGTACGACGCGCTGCTGTTCGACGTCGTGACCGTGCCGTTTCCGGCGGAGGGCCACGAACAGGCAACTTATGACGCGCTGCAGTCGGCCTGTGCCAGCGGGGCGGCAGCGTTCATTGTCGAGCCGCTGGTGCTGGGCGCGGGCGGCATGCTGATGTATCCGCCCGCGGTGCTGGCCGAGATGGCGACAATCTGCGCGCAGCACGGCGTGCTGTTTATCGCCGATGAAGTGATGACCGCGTGGGGCCGTACCGGTACGCTGCTAGCCTGCGAGCAGGCCGGAGTGGTGCCGGATTTATTGTGCCTTTCCAAGGGGCTGACCGGTGGGTCAATGCCGCTGGCGGTGACCATGGCAAGCGAACCGGTATTTGCCGCGCATTATTCGCCCGACCGGTCGCGGATGTTCTTTCACTCGTCCAGCTATACCGCCAACCCGATTGCATGCGCGGCCGCCAATGCCAATCTGGCGATCTGGCGGGACGAGCCGGTGCGCGAGCGGATCGCCGCGCTCGCCGCCCGTCAGGCCGTCAGCATGGCTGCTGCAACCGCACTGCAACCAGATCGCAACGCGCGTACCTGCGGGACCATCGCTGCATGCGACATTGCCGGACCCGGCGGATACCTCGCGCCGGTCGCCGCGTCGGTCATGGCCGCAGCGCGCGACGCGGGCGTGTTGCTGCGCCCGCTGGGAAACACCGTCTACGTGATGCCGCCCTACTGCATAACCGACGCCCAGCTGGACCTGGTATATGCGGTGATCGAGCAGGTGATCGGCAACGTTCCGGATCGGTAGCGCCTGTTCCGGAGCCGGCACCTATCGGCAAAAGTTTTTGCTGATGATGTGACCGAAGGGTTTGGCGCAGCGCCGCGTTTGGCGTATCGCAGGCACCGCTGCCGGAGGGGGTGGCCTGCTGTGCTTTCGGCACGTGTGGTCCTGCTGGCAAAAACAAGCACGAACACGACCTTTGCGGCAACGGCAGGGGTCGCCCTTTTATTGATGGTGACCCGCGACATGCACAGCCTGCGCTTCTCGACTTTCCTGACTCCTGCCGTGCTGGCCCTGGCTGCGAGCCCTGCGCTTGCGGCAACCACGATCAACACATCGACGACGGCCCCGCTTGTCACTTCCGCCGCAGGCGACGTGACCGTGGCCAGCGGGGGCAGCGTGACCGTGCCGGGCGGCGCGGCGGTGACGGTCGATTCGGCCAACAAGGTGACGGTGGCGAGCGGGGGGACGGTTGCCGTCAATCCGTCGAGCAGTTCCGGCGGCATCCTGATCAACCCCGTAATCGCAAGCACGGTCGAGAACGCCGGGACGATCTCGGTGACCGAAAACTTCACTGCGGCGGTCGTTACAGGCGGCAACGTAGCGGCCGGACCGATCGCGAACACTACCGGCCGATACGGCATCGCGGCGGGCAGCGGAGCAAGCGGATCGATCACCAACACCGGCACGATCGGCGTCAAGGGACTGAACTCTGCCGGCATTATCACATCGGGGACATATACAGGATCGATCACCAACAGCGGCACGATTGCCGTCCGGGGTGATGGCAGCACGGGCATTTCCACCCAGGCGCTGACGGGCAGCCTGGTGGTTGGCGGGTCGGTGACCGTGGCGGGTTCCGGCGCGCAGGCCATCGTGACGGGCGGACCGATCGGGGGTGCGCTGCGCATTCAGGGCGCTGTGGGCCTGTCGACCGCGTACACGACCGATTCCAGCACCACCCAGACCATAGCCGATGCCGCGGTCAACGTGGGCAAGGCAGTGGTCGAGGTCAACGGCAACGTTGCGGGCGGGATCTCCGTGTACGCGCCCTGCACACCGACGACCGTGTCGAACGTCCCCTCCTGCACCTCGACCGGAAGCGGGACGAGCGCCGGTTCGATCACCGCGGTCGGCAACAATCCGGCGCTGCAGATCGGCGGGGCGACCCCGATCACCATTGGCGGCGGCGCAGCATCGATCGCCGGGGGTACGTATTCGCTGGCGCTTGACGGCACGGCCACCAGCAGCGCGACCTCGGCCGGCTATGACGCGCGCACGGTCATCATCGGCGGGCGCGGCGGGGCGGTGACGCTGACCAACGGCATCGGTGTGGTAGGCACCGTCACGGCGGCCAGCGTCAACTCCACTGCCACCGCGATCCTGATCGAGAGCGGGTCTTCGGTTGCCGCCCTGACCAACAACGGCACGATCGGGGCCGCGCTGACCCAGGCCGGCGGCACTGCCGCCTATGGCGTGCGCGACCTGTCGGGGACGCTTGTTACGCTGACCAACCATGGCCTGATCACGGCGACGGCCGGCACGACGTCGGTCGCGGTCGATCTTTCGGCGAACACCACCGGCGTCACGGTGACCCAATCGCTCACCGCGTACCAAGCCGCGCAGCAGGCAGCCGAGCAGGCGGCTTCGGGATACAATCCGTTGACGGCCAAGGTCTACACCGCGACGGTGGGCGACATCCGGACCGGCAGCGGCAACGATCTGGTCAGCATCCAGTCCGGCACCGTGCTGGGTAACGCCTCGCTTGGCGGCGGGAGCGACCAGGTGCAGCTGTCGGGCGATGCGAAGTGGGCCGGCAATTTGAGCTTTGGCACCGGCGGCGCGGCAAACAGCGCCACGATCGGCCTGGCTGGTACATCGGCGTTCGTCGGCGGCCTGGCGTTGGCCGGTGTGCCCTCGACCTTGACCATCGGCGGCACCGCCGCGTTCCGGGCCACCGAGATCACCGGCGGATCGCAGCTTGAGGTTACGGTCAACGGCGGCAGCTTCGGAGCGAGCCAGGCAGCGACGCTGGCGATCGATTCGCTGACGGTCAATTCGGGCGGGACGCTCAACGCATACATCAACGGCAGTGCCGGCACGAGTTCGCTGGTTCAGGCGAACACCGCCACTTTCGCCAGCGGGGCCAAAGTTGCGGCCACGATCGGCTCGCTTCCGGTCTCGGGCGCAAGCTACAAGATCCTGTCTGCGGGCACCCTGACCGGGACGCCGACGTTCGATACCACCACGGTCAGCCTGCCGGTGCTGCTGAAGGGTTCGCTCAACCAGGCGGGCAACGAGCTGTTCCTGACGCTGGACCGCAAGACCGCCACCGAGCTCGGCTTGGACAGCTCGCAGACCTCTGCCTATGACGCGATCTATGCCGGTGCCCGGCTGGATGCGGCGCTAAGCGCCAGCCTGTTGCAGGTGGGCACGGCGGGAGCGCTGCAAGCGCAGTTCGACCAGTTGCTGCCTGACCATGCCGGCGGTGTGTTCGATTTCGTCACGCGCGGGTCCAGGCTTGCTACCCGCCACCTGACTGACGATTCGGCAATGTACGACGTCAGCGACGTGGGCGGCTGGCTGGAGCCGATCTACTTCAAGGCAGACAAGTACCGCACCGGCACGGCCGACTGGGACAACCACGGCATCGGCCTTTCTGCCGGGCTGGAGAAGAAGACCGGGATTGGCAACGTCGGCATCTCGCTCGCCTATTTCACCGGCAAGGTGAATGACGGCAGCTGGCAGAGCATCAAGGCCAAAACCCTCGAGTTCGGCGCATTCTGGCGGATCAGCGCCGGGCCGGTCTATGCCTTTGCCAAGCTGGCAGCCGACCGGGTTTCGTTCAACTCCACCCGCACCTTCTCCGGCGCGGCGAACGGCACCGCGGTCAGCTATGCAGCGACCGGGCACTGGACCGGCTGGGCGGTAACGGGTCACGGGGGCGCATCGTACAAGCTGGATCTGCCGGGCAATTTCAGCCTTAAACCGATGGCAACGGTGGAATATTACCGCCTGCACGAAAACGCCTATGCCGAAGGCGGCTCCACCGCGATCGAACTGGCGGTCAATTCCCGCAAGAGCAATGCGCTGGCAGCCACGACCACGCTCACGGCAGGGTGGAGCGCCGGGCCGAGCGACAATGATAACCGTCCGCTGACGTTCGAGCTGGAGGGTGGGCGCCGCCATCACATTTCGGGCGACCTGGGCGCCACCACGGCGGCGTTCACCGGCGGAAACCCCTTCACGATCACGCCAGACAAGCTGAAAGGCGGCTGGATCGGCGAGGCCCGGGTCCTGCTGGGCGGGTTCGATTACACATGGCAGATCGCTGGCAGCGCCGAACAGACCGTGGGCAAGACCAATTACGCGCTGCGCGCGTCGATCAGCATGGCCTTTTGACGATACGCCGCGCGCCTTGAAGCACCGCCTGCTTGACGCGCCGCCGGTGGCGGACAGTCAAGGGCAGTACTTCAAGGCTCAAGCGCAGACGCGACGGGACTGGCGCGCGCTGGTCAGTCCGCAGCGCGGTACAGGTCGGGTGTCAGGTTGGTGAATTTCGCCATGTCGGCCACGACTTCGCCCGTGCGCGGCGCGGCCATCGACGCGTCGATCGATGCCTGGTCCTTGAACCGCAGCACGGCCATGGCGACGAACGGCTGGGAATCGTCAACCGGATAGAGCACTTCGGCGCTGACGTAACCATGATCGCCCCAGGCTTCGTCCAGCATCGGAATGTGGGTGGCGTCGTAATATGCGCGGTCAAACTTTGCGTCGGGCTTTGCGGCGTAGGTCACGGTAAGAGTGGCCATTATTCTTCTCCCGGAAGGGCGCGGGCCGCGTTGTGGCGGCCCGGCGATGGACGCGGCGCAGATCACCGCGGCGACGAAATCGTCGTCCGGCATGTCGTAGATCGGGCCCCGGCCAAGCTCAAGGGCCGACGCCGCCAGTCTGCATGGCCAGACGCGCCACGCAGTTCGTTTGAACAAATCATCGAACGATGTTACGCACCACAGCAAGGGACCCCAGGAACAAGCGGGGCCCGCGGAGAGGTGCATGGAGCCGAGTGAGGGGATCGCCGCGTTCACCGACCAGCTGGTATCGGATTGCGGCCTTGATACCGCATCGATCTTCTTCTGCGACAGCAGCGGCGCAGCGCCGTCGATCTCGTACCTTCACCATGTCAACGTCAGCACGGCGGCGCAGCACAGCTATGCGGAGCACGGCGTGTTCCGTTCGGACCCGTTCATTCGCGCGACGGCCGAGGCAGTAGCCGCCGATGGATCAGGCTTCATCCGCTGGGGGGATGCGCGCCTCGACCGAATGGCGAGCAGCGCCCCCGATTATCGCGCGTTCCTGGGCCAGCACGACGTGCACGTGATCGGCGCGCTGGGACGCCAGCTTACGCCGCAGCTTTCGCTGATCATCGGGACGCACCGCCAGTCGCGCCGGCGCTGGGCGGGCGACGTGCCGCTGGGGCTGCTTGAACACCGGCTGGGAGTGCTGGCCGATACGGTCGTGGGCCAGTTGCTGGGCCGCATCCTGGCCGTGGACACGGGCCGGCTGGCGCTGCGCTCGGTCCTGTCGGCAGCGGGGCGGACCGAGCCCGACAGCGGGCTGACCCGCCGCGAATCCGATATTGCCAGCCGGATCTGCACCGGACTTCGCAACAAGGAGATCGCGTGGCAGCTGGGCATTTCGGAATTCACGGTCGAAAACCACTTGCGCCGGATTTACCGCAAGCTGGGCATCCACAACCGTGCGGCGTTGGTCGCACAAGTATCGCGGCGGCTGCCTTTGCCCGACGGGGCCGCGGCTGCCCACTGACGGGGAACCGTCCGTTCGCACGACGACGTGCGCGGGTAGAGTGCGGCGATCTTATCACGCGAAAGGATGCTGCAATGGAAAGCATGAAGGCCGCGGTACTGAATAGCGGGCGGATCACCATCGAAAACGTGCCGGCGCCGCGGCCGCTGGCCGGACAGATCGTGGTCAAGCCGCTCGCCTGCGGCATCTGCGGCAGCGACCTGCACGCCCGCGACCATGCGCCGCATTTGTGCAGTCTGCTGCACCGCGCGGGCTTCCGCGGTTTCATGGATCCGCAGCAACCGGTAGTGATGGGCCACGAATACTGCTGCGAAGTGCTGGAAAGTTCCGGAACCTTGCAGGCGGGCACCCGCGTGGTGGCGCCGCCGTTCCTGACCGGGCCGGACGGGATCGTGTTGCTGGGCTATTCCAACACATTTCCCGGCGGATTTGCCGAACGGATGGTGCTGGACGCGGACAGCTGCATCGCGGTGTCCGATGACATCGCGACCGAATACGCGGCGATGACCGAGCCCCTGGCGGTGGCGATCCACGCGGTGGCTCAGGCCGATCCGGGGCCGGACTGCGGGTTTGCCGTGGTCGGCTGCGGGCCGGTCGGCCTGTTCGTGATCGCGCGGCTGAAGGCGCTGGGGGTGGGCCCGGTGCTGGCGATCGAACCCAATCCCGCGCGGCAGCAGATGGCTGAGCGAATGGGCGCGGACCGCGTGATCTCGCCCGGCGGATGCGATGCGGGCGAGTGGTGGACCGCGATCGACCTGCCGCTGGGCCTGTCAGATGCGATGGAGGTGGACCCGATCAGGCGGCGTCGCAGCCGCGCGGTGCTGTTCGAATGCGTCGGCAAGCCCGGGATGCTGATGGAACTGGCCCGCAATGCGCCGGTGGCCGCGACGATCGTGGTGGTGGGCAACTGCATGGAAGACGATCTGCTGGAGCCCGCGTTCCTGCTGCAGAAAAGCCTGACGCTGAAGTTCGTGTTCGCCTATACCGGTAACGAGTTCACCACCGCGTTCGAGATGATCCGCGCCGCGCCTGAGCGGATGGCGCCGATGGTGACCGGTATCGTCGGGCTGGACGGGGTCGATGCTGCGTTCGATGCGCTTTCGTCCGGCAGTGGGGTCAAGGTGCTGGTTCGGCCGTGAAAAAACGGGGCGCCGCGAACGGCGCCCCGTCCCCCCGTCGTACCTCAGAAATTGGCCGAGGCGATCTGGCGGGCGCAGACACTGTCGCGCAGAGCCGCCCAGATCGCGTCTTCCAGCGCGCGGGCGTCATCGCCCGGGGAGTCCTCGATCGTCGCGTGCAGCAGGATCAGCGCAGCGCGTAGCCGGTCGTTCCCGGCGGTGAGTGCGGAGATGCGCAGGTCTTCGTCGGCGCCCTGCCCCGCCGCGGTCAGCGCTGCATCGCCGAACATGACGCCGCCCCGCAGGAGGAGCTCGCGAAAGGCCCGGTTTTCCGCGACCAGGTTGGCGGCTGCGCTGTCCCACTGCTGGCCGATCATGTCGATCAGTTCGGCCCCCATGCCGACGGCGTTGGCCGGAAACCCGGTCAATTCAGGCAGGATTTCGGTGCGGAGGCGGCGCGCCAGTTCACCGGCGACGTGGGGAACGGTCGGCTTCATGGTCACAGCTTCCCCATCAATTCAAGCATGGCCTTGTCCTGCGAGTTGTGCAGCCACCATGCAGCATAAGCATGGATCACCTCGTTCGCGGCGGTGCCGGCCATCCATACGTGCGAACAGGCGTTCCAGATCGCCTGCGCCTTCACGCAGTTGAACAGCTCCCACCATTCGAGCGCGGCGGGATCGGCGGTGAGCCCGCTGACCTCCTCCCAGATGCGGATCGCGTCCTCGCGCCGAGCGAGCCCCGAGCGCTTATCATCCTTGCCGAACGAAAATGTGCGCGTCATGCTCCAGGCCAGATCTTCCAGCGGATCGCCGCAGTGCGCCATTTCCCAGTCAAGCACCGCCTGCAGCGTGCCGGCATCGTCATACAGGAAGTTGCCCGCGCGGAAATCGCCGTGGACCAGCGCCAGCTTCTGCGCCACCGGCTGCCAGCGTTGGAGCTTGCGGATCGCCGCACGGGTGATCGGTTCTGGGCCGACATCGTGCCGATCAAGGAACGCCACCCAGTATTCCAGTTCCTGCCGCGCGGTATTCTCTCGCGTGGCCGGACGGGTGAACGAGAGGTCCAGATCGTCGGCCGGCACCGCGGCGAGCCGGCCCATCGTCGACCATAATTGCTGCGCAACATAATCGCGGCGATCGGCCCATTCCGGCTCTTGCAGCTGGTATTCGCTGTTGTGAAATCCGCGCAGGTCCTCGGCCAGGGAGATCGCGCCGCCGAACGGTGCGGGATCGCTTTCCAGCAGCAGCATCCGCGGCACCGGAATACCGTGACCGTAAATTGCCTGGTAGGCGGCGAATTCGTGCGCGCGGTCGCTGTCGACGTTGGACGCGGGCGGATCTCGGCGGAGGATGACCTTCAGCGCCTGCGCCGTTCCAGCCGTGTCGGTGTAATTCAGATCAAACCGGAAGGTTTCGCGCGAGGCCCCCATCGGCAGGCGGCTGAGGTTCGTAACCTGCGGATCGCGCATGTCGGCCATGTGGTCCGCGAGGTAGCCTTCCAGAAGCTGCGGGGTTATCTCTTTCATTGTTGCGTCCCGGTTCGATTCCGGTCTTCTTACGCGCGCCTGCCAGGTCACGGCAGCGACGGAAACCCGTCACTTTGCGCGCCGGGGCGAGCGGTTAGACCGCAGGCTTTGCCCCGCGGCACAAAAGGTTCACATCCCATGCTGATCAAATACGACGATTATCCGCTGCACCAGACCGCCGAGCCGCTGTCGTACATCTCCACCAGCGAGCGCAATTTCTATGCGCGCTACTGGTACAACGGCTACGATTTTGACGGCGAGTTCTACATCGGGGTGTCGTTCGCCGCCTATCCCCACCGCGAGGTGATGGACGGCGCGGTCTCGATCGTGCGCAAGAACGGCACGCAGGACAGCTTCCGCGCATCGCGCCGCCTGCGCGGCGATCGCACCGACATGTATGCCGGGCCGATGCGCCACGAAATCATCGAGCCGATGAAGACCGTGCGCGTGACGGTGGCCGAGAACGACACCGGCTTTACCTGCGACCTGACGTTCCACGCTTGCACCGTGGTGCACGAGGAACCCGCCGACCACGTCCGCCAGGGCGTGCGCACGGTGGCGCAGATGAAGCGGTTCAGCCAGTTCGGACGTTGGGAAGGCTGGGTCGAGGTGAACGGACGGCGGCAGGAAATCCGCCGCGAGACGACGTACGGCACCAAGGACCGTTCATGGGGCTGGCGCTGGACCGGGGAAAGCGAACAGGGCCTTTCACGCGACCAGCCCGAGCAGTTCTTCTGGCTGTGGGCACCGCTCCACTGGCAGGACCAGTGCACCCACTGGGGCCAGAACGAACTGGCCAACGGCGCGCGCTGGAAGCAGTTCGCGCAGATTTATCCGACGCACGACACCAATGCCGATTTCGAGACGCTGAAGCAGGAGGAGGTGCGCGAGATCATCTGCGGCCCGCACCGGCTGAGCTTCGTTCCGGGCACGCGCCTGCTGGGCCGTTCGGAAATCGACATGATCCACCCCGACGGCAAGACCGACACGATCGTGCTGGAGCCGCTGCTGCGCTATCACATGCTGGGCACCGGCTATAACCATCCGACCTGGGGGCATGGGTTCTACAAGGGCGAAAGCGCGCACACGCTGGAAAGCTGGAACATCAACGATCTGGATGTAAACGCGCCGCAGTACCTGCATATCCAGCACGTGGTCCGCGCGACGTGCGGCGACAAGGTGGGCGTGGGCGCGCTGGAGCAGTACATCACCGGCCCGCACGAACGCTATGGCCTGACCGGGTTCCTCGATCCTTACAGCGGCTGAGCGCTGCGCGGCGGCAGTCCCCGGGTTCAGGTCATGTCGAACCTGGCGAAGGGATTGCCGCAGCCGGGCGCGCCGATGAACGATGCCGGCTGGGCCGGACCCACGGCCAGGAAATCCGTGCGGGTCAGGAATCCGGTCACCACCCGCCGCTCGTAATCCTCGTATTTCTTGCCAAAGGCAGAGGGCGCCATGCGTAGCACGGTGTCCGGATCGGTGACGGCGACCGCGCGGAACATGCTTACTTTGGCGCGACCGCCATATCCGGGTGCGGTGCCGAGATCGGCGACGAACCGGGTGAACTCCTCGTTCTTCATCTTGTAGGGGCCGACCGTCCGGCGCAGTATCGAATCGACCAGGTCGCCCTCGCGGCTGCTGAGCAGGCCGAGCCCGCCAAGGCCGACCACTGCGCCCCCGCCGGCCACTGCGGCAATTGACTGACGGCGGGTGAGACGAGGCATCGCGGTTCCCTTCTCAGGCCAGACTGGCCGCGCGCAGCGACAGCGCTGCAGCGGTCAGACTGGGATTGGCGGCCGAACAGGTGGGAAACACCGGGGTGCCGACCACTGTGAGATTGCGCCAGCGATGGTGCACCTGCTTTGCATCGACCACCGACGTGCGCGGATCGGTCCCCATCCGGAGCGTGCCTTGAAGGTGCGATTCGGTTGGCCGCTGCGAATGGAACACGATGTCCTCCACCGGCAGGGGCGCGAGCAGTTTGGGCAGCGCATCGAGCGCCCGTTGCTGGCCACGCACCGCATAGTCAGACGGCTTGGCGAACGTGACGACCGGCGCGCCGCTGCCGTCTACCGTCACGGTGTTTGCATCCTCGACCAACTCCTCGGTCACCACCATGATCGGCAGCGTCTGGCGCCAGCGGCCCGGAATCGGGCGGAGCCCGTGCGTCCAGCGGTTGTCGAAATAGACCAGCGCCGCGCCCGCCTTGCGGCGGTGCTCACCATCGTACAGACCATAGTTCAGACCGGTAGTGATCGTGCTGCCATCGAAATTGTCGAGTCCGTCGAGCAGCACTTCGACATTGCAGCCATACGATTCGTGCAGCCCCGCCCCGGTCAGGCTATCGGCCATGTCCGAACGGTGCAGGATCGCCGGGCTGTGGATCGCATTGGCCCCCAGCACGAACCGATCGCCCGCGATGCGCAGTTCCTTGCCGCCAACCTCGACGATCGCGGCCTTGACCGCGTTACCGGCGCTTTCCAGCCGGACCACCTTGGCGCCGAGCAGCAGCGACACGGCGTCGTTGGAATAGATGTCGATCAACCCGTTGTTGAGCGTGAACTTGGCATCGACCGGGCACAGCGAGCAGCGGAAGGTGGCGCAGCATGCTGAGCGGGTTTCGGTGGCGACGCGCGCCCGCGCGGTCGGCATGGCGAAGTGATGGTCGGGCTGGGCCTTGGCCATCACCCGGTCGGGCGCGGTGAAGCGGTGCGGCGGCTGCGGGAACGGGGCCGAGCGCGGGAACATCGTGGCCATGCGCGGATCGCCCGAGATCGACATGACCCGTTCGGCCGTGACGTAATGCGGTTCCAGCTCGTCATAGCCGAACGGCCAGTCGGCCCCCACCCCGTAGCGCGTGCGCAGCGCGAAATCGGACGGATGAAAGCGCGGCGTCTGCGCGAACCAGCAGTTGGTGCCCCCGCCCAGCCCGATGGTGAAGTTCCACGGCTTGACCGACTTCGACACGAATGTCGATGCGGGGCGAATATCGCTGTGGCGGCCCTGCTCGATCTGCCAATCGTGCGCGCGGTGCTGGCCCCATTCGAGCACGAGGATCCGGGCGGACGCCTTGCGTTCAAGAATGCGGTGCAGGTAAAACGAGGAACCGAATCCCGAGCCGACGATCACAAGATCGAATGCCTGGTTCGCAATGCTCGCTGGATCGACGATATTCGGCATGCAGGGGGGCTTGCTCCGATCACCGCGGCAAGGCAATTTCCTGCGGTGACAGGAATTTGGTGTCGCAGGCAGGCCAAGTCAACCCGCCCGATAGACCACACGGTCGGATACGGCTTGACCATGCCGGGCTTTGGCGACAGCATCCTGCGGGCTGTGCGCAGACACGGCGTTTGCGGGCGTATCCCCGCAGCAAGGGAAGAGTGATGCGGGAGACTCTGGCCGACCGGCTGTTCAGCTATATCCTGCCGGGCAAGGCGCCGCATCCTGGCCCCGGCCTGGAACAGGCGCGCGAGGCCGAGCGGATTGGGCTGGACGGCATATTCCTTTCGGAACGCTGGGAAACCAAGGAACTGGGCGCCGTGATGGGGGCGTTGACGCAGGCCACCAGCCGGATCACGCTGGTTGCGGGACTTACCCACTTCGGCACGCGCCACCCGCTGGTCCAGGCCGGGATGGCGCAGACGCTGCAGGCGCTCAGCGGCAACCGTTTCGTGCTGGGCTATGGCCGGGGGGTGCCTTCGCAGTTCCGGCAGATGGGCATTCCGGTCCCAAACCTGCAAGGCATGGCCGATCATGTCGATATCCTGCGCCGGTTGTGGGCGGGCGAAACCGTGACCTACAGCGGACCGGCGGGCGAGTATCCCGAAATGGCGCTGCCGATCGGCACCGACGCGCCGCCGCCGGTGCTGATCGGAACAATCGGGCCCAAGACGCTGGCGTTGGCCGGGCGCCATTTCGACGGCGTGGTGCTGCACCCGTTCCTTACCGCTGACGGGGTACGCCGCTCGGTCGAGCTGGTTCGCGGCGCCGCCGCCGACGCGGGGCGCGATCCGCTGGCGGTGAAGTTCTATGCGACGGTCGTCACCGCACCCGACTTTCTGTCGGACGCGCAGCGGGCCGATATCCTTGAAGCGCGCGCGGTGTCCTATTTCATGCACCGCGAGGTTGGCCTGCCGATCGTGACGACGAACGGCTGGACGGAAGCCCCGCTCGATGCGCTGGCCGCGACCGGGCTGGCAAAGCTTGAATATGGTGCGGGAAACATGGCGGAAACCCGGCGACTGATGGCCGAGGCGGTGTCTTTGCTGCCGCCGGAATGGCTAGCTTCGGGCGCGGCGACCGGATCGGTGGATCAGTGTGCGGCGCGGTTGAACGAGTACATCGACGCCGGAGCCGACTACATCCTGCTGCATGGGACCACACCGGATCAGCAGGGCCCGCTGGTAGAGCGCTTGCGCACGTTGCCGCTGAAGGAAACGACCCATGCCTGACGTCCGCGACGCTCCGGACGAGACGTTCATCGCCGCCGTCCGCAGCCGCTTTTCTGTCGAGCCCGAGATCGACCGGGTGCTGACGGCCAAGCTGCGCAATCGCGTAGCGTCCGGATATACGGCGATCCCGCTGGATACGCTGGCGCAAGGCGCGGCGGCGCTGATCCGCAGCGAGATCGCCGACGATTTCGCGGTGCGCAACGCCCGCTGGCTGGGGGGCGGCGCGTCAAA
The DNA here is from genome assembly GCA_040387665.1 of Pseudomonadota bacterium. Lineage (GTDB taxonomy): Bacteria > Pseudomonadota > Alphaproteobacteria > Sphingomonadales > Sphingomonadaceae > Novosphingobium. The sequence goes on along the minus strand of JAZKDH010000032.1, from coordinate 28,879 downwards.
GCTGCAGATGGCGTTCGATCTGGACTGGAACGGGACGGACGGGGGCGCACGCCGCACTACCGCGCTGGTGCTGCGGATGGAGCCGCCCGCCTCGATCGTGGAGACCAGCCGTGCGCGCGAGTTCGAGATGCTGCGGCTGATGCAGGGCGTGGTCCCGGTGCCGGCGTGCTACTGGGTGGATGCCACGGGCGCGCACCTGCCGCATCCCGGACTTATCTATGCGATGGCGGAAGGGGTCGCCAACCCGAGTGCGCGGCCTTCGCAGCAGGTTTCGGGGATCGGCACCAATTTCGGGCCGGACTTGCGGCCGGTGCTGGCCGGGCAGTTCGTGGACAGCATGGCCGCGGTGCACACCGTGCCGGCGGCCCGGTTTGCCGAATTGCCATCATTCCTCGTCCCGGCAACGGGCGGAACCGACGGGATCGTGCGCCAGCTGAATTGGTGGCGGCGGGTGTGGGAGGAGGACCGGCCCGAGGCGATGCCGCTGGTCGAGGTGGCCTATCGCTGGCTGCTGGCCAACGCCCCGCCGCTTGATCATGTTTCCCCGGTCCACGGCGATTTTCGAGCCGGCAACTTCCTTTATTCCGAACAATCGCAGCAGATTACTGCTTGGCTCGACTGGGAGCTGGCGGTGCTGGGCGACCGGCATCAGGACCTGGCCTGGACCACCGGCCCGCATTTCGGCCACTATGCCGAAGACGGGCGCACGTTCCTGGCATCGGGCCTGTTGCCCGCGGAGGAGCTGTTCGCGCGCTATGAAGCCGCGTCGGGGCTAAGCGTGGACCGGCAGCGCCTGCGCTATTACCGGGTGTACAACGACTTTGCATCGTGTGTGCACATGCTAGCGACTGCATGCCGCGTGGCCCGCCATGGCCAGACCCACCAGGACGTGCTGGTCGCGTGGATCGCCATGATCGGCAACGTCATCAGCGGCGCGCTACGCGATACTCTTGAGGAGATCATCTGATGGTCCCTGACGCCGAACTTCAGCTCGGGGTCGTGATCAAGGCGCTGCGCGACGTGGTCGCCCCGGCGGTTGACCCGGACAACAAGCTTGCGCTTGAACAGCTGCACCTGTCGATCGCGACGGTCGGCCTGGTCCAGCGCGGATTGCCCTTGGCCCATGCGCGCGCGCGCCAGGAATTGCTGAACGCGCTGGATCTGGCCGAGGCGGTGGGCGCGGCCGGGTGCCCGGTCGAGACAATGCCTGCGCAAGCTGCTCTGGCCGACCCCGCTGCCAACGAGACGCGGCTGGACGATGCGCGGCGGGCGATGCTGATCGCCGTGGAACAGGCCGTGGCCGATGCCGCGGGCACGGAGCGGGAAACCGCCGTGGCCCGGGCGGTGATCCGCGCTTCAAAACCGCAATGCGACCTGGCGCGGGCATGGTCGGCGCCGGCGGGTTTCGAAGTGGAACCGGATGCCCTGCCCCCGCTGGCGGACCTGCTGGCGCGCGGATCAGCCGCTGCACCTTGAGGCCCCTTGCCGTTCCTCAGACCGGAAAGTAAACAGGGATACCAACCGGAGAGGGAAGCAGCCGTAATGTCCCAGGGAACGTCAGCGTGGGCCACGGGCCGTTCGGTTTATGGCCCCGATCACGACGCATGGCGCGATCAGGTGCGCCGGTTCCTGGCGCGCGAGATGGAACAGAACGGCGACCGGTGGGAGGAGGCCGGCATCACCGACCGTGCTTTCTGGCTGCGCGCCGGCGAACAGGGACTGCTGGCGCCGCAGGTTACCGAAGAATGGGGCGGGCCCGGGCTGGACATCAGCTTCAACTTCGTGGTGTCCGAAGAAATCGCCTATGCGGCCGCGCCGACCGGTTTCCAGACCCATTCCGACGTCTGCATAGATTATTTGCTTCACTACGCGTCCGACGAATTGAAGGCGCGCTGGCTGGCCCGCACGGTGGACGGCTCCGCCATTGCGGCGATCGCGATGACCGAGCCGGGGACGGGGTCCGACCTGCGCGGGATCCGCACCCGCGCGCGGCGTGAAGGCGACGAATTCGTTGTTTCAGGATCGAAAACGTACATTTCCAACGGCCAGAACTGCGATTTCGTGCTGACCGCGCTCAAGACCGAAGCCATGCCGGAACGGCTTTCGCTGCTGCTGATCGAAACCGACCGGCCGGGCTTCCGGCGCGGCCGCAACCTTGACAAGATCGGCCAGAACAGCGCCGACACGTCGGAACTGTTCTTTGACGAAGTACGCGTGCCTGCAACAAACCTGATCGGGGCCGAGGGTGCGGGGCTTTCGATGCTGGTGCGGCAGCTGCCGCAGGAGCGCCTGTCGATCGCGGTTTCAGCCCAGGCGGGCGCCCAGCGCGCGTATGACGAAGCGGTGGCGTTCGTGCGGGAGCGCAAGGCCTTTGGCAAGGCGGTGATCGAATTCCAGAATACGCGGTTCGTGCTGGCCGACATCAAGAGCCAGTTGCAGGTTGGCTGGGCGCATCTCGACTGGGCCATCGCCCGCCACCTGGCCGGCGAACTGACCCCGGACGAGGCTGCCGCGGCCAAGCTGTGGCACACCGAAATGCAGTGGAAGACGGTTGATGCCTCGTTGCAGCTGCACGGGGGCGCGGGCTACATGAACGAATACATGATTGCCCGCCTGTGGCGCGATGCACGGGTGCAGCGCATCTATGGCGGCACGTCCGAGATCATGAAAGAGTTAATCGGCCGCGCGCTGTAGCGCTGACGCGGGGTTGCGGCTATCCGGCGCCGTCCTTCTCGCCCGAAAGTTCTGGATCCTCGCCCAGCATGCTGAGCAATGTATGCTTGATTTCGAGCAACGTCTCCGCGGCATGGAGCAGGTCGGCTTCGGTCACGCGGCCCAGAATTTCGAGTTCGAACCGCTCCACATGCTTCCGGATCGCTCCGACCAGCCGGGTGCCCTGGCGGGTCAGGAACACCCGGCGCGCGCGGGCATCGGCGCTGTCGGCGCGACGTTCGATCAACCCGGACGCTTCCATGCGATCGAGCTGCCGTCCGATTGCCACTTTGGTCAATTCAAGATCGGCTGCCAGCGCGTTCTGCTTCATCCCGTCACGCCGGGAGAGGAACGCGATGACCTGCCACTGCGCGCGCGTGACCCCGAGTGGCTTCAGCGCGCGATCCACCACCACGCGGCGCAGGCGCGAGACGTCATGAACCAGAAATCCGAAGCGCAGGCCGGGATCGATATCCTTGATCACGCTGCGGCCTCATGTTGCGGCCTGGCAGCCACCAATTGACTTGCCGTCACCCAAAAGTAAACGCATTCACCGACCACAGCATCCAGCCGCTGTCAGCATGAGGAACGTTCCCTTGTCGACCGACCTTGCCGCCCCTGCCCCGGGCCGCCGTTCCGGACCGCTTGCCGGGGTGCGGATAATCGAGATGGCGGCCATCGGCCCGGTTCCGTTCGCGGCGATGCTGCTGGCTGACATGGGCGCCGACATTGTCAAGATCGACCGCCCGCAGCCGACGCCGGGCGCTTCGGTGATCAATCGCGGACGCCAGACAGTGCGCGTCGACCTTAAAGCAGAGGCAGGACGCGAGACGGCGGCGAGCCTGATCGCATCCGCCGATATCGTGCTGGAGGGATTTCGCCCCGGGGTGATGGAACGGCTGGGCCTTGGGCCCGAAGCGATGCTGGCGCGCAACCCCGCGCTGGTGTTCGGCCGGATGACCGGCTGGGGGCAGGATGGCCCGCTTGCCCATGTGGCCGGCCATGACATCAATTACATCGCCGTCACGGGTGCGCTGGCCGCGATCGGGGCGCGCGGTGCCGCCCCGCCGCCGCCGCTCAACCTGATCGGTGACTATGGCGGGGGCGCGCTCTACCTTGCTATGGGGGTGCTTGCCGCGCTTCACTCGGCCCGGCAAACCGGCAGGGGTCAGGTGGTGGACGCTGCGATCTGCGAAGGCGCGCTGTCGCTGATGAGCGTATTCTACCAGTTCCACAGCCAAGGCGAATGGCGCCTGGACCGTGAAAGCAACATCGTGGACGGCGGGGCGCCCTTTTACGGCGTGTTCGAATGCGCTGACGGCGGCTGTGTCAGCGTCGCGCCGATGGAGCCGCAATTCTGGGCATTGTTCAAGGCCCGGCTGGAACTGGACGAAAGCTGGGACACGCGCGACGATCCGGCGGCGTGGCCCGCGCTGGTGGAACGGCTGCGGGCGCTGTTCCGCACCAGGGCGCAGGCGGACTGGTGCGCGCTGCTTGAGGGTACGGACGTGTGCTTTGCCCCGGTGCTCGACATGGCCGAAGCTCCGGCTCATCCGCAGCTTGCCGCGCGCGGCGCTTTTGCCGCGTTCGAAGGCATGACGGTTCCCGGCCCGGCCCCGCGGTTTTCGGCAACCCCGGCGGCAATGTCGGCGCCGGAGCAGATCGAGGATGCGGGTGCAATTCTGGCGCGCTGGACGGAACACCGGGCGCCGGACACACTTCAAGCGAGGACCAGCCGATGAGCGAACTGCTGCAGATCGAACCGCGCGACGGCGTGGAGATCATCACCCTTAACCGCCCCGACGCGCTCAACGCCATCTCGCCGCCGCTGGCAGAGGCGCTGCTGGCGTATTTTGCCGGGCTGGCGAAACGGCTGGACGTGCGGGTAGTGGTGATGCGCGGCGCCGGGCGGGCGTTCTGTGCGGGAGCCGATCTGGGTTCGGACGCGTTTTCCGCGGACGGGCCGGGCCGGGCCCAGCGCCAGATGGCGATGCAAAAGCTGTATTCCGGAATTGTGCGCGCGATGCGCGCCTGCCCCCAGCCGATCATCGCCCTGATCCACGGGCCGGCCTGCGGCGCGGGATTTTCGCTGGCGCTGGCATCCGATGTGCGCATCGCTTCGGATCAGGCGCGGATGAACGCCGCCTACCTGCGCGTCGGCCTGGGCGGGTGCGACATGGGATCGGGCTACCTGCTGCCCCGGCTGGTGGGGCTGTCGATCGCATCGGAACTGCTGATGACCGGCAACTTCATCGGTGCGCAGCGGGCACTGGCTGTGGGGCTGGTGTCGAACGTGGTCAGCGCGGACGATTTGCTGCCGACCGGACTGCAACTGGCGGCCGACATGCTGCGCGCGGCGCCGATGGGACTGCGCATGACCAAGGAAACGCTGAACCAGATCATCGATGCGCCGGGGCTGGACGCCGGGCTGATGCTAGAGGATCGCCAGCAGGTGATCCTGCTGGGAACGGCCGACCACCATGCGGCGGTCGACGCGTTTCTGGACAAGCGCACACCGGCTTACCGCAACGAATAAGGACCGCGCGGTGCCGGCTGTCCCGGCGGCGGGTTCAGCTCTCGTTGTGCGCATGCGGCCGCGCGTGGCCACCGTGGCGCAGGAACTTTTCGTCGATCTCGTGCAGCAGCGCATCGGCGCGCTCGCCCGCCTGCAGGCGGATCAAGGCATCCACTTTCGCCTCCATGCGATCGTCGTTTTCCTTCGACGATGGCGATCCGACGTAGAGAAAATAGGCCAGGCCGATCACCTGCCACATCAGTTGCAGGAACTCGGACTGCCAGTTCTCGAACGTATCGCGCATCATCTCGTCAAGATATTCGGAAACTTGCGCCGTCTGCTGGTGGGCCTGCGCATCATTCACGAACGAGCGCCAGCCGAACCACCAGTGGAGCGCGAGCGATACCAGAAAAAAGGCCAGCGTCAGCCAGCCATACGCATATTTGCCGAGGAGGCCGTAACGAGCGGCCCGGGATTCGTTTTGCGCGTCAACCATCGCGTTTCTCCTGCAAAAAGGCGGCCCCGACACGCTTGCGCTCCGGCTTCGCGGTGAAGCCCGATCCTGTCGCATAAACAGCGCTTTTCAGCGCGGGCGGTTCCGCACATGCGGTGCGTGGGAGCCGTTTGCGTGTGCCGCGCGTATTAACCGGCATGGGACGCAGCGGCATCTTCCCGACCTTTTTCCTGTCCGGTTTCGAGTGTTCCAGCTTCCTGTGGAAAGCCGAAGGACGCCGCGACCTGGCGGCGGAACTGCAACATTACCAGCAGGCGGCGGCCGATTACGCGATGCTTCCCCCGCTGGGGATCGGCGTCGCGCGCGAGGGTATCCCCTGGCCGCTGGTCGACCGGGGCGGGGTGTACGACTTTTCGTGCCTGGACCCGTACCTTGCGGCGCAGCGCGAGAGTGCCATGCTGCCGATCTGGGACTTGTGCCACTATGGCTACCCCGATGGTCTGGACCCGTTGAGCGACGCGTTCGTCGATCGGTTTGCGGCCTATGCCCGGGCCGCGGCACGCTATGTAGCGGACCGGGCACATCACGGTCCGTTGTGCTTCACGCCGATGAACGAGCCGACGTTCTGGGGTTACATGGGCGGCGAATGGGCGTGGGCCGCCCCATATGGCCGGACCGCCGAGTATCGCCGGCACTTTACCGCGGCGCTGGCCCGCGCCGACATCGCCGGGGTGCTGGCGATCCGGCAGGATTTTCCCGATGCGCGGATGGTCCACATCGATCCGCTCATCTGGGTCGTTCCGCCCCGCGACCGGCCCGACCTTGCAGCGGCCGCGCACCGCGAAGCGTACGAGGATGCCTATCTCGCGTGGGACATCATTTCAGGACTCAGGCATCCGGAATACGGCGGAAGCCCGGAGGTTATCGATATCCTGGGCTTCAACAACTACAGCTTCGGGCAGATGGAATACCAAGAGCAAGGGCCGCACGTGCCATTGCAACCGGGCGATGACCGGATCCGCCCGGTGTGTGACCTTCTGGTGGAAGCGTGGGCCAAGTTCCGCCGTCCCTGCATCGTGGCCGAGACTTCGGGCATACAGGGTGGGCGGGCGGACTGGCTCAACGACATCGCCTGCGAAGGACTGGCGGCGGTAAGCCAAGGGGTGGACCTGCACGGCATCTGCCTGTTCCCGGCCGTGGACATGACCGACTGGCACACCCGGGCGTGGCTGCACATGGGGATCGCCGACATCGAACCGATGCCCGACGGAACCCTGCGTCGCACGGTGTTCGAACCATATGCCGCGATGCTGCACCAGTGGCAGCACAAGTTGAAACGGGTCACGTCGCTGGACCAGGACCCCTATGACCGGCCGGTGGACCTGGACGACATCGCCGCCGCCGCGGGGTACCTGGGGCTGCGTCCCGATCCCGACTGGCATTGAGCCGCAGGATCGATCAGCCGAGCGCCCAGCGCACGGTGCGGGCCAGCGCCGCAGTGCCCCCTTCCACCAACGGTCGGGACACACCAAGGCCCCCGAACCCGTGCATGCGCCGGGCCCAGGGCGGCAACAGATCAACCGCCGCCTGCTTGACGAACTCGAACGGCACGGCATGCAGACCCGGGGCGGTCGGCGTAAGGACCAGCCGCGCGACCTCGCGCGTGCGGTCGTCGGCGCGCAACTGCGCCCGTGTCCGCGCGACCTGATCCAGCATTGCGGCACGCGTGGTGGGTACCGGGTCGGCGCCAAGACCGCGCGCCACTTGCGCCGTTTCGGCGAAATAGCGGTCCTGATCGGCGCGGGACATGGCCGGATCCCCATAGCGCATCCAGGAGGCGAGAAAGCTGAGGGTTTCGGTAGCGTGGACCCAGGCGAGCAGTTCGGAATCGGTTGCCGAATAAGGCCGGCCGTCACGCATCGTTCCGGACACGCGGGCGTGGACTGCACGCACCCGGGCAATCGACGCCTCCGCCTCGGTCCGGCTGCCGTAAGTGGTAACCGCGATGAACCGGGCCGTGCGGCGCAACCGTCCGTGCATGTCGGCCCGGAAATTCGAGTGGTCCCACACGCCGGCGAGTACGGCGGGATGAAGCATCTGCATCAACAGCGCGGTAATCCCGCCGACCATCATCGTCGTCACGTCGCCGTGAACGCGCCAGGTAACCGACCCGGGACCGAATAGCCCGTCGCCGTGCCGCAGCACGGGTCGCTCGCCCGTGGCGCGGTCATTGAACACGCCGCGCACCTGCTGCGCGATCAACCGCTTCAGGACTGTCCGCATCGGTTTACTAACGGCCGAGCTTTGCCTTGATCTCGTCAATCAGTCTGGAGGCATCGGCCTTGTTCAGATCGCCGGCCGGATATTCCATCTGTGCTTCTTCGCACAGCGTGGCCAGATAGGACGCCTGCGCGCCGGTAATCGGATCATCGCCCGACACCCAGTTGTCCGAGTCCTTTTGCGTGTTCGATGGCGGATCCTGATCAAGCTTGGGATTGTGAAACTGTTCGGACACGTGATTCTCCCACGTTCTGTGTTCGTTCCTTTAACCGCATTGCGCCGCACGGGTTCCCGATGCCGCTTTTTAAAGGACGATCGCCGTTCCGGGAGCCATCGCCGGGCTGCGACATTGAGCTGTTGGAGAGTAGCATGGCCACACCGATCCTTGGTTGGAAACTCAGCCGGCGAGACCGCGCCGCATTGCTGGAGCGGTTCGCGCCGCACTACCCGCGTACGGTCGCCGATCACGTGACGCTGCGCCACGGCGATGCGGACGATCCGCTGCCCGGCGCGACGGCCGGCGAGATCGTGGGCGAAGCCGACGACGGTCGCGGTGTCCAGGCGATGGTGGTCAGGATCTGCGGCACGACCGAACGCGGCGACGGCAGCCATTTTCACATCACCTGGTCGCTCGCACCGGGCCGGCACGCCAAGGAAAGCAACGACGTGATGGCGCGTTGCGGCTGGCGCGAGATTTCTCCCGCGGTCCCGATCCTGCTGGCGCCGGCGCGGTGGCAGGGTTGAGCGATGCAGCTCTACCTCGACTGCGACGGCGTGCTGGCGGACTTTGACCGGGCTGCCACGCTGCTGCTGGGAATGCCGCCGCGCGCTTATGAAAAACGGTATGGGCTGGCCGCATTCTGGCGCGAACTTGCCAAACATCCGGACTTTTACGGCAGCTTGCCGCTGATGCCCGACGCGATGGACCTGTTCGGCGCAGTCCGTCATCTGGAGCCGGTCATCCTCACCGGGCTGCCGCGGGGCACCTGGGCCGCCCCGCAAAAGGTCCGCTGGGCCCAGCAGCATTTTCCGCAGACCCGCATCCTGACCGTGATGGCGGTCGACAAGCGCCGGCATTGCCTGGCGGGAGACATCCTGGTCGACGACCAACTGCGGCACGCGCACCTGTGGGAAGCGGCAGGCGGGATATTCGTTCATCACCGCGATGCAGCCACATCATTGGCAACGCTGGCGGCGTTGGGGGTGAAGGTGCGGATGTGAGCAGCAGCTGACGGATCAGCCGCGGCCTGTCCCTTCCGCGGTATGGGCCAGCAATACATCAGGCACAGGTTCGCGCCCGGCGCGGGCGAGCTCCACGCGCAGCGACCCGTTGGGCAGCGGCTGCAGAGGGCTTTCGCCGTCGTTCAGATAAAGCCAGCTGGCCCAATCCAACGGCGGCAACGGGATGACCTGGCGATCGTGAAAAGGAGCGATATCCGGGCCGGGCGGCATCGTCAGCATGGTGAAGCATTCGCGCTGCCCATCTGCCGAGGCAGGTCGCCACAACCCGGCCAGGGCAAAGACGGGGTGGCCAGAAAGCATGAACCGCCATTTGCTTTTGGGCGAGCGCGAGCCGGTGAATTCAAAAAAGGCGGAAGCCACGATCAGGCAGCGACGGCTGTCGGCAAAGTCGCGGTTGTCGGCGCGGAAGTTGAACACCGGCGCTCCGCCCGGCTTCGCGGGCGGGAGCCCCCATGTCGCGGGGAACAGATCGACGCTGTTTCCGGTGGTGCGCAGGATCGGAGCCGGATCGTTGACCCGGATGTCGGGGGCCGGCGCGTATCGGACACCGGCACCTGAGAGCGAGAGCCCCGCCTCGGCGACGGCAGCCTCTATCGCGGGCCACTCCACATTCAATTCGTAGTTGTTGCACATGCGCGGCAAACGCATCGAGCTGGCGCGTGGGTCCCCATCATGATTGCGGACATTCGCCCCGATTCCGGCGCGCTTTATCGATTGCCGCGTCATTGCCGCCAGTGGACGGAACCGGGCGGGACCGGCGCTGTTGCAGACGGTATTCGAGACTTTAAAAATACGGAGTGATACGATGTCCTTTTTCGACAAGGTCGTGGCAGCGGTAACCCCGCCGGAGTCCGCCGAGGATCGCGCGACCGCCCGGCGCAACGCAGAAGCCGCCGCAGGACCCGGTGACTGGCTTGACATGATCCTGGGCCATCACCGGCAGATCGCACAGGCGTTTGGCGCGGCCGAGACCGCGCAAGGTGAAGCCGCGCGGACCGAGGCGATCAAGACGCTGGCCGCGCTGCTTACCGGTCATGCGATGGCCGAGGAGGCCGCGATCTACCCGCAACTTTCGCACGATCACAAGACGCAGATGTCGATGGCGTACGAGGAACAGCAAGGGGCCAAGGTGGAACTGGCGTTGCTGGCCGATCTTGATCCGCTAAGCCAGGACTGGGCCGATAAGCTGGGCCATATCAAGGGCGCGGTGCAGCATCACGTGTACCTTGAGGAAAGTTCGCGGTTCATGAACCTCAGGCAGGAACTGCCCGAGGGCAAGCAGGCCGTAATGACCCAGCGCTACCGAGAGGAAATCAAGCGCTACGGCAGCGGTTTGCAGACCTGACAAACGCGGTGGTGCCGCGGGCACTACCGGGTGGGCAGCGCGTTGTGGCTTCATGTTCGTTACTTCCGCGACCGATAGTGTCCTGGCGCCGCCACCGCCGCGCGTGCTTGGCAGAGATGACGCGCTACTAGCACTGGTGGGGTGGCTGAAAGACCGGGAGTACCGGTTCATCAGCCCGACCCCGGCGACCCACAGGCGCGTGATTGAGCGTGACCCAACGCGCCCGGCGCGGGATTTGCGTGATGTGTTCGGGTGGAACCGCCCGTTTGCGACGGATCTGTTGCCGGACGAACTGATGAAGGTGCTGGCCGCTGCCGATGCGGTCGAACCGGTTGACGATGGCCGGCTGCGCGCCCGGTACCGCGTTGCGAGCGTGGTGGACGAACTGTTCCTGCATTCCAGTTATCCCACCAGCGCGGACGAAGCGGTGTTTCTGGGCCCCGACAGCTATCGGTTCGCCGCGTTTGTCACGGACGAATTGGAGCGCAGGCCCCCGGCTGCCGGCGCCACGCTGGTAGATATCGGCACCGGCACCGGGGTGGGCGCGATCGCCGCAAGCAAGGCGGCCCGGCTTGGGCGCCTGCTGCTCACCGACATCAATCCCCAAGCGCTGGACCTGGCACGGGTGAACGCCCGCGCCGCGGGCATCGAAGCCACCTGTCTGCTTGGCGCCGGGCTGGATCCGGTGAACGAGCCGGTTGACCTGGTCATCGCCAATCCGCCGTACATGATCGACGCCGAAAGCCGCAGCTATCGCGACGGCGGCGACATGCATGGCGCCCGGATCACGATCGACATGGCCACGGCCGCCATGGAACGACTGGCGCCGGCGGGCCGGCTGTGCCTGTACAGCGGCAGCGCGATCATGGGCGGGGAAGACCATCTGCAGCAGACACTGCGGATACTTGCCGCCCGCCATGGATTTGCAATGCGGTACCGCGAGCTTGACCCGGACGTGTTCGGCGAGGAACTGGAAACCGAGGCCTATCGCGAGGTGGATCGAATTGCGGTAATCGGCGCGGTGCTGGAACGGCACAGCGACTGAACGGAGCGGCTCACAGGACGGAGGGGTCAGCCCGTCCTGACTCGCGCCGAGCGGTGGAACAGCCCTTCGCACACCACGTTTGGTTACCATGTCAGTAGCAACTTTGTCTCAAGCACGATCTGCCCCGCAGTTCTGCAATGACTCCGCCCAGCAGCGCCTTGCCCATTGGAACCGATCCCGGCTGGCGCCGCAATTTCCCACCGCCGCATGGAAAGAACATTTCGAACACGAACGTTACTTCCGCTGGCTCGAAACGACGTTTCTGGAAGAATTGAGGCATGAGGTGTCTCAGCGCGCCCTCGAGGCGCCGCAGTCTGCCGACGGTTTCGTCGAGTGGTTCGAGGACCTGAAGAATACCGGCCCCGGTCAGGGTGATCCGTTGTTTCCGTGGCTTGCACAAGAAGCCACGCTTGAACAGGTCCGCTGGTTTTTCGAACAGGAGGCGGCTGGCGAAGCCGGGTTTGACGATCTGGTCGCTTATACGCAGGTCAAGCTGCCGGCTTCGGCGAAGCTGGAACTGGCGCGCAATTATTGGGACGAAATGGGCCGCGGGAACGCGAAAGGCATGCACGGCCCGATGCTGGACGAACTGGTTCGAACGCTTCAGGTAAATCCGACGATCGAAACTACGGTCTGGCAGAGCCTGGCCCTGGCAAACGCCATGACCGCAATGGCCACCAACCGCAATTTCGCCTGGCATTCCGTAGGTGCGCTAGGCGCCATCGAACTTACCGCCCCGGGACGGTCGGCACAGGTCGCAAAGGGCCTCCGCCGGTTGGGGTTCAGTGGCACCGAGCGCCGGTATTTCGACCTTCACGCGGTGCTGGATGTAAAGCACAGTGCCGATTGGAACCGCGAAGCCCTGCGCCCGCTGGTTGAAGAAGATCCGCGCCGGGCGACCGCGATGGCAGAAGGGGCGCTGATGCGTTTGTCCTGCGGTCAGCGGTGTTTCGAGCGCTACCGTGCGCATCTCTGGCAGCTGAATTCAGCGCCGACTTAGGCGCTATTTCGTTTGCCGGGGAGCGGCCGCAGGGCGGCGGGTCGACAGGTCGAACCCGTCGCCGCTGCTCAGCACGTGCAGGTGCACGCCGTGCATAGACAGCGTGCGCTCCGAACTTGCTTCGGCAATGTTCGAGTGCGTGACCGCGGATCCATCGACAACGTAGACCGCGCCTGATCCGGCGACCCGGAACCTTGTGCCGGTGACGATCATCGCGGTGTCCTCGTCGATCCCGAGGCCGAGCAATCTGGGGTTTTGCGCAACCGCCCCGAGCAGCCGTCCGATCCGCCCCCGTTCGGCGAAATGCTGGTCGATGATCACATCGCGTACCAGGCCCAGCCCGGTCGCGATGTGGAGGTCACCGATCCGATGGGATTCCTGGCTGGCCCCGCGCACCAGCATCGTATGGCTCATGAACGAGGCACCGGCGGATGTCCCGGCCACCACCCCCCCTGAACGGTGCAGATCGCGCACCATCCGCTCCACCGGAGTATCCCCGATCTGCGACGAGATGCGCAGCTGGTCCCCCCCGGTGAAGAACACGCCGCCGGCATCGGCAAACAGCTGGGCCACCCGATCCTCGCACGTCTCGGCCCGGTCATGCAGGTAAAGCTCGACCAGATCGTGCAGCCCAAGGTCGTTGAAGACTTTCGCGTACGTGTCGAAGTATCCTTCGGGATCCCGGCTGGCGACGGTGGCCACCACCAGCCGGCGCCGGCCCACATGCTCGGCCACTTCCTTGAGGATGACCTTCTCGCCATCCTTGTCCTCGTGCCCGCCGATGATGATCAGCGGTCCGCCCTCCACCCTGTCAGCGGTCATGGCTGAATGCCTTTCCATTCGCGCGCGTGGATCATACCGGCGGGCGCGTCCATCCGGTCGGTCTGGATGCCGATCGCAAAGTGCTCGCTGGTGTGCGCGATGCCGACGGCCCCATCGCGGTCGACGACGATCGCCCCCGCCGCCCCGCCCACACGGGCCAGCAGCGAAGGTAGCAGATCGGCCGCCTGCTGCGCGTCCAGCCTCTCCAGACCGGCCGCGATCCGGGCTGCAACCATCGTGCGGATGATGCTCTCGCCGTCACCTGACAGCGAAGCCGCGCCGAGTGCGCTATCGGCGAACAGGCCGCATCCCGGGATCGGAGAATCGCCGATCCGGCCAGGATGCTTGCCAGGAAGCCCTCCGGTTGACGTGCCCGCGGCCAGGTTGCCGGCCCGATCGCGCACGACGCAGCCCACCGTGTCGTGGGCGGAGCGGTGTTCTGACGCGAGGCGTTCGGGACTGATCATCTCGTCAGGTCGGCAAAGTTCCAACCCCGCTTCGTGCGCAAATCGCTCTGCCCCTGAGCCGCACAGCAGCACCGGGCGGGCGCGCAGGATGGCGGCGGCGGCGCGGATCGGGTTGCGCAGCCGGCGCACGCAGGCGACCGCGCCTACATCGAGCGTCGTCCCGTCCATCAACGCGGCGTCCATCTCCACCTGGCCGTCCGCCGTGAGCACCGAGCCAAACCCGGCATTGAACGCCGGATCGTCCTCGAGCACGCGGATCGCCGCCTGCACCGCTTCCACCGCGCACCCCCCGGCGCGGACGACCGCGGCCGCCGCCGCCGCCGCAGCGCTGCACCCTGCACGGTTGCGCTGCTCGGCTGGGGGCGCGATCGTCTTTGCGCCGCCGTGAACGATCACTGTCCATCGCTCAGCCATTGGCTTGTCCATGCAGCCCCGAGGTCCAGCCGGGACGATAACCGAGCACCCTGCTCCAGACCCCTTCGATCGCGGTCGGCAGCAGCACCACAAGGTCCCCCGGGCGGGCAAGGCGCAGCAGATGTTCGGCCGCGTCGATCTCGTCCAGGACGCGGTGAACGCAGTGCACATCCATTCCGGCAGCCAATGCGCTGGCGGTCATCATCGCGTTGACCTCTCCAGTTGCGCGCCCCCGCCCATCGGGCGCTTCGCGGAACACGATCTCGTCGAACAACCCCGCCGCGAGGGCGCCCATGGCGGCGATATCATCGTCGCGCCGGTCGCCGGGGATACTGACCATGCCCATCACCCGGCGGTGCTGCCGCCGCAGGGTGTGAAGCAACCCGCCCAATGCGCGCAGGGCGGCGGGGTTGTGGGCATAGTCGACGATGAACTTTACGCCGTGCACATCGTGCACATTCAGCCGGCCGGGATTGTCCTCGAACGAGGAATTGAACGCCTGCAGACCTTCGCGGATGCGTTCGGGCGCGATGCCCGCGCCCACGCAGATCGCCGTGGCCGCGAGTGCGTTTGCGGTATTGAACCGCGCCGCCCCTGCCAGCGTTGACGGAACCTGCGCTACGGTTGTCACAGTGGTTCGTGCGTCCGCCCGGTGCAGCACGATCGCTTCGTGTTCCAGGACCACGGCGGTGCCGCCGCGGGCAAGGTGATCGCCGATGAACCCCGGCCGCTCGGCCCCGCCGCAAAGCGAAAACCAGATCGTTTGGCCACGGACCGAGCGCGTGATCCGTCGGCACAGCGGATCGTCGGCGTTGAGCACGGCCGCGCCGCGCCGATGGACCGCCCGTGCCACCACGCCCTTCACCTCGGCAAGTTGCTCTAGCCGGTCGATTCCAAGCAATCCGAGGTGATCCTCGGTCACGTTGAGCACGGCCCCGATATCGCAGCGGTCAAAGCCCAGTCCTTCGCGCAGGATTCCGCCGCGCGCGGTTTCCAGTACCGCCACATCGACACATGGGTTGGCCAGGACCGAACGCGCGCTGCGCGGGCCGCTGGCGTCGCTGCGCTTCATCAGATGCTCGTTGTGGTACAGCCCGGTGGTCGTCGTCATGCCGACGTTCAGGCCGGCGCAGCGCAGGATGCGTCCGACCATGCGCACCGTGGTGGATTTCCCGTTGGTCCCGGTAACCGCAAGGATCGGAATGCGGGCGCGTGCGCCGCGCGGAAACAGTGCGCCGATCACCGGGGCCGCCACGTCGCGCGCGGTGCCTTCGCTGGGGGCCAGATGCATCCGCAGGCCCGGGGCCGCGTTCACTTCGACAATGCCGCCGCCCGTGCAGGCTACCGGCAGCGCGATGTCTGGCGACAGGAAATCGATCCCGCACACGTCAAGCCCGGTTACTGCCGCCGCCTGCACCGCGACCGCGGCATTGGCGGGGTGGATATCGTCGGTCCGGTCGATTGCGGCCCCGCCGGTGGACAGGTTGGCAGTATCGCGCAGGTACACCGCCTGCCCTGCCGCCGGAACGCTATCCAGGTCCATGCCGGCGCGGGCAAGGACCGCCAGCACGGCAGCATCGCACACGATCCGGGTCAGCGCGTTGGCATGACCGGTGCCCCGGCGTGGATCGCGGTTCTCGCGGCCCACCAGCGCGCGGATCGATGACTGGCCATCGCCGATCACATGGGCCGGTCGCCGCTCCGCAACGGCCGCAACCTGTCCGGCGATGACCAGGATACGAAAATCCCGCCCGGCGAGTTGCTGCTCGACGATCACCTTGCGCGAATGGCGCTGCGCAACATTGAATGCCGCGCGCAGCATCGTTTCGTCGGCCACCCCGATGGTCACGCCGCGTCCGTGGTTTCCGTCCAGCGGCTTCACCACGACCGGCCAGCCGAGCCTGCGGGCCAGGGCAAGCGCCTCGTCCTCGGTCGGCACCACGCCCCCTTTCGGCACCGGCAGGCTGGCCTGCGCCAGCAGGTCGCGCGTCAGCTGCTTGTTGCCGGCGATGTTCACGCCGACGAACGAGGTGGCCCCCGTCATGCTTGCGCGGATGCGTTTCTGACGGCTGCCCTGGCCCAGCTGCACCAGGCTGTGCTGATCAAGCCGCACCGCCGGTATGTTGCGCTTGCGGGCGGCATCGACCAGCGCGCGCGTGGTTGGGCCAAGCGGGGGGCGGGCGTAGCTGCCGCGGAGTCGGGCAAGCACGGTGGGGATGTCCAGCGGATCGGCGAGCAGCGGCTGCCGCAGCCGTCCCAGCGCCTCCACCCGCCTGAAGTGTTCGGGAAGCAGCGCGGCCACCAACTGGATGGCGAACGAGCCGGCTGCGACGCCGCACCCCTCATCCTCGTACACGAACAGGATGTTGTAGCAGCCCTTGCGCCCGAAAACCGAGCGGGTCTTGCCGCGCGTGGTGCCGGCTCCCGTCAGCGCCTGCAATTCAAGGGCGACATGCTCGATCACATGGCCGAGCCACGTGCCCTCGCGGAGCCGCTCTACCAGCCCGAATGGCCGGCGGAAGCTGCATCCATGATCCAGCAGGCCCGGCAATGCCGCCAACAGGCGGTCGGTGAAACCCGGCAGGCGATTGGTCGGCCATTCCTCCAGCGTGCCCAGATCGATCTGGATGCGGATCATCGGACGGTTGGCGAACAGGTTCGGTCCGCGATAGACCGCGTGTTCAAGAACGCGCAGCGGCAGCGTCGAAATTTCGCCGGGCGCTTGCCCATTGCTGGATCGGTGTAGAGCCATCGTCATCCGGAAGGGCTTTATTAGGGATCGAAGGGTCCGTCTGAAACGGTGTTTGATCCAGGCTGTTCCGCGCGCACCCGACGCGACCCGCACCTGTTTCCCGGCTTACCCGCGGCAGCCGGGACGACGCCGACGCGCGACCGCGCAAAAACGGAAACGCCGTACATTGCTGTTGCTATTGCGAGTGACTCGCACTATCGTGACGGCCTCACTGTCGGAGACGGGACGTGTTTGTCTGTATCTGCAATGGCATCCGTGAAGTCGATCTGCGGCATGCAGCCACCCGCTGCTGCGGAGAGGCCGATGCCGTATACCGGCAGCTGGGCAAGACCCCGCAGTGCCGGAAATGCCTTGACGATGCTGAGGAAATCCTGCTCGATGCACGCGCAGCCGCGCTTGCCGGCGGGGCACCCGGGCCTTTGCCGTGCCCGGCGCGCGTCGATGCCGCGGCAATCGAACTTGCCGCATAGCTTGCGCTGATCCGGACCGAAGTGCATACTTCTGCGCCAATGCGGAGATTGAAATGCGCGGCGATCCACAGGTTATCGATTTCCTGAACAAGGCGCTTCTCAACGAGTTGACTGCGGTCAACCAGTACTGGCTGCACTACCGCATGCTGGACCATTGGGGGGTCAAGCGACTCGCGGAATTCGAGCGCGAGGAATCGATCGACGAAATGAAGCACGCTGACCGGCTGTCGGCACGCATCCTGTTCCTGGACGGATTGCCCAACTTCCAGGCGCTTGGCCGGCTGAAGATCGGCGAAACGGTTGAGGAAATTCTGAAGGCCGATCTCGCGCTGGAGAACGAAGCGATACCCCTGCTCAAGGAAGCGATCGTCCACTGCGAAGCGGTGCGGGATTTCGTCAGCCGCGATTTGCTGGCGAATATCCTGGAGAACGAAGAAGAGCATGTCGATACGCTCGAGACGCAGTTCGAGATGATCGAGCGGATGGGGCTGCAGAACTACATCCAGCTGCAGAGCAAGCCGGCCGACTGAAATCACCGGGGAACCGCAACTGCGGGCCGGGTGCAATTGCGCCCCGGCCCTGCGCAAGTTCAGGATTGCTGTAGTCGGGACTGGGCCGAGTTATGGCCGCCGTTGCGGTACAGCGTTTCGCGGATCTGGCTGGAATCGATGCTCTCGTCGTCGACCGTTACCAGCACGCCGCCTTCCTTGATCCCGCTTCCGTAGTAATCGGCATCCTCTTTGCTGACGCCGTGCTTCGTCAGGATTTCGTTGAGGCTGCCGCCGATCGCGCCGATCGCTGCGCCGATACCGACCGCCTCGGGGACGGCTGAAGCGGCGATCGCGCCGGCCGCGGCCAGCGGCCCGACGCCGGGAATAGCCAGGGCCGCAATCCCGAGCCCGGCACCCAGCGCGCCGCCGCCCAGAATTCCCCGGATGACGTTCCGATGATGTTCGTCGGTGATTTCACCATCACCCGAACGGGCAGTGGTGGTTCCGCCGTGATGCGCGATGATCGAAAGATCGTTGTCGTTGACGCCAAGGGCGCGCAGTTCGGAAACGGCTTTTTCCGCTTCCGCGTGAGAATCGAAAAGCGCTGATGCCTTTGTCATGTAGGTGTCCTTATTGGCTTGAGCCACGCGGTCGTGCGGCAAAGGAACAGCCCAGCGCGATTCCTGTTCCTTGGGCTCCGGGACTGTTTGCCGAGGGACAAACCGCTGGAGTCTTGCGCGCAAATGGGGCTGCAAAATCCGATCCGTGTGCTACTGCACCGCTGTCCGGCGCGGCAGCGGGCCCGGCACTTGAGCCCAAAAGGGACTGGAGAGGCATCGATGATCACCGCCGAGGATTACAAGTTCCATACCCGCGACATGGGCGACGACACATGGACAGAAACGCTGTTCGTGATTTTTTCGGTGCCGGAATTTGCGATCAGCGGAAATATCTACGTGCTGACCCGTCCCAACCTGGGCGTGTGTCATAGCTCGATCGAGATCCACCAGGGGATGTGCTTCCACCCCTGGCAAATCCACCACAACGATTCGCAGATGCATCTGCGCTGCCCCGAGGATTTTTCTGACTTTACGCTCGCCAACGGCCTGACGTTCAAAGCCCACGACGAGCGCCGCCACGAGTGGAGCTATGAATCGCGCGACGGGGTCTGTTCGCTCGAGTTCACGTACGAAGCTGTGTGCGAGCCGACCGATGCGCGTGATCCCGATCAGGTGCCGCAGGCGGGAGGCAGCAAGGTGGCCGGGTACAGCGGCTGGAACAACGGCCACCTGGAAGGCAAGGGCCGGGTCAAAGGGACGCTGCGCCTGCGTGACAAGACTTATGCGGTGGATTGCATCGAGGGCGTCAATAAAAGCTGGGGCCCGCGCAACGACTGGGGCAATCACGGCGCCAGCTGGATCCATGTGGACTTGGGCGAAAAGGTGCGCGCGTTCATGGTGCTGGACTACGGGTTCGACGGCCGCGACGTGAAGTACGGTGCGCTGCGGTATGGCTATGTGCTCGTCGACGGAGAGCGCCGCCCGCTGCTGGCCGCCGAAATGACCGCCAAGCGGACCGACCTGCTGGTGACCAGTGCGCAGGTGCGGTTCGAGGATGACCGCGGGGACGTTCACTCCGCGCGCGGCACCACCATCGCGGCCGGCCCATGGTACAACTTCAACCCTTCCAGCTGCGGTTACCAGACCCTGCTTCGCTGGGAATCTGGGGACATGGTCGGCCACTCGCACATCGCGGATTTTGTTGGGCAGTATGCGCTGTCGCAGCACATGGCCGATGACCTCTACGCATGACGGTGAGCACTGACTTGGCAGGCGAGTACGAAATTGTCGGCAATGCGCTGCGGGCGCACCCGACCGAGGCGGTGATCGAGCGGATCCGCGCGCGCTATCCCACTGAGCTGGCGATCGACGCGGTCCACACCGGCAAGATGCGCCGCCGCAACGGTCCGGGCTACCAAGGCGTGACGCTCGAGCGGCTGGTCGATGGAACCAGGGCGCTGATCGAGGCGAACGTCGGCTATGCGGTGAAGATCGCCGATGCGCGCTGGCTGTCGGGCGGCGCGTCGAAGCTGCAGGTGGTGTTCGACCTGCACTGGCGCGGCCCGGACAACACCGGCGAGGCATGCGACCGGCTGGTGCTGCGGATGGAACCGGCCGCGTCGGTCACCGAATCAAGCCGGCACCGGGAATTCGAGGTACTGAAGGCGGTTGAGGGGGTCGTTCCGGCCCCCACGCCCTATTGGGTCGATGGCGAAGCGCAGTTCCTGCCCTATCCGGGGATGGTCTATGGCTTCATGACCGGATCGGCCAAGCCGACGTACGATTCGGGCAAGGTTTCGGGCCTGGGGCAGAATTACGGCCCCGATCTGCGCGCGCGGCTTGCGCCCGATTTCGTCGGTCTGCTTGCGCGGCTTCACACGATGGACGTGACCACGCTGCCGGGGATGGATCATTTCGAGCGGCCGCAGGCCGGTTCGAACGCATCGGTGATCCGGCAGGTGAACGCCTATCGCCGGATCTGGGAGGAAGACCGGGTCGAGGAAGAGCCGGTGATGGAAATCGTCTATCGCTGGCTGATCGAGAATGCTCCCCCGCTCGACCATGTCTCGATCGTTCACGGCGACTATCGCAGCGGCAACTTCCTGTTCGATGAACCGGCCGGCCGGATCACCGCCTGGCTGGACTGGGAAGGCGCCACGCTGGGCGATCGCCACCAGGACCTGACGTATGCGGCCATGCCGACCTTCCAGCACTACGCGGAGGACGGCATTACGCCGCTTGCCTCGGGCATGATGCCGGCGGACGAGCTGTACGCCGCGTACGAGCGCGCCTCCGGCCTGACGGTCGATCCCGATCGCATCCGCTATTACAGCGTCTTCAACCGCTATCTGATCGTGGTGCTGACGCTGGCGGCCTCGGCCCGGGCGTCGATGATCGCCGGCACCCACCAGGACGTTCTGGTCAACTTTGTCGTCGGCGTCGGCTATGTCAGCCTGTCCGACCTGCGCGACTTTTTCGACAAGGCAGCCGCATGAACCGGTCTTTCGATGTTCAGTTGCAGGTTGCGCTGCGCGCGCTGGGCGAAGTTGTTGCACCGGCTTTGGCGGGCGCGGAAAAGCACGTTGTCGAACAGCTGCACCTGTCGATCGCTACGCTGTCGTTCGTGAAGGCGCGGCTGCCCGAAGCACGCCGATTCCATCGCATGGAGCTGCAGTCGTACATCGATCTGGCCCGCGATGCCGCCACGCTGGCGCGTCCCGACCTGCCGGAGCAGGCGGAGGCGCTGCTGGAATCGGCAGCAGCCGGGGCCGCCGTGTTGATGGATGCGGAAGCGGACCTGCCCGCATACGAGGCGGCGGGCAGCGATCTGCGCGACCGGCTGGCGCAGCTGGTGCATGCGTGCTCGGCCGCGCCATGCCGCAAGGCGCTCGAGCGGTTGATCCTCGACCGGAGCGAGGCGATCATGCTGCAATCGCGCCAGTGGTGCGTACCGCTGGGCTTCGAGCTGAAGCCCGAGGACCTCCCGCCGCCGGCGTGGTGATTACCGCCCCGACGCTGGACCATCATTGACAGAAAGGGGCAGCTCTCGTGATCACCGGAAACGACCTGAATTTCCATAACGGCAACTCGCCCGATTTCGACCATGCCGAGACGCTGTTCGTGATCTTTTCCGTTCCGGAGGCGCGGATCAGCGGCAATTGCTATGTCTTGTGCCGGCCGAACGCGGGCATCTGCCTGTCGTCGGTCTATGTTCATCAGGGGATGCACGCCAACGCCTGGACCGTCGATTATTCCGACGCGCCGATGCACGTGAAATGCCCGCCGACGATGGCCGACTTCACGCTTTCCAACGGTCTGTCAGTGAAGGGCAGCAACGAAGCGCGGGACTATCGCTTTCGCTACGACGGGCGCGACGGATTGTGCCGGTTCGATCTGCAGTTCACCGGCCTCATGGACCCGTTCGATCCGCTGGACCCCGCGCAGAACCCGATGCTGGAGGCGTTCGCCGGCGATGCGGAAGCCTCGACCGGGGCGGGCGATGCCTGGACCAAGGGCCACTATGATCTGGTCGGCAGGATCGAGGGCGAGCTTGAGCTCTATGGCCACAAATTCCAGGTGTCGTGCGTCGATGGGCTCGATCGCAGCTGGGGCCCGCGGGCCGAATGGAACTCCTCGCCCGTGTCGTGGATGCACCTGACCTTCGGGGACGACCTGGCGTTCCATCTGGTCATCACGCTCGATGTGGTGGGCGGGCAGCAGGTCTATACCACGTTCCGCTTTGGCTACGCGGTGGTCGACGGCGAATCATGCGCGATCACCGCCGCCACAGTCGATGCCGAAAGCGTGGGGATGCTTGGCGTTCACCGCGTGGTGCGGATCACCGATGCCAAGGGACGGCAGTGGGAATTGGTCGGTTCCGCCATCGCCGCCGCGCCGTGGCACACCGCCTACACCAGCTTCATCTCGTTCCAGACGCTCTACCGCTGGACGATGAAAGACCGCGTGGGCTTCAGCAACGTGACCGACGTAATCGGGGTGACCACGCTGTCAAAGCGGCTGTCACGCCTTGCCAACATGCCAACCAACCACACCCGGGGGTAAGCCAAAGTGCCGTTCGAACAGATCCGCTCGACCATTCCGGCCTTCGCCGCCGAACACGACAACCGGCACAAGCTCCGGCCCGAGGCGCACGCGCGCGAGGCGATTGCCTTGATGCTGCAACTGCCCGAACAGGGCATTGCCGGCTTCATCTACCCGTGGATCAACGCCAACGGCACCGCCAGCGCCGCGATCTGCCTGTTCGGGCCCGGGGTTGGCGACCCGATCCAAGAGCGGTTCGAGGAAGTTGCCGTGCCGGCCGACATGGATTTTCATGACTGGCAGGTGGACGGGCTGACCTATCGCATCGTCGAACCGCACCTCAGCGCCGACTACACCTTCCGCGGCACGCGCGTGCAGATCGAATGCCGCTTTACCGCAATGCATCCAGTGTTTCCGTTCAGCGCCCACCCCGAAGGTTGCCCGCCCTACTACGCCGATGACCGCACCGAACAGCACGGCCGGATCACGGGGACCATGGTGATCGACGGCAAGCCGTACGAGCTGGACGTGCTCGGTCAGCGCGACCACGCCTGGGGCCACCGCATCTGGGGCCTCAACCAGCATTACAAGTGGTTCCATGCCACCACCGCGAACGCGGCGATCCATTTCTTCGAAATGCAGTCGTTCGGCGCGCGCCACTTCCGCGGTTTCGTGTTCAAGGACGGTGCGATGGCGCAGGTTACCGGGGTGCGGCACGAATACCTGTTCGACGACGACATGCACCACACCGCGATCAATGCCATTCTTGATGACGACATGGGCCGCAGCACCCTGGTGACTTGCCAGACCTACGCCAAGTTCAACTTCGAGACCGACCCGAACATCGTGCTCAAGGAAGCCGGCATCACCGTCCAGATCGAGGGGGAACAGGGTACCGGCTGGTGCGAGTTCTGCTGGAACCGCAACTATTTCGAATTCGCCCGCGCCCACGCCAGCCAGTTCCAGCCGTACAAGGAACTGGTGTTCGAACGCTTGTGACGCCTGCCTCCGCCACGTCGGGCATGGCCAAGCGCCGGTGACTGCTGGCTGGGTATATCTCGCCATAGCGATCGTGTGCGAGATCGCCGCCACCTCCGCCTTGAAGGAGAGCGACGGAATGGCCCGGCCGCTGCCAGCGGTCGCCGCGCTGGTCGGCTATGCCATCGCCTTCATCTGTCTCGCGCGGGCGCTCCGCACAATCCCGCTCGGCGTTGCCTATGCGATCTGGTCGGGCGTCGGCATCCTGTGCCTGACCCTGATCGGGCTGGTCGTCTACAAACAGCCAATCACCGCGATGCAATACGGCGGCATCCTGGCCATCGCGGTCGGAGTTGTAATGCTGGGAGCGAACTGAGGAGACCGTGGCGCAGAGTGGCACCGGATAACCTGAATCGCTGCCGCACTCTAGCATTGTCACAACGGGGCCGTCAGTAAAGGCTTCCGGAGACTAGGCTGCGTGGCAAAATTCGAATGGCTACCTCGATGGCAGCTTCGCGATGTTTCTCAGCAAAAAGCTACCTGTCAGGACACGAAGCCAGCCCCGTCGTTCGGTTCAAATTTTCAGTTTCCAAAACCTACCGCTCATTTGCCTCTTGCCATGCTTCGATGAATGGCGACGTCTGGGACTTTTCTGCCATTCCTGGCTAGGGCGCGCGTGATGTCTTTGAACACCCAAGGTTGGCCGCATGCGAAGGCTCGGCCCCCCACGAGAATACAGCGCGGTCGTTGCTGCATAGGCGCGAGGGAAGGGGTCGCTTACGGCTTCATCCGAAAACTGAGTGCCGGATTTTGCTATTCACCTTGTTGCTGGCGTTCCTGAAGCGTGGGTTCTTGTAGGCGACACGGGCTGCAGTGCCGATAAATACCTGAGCAACCGACCTGAGGTTACCGCACTGACCGCCGGAGGGACAGCTAGTGCAATTCGCCCTTGTTCGAAGGACAAAAGTATGGCAATTTTCAGAATCTCACGAAGGGGGTTTTATGGAAACGGCAAACCTTAGTGCTCGCGCGATGATCAACGAAGCGCTGCGTGTTCGTCTTGAGACCGACCTTGCCGTTTCTGCCTTCGTGCAAGGCGACGTGGAAAGCGGTGCATTCTCCCGCAGTCGTGGTTCGGTGCACAGCAAATCCGGCCATGACTTCAGTCGCTCTGGCGCTGAAGAGGATTTCAACCCGACTATCGAAGTTGCAGAAGCGGCGAAGCGCGCTTTCGCTAGCCGAATGATGTCCGCCGCGTCCTAAGCCTGAACGTAGCGTGCAATCGCAGGGGCGGATCGAGATTCAGCGCAGAAGTATTGCGCGTTCTTTTGTCCTGAAAGTCGCATCCAGGTGTAACTGGAATTGCGACTATTGCTATGTCTATCATAAGTCGGACACGTCTTGGCGGACGCGTCCGAAATTCATGCTTCAACCTGTTTTTGATGCAGCCCTTCGCCGGATCCGCGATTATGCGGTGCATCACGGGCGCCCTTTCGTCCGGTTGACGTTTCACGGGGGCGAACCATGTCTACTAGGGCCTAAACGCTTTGCCGCGATGTGCGAAACTGCGCACGCGATTTTGGCGCCGGTCGAAGCACGG
Organism: Pseudomonadota bacterium; assembly: GCA_040387665.1. Classification (GTDB taxonomy): domain Bacteria; phylum Pseudomonadota; class Alphaproteobacteria; order Sphingomonadales; family Sphingomonadaceae; genus Novosphingobium. The sequence continues at coordinate 3,691 of JAZKDH010000032.1, read as the reverse complement.
CTGACCATCCAGACGAATGGTACGCTCATCGATGAGGCTTGGGCCGAGACTTTACGTCAATATCGAGTCAATGTCGGCGTAAGCATCGATGGACCAGAGGATATTCACGACCGGCATCGCATCGACCATCGCCAAAAGGGAAGCCATGCCAGTGTAGTGCGCGGCGTACGTGCGCTGTGCGACGCAGGCGTTCCGTCCGCGGCACTTTGTGTCATTCCTTCGGGCGAACGCGATCCTCTCCGCGTACATGAAGCGATCGCCTCGATGGGCTTCGATTCGATCGATTATCTATTCCCTGATGTAAGTTGGGAGGAGCATTCGACGTTGTGCGCGGTTCATGGCCCGACACCAGTCGCGGACTTCTTGGCGCCGATCGCGGATCTTTGGGCGAGCAACGCTTTAAGGGGACCGAAGGTTCGCATCTTCGACCAAATAGCGAAGATCGTAATGGGTGGGCGATCGGATCAAGACACATTCGGCGGTGGTGCAATGCCCTATATCTTTATCGAAGCCGACGGCGCGATTGAGGGTCTTGATGTCCTACGCCTGTGTTATGACGGTGCTTCCTCATCTGGCCTCTCCGTTTTCGATCATTCGCTCGCCGACTTTGGCGATGGTGAGGCGCTTGCTTCACTGGCATTCCGCGGCGATATCCCGACTCCAGTTGCCTGTGGGCTATGCGCTGAGGTCGCGACCTGTGCCGGCGGATACCTGCCCCATCGATACCGTCCAAATCCATCGATTCCCGTTACCCAGCGCTTCGACAATCCGTCAGTCTGGTGCGCCGATATTCAGCGCCTGTTCGCAATTGTCCGCGAAATTCTGGGCGTAGATCACGACGAGACAGCGATGCGCGCCGAAGCGCTGCGATCGATGGCAGGTGTCCAAGTGCAAACATGAAATTCGATATGACCCTTGCTACAGAATGGTTGCGCTGGAGCCCCAGGTCCGCAGAGGATTTAACGGCGCTCAGCACTAGCTATGAAAGTCTCGTTGCAGAAGCCTTCGGCGCAGCGTTCGCGAATGCGCTACGTAGCGATCCGCAAGCAAAGGCGATCATCGAACGCTGGGATGCGATCAACGACGCAGCCATGCAACGAATCCTTTCTGCCCCTTCCACATCCTTCGCCTGCTTCTACCAGCGTAACGCTCCGACTCGTTTTCTCGACCATCTGGTACGTTGTCTCGACGCGGAAAATTGGCGCGATCAGGCGATGCGGGTAACGACCTCGGCGCCGCTATTGTCCGCGAGCGGTGACATCTTCACTCTTCCATATGGGCCTACGACTGGTCCATTTCCAATTAGGCAGACCCCTCTCCTAACGATTGGCACGGCAGCGATCCCGGTGGATTTCAGGAGCAGACACGCACTGGCGATCAGCCTTGGCGATGACCACCCCCAATTGTCCGACGCCGAATTGGACGAGTTGCTCAGAACTCGGGCTATTGATCTTTACAGCGATGCGGATGAGGTGAAACATCTAAATCGCATCGAGCACATCTTGAACGGAATCGGCGACAGAGCGCCGCACGTCGCATGGTTTGTTGCCTTCTTCACCAAGGCACTGGTCATACGCAACAATCGGAGCGAGCCGACGCGCTTTACGTCGGGTTCGAGCGGTCAATTTGTTGGGCGGACCTGCTTGGTCAACGTGTCAGCGGCCTTCGTTGACGATGCAATCGTCGCAGATGCTCTCGTCCATGAGGCCATTCACTCGATGCTTTATATGATGGAGCGCCATGTCGCATGGGTCGACGATCTCGACGTGTTCGAAGGCAATGGCCATTCGGCTATTTCGCCGTGGACTGGAGCGATGCTGACGCCTCGCCAATTCATGCAAGCCTGCTTCGTTTGGTTCGGCCTCTATCAGTTCTGGACTATCACCGAAGTCCAAGCCTGGTTTGGCCAAGCGGCCCACCGCCAAGCTGCGATTGCGCGTGAAGGCTTCTATAAATCGAGCCTAATCGACATGGTGTCTTGGCGCTCGACTTGTGCACCTGACTTGCTCGATGCGATTGAAATATTGCAACGCCGCCTAATGACGGACGACTTTCCGGAATTCGCATGAGGCCGACGGCAGTCTCGACTGTGATCGAATTGGAGGCGCCATTAACGCAGAGTACGATCGCCGCGGTCGTAAGCCTCTACGGGACGAGTTTTGATGATCACACGTGGACCGAACTCCCCAATCGATTGGCGACGCGTGACGGCTTGGTAGCGTGGTTGGCCTATCGAGGAGACGCCTTGGTCGGATTCAAGCTTGGCTACCCGTCAGGCGACGAGGTGTTCTACAGCTGGTTAGGCGGAGTCGAGCCGGCGCATCGTCGAAAAGGCATTGCGACTGACTTAATGACGGCCCAGCACCGCTGGTGCGCCGAACAGGGATATATGCGCGTGTGGACACGAAGTCTTGTCCGTTATGAGGCGATGGTGTCGCTCAATCTTGCATTCGGTTTCATGATCACCAACCGATGCGAAGAGCGTGGACAGCGTGCAATCTACTTCGAGATGCAACTTACTTGAATACCGCCGGGGTTAAAGTTTACGCGATATCCCGAGCGATATCCTCCTGCATCGCATCCAACGTGCGTATCAAGGACGGCGCGAGCCGAGCACGCTCGAGACCGAGTGGAACTAAGATACTCTGACCAATGAAACCGCCCAGTGCGCGTGACGCATAGAAGTTCGACTTTGGTTGCGAAGGCCCTGGGTCGCCGAGCCAGAGCTTCCATAGTCCATACCAAATGAAGCAAGCGTGAAGATAGGTGCGCAGATCTAAGTCGCGGCCTGTCCAAGGTGAACGGCAGCGGACGCGTTCTAAACCAGCAGGCACTAGGGGAAAAAACTGCTCGAGCCGATCGATCATGGCATGAATTGCTTCGTGGACGAGACCATCGGCGAGCGCGTGAATGTTGGCGCCAAGCGCATGAGGATTGCGCAGCACGATCCGGCCGGGTGCGCTCCGTGTTGTGGCAGAAGTGAAATTGCTCGGCAAGCTGTCGCGACGGATCACGATCACATTACAATAGCGCGCGACTAGCGCCGCCGCCTCCCGACTGAATTGATCGATTAGACCGATAGCTGCTTCAATTTTGCTGAAGATCTGGCGTTGGTCGGAAGGACCAAACGGGAGATCGTCTCCAGAAATCTCGTTCATTGCCGTACGGGTCCAAGGACTCTCGAAATCCACGGGAACACCGTTTGACAGGATGGGGGCCGCGCGCATGCGAAGCACTCCGTCCTCGTCTTCGATCCATGCCGCGCCCGTAATCGACCAAAGCCCAATATCCTCCGGACGGAGTTCTGTTCGTTGCGACGTTGCTTCGTACGCGAGCGCGGCGAGAATAGTGTGCGCTTTCTCGCTTGTTGATAATAGTTGAATGCATTCCGGCGCAGTTGCGAACCGTGCTCCACGGACGGTCGACAAACGATCGAAGGCACTCAGCATAAGGGTGCGATCCGGATGTTCGTTACAGAAGCGCCGGAAACGCGCGACCGCGAGTTGGTTATTGGCTTCTTCCAGAACTTCGTGGAAATCGCCTTCTGCTGACCACTCCACAGTACGCCGAATCATCCCGTAGTCGAATTCGCCAAGATTCCGCGTCATGACCAATTTCGACTCCGCGTGTTAGTACCTAGGCCGTGTTGACAAAAGGCTTCAGCCATAGGCGTGTGGCGGCGAGGTTGAGG
>JAZKDH010000031.1:17037-18364 GCA_040387665.1 Pseudomonadota bacterium | reverse complement strand
ACCCCAAGAACAACGTCTGGCAGGAAATCTCCGACGGGCTCGACTACATGACCGTCAACAAACAGGAAATGTCGACCCGTGCCTATGTCGGGGCGTTCAACTTCAAAGGGCCGGACCAGCAGAAGAACGTCGGCAAGCTTTCGGGCGGCGAGCGCAACCGCGTTCATATGGCGAAGATGCTGAAGGCCGGCGGCAACGTGCTGCTGCTCGACGAACCGACCAACGATCTCGACGTGGAAACTTTGGGCGCGCTGGAAGACGCGATCGAAAACTTTGCCGGCTGCGCGGTGGTCATCAGCCACGACCGCTTCTTCCTCGATCGTCTGGCGACTCACATCTTGGCGTTCGAGGGCAACAGCCACGTCGAATGGTTCGAAGGCAATTTCGCCGCCTATGAGGAAGACAAGCGCCGCCGCCTGGGCGACGCCGCCGACCGGCCGACCGCGCTGGCCTACAAGAAGCTGACGCGCTGACAGGGCGGGCGAGGAAGGCCAGCCCGACCGCCCGACCCTTCATCAAACTATCGCTGAACCTGAACGGCAGACCGGGTATGCGGTTCAGAAACGCGACAGCGCGCCTGGGGTAAACCCGTTTCCAAGGTCGCCGGCGATGGTACGGCGCGAGGAAATGGAGAGAGTGGCCATGGTTGCCCTCAGGAAACTCATAAAGGCAAGCGGTGTTTCCGCGCTTGCGGCGACTGTCGCACTGGCGACCGCGCCTACGACTGCATGGGCTGCGCCAGGCGACGGTGAGCACGGCCGCGGCGGTGCAGGGCATCGCGGCGCAGAGCATCGGGGCAGTGGGCAGGAGCGAAGCGGCTGGGGTCAGCAGCGAGGCGCGCAGGCCCGTGACTGGGGCGGCCGCAACGGCGCCGAGCGGTCTCAGCAGCGCGTCGATCAACGCGAACACAGGACCGAACGGCGTGCTCCCAATGCCGAGCGCAGTGCACGCAGTTGGGGCGGCGCGGGCAGCGTGAGCCAGCCGGCGCCAGCGTGGCGGGCCCAGCCGGCCGCACCGGCCCGGAACACGTGGCAGCAGCGCAACCCGGCCTATTCGAACCCGGCGCGCAACCGCGAATACAGCCCGGCGACCCGGGTGGACCGCTCGGTCAACCAGGCCCGGCCCGACGGCTGGCAGCGCGACGGCGACCGTCAGCGTACCACCGATCGCAACCGTCCCACTCAGGGTTGGGACGGCCAGCGCTGGACCGGCCAGAACTGGGATCGCCGCGGCGACAACAACGGCAATTGGCAACGCGACCGCGACCGGGACCGCAATTGGGACCGCGATCGGAACGGGAACTGGAACCGCGACCGCAACTGGGATC